>JBHJIL010000005.1:0-80030 GCA_050043465.1 Leptolyngbyaceae cyanobacterium
TATGAGTTTATCACTACCCTTGGTTGAGCTATGTCTGCCATTGGGCTACCCAAAAATATTCTAGAGCGCTATCGAGCTAGTTACTTACTTTGTTTAGTGATTTTGATGTTCATCGGTGGACTGCACCGACTCTATAACGGCAAATATGTGTCAGGGATTTTGTGGCTGTGTACCTATGGCCTGTTTGGCATTGGTCAACTGGTGGACCTGCTACTCATTTCTGATATGGCGGAACAGCGCCAGTGGCAGCTGTCGGGCGCTCAGCCCTCTGAATTTGATCGGCAACCGGCTGTGGCTGCTGAAGTTCGTAAAGATGCGCTCATGGTCAAACTGCTCCATCTGGCTAAACTGCACGGCGGTCAGATTACAGTGACTCAGGCGGTGATGGAAACGGGGCAGTCTTTTGAGACTATAGAGAATGAACTTAAAACAATGGTGAAATCCGGCTACGCGGATGTGACCAATCGTCCAGGGTCGGGCGTTGTCGTATACGAGTTTCCAGAGCTCATGTAGCGGTAGTCTATCGAGTCATTCTGCACCCTTAAGCAAGGGACGCTGCTCATCGGAAAGCAGCGGTTTGCGTCTGGATTTGAAGCTAATTACTGACCAAAAATCAGACCTTTAACCCAGTCTTTACCTTGGTCAACCACCTCAGCACCGACGAACAAAATTGTACCCACCAACCCCACTGCCAGGGTGCAGATGGTCAGACCCGCCAAACTAATGGCTCCGTCATCGTCTAATAGACCAAAGCCGATGACGAAAATGCCAATGGCCGGCAAGGTATTGGTGCCGGGAATGGGAATCAGCATACAGCTGGCCATAAGCGAGATCGCAACTCCCAATACCAGTCGCCCCACCGGACTGGTGCAAATTACCGAGAGTCTTGGCCGCGATACCGCCTCAATTTTTTGTAGCCACGGTAGTCCTTTGGTAATAAAGCCAGCTACCTTAGTGCGCTCAAATCCTTTGGCCATCCATCCTTTGGGTAGCCACGGCTTTTCACGACCGATAATCAGCTGCACCGCTAGCAGCAGCATCACAATGCCAAACGGAATCGAGTAGCCAGGAGCCGGGACGGGTAAAGCTGAGGGCAGCGACAGCAATACAAACAAAAAGCCAAACGTGCGTTCGCCACTGAGGGTCAGTAGCTCATTGAGCGTCACGTTATCGCTGGCTGTGGACACTTCCGCTGCGGCTGTTTCGTGAGGTGTGGGGGTTAGCGACGGCGCATCTAAAAAATAGCGCTGTAGTTCAGCGGATAGTTTAGCCAAAGTTCGTTAGTTTAGAAAATACATATATAAGAGTTTCGCCCAAGATATTCCAGGTCTGGATATCCCAGCCAATCGACTGGACAAGCCTGAGCGAGGTTCCATTGGGTGGGCGGCTAGTCGGTTTGACGCACCTGGTCGCAAAACTGTCGGGCGGCTTGAATGGCCTGCGATCGCAAATCCACCAGCGGCTGGGCAAAGGACGGCTGCCAGTCAGCCAGCCCCCAGATGTCAGACGTCACCAGTATTTGACCATCGCAGTGGGGGCCAGCACCAATGCCAATCGTGGGAATTGCCACTGTTTGGGTAATGGTTTTAGCCACGTCAGCAGGCATATGCTCCAAGACAATTGCAAAGGCTCCAGCGCGCTCTAATGCCAGCGCCCCCTGCAAAATCTGCTCAGCTTCTGCCTCGGTTTTACCCTGCTTACGAAATCCTCCAAACTGGTGTACCGACTGAGGCGTGAGTCCCACATGGCCCATGACCGGAATGCCAATCTGAGTGAGCCGGGCGACCGTCGCAGCCATAGCTGGCTGACCTCCTTCTAGTTTGACCGCGTGGGCGCCCGTTACTTTCATAATTTGCCCCGCATTGATTAAGGCCTGCTCTGGGCTGACCTGATAGCTCATAAACGGTAAATCTACCACCATCAATGCTTTAGAAAGACCGCGACGCACCGCTTTAGCATGATGAATAATCTCCTCTAGAGTCAGCGGCACCGTTGTGTCATACCCCAAGACCGGCATGGCCAATGAGTCACCCACTAGAGCAATATCCACTCCAGCCGCATCCACTAGCTGCGCAGAGATATAATCCCAGACCGTCAGTGCGGCGATGGCCCGCTGCTCTTGCTTCCGATTGATTATCTGAGAAATCGTTACAGTCATAGCTGACATACCCTAGTCACGTTGCCAAGATTGAGGCGTAGACCCCATCTCTTACAATTAGGCCATAACTAGAATATTTCGCGAGAACCACAATTTCCACTTGCGATCGCCTGTTGCTCTCGCCTCACTGTTGAGGAACGCGCTGGCTGACAAAATCCTCATGGGTGAATGTTCGACCGGTGGTCAGGCTGACCCACGCTAGTCCTTCCGTGGTCCCCACCCAAAGCTTATCGCTCACATCGGTGGCCAGGGACAGCACATGGGAGGCGGGCAAATTGGGCACACGGCTGACAACGGCCCCATTGTAAGGATTTAGCTTAAACAGACCAATTTCAGTCCCAACCCAAAGACTTTGGCTTTTATCAAATGCAATGTCCGTAACGCTCTTACCTCGCATCTCAGTCACCGATCGCAATAGCGTCCCCGAATCTGCGTCAAAGACGAACAATCCCTGAGATGTGCCAACCCATAGCTGTCCTCGCGGCCCGGTTGTAATCGTACTGATGGAGCCGCCTGGTACGTTGGACACCCGGTTTAAGATAAACGCATTGGCCGTATTTACCCGCACCAGTCCGGTGAGCGTCCCCACCCACAGCTGACCGGCTTGATCAACGCTGAGGGCGTTAGCGCTGATACCCGGCAGTTCCTGGAGTGTGGTCATTAAGAGACCCCGGTCGGGGCTAACCATCGCCAGCCCCTGATCGGTGCCGACCCATAAAAAACCTCGATCGTCCACTGCCATATCCAACACCCGATTAGACGGCAAGCGAAAATTTTGAGCCGTAATCTGATTGATGCGCGGATCAACTCGGACTAAACCGTTATAGGTTCCTAACCAAATTCTGCCAACCTTATCCTGAGCCATCGCAGCAATAAACCGATTAGGTACGTTGACCCGAGACTGGATCACACCTGTGGCTGGAGTAATCCGGGCCAGTCCTTGATGAGACCCCACCCAAAGACTGCCGGTGTAGTCCGCCTGCAGCGCCCCGACTTGAAAGTCATCAGCCAAAGGACTCACCTGATTAGGCCGCTCCGACGGCAGCGGCACCACCCTTGGCGGCGGATCCGTATAAGTGGGCGGATTCTCCTGAGCCCTAACCTGGGTCGTGGCTCCCCAAACAAGGGTCGCGCCAATGGTTAATTGAATCAATGACTTAGCAGAAATCACAGTGACGTCTCCCTATGGGCTATTAAGACTGCCTGCACAGCGAGCGGCAGCCTGATGCTTTTGATAGCTTGCCCAAGTACTTGTGTCAAGCAAAATAACGGTCGGTAACTTTGCCACTCATCAGTAAATCTAAAAACTTTATTAGGAGAGAAAAGACTTTCTCAACACCTATGGGATAGTAATTCTGCCAAAAAAGTGCTAGCCAATCCTCTTCAGGCCAGCAAAGCCTTTCGTGCTGTATAAGTGGCCTCATATTTTGAAAACTTAATGCTACTGCACGTAGATTCATAAATAAAAATTATGAATCTATACAGAACTTCCAAAATTTAACTTATCAAATCGCTGATAGTATTCTTAAAGCATTAGACAGTAGCTATCTGTCTAGGAAATAAGGAGAACAGTCAATTTGGCTGTCTAGCAGTTTCTGCTGCTCGATACCATTTGCGAACTGAGCTGCCTAGGGAGCTAACCCTTGTCCATGCCCAAAACTATTGTTTTGTTGTTGAGGCAACTGGAGGCTTCAACCGGGACTTGGTTTAGCGGGCATTCGTTAGGCCGCCCCTTTCAGGCGTTGCAACAGTTCTAAGCCATCTAATTTGATTCACAGGAAGGGAGATATGTCTTACTCTCAGACGTCGACGCAGTCGAAGGCTGGTTACAGTGCAGGTGTAAAGGATTACAAGCTGACCTATTACACACCTGACTACACGCCTAAAGATACCGATATTTTGGCCGCTTTCCGGATGACCCCTCAGCCTGGGGTTCCTCCTGAAGAGTGTGCAGCAGCCGTTGCTGCAGAATCCTCTACGGGTACTTGGACCACTGTGTGGACCGACCTTTTGACCGATATGGATCGGTACAAGGGTCGTTGCTATGATATTGAGCCCGTACCAGGCGAAGATAATCAGTACATCTGCTACGTTGCGTATCCTCTAGATTTGTTTGAGGAAGGTTCTGTAACCAACCTGCTTACATCTCTAGTTGGTAACGTATTTGGTTTTAAGGCTCTGCGTGCGCTACGTCTAGAGGACCTGCGGATTCCCGTTGCTTACCTAAAGACCTTCCAAGGACCTCCCCACGGTATTCAGGTAGAGCGCGACAAGATCAACAAGTACGGTCGTCCTCTGCTCGGCTGTACCATTAAGCCCAAGCTAGGCCTCTCTGCGAAGAACTACGGTCGTGCGGTTTATGAGTGCTTGCGCGGCGGTCTGGACTTTACTAAGGATGACGAGAACATCAACTCTCAGCCCTTCCAGCGCTGGCGCGATCGCTTCTTGTTCTGTGCTGATGCCATCACCAAGGCTCAGGCAGAAACAGGCGAGATTAAAGGTCACTACCTCAATGTGACGGCTTCCACCTGTGAAGAGATGATCAAGCGGGCCGAGTACGCTAAAGAACTCGACCAGCCCATCATCATGCATGACTTCCTAACAGCTGGTTTCACCGCTAACACCACTCTGTCCCACTGGTGTCGTGATAACGGCGTACTGCTGCACATTCACCGGGCGATGCACGCTGTAATCGACCGTCAGAAGAACCACGGTATTCACTTCCGTGTACTGGCTAAGTGCTTACGGATGTCCGGTGGTGACCACATCCACACCGGTACCGTTGTCGGTAAGCTCGAAGGTGACCGCGCCGGTACTCTTGGCTTCGTAGACCTCCTACGTGAGAACTACGTTGAGCAAGATAAGTCTCGGGGTATCTACTTCACCCAAGACTGGGCTGCTATGGGTGGTGTAATGGCTGTGGCTTCCGGTGGTATCCACGTATGGCACATGCCTGCTCTCGTCGAAATCTTTGGTGACGACTCCGTTCTCCAGTTTGGTGGTGGTACTCTGGGTCACCCCTGGGGTAACGCACCTGGTGCAACTGCTAACCGAGTTGCGCTTGAAGCCTGTGTTCAAGCTCGTAACGAAGGCCGTAACCTGGCTCGCGAAGGTGGCGACATCATCCGCGAAGCTTGCAAGTGGTCTCCTGAGCTGGCTGCAGCTTGCGAACTTTGGAAGGAAATCAAGTTCGAATTCGAGACTATGGACACTATCTAGTCTTCATAGCTAAGGCGGCAAGACTGCTGCTATTGCCAATATGCGTTGGCAATGCTCAAAAATTGCTGCCTTAGCTACCGCATTAGCTGTTTGAACCTGCTTTAATGCACCAGATGCATTGAGCTGACCTATGGACCTAAAGCGAATTGCAAAGGATACGGCTAAGACGCTAACAAGCTATCTAACCTATCAAGCGGTTCGGGTTGTTATGGGCCAGTTGCGAGAAACCGATTTGCCTCGTTCTTATTGGTTCAATGAGTTTGCCACCCGAGATAAACTGCAGGATGGTGAAGCCTTTATTGCTTCCCTGATGCAGGAGCAGGCTGATTTGGGTCTCCGAGTCATGACTGTTCGTCAGCACCTAGCTGAAGAAGTGACTGAATTTCTTCCAGAAATGGTGGTTACGGGTATTCAGCAGGCGAACATTGAACATCGCAAGCAGCATTTAGAGCGTATTACTCAAATAAGTTCTGAAGAGTTACAAAGCAAGGCTGATGCCGGTGATGAAGGATCCGTGTCTGAGTAATCGCAGATTGTGTGCTGTTAATCAGCCGTTGTAAACCGATACTGACGAGTAGATTATGAAAACTCTGCCTAAAGAGCGTCGTTACGAAACGCTGTCCTATCTTCCCCCTCTATCCGATGCTCAAATCGAGCGTCAGATTCAGTACGTACTCGAGCAGGGCTATTTCCCCGCTGTTGAGTTCAACGAAGATTCTAATCCTGAGACTTACTACTGGACTATGTGGAAGCTGCCTTTGTTTAACGCAAAGAGCACTCGCGAAGTTCTAGACGAAGTCCAAGCCTGCCGTTCTGAGTATCCCGACTGCTTTGTCCGCGTAGTTGGTTTCGACAACGTGAAGCAGTGCCAGATTCTTAGCTTTATCGTTCACAAGCCCGGCTCTGGCGGCGGCTATCGCTACTAAGATCAGCGTATTTAGGTAAAAGACTGGTCTAAAGACCAAGTTTTGAAGATAGGAGGCTTAGCGGCTTCCTATCTTTTTTTGTATATCAACCGTGACTGGCAGGTTAATAATTCGCTTGTGACAGTCTGATATCGAAAACCTGTGTTTTTACGGAACCTATTGGATTGATTGCTTTAAATGCTTGCTACGGATGTAAAAAACTTGAGAATACTCTTATTTTTGTTGGTTTATTTATACAAACTTCGTTTGGCACCACGCATATTTGTGTAGTTTCTCAGATCCTAAAAGGATTTTCTGTCGGCATAAATAGGAATGGTCATGCACTCTCTTGCTGACTTTTATTGCCAAAGGAGTTCCGAATGTTTAACCGATCGAGATCATCTATTGTTGCTGCTTTTAGCTCACTAGGGCTGATTATGGCCATAACCCAACCTGCTTCTGCAGTTACTTTTCGAGGTATTGAGTTTCCTCTGGGCGAAGCCTCTTTCGCAGATGAAGTGGTTGAATACAGCAAAGTCTATGCTGGCGGTATGACACAGGAAGAAGCCTATGCCAAAAATTGGCGAGCATCAGCGCAAATATTTGACGATCCAACATCGGTGCTAGGTGTGGCTAACTCTTCTTGGAGGGGTAATAGCGTACCAATTCCTCAGAGAGATGATTTTTCCTTAGGCAAGGGAGGATCGATTACTGTCAAATTTACTGATAATTTCCTGGTCGGTAGCGATGACGATAAGGATGACCTATGGATTTTCGAAGCAGGCGGTCTTGTTGAGGGAATGTTTGTTGATATTAGTAAGAATGGCAAGGACTGGTCATCCCTGGGGGAGATTGGTGGGACTCAGCATGCAGGTATCGATCTTGATGCGTTTGGCTTTACCTCTGATGACACATTCTCCTACGTAAGAGTGACGGATAATGGCAAAAATACCTATACCGAAGGGTGGGCAGGGACTGACATTGATGCCATCGGTGCTATTTCGTCTCAAGATGTGCCTGAGCCTGCTTCAATACTCGGCCTATTGACGGTGGGTGGTTTTGTTACGACTTCCCTAGTCAAACGTCGCTAGCAGGCACGAATTGAGATCGCTGGAGAACATCACCGCTGCTATTTGGCGATTAAAGCCCTCCCAAGGATCAGGACTGCCCACAAATCTACTTAGAGATAACAGGCTGCATACATTTTTTGATAGTTAGCGCTCAAGAATTGTTGACTGGGTGATTTCCATAATGGAAATCACCTTTTTGTTTAGGTATGGCAAGCTTACCGTCATATGATGCGCTCGACGTGACTAAACTTTGATTGAGCTGGGTTCGGCCGCAGCTGCAATAATTCGGTGACAGCCTGATTCTGGATAAGCCCAGCCGCAGTAGCATTCTTTTGGGTTACCCCAGCATAGACCGAGATAGAGTTCGCTACGAGTAGCGGTCAGATCTGCCCATTCTGCATCTCGGATGTATCCTTCCACTTTGGTAGTATCAATTTCGACAGGGTCATGGCCCGCTTCCCACAGCCGTAGTCCCTCGGCTGAATTTCGCCAAAATTGAATGATGTCGGCTTTGGCGGTAGCGAGGGTCGCTTTATCAGCTGGAATAGCGGTTAGGTCTGGATGAATCTCAGGCAGCTGTATCGTTTTCTCGTTAAAGGTGCAGGGATGCCAAACTAGCCCGGATACGTTGTGCTCGCGCTGATACTGATGAATTTGAGCGCGAAAGTCTTGATAGGCAAAAACCTTACTCAGCTTATCTGCGCCGATAGCTTTCGATATGACTGGATTTGCTAGTCGATCGTCGGTTGATAAGAGTACACGCTCCCCACGCCAGGCGGCTTTAAGTTCTTGATCGAGAATATCGATAAGTTGCTGGGTGGTATAGGTCATTACTTTATAAGATGGCCTGATGGCATTTTAGCAATCGTTGTTAGCCTATGCGGTAACGTAACGGACTTGTTCAAAGATTAGAGGGTTGCTAAGGACTGGAGCAGCAGCTCATAGAGACTGGCTGTATCTACAGTATCTGCCACATGTATGTTGGGCTTTGCGGCCGTGCGGCCCCACCAGTCGATGACGGTGCGTCCTATATTTGTAGGGCTAGTGGTCTCCACTGTGGTGTAAGTGGGTCTAAAGGTAAAAAGCTCAGGGTTGAGCAAGTAAGCAATAACGCAGGGGTCGTGAAGCGGAGCACCTGGCATACCGTAGCGTTCAATATCGGGGGTGCCATAGTGGGCTAAGAGATCGGCAGCAGCCGTCCCGACCGATGTGTTGAGCTGTTTGAGGGCGCTGATGTGCTCAGCCGTAGTCAGGACCTGATGGGTAGTGTCAAGGGTAATCAGGCTAATCGGAATGCCTGAAGTGAAGACAACCTGGGCCGCGTGGGGATCGACGTAGATATTAAACTCCGCAGCTGGCGTCATATTGCCGTGGGTAATCGCTCCACCCATGGCCACAATGGAGTCAATGTTGGCAGCTATCTGGGGAGCCTGGATCAGAGCAAGGGCTATATTGGTCAAGGGCCCTAGGGTCGCTAGGGTGATAGGCTCGGTGGCCTGTTGCAGCGTGTCAACCAAAAATGCAACAGCGTGTTGCACCATTAGTGGCTGTTGCGGATTGGGCAGCTGGGCCCCTTGTAGACCGGTGACCCCATGAATATCTGCTGCGGTAGAGAGGGGACGCAGCATGGGGCGAGGACAGCCGGCGTAGACAGGCAGGTTTGTGTTAGCTAGCGCGCAAATTTTGAGGGCGTTTTGGCTGGTGTAAGGGAGGGGAACGTTGCCGGCGACGGTGGTGATACCCAGAATATTGAGGCTATCAGGGTGGGCTATGGCGAGGAGAAGTGCGATCGCATCATCCACCCCCGGATCGCAGTCAATAATAATTCGACGGGACATAGCGCTGGACCCCCAAAAATCTGGCCGCCTAGCCTGCGGCGTATTTGATCATATACGCTAGCGTGGTAGCACAGTATCGGAGGTCGTTGAATGCAGTACTCTCCTCGTCAGTATGTCGTCAGATCCTCAGGACTACTGCTATGTTTACTGTTGGCCAGCTGTGAAGGCAGCCCGCTCGGGGCGTCTCTTGAAAGAAACCTGGAGCCTGACCCGCAGCTGGCAGAAGAAACTGCCGCGGAGGAAGCGAGTACCCCCACGGTGACCACAGAACCGACTGAGGCATCAACCCCAGAGTCGTCGGCAGCCAGTGTGAGTACATCCTCCTCAGCAGAGCCAGAAGAACCCGCTGCACCTGCCTTGACCCGCGCTAGCTATACCGATATTGGTGAAGCCCCAGAAGAGCTGCAGCAATACATTGAAGACCTGGTGCTGCTAGATGTGCTGATGCTGATTGATGTCAATGCCGATGACAATGTGGAGCGTAATCCTAACGAATTTTTACCCAACGAAATTATTACCCGTCGAGAATACGCTCGCTGGCTGCTGGCCGTCAATAACCATTTCTATGGCGATCAAAGCACTAAAAAGATTCGTCCCGCTGTGGCCAGCAGTCAGCCGGTTTTTCAAGATGTCGGTCTCACCAATATAGATTTTGCGGCCATTCAAGGATTGGCAGAAGCAGGGAACATTCCCAGCCCTCTCAACGGTAGTTCTACGGCCATCAAGTTTCGACCCGATGCGCCCCTGACTCGCAAGGATCTGATTTTATGGAAGGTGCCGCTAGACACTCGCTCAGCACTGCCAGCGGCCACTGCAACAGCGGTTACTGAAGCCTGGGGATTTCAGGCCGAGGCTAAGATCGAACCACCGGATCTGAAAGATGTTTTGGCAGACCACAGTAATGGAGAATTTGCTAACATTCGACGAGCGCTGGGCTACACCACCCTGTTTCAACCCGATAAGGCAGTGACCCGCGCCGAAGCTGCGGCTGTGCTCTGGCGTTTTGGCAATGGCACAGAGGGAATTACAGCGGCTGGACTAGCAGACGATCAAACGGCTGACAATGAGACTGAGCGTGATGAAACGGCTGAATAAGCGACCTTGGCCCCGAGAATATAACAAGTTTTTCACAATTCACCCGCAGCATGGGAGAATAAAGCCCCTTGTTTTGTCAGGAACTGAAACGCTGTGAAGGCCATTGTGATTGGTAGTGGCGGGCGCGAGCACGCGATGGCATGGACATTACTACAGTCGCCCAAGGTGACTGATGTTGTGTGTATTCCAGGAAATGGTGGTACGGCGACGCTGTCGGGCTGTAGCAATTTGGCAATGTCTGTAGATGATGTGGAAGGCATTGCCCGGTTCTCGCTGGTCCAGAACATTGGTTTAGTGGTGGTCGGCCCAGAGCAGCCCTTGGCCGATGGTGTGGCCGATGGGCTACGGGCTGAGGGGATTACGGTGTTTGGTCCCGGACAAGACGGGGCGCAGCTGGAATCTAGTAAAGCCTGGGCTAAAGCGCTGATGCAGGAGGCCGGTATTCCCACAGCCGCCAGCGCTGTTTTTGATTCGGGTGAAGCCGCTACTGCCTATGTGGAAGAGCAGGGTGCGCCCATTGTCATTAAGGCGGACGGCCTGGCGGCGGGTAAGGGGGTGACGGTCGCGACCACCCTGGACGAGGCGAAAGATGCGATCGCAGCTATCTTTAATGGACAGTTTGGCGCAGCGGGACGTCAGGTCGTCATCGAAGAATTTTTGAGCGGGCAAGAAGCCTCGGTGTTGGCCGTAACCGATGGGCTGACCATTCGCCCGCTGATACCGGCGCAAGACCATAAGCAGATTGGCGAAGGGGATACGGGTCCCAATACGGGCGGCATGGGAGCCTATGCCCCCACGCCGGTTGTGCCGCCAGCACTGCTGGAGCGAATCCAGACTGAAGTCCTAGAGCCTGTAGTGCAGACGCTAGGAAATCGCGGTATTGACTATCGTGGTGTGGTCTATGCCGGACTGATGATTACCCCGGCAGGAGAGCCTAAGGTCATTGAGTTTAACTGTCGCTTTGGCGATCCTGAGACCCAGGTTGTGCTGCCTTTATTAGAGACGCCCCTAGAGAAGATCATGCTGGCCTGCTGTGAGCAGCGGCTTGAAGATCTGCCTGCCTTTGAGTGGAAGTCTGGCTATGCGGCCTGTGTAGTGATGGCGGCTGAGGGCTATCCCGGTAAATATCCCAAGGGAATGGAAATTACGGGAGCTGATACTGCCGCCGATGCGGGAGCCCTGGTGTTTCATGCCGGTACCCAGCTAGAGCGCGGTGTGGTTAAGTCTAACGGCGGTCGGGTCATGGGAGTGACGGCTGTAGGGAATGGATTTGAGGATGCGATCGCAAACGCCTATCGTGGCGTGGATGCCATTCAATTTGACAACGCTTACTATCGCAAGGACATCGGTCATCGCGTTAGAGATCGGTTTTAAGCGCATCGGCGGCTCCCATTGCCCATTATGAGATTCATGTCACAATAGCGTTGAGTGGCCTACAGTTGAGCGGTCTAGATCGATTGAATGGTTGAACTGTTGCAAAAAATTCGTACGCTAATTGCCGACTGGTGGAAAGACTTTACCCTCCAGACTCGGCTAATGGCGGCAGCAACGCTGGTTGTCTCACTGATTATGAGCAGCCTGACATTTTGGGCCGTAAATACGATTCAGCTGGATGCTCGTCTTAACGACACTCGGTTTGGTCGTGACTTAGGATTGCTACTGGCCGCAAATACGGCACCTCTGGTTGAGTCTCAGCAGCTAGACGAGCTGGCTTTGTTTTCTCGTCGCTTTATGGAGAGCACATCGAGCATTCGCTACATGCTCTATGCCAATCAGGACGGCAACATCTTTTTTGGTATTCCCTATGCGGCTTCAGTCGATAAGAACTCACTGACCCTGAGCCGCCGCATGCAGCTGCCCGAGAACTATGTAAAAAGTGTTGACCTGCCCATGGTTCGGCAGCATCTAACACCGGCGGGCGAAGTAACCGACGTCTTTGTCCCGCTCAAGTCTAAGGACAACTATCTGGGCGTGTTGGCCCTGGGGATTAATCCCAACCCTACTGTGGTAGCCTCGTCCCATCTAACCCGTGATGTCACCATTGCGGTGTTTGTCTGTATTTGGGTGATGGTGATTTTAGGGGCCGTCTTTAATGCCCTCACCATTACGCAACCCATTAAAGAACTGTTGACCGGGGTCAAAAACATTGCGGCGGGTAACTTTAAGCAGCGGATCGATCTGTCTCGTGGCGGAGACGAGTTAGGAGAACTGATCCAAAGCTTTAACTACATGGCAGAACGTCTAGAACGCTATGAAGAACAAAATATTGAAGAACTAACGGCAGAAAAAGCCAAGCTAGAGCGGCTTGTTTCTACCATTGCGGATGGCGCGATTTTGATCGATGCCAGTATGGAGGTTGTCCTGGCCAATACCGCCGCTAGCCGAATTTTTGGCTGGGATACCCAGCTCCCGCCTGAGGGGAATGTGCTGCAGCATTTGCCCATGGAAGTCAGGGTCCAAATGACTCGCCCCCTTTATCAGGCGGCTCAGGGAGACTCGTCAGAAAGTCAAGAGTTTCGCATTGCTCTGACCGAACCCACCAGCCGAACCATTCGCGTATTGCTCAACTCGGTACTTGACCAGTCCGGAGAAACGGTTAAAGGGATTGCGCTGACGGTGCAGGACATTACGCGAGAAGTGGCTCTAAATGCAGCCAAAAGCCAGTTTATTAGCAATATCTCCCACGAGCTGCGGACACCGCTTTTTAATATCAAATCGTTTATTGAAACGCTGTATGAGTACGGTGATGACCTATCCGAGCGAGAACGCCGAGAATTTTTAGAAACCGCCAATAATGAAACCGATCGGCTGACTCGACTGGTGAATGACGTTTTAGATCTCTCTCGTCTGGAGTCTCATCGCCGCTATCAGTTTTCAGCAGTAGATATTCATCAGCCCATTGAGCAAACCCTGCGCACCTATCAGCTCAATGCTAGAGATAAGGATATTAAACTCATTCAAGAAATTGAAGACGGGCTGCCGCCGGTACTTGGCAACTATGATTTGCTGCTGCAGATATTTGGTAACTTGGTGGGCAACGGTCTGAAGTTTTCTACAGCCGGGGGCTGTGTCGCGATTCGGGCCTATCGGGCTCCGTCAACGGTGGATCACCCTGACTATGTCGGCAATGTGCGCATCGAAATTTCTGACACCGGTATCGGCATTGCACCGGAAGACCAAGACGCTATCTTTGATCGGTTCTACCGGGTGGAAAACCGGGTTCATACGTTAGAAGGTACGGGGCTGGGGCTATCGATTGTCAAAAATATTATCGATAAGCACAGCAGCAAAATGCAGCTGGTGAGCGAAGTGGGGATTGGCACCACATTTTGGTTTGACTTGACCATCTATGAAGCGGAGACGGCTGAGCCGGAATCACCGACAGAGGTATCTACGCAAGATGAAATCGCACCCGTAGCGGCCCAGGCTAGGCCAAAGGAGTCAGCTTAGACCACCAGTTAATTAAGCTGGGAGCAGCCCCCTGGCGACGGATTGAAAAATCTGACCGATTGCTCCATTGAGGGTTAAAGGTGGCTGGTTCGGCGGGTACGATATTTGCGATCGCGCTGTCATTTAACCCCAAAGACTGGGCATATCGTCTAAGAAATCCTTGGACGTAGATGGCTTCAGGTAGCTGCACCCAGTTGCCCGTTTCAATAGCGCGCAGCTGATTGAGCTGGATGTAGGTACGCTTAGCCACCTGCTGAAGGGACAGTCCCTGTTGCGTACGGATTGTCTTGAGATAAGAGCCTACATTTTTTAGCTGTTCGCGATATCCATCCCGGACGGGAGAAGTCTCCGTAGTCTTAAGAAAAACGCTCATTTTGCTACATTTCAGTACAACACACCTGCCAGTAGTGTATGAAGCTGACTTTTATGAAGCAAGTCATTGGCATAATAATTTCAAGACAGCGTTACCTGGCTAGGCTGGGTTGTGCTCTGTAGCCAGAGCAGACTGTATGATCTGTCGCGCCGTGATAACGACCGACTGGTCTAGGGTCTAAGTAATTTCCGCAAACTGTCTGTATGCTAATACGCGTCGGAGCTACGGAAATAAACTGACTGTATATACGTACATTGTATGACCAAAGCATGACATAGCTTAATTCTGGCCAAGCGCTAGCTAGACCGCTCGGGTATCTCATTAGGCCAAGTTTGCGACACTCGCGCATGGGGTTGAAGAAGTCTTTCTCTAGATGGCCCCTTATACGCTAATGCAACAAAATCTTAAACAAAGTAGCGAGTGATTTGAAAAATTGTTGCTCTAACTCATGGGGAGTAACAAACCAGATTAGGCTTAAAAAGCACAAAGTAATCATTGTTACTGACTGTGCTTCAACAAAATTACAGATTCTTCTTCATGTGCCTTAATAGTCGGCTCTGTGTTGATTAAGAGATTCTGAAAAAATCGTCCTATATGCCCTAGCCCAGGTGTGACAACCGGGATAAATACAATATGTCTCTTTTGGTTGCTGGTTTAATGGTTGGGTTGCTTGGGCTGTCTGTAGCCTATGTGAATGGGCCTATGGTGGCCTGGTTTGTCTACGGAGCCCTGGTACTCGGTCTTATTCAGCCGTCCCTCTGGCTGTGGGTCTTATTTGGAGTTGTGGCAGTTAGTTTCAGTGTGCCATTTATTCGTCAGGTGGTGATTACGGCTCCAATTGTTAAAACAATTCGATTCTTTAATCTGTTGCCAGCGATTTCTAAACCAGAGCGGGCGGCTATTGAAGCCGGGACTGTCTGGGTTGATGGCGAGCTGTTTTCTGGCAAGCCCAACTTTAAGCGGATGTTGGCAGAGCCCTACCCCGCGCTTAATCTTGCAGGGCAAGCCTTTGTCGAGGGCCCGGTGGAGCAGGTGTGCCGCATGGCCACCGATTGGGAGATTTACCAGCGACGAGATTTGCCTGCAAATGTGTGGGCCTATCTGCGGCAGGAGCGCTTTTTTGGCATGATGATTCCGCCTGAGTATGGCGGTCTAGGGCTGTCGAATACGGCCTATAGCGCGGTCATGACTAAGCTGGCGTCGCATTCGTTTGCCCATACAGCGACGGTGGGATCCGCCAACTCCCTGGGACCGGTGTTGCTGCGCTACGGTACCGATGAGCAAAAGCGGCAATACCTACCCAAGTTAGCCACTGGGGAAGCGCTATCCTGTTTTGCCATGACCGCACCGATGGCGGATACGGCCAGTTTGCAGGCGAGCGGTACGGTGTTTAAGGGTAAAGACGATACCCTATCTCTGCGACTGAACTGGCAGATGTCCTGTGTGGAGCTAGGTGCGATCTCAACCCTAGTCGGCTTAACTGTCCGTTTGCGTGACCCCGACAACCTTCTAGGCAAAGGCATTGATGTGGGAATGACCTGTGTGCTGGTGCCAGCAGAGACCCCTGGTGTCCAGCTCGGTCGTCGTCATGACCCCATGGGAGTTCCCTTCTATAGCTCTCCGGTTGCCGGTCGTAATGTTGTCTTACCCGCGAGTCAGATTATTGGCGGTGTAGACCAGGCTGGCAACGGCTGGACCATGCTAATGCACAGCCTTGCTGCCGAACGCGATATGGGTTTTCCAATCGGGGTAGCAAAACTAGTCTCCCGTGTTGCCGGTGCCTACAGTGTGGTGAGAGAACAGTCGGGTCTATCCACTAGCAACTTTAACGGTGTTGCAGAACCGCTGGCCCGTATTGGCAGTCTCACCTATCTGATGGATGCAGCCCGACAGTATACCTGCGGCGCGATGGATCAAGGTGAACAGCCTGCGGTGGTGTCGGCCATTGTTCAGTATCAGTTTCCCAAGCTGTCCCGTCAGATGATTAATGACGGCATGGATATTCTAGGCAATGCTGGGATCTGTCGCGGTCCTCGCAATCTGTTGGCCAATAGCTATGCGGCTACACCGGTTACCAGAGAGGATACCAATATTCTCTCCCATAGTTTGATGATCGGTGGTCAGGGAGCCATGCGCTGTCATGGATATATTGTCGATGAAATTGCTGCATTAGAAGACAATAATGTTGCCGCTTTTGACCATGCTTTTTGGCGACATGTGGGTTTAGTGCTGCGTAATTTCACCCGTGCGAAAGTGTTGGGCTGGACTCAGGGGCGTCTGGTTAAATCTCCCGTCCGTGGAGAGACAGCTCGCTACTATCAAAAACTGGCCTGGGCCTCAGCTACGTTTGCAGCTCTCTCGGACCTGGCCATGCTGACCTATGGCGGTCGTCTTAAGCGTCATGAGAAAATTACCGGGCGCTTTGCGGACATGTTCTCGTGGATGTATTTAGCGACAGCTGCACTGCGACGATTTGAAGCCGAGGGACGACGCCAAGAAGATTTGCCCCTGGTGCACTGGGCGATGAATCACGGCCTGGGGCAGATACAGCACGCTTTAGAAGGACTATTGACGAATCTTGATATACCTGTATTAGGCGGTCTTCTGCGATCTACCACGTTGCCCTGGTTCCGATTAAACCCTATCGGTGTGATGCCTAATGATTCTCAAGGGCACGCTGTGGGCAACCTGCTGCAGTCTCCTGATGGACGTAATTACCTGACTCAGGGACTATATGTGCCCACCGATGCGAAGCAGCCCCTAGGGCGTTTGGAGCGAGCCTATCAGCTGTCTGTTGTGGCGATGCCCGTATTTGAGAAAATCAAAGTAGCGCTGCGCGATGGCCAGCTAAATATTGTGCCACCCGTGGGCCGGGTAGAAGCGGCTCTGCGGGCAGGGGTGATTACGGGGGCAGAGTCTGATCTGGCAATTACGGCAGAACGGGCCCAGCTAGATGCGCTGCAGATGGACTCATTTACCCTGACTGAGTATCAGCGGCTTGGTCGCGAATTCATTGAGAAAGAAATCAAGGAAGCCGAATAATATTTCTTTACGAAGATGCAGAGTCTGCTCAGAGAGTGACGGTATCTATCGCTCTGGCTTTAGCCTAGGACTCTGGTAGAACCACAGTTCAAGGGTACTAATACACAGCGGAACGATTTCCTCAGGAATCTAGAGTTCGGAGTTCGGAATGTCTTCCCTGTCTGACTTCCAAATTCCGAATTTAGTCTCAATCAAGATTTCCTGGATTAAGCTGATACCCCAGCATCAGATTCTTAGTCCCATTACGGATCTGTAGCAACAGCTCCTGTATAGCTAAATTATGTGCTGTTGAAAATCTCTATGGGAGCTGCCACCCAGCATTGCCCACTCCCATTTTATACAGTGTCCCGAAAGTGCAGTGTCCTAAAAGCTCACGACGTTAGCCGGGTCAAAATTTAGTCTTTCTAATTCAAAGGCTAAACTAAAATGTGAAGTTAGAGCTGTAACATTTTGTTCATGTCTCCGACGAGCAAAGGTCAAAAGCTGGCGTACAGGTATATCTTTATGTTTAAAAAACGGATATTTAACGTTACCTTTTCCTCCATGACCTGTTTTGTAGTCCTGGGCTTGCTGACCGTGGGTCTCGGGAGCTGCAGGTCCCAGTCAGATGTGGTCGATACTTCCAGTGCCCAAGAGAATGCTCCTCAAACGGAGACGGAGCAAATAGAGAAAGATCTGGTGCATCTGAATCTGGATGAGGAGGGTATTGCACTACGGGGCTATGATCCGGTTTCTTACTTTACAGAAGGTCAGCCAGTAGAAGGGCAGGCAGTCCATAGTTTTGTCTGGAATGATGCGATCTGGCACTTTGCAAGTGCTAAAAACCGTGATCTATTCAGTAACGAGCCTGAAAAATATGCACCTGCTAACGGCGGTTACTGCACGTTTGGGATTGTTCTGAGAAAAAAATTCGATGGTGATCCACAAGTGTGGTCCGTGATTAAGTCTCGTTTGTATGTTTTCCTCAATGAGGACGTCCAACAAAAGTTTTTACAAGATAGTACGGGTAATCTTCAAAAAGTCGCTACCAACTGGCCTGTTATTCAGTTCCAATCCCCTGAAGAGCTCTAACCTAAAACTATCCGGCTCAGCTTAATGATTCGCCAAAGACTGAAGATTATCTCTCTCTTATCTTCCTTTGCAGTGGTTGCCTTAGCCGCTACTGCAACTTTGGCACTATTAGACTTTCAAGGCCGATCGCAAAATAACGCTCAGATTCAAGAACAGGAGCAGCTACTTTAGATGAAAGATCGCTTGAATCAGATGGAATCATCAATGCTCATGGCTCGGTTGGATGAATTTAGTATCAATCAGATTCAAGAGTCTTCAACCTCCTCTGAGTTTACAGCCCAACTTGATCGAGCAAGACAGACTGCAAATCTTTTACTGAAAACTTGTAAAGAGCATAAGCATGACAAAATTGCTGATTCCCTTGAAAAGTTTCTGATTATTGTTGATAAGTATGAGCGTTCGGTTAATCAAACCCTCGAAATTCAATCTCGCATTGTTGCCGATGATGGGACAGGAATTTTAGACCAACTTCGAATCGTTCAAGATCGCATTCAATCTGAACTGGATGTGGCTGATAAACAATTTTTGGTTTCAAAGTTCTTTCAAATGCAGCTTTATGAACGAGACTTTAGCAGTACCTTGGATATGCGGTTGTCAGATCAGTTGGTCAATCAAGTCGCAGAGTTAGAACAGGCTATAATCAGGTCTGAATTTATCGGCCCTGCTCGCTTTGAGACATTTCTTTTAACTCAAGTTCAACAATATCGTGAGCTAGTTGTTAAACTGATGTACAGCACGGCTGAGCTAGAGCTATCCATGGCTGAGGCCTCTCTTAACTTCGAGCGGATCGCCCCTAATATTTCCAACAGTCAGCAAGCAGTTAATGAGTTGCTAGATGCAACAGCCGATCAGCTCCAATCCCAACGACAGACATCTAGTTTACAAACTGTTCTCGTATTTACCGCTGTCTTTACTCTACTGATTATATTTACCTTGCTACAGATTCGTAGTGCTCAATCGTTGCTCGTACGTCTGAGGCAATTAAAAAACGCCATGAATGAAGTGGCTAGAGGTCACTTTCAACCCATGGGCAAACTTCCAAAGGGCAAGGATGAAGTTGGGGCCTTGGCTCAGAAGTTTAAATCAATGTCTACTCAAATTCAGAACCAATTTGAGACCATTCGCGAAGAGAAGAAGAAAGCAGAAATCGCTAGTCAGGCCAAGTCTCAATTTTTGGCTAATATGAGCCACGAAATTCGAACACCTATGAATGGGGTCATCGGCACCACCAGCTTGCTATTGAATACTGATTTGAGTGTGGAACAGCATGAGTATATCAATATCATTCAGAACAGCAGCGAAAGTTTACTGAGTATTATTAATGACATTCTCGACTTCTCTAAAATTGAATCAGGCTACATGGTTCTAGAAGAATCTTCTTTTGAGCTTCGAAGCTGTATTGAAGCTGTTATAGATCTTTTTACTAGTGAAGCTTCTGAGAAAAATCTAGACTTATTCAATCATCTTGAAAGTGATGTACCTGATTATATTCAAGGTGATTCAAATCGACTACGTCAAATCCTGATGAACCTAGTCAGTAACGCTATTAAGTTTACAGATAAAGGGGGGATTCGGATTTCAGTGAGGCTTGCCCAGCCTGAAATATTGCATTCAAAAATACCGGATAATAGTCAACCTACAGTTCCCATAACATTAGAATTTTCGGTTCAGGATACTGGTATTGGTATTCCTGACGATGGTATTCACAAGCTTTTTAAGGACTTTTCTCAAATTGATAATTCTATGACCCGCAAATATGGGGGGACTGGCTTAGGTTTGGCTATCTGTAAACGCTTGGTGACGCTGATGGGAGGAGAAATCTGGGTTACTAGTGGAGTGGCTCAAGGATCGACTTTTTATTTCACCATTCAAACTCAACCGGTAGAAGCGCTATCCCAATCTTATTCAAAATCTCAGGCTCCAGACCTGCATAAAATTGAAAACTCTCTTTCTAAAGGGTGCTCTTCGTTAGTGAAAGCTCGGGAATTCGGCCATCAAGAGCCGATTAAAATCTTGGTGGCTGAAGATCACCCCGTAAACCAAATAGTGATACTACGAATCTTGGCGCAATTGGGTTACTCGGGCGAGCTTGTTGCAAACGGACGGGAAGTTCTAGAAGCCTTGGAAAATAAATGCTATGACATGATCTTTATGGATCTTCAGATGCCTGAAATGGGAGGCTTGGAAGCAACTAAGAAAATTATCGAAAAATTGGGAGAAAATCGTCCGAGAATTATTGCTATCACCGCTAATGTACAGCGGGAAGATCAGGAGGCTTGTTTTGCAGCTGGTATGGATGATTATATTGGGAAGCCCTTTAAGTTAAATCAAATCGAGGCTATTTTTGCACAATGGGAAGCAGCTAGATCTGTGGTGAAATAGCATATTGTTGTTGTGGAAATTAGCCATGTCCACGATTCAAGACCTGCATAAAAAGCATTATGCCGAGCCCAACGACTGGAGTCAGCCCAGTGGAAATGGGCTGACTAATGAAGTCATGGTGATTTTGACCAAACGGGTGGCGATTAAGGAATAGCCAGCTGCTACATACCTGATTGCCCCTTGGGAGGCGGCAGCAGACAGTCTCGCAGGGGTGTGTCACCCTTGCGAGAGCTAGTAAGAGCGCAGCCGGTGTGAAACGTATAAAAAAAGTTGCGAATCCAGCTCTGTTGTTAGAAAAAACAGGGATAATTCTAACTGTTTTACTCATTAGGTTGCCGAGTGCTTTGAACAATCCCTGTAGCGAAGGTTTAGACTATGTCAGCTAAAGCCGCAATGGTCTCTGTTCATGCGTGGGAAGCCGATGGCATTTTGCTGGAGCGATATGCTTACACCTCAGGAACAGTTGTTCCCCTTCCCAAGCACGCCCATAGCGAATATCAGTTTGGTCTGAGCTTGGACTGCCAGGGGGAGTATCGCTATCGTGGTGTTCGCCAAGCTATTCCCAAAGGGAATTTGAGCATTATTCATTCCGGCGAAGTGCACGCTCCTAGCGATCGCACCTTTTTGCCAGCAGCGGCCCACTTTTTGATGGCGCATCTTGAGCCTCAGTGGCTACGTACCGTTGAGGCCGAGATGATCGAAAAGCCTACTAGCGAGCCATTTTTTCCAGCCACCAGCATCGCTGCCCCCAGGTTACAACGGTTATTTTTAGCCCTACAAACCGTGATCGACCGTCGGGCGTCTCGACTAGAGCAAGACACGACCGTTTGGGCGTTTCTTAGCTATCTGATTACACACCATGCCTCTGGCCGAGCGGCTGTTGCACCTGTAAAGCCTGTCCATGCGGCCATTGGGCGTACACTTGACTACCTCCATGCCCACTATGCTGACGATGTTTCGCTGCAGGAGTTGGCTGCGATCGCAGATCTAAGCCGATTTCACTTCTGTCGGGTTTTTGGCAAAACGGTCGGTCTATCTCCCAGCGTTTACCAAACCCAGCTGCGGGTTGCCCAGGCCAGGAAGCTTTTAGCCCAAGGGTTGCCCATCGCCATTGTGGCAACTATGACCGGATTCTACGACCAAAGCCACTTTGGTTGGCACTTCAAACGTCAGGTTGGGGCCACCCCCGGAAATTATAGGGGCCAGATAGCAATATCTTCCTAGCCAGCTAGCCAAAGCTTGTCATACGCTTTTGGTCAGCTGAACCTGGCTAACCCAATTCTCTAAAACCCTATGTCAAAGCTTCCTCGTCGTCAGCTATTAGCTGCAGGCACCCTCTCTGCTGCCGGATTTGCGATCGCAGCTTCGTCAAACCAGGCCAACGCCAATACCCTAAACCCGCCTGCTCCCGAAACTCTCGCGGTCAACTCCAATGGTCGCTTTGCAGAAAAGGTGGTGTTAATTACCGGTGCAACCTCTGGCATTGGCGAGACAACGGCTAAAGCCTTTGCTCAAGAAGGGGCCAAAGTTGTTTTTAATGGACGTCGTGTAAACCTAGGACAGCAGGTGGAGCGTGACATCCGCAATTTTGGTGGAGAAGCCACCTATGTTCAATCTGATGTCCGCGACCCGCAGCAGGTAGAACAGTTTGTTAATACCGCGATTGCACAGTATGGTCGTCTAGATATTGCTTTTAACAATGCGGGTGTTTTTATGACTCCAGTCGAGATTCAAGATATGGATCTCGATAACTATCGCAATATGATCGCCACTAATTTAGATGGAGTGTTCTATTCCATGCGATCCGAGCTGCCGGTTATGATTGAGCAAAACAGCGGCATCATCATCAATATGGCCTCTGTTGCCGGACATCGAGGGTTTGCCAACACCCCCCACTATAACGCTAGCAAACACGGCGTCATCGGTTTGACAAAAGCCGCCGCTACCGCAAATGCCAAGCGCAATATTCGGATTAACTCGATCTCTCCTCTGGCCGTTGATACCCCGATGCTGCGACGCTCCTTTGAGTATCAGGGATTAACCTATGAGCAAATGGCTCCTAATTTTGTTACTCCCCGCATTATGACAACCGCAGAAATGGCGCGGGCGGTCATGTTTTTGGCTTCAGATGATGCCACTGCTATCAACGGTATGGATCTTGATGTCACGGGCGGACAGCTCGCCTGATCGACTTGCGATCGCTACGATCTGTCGCTACGGCTATTTTGCAGTTACGTTATGAGAAACCTGTAATGAAATCTTTGTTTATTAACGCCTTAGCTGTTGCTATGACCGCGACTGTCATACCTGTAATGATTGACGGTTCGCCATCGGTCGCGCGCGCTCAAGATAGAATGCCGACATCATCCCAAACCATGGACGAGGCTGCTATCAAAGTCATTGTTAATAGCGTAGCCACCTTTGCTGACCAAAACAGCTTTGAAAGTATAGAAGGACTCTACGCAGACGAGATTTTGGTCGATTACACCTCTCTTTGGGGTGGTGACGCGCAAACACATACTCCGGAAAGCTTAATGACGGCTTGGGCTGGGGTTCTGCCTGGGTTTGATCAAACCTATCACCATGTTTTTAATATACAGGTGGAGCTAGCCGATAATCGCGCCACGGCTACCGCCGATGTCGTTGCCGATCATTATCTAGGAGAAGGCTTTTGGCAAGTGACCGGTCAGTATGAGTATCGCCTTATCAAGCAGGCAGGTCAGTGGAAAATTGAGCAGATAGTGTTCAATTTAGCTGATGAAACTTGCGATCGCACCCTGGTCACGCTCGCTTCAGAGAGAGCCTTAGCTGACCCCGTAGGCTACCTACAACAGCAGCAGACCGAGCAAACAGTGAGAAATTTTCTAACCAGCTTAGAAACTAAAGATATGGATGCCTTCGCCGCTGTCTGGGCCGAGGATGCTGTACAAGATATGCCCTTTTCACCGGACGGATTTCCCAAACGGCTGGAAGGGCGAGAAAATCTGATTCAGCACTATGCCGCCTGGCCTGAGATCAGCGGTAACGCTAACTTCACCGATAAATTGCGGTTCTACCCGATGTTAGAACCGACGATGGTATTTGCTGAGTGGTACGGTGTGGTCGATATTCTACCAACCGGACGGCTCTACCAACAGCAGTATGGTGGCCTCTTTCATGTGGTAGACAACCAGATTCAGCTATTTCGCGAATACTACGACCCAATTGTATTTAGAGATGCCTTTGGTCTGGATGAAGGTAGTCCACCAGAAGATTAATGCCAGATTTTTGCCGTTACTGATTTAAGGGATGCAACGCTCTGTTAGAAATACCACGGGTTAGCTGTTGGCAGATAAAACCAGCCCAAGGAGCAGCAACGCCGATTTTTTAACCTCTCTAGAAAGCGGCTTCTTTTTCTAAAAGCTGCTCAATGGATAAGTCAAACTGGGCTTTGCCATCAAACACGCTGCCAACCTTGCGATTCATCAAATGATCCATCGCAATGCCAAAGGCTTCATTAGGCAGCGGCTCATACCCGACATCGCTGACAACCGTGCGCGTATTTGCCATGTAAAATTCCACAAATTCTGCTACAGCTGGGCTGTTGTCTAAAGCCTCAACGCTGACATAGATAAAGAGCGGACGGGCTAACGGCTGATACTCATTCGACCGAATAGTTTCTCCAGAAGGATAGATCGGGCCGTTGCCGCTGTCGATAGCGAGAGCTTTCAAACTGTCTCTGGCTTCTCTGTAGTAGGCATAGCCGAAGTAGCCCAGTGCATTAGGCTCCATTTGAACCGCCTGCACTAGCTCATCGTCATCTTCACTACTGGTATAGTCACTGCGGCTGGTGCTGTCTTCACCAATAATCACCTCGGTAAAATAATCGAACGTTCCAGAGTCTGTGCCCGGACCGTACAACAGAATTTCCTCATCCGGCCAGTCTGGACGAACCTGGCTCCAACGGGTAATCGAATTTTCAGCGCTAGAATCCCAAAGCATTTCGAGTTCTGCTAGATTCATGTCCTCAGCCCAGGTGTTTTCGTCGTTTACAACAACAGTCAGGGCGTCATAGGCGACGGGCAGCTCAATATAGCGCACGCCGTTAGACCTACAGTCAGCCATCTCCTCTTGAGTAATCGGACGAGAGGCGTTGCTAATGTCCGTTGCACCCTGACAGAACTTATCAAAACCACCCCCGGTTCCTGAAAAGTTAACAGCAATTTCTAAGCTGTCAGCAGCTTTCATCTGCTTAAAGCGCTCAGCCATCTCCACAGTGATGGGATAGACCGTACTAGAGCCGTCGATTTGCACAGGTCCACTAGAACCACTGGCCAAATCGTCTGATGATGTTTCTACCGATGCTGGGTCAGTTGGTGCAGAGCAGCTGGCAAAAACAGCAAGTAAGCAAGTCGCTAGTCCTAACTTCCCAAATACTAAGTTCATTGGCTCAGCACCCCACTTCAAAAAACCTTCTGTTGCTGAAAACGGTCCAGATTTTCGACAGCTACGAACTTCAGGTTTCTATTTTTTGTCGCTACTGCTTGAGTAAATAAACCAATCGACGCCTCACTTGAGACATCGAGATTTTGCCGATTAAATTACCCCAAGGGTCAGCAGCGCTATCTCTCTTATGTTTTAGAAGAATAGCAAATGCCCCAAACATTGATGGTAATGAAAAGGTTAAGGCATTATAGGAAATTTCAATTTTATTGATAGAAAAATGTCGATGAAATGCTGCCGCAAATTTCTTCACACCGATGTTGTGCAGGTCTCCAATTTGTGTCGGTACTCATCCTTGAATTTACAAAACATAATACAAAAGCGAAATAGTCAAAATCGATAGCTGCTTTGCCAAAAGGCTAGCTCGGCTCACGCATCGGTATGTTTGAGCTGACTTCAAGAGGTCAGTCCCTTAGCAGTATAGGTAAAATGTATAAAAGGCTTCTCGACTTTGATAACAGCTCTAAATGTGAGCTTAGGGAGTGGCTTGAAAATAAAATACCCATAGCTCGAGTTTTGACTCTGTCAACTCTCAAAGCTAGGACGGTTGAGCGAAGTCGAAACCGGGATAATCAGGTATGTTATTTAGTCGCAGATCTCTTATTCGAGTGCTGCCTGGTATTAATAAACTAAAAAAGAAAAGAGATCGTCACTATGATAGACATGTTGCGTGAATTAGAAAAGCTAAGTCTAACCATTGACTTCCTTACTAGAGATGAAGCACGTCATATTTTAGATATTGTTAACCAGCGTGTAAAAGAGAATCTCAACGCTCACATTATTGATGTTTTGTGGAAGCAGGAGGGGCGGTTTCATGACATTTTGCAGCCTTTTGCAAGTATTAACAACAGTCGCAGAGGCGACTTAAAACCATTTGAGGTTAGCAAAGAATCTCAAGGAGTTTGGCCCTGGATTTACAATCATCGTGCGCCTATTTGGATAGAAGATATTCATAATCAAGATTTATCCAAACCAATTCAGAATCTAGCAACGACCGATCCGCTTGACCCACCGGCCTTAGATTTTTTTAGTGACACAGATTCGATTGTTGCTGTACCTCTATTTTTTAGAGATGCGCTATGGGGGATTTATTCTGTTGAGCTGCCCATGTCTAATGTTTTGAGCATAGAAACGCTGGAAATGTTGAAGCGGTTTTCTCGCCCCATGGCTAATCTGATTTGGAAAGCAGATGCCCATGAGCTAAATGATTTTCAGACTACAAAAGCAATTGCCCAGTTCAAAGAAACTGTACGTAAGTCAAAATGGCATCTTAATCCTTATCGGACAGGGTTTATTGCCAGACCTTTTCGAACTGATGAAGCCGGTTTTTTAGAGTTAGAAGAGTGTACTAGAGACTTTTTGTCTAGTCATCAGATTCAGGCAAAGCGATATATTCATCCGCCAGGGAAAGACTATATTCTTTCCGAATTGATGAATCAAATTCGAGATGCGCACTTTGGCATTGTGGATATTACAACCTGTAATTCTAATGTCATGTTAGAACTGGGCATGATGATGATTTTGGGTAAAAAGTTTATCTTGTTTCGGCAAAGAGACGATAATCATTCCTTACCGTTTGATATCCGTAATTACCAATGCTATCAATATGAGATTCGTCGAAACGGTATTTGTACCTGGAATCCGGGAGATGCCAATCCTATTCCTATCGAGGAGGTGCTCAACTCTTTTATTCCAGAACTATATCGCGATCCCGATTTTAGAGATGCCAAGCCCTATATAGCCACTTCCAATCTAGATCCATTAGAACTTTAAGCGTTCTCTATTTACACGCGGTATGGCTGATTGATGGAATATTTCCAGCTTGTATAGAGCCTTCCCAGTCTCTGTACAAGCTTGACCTACTGCTCAATCGGCACATGGGGCAGGCGACTCCATTCGTTCCATGAACCATCGTAATTTCGTACGTTGGGATAGCCAAGTAAGTAGGTCAACACAAACCAGGTATAAGCAGAGCGGCCACCGATCGCACAGTACGGAAATACGGTTTTCTCGGCTGTGACACCGCAGCGGTTATAAAGCGTTTGTAGCTCCTCTGCTGACTTAAACGTGCCATCTTCATTTAGCGTGAGTATGTGCTCAAGATGCACGGCACCAGGAATATGTCCGCCACGTTCCTTGCCTTCGGGCGGTTTCATCATAAACATCTCGCCACGGTACTCTTGAACGGTACGAACATCTAGCAACACACAATCCGGCTGTCCCACAGCTGCCTGTACCTCTGGCTGCAAAACGCGCAAACCTGCGTTCGGAGATTTGACTCGATATCGAGTAGGCAAAAAGCTAGAAAGATCAGAGCTAAGGGGGCGATCCTCTGCCAGCCATTTCTGATATCCACCATTGAGGACATACACATGGTCGTGGCCAAACAATTTCAAAAGCCAAAAGATCCAGGCTCCTGTGCCGGGATAACTGCCATAGGCAACGAGTCGGCATCATCGGCTGCACTCGTGAACAATTGATGCCTAGCTTTGATACTCAAAATTTAGCTGATTTGAGTGCCATCTGTTTGCATCTGTCCGTTTGGACTTCAACGGTACGTTCGCAACGTCAATCAGAAAAAAGTTCTCTTTGCAACAGTTAAGCTAAGCGCCTCACGCCCCGTGAATTGCAAATTGCTGAACTGGTTGCTTTGGGTCGAACGAATGCGGCCATCGGCAGTGAGCTTTGGATTACTGAGAATTCAATAAAACAAGCTCTAAAGCAGATGTTTCGTAAGCTTCAGGTTTCATCTCGTGCTGAGATGGTTGCTCAGCTTGCCGCAGCCAGGAATACCATTCGTTAAAAGGCTTAACTCGATAGCTTGTCGTTTACTCTCAAGTGCTTGTGAATCATCTGCAGCAACTCTTTGGCTTCGGGTGGTTTGACTATAAACTCAGTCGCGCCTGCCATACTTGCTCGAGCCCGATCCACAGGCTTACTTCGTCCCGTCAGAATAATAATCGGGGTCTTCTTAAAGACTGGTGTATCCCTTAAAAATCGACAGATGCTATAGCCATCAGCATTAGGCAGCATGACATCTAACAAGATTAGGCTAGGCACATGCTCAATTAATTCAGAAAAGCCCTGCATGGGTTCTGGAATAATTAAGGTACGATAGCCACCGGTCGCTAACATTTTTTTCAAGCTATAGGCTAACACAGGACTATCATCAATACAGGCAATCAGAGGCTGATGATTATCACTGCTTGATAAAGCTGGCTCAGGTTTAGGTGTTTCTGAAGGCCCCTTGATCGAGGTAACCGGTGACGATGACAACTTTGAAGGCTTTGCAGAAGCGATTGCTGCTGGTGTGTCGAGAGTCTGCTGAACTGCTGCAGGCGTAGATTGTTCAGGTGTAATAGCAAGTGGTGATAGCTGAATCTCTGTCAGTGGCAGATCAGGTATCGATTTAAACTCTAGTACGTTATCTCGAACAAGAGGCAACAGAGAATCGGTTAGTTCTATGAGGGAAGTGTTTAAGGTTGTAGAAATATCCCATAGCGTATATGTTCCCGTCATGTAGTGATGGGGGATTTTCAAACGTTGAGGATCGACAGGTTTGGTTAAAGCGGGCGACAGAACAGGACTCACTCCGGTCAGTGCTATCTTCTGCCAGTTTCGCTGCATATCTTTAATCTTATTTACGATCATTTGCACTTCCCATTTGGAAAGTGCAATGGTTCGACAAAAGCGAGATATGGGCAATTCAACCGACTGCCATTCTGACTCTAAAAAGGTACTTTGACTTAGCTCAAATAAGCATTCTTGAACAGTTTCTCGCAGCATAAGCTTAGCTCGTACTAAACTCATCTGCTGTTCTTGAAAGCCTTGTTCCAGCAAATATAGCTGCCAATGTTTGTGTTGTGAAAGCTGACTAGCCTTGATGTTTAGCTTAAATTCCGGAAAATACTGATTTATGGTCCTATTCCAGCGTCGAACCGAATGTAGCCCATTAACCGCAAACATTAACCGCCCCTGCACAAAGTGGAGCGTCCAAGTAATGTCGCGGTTACTAAGAACCAAATGACCTTCAAAGTGCTTGTTGGGTAGCTCTAGTTGTTGGCTTAGCTCTTTAAGGTTCATCTGCTGTAATAGTTAAATAGTTTTTAGGAGGGATACATTGTTAACCTTGCTGACTTTGGGAATGGCATTCTTATTAAGAGACCGTCCAACAGAAGTGTCTGCAGAGCGGTTTATTCCCTAAATCGGCAACTGTAAATTGTTTTCTATACTAGTAAACTAATACAAGCTGTTCTCAATAGCTTGATCTTAATTACGTAGCTAAGCAGCATTTTCGAACATATTTCACCTTCACAGGTGAAATTAACTCATACGGGATACTGGCCCTATAAACCTAAAGAGAGGTTTGTATAACTTTTTGGGCGTTACTGATCCTCGGGATGGCTTTATTTGAAAAGTGCTGACATGTGGCATTTCTAACAGATCGGTGCATCTCTTAAATCAGCAACGGTACTTTTTGAATATGGTAGATGCCAATCGATCGATGCCGTATTAACTCATGTATTCTGTATCTAAAAAGACTCAGTATGAGAGCCAGTCGATCAACACTTGATTCAAATTTTGGCGGATATCACCGGAAAATCGCGTAATTTGCATCAAACTTGATTCAATTGATCTGCTATGTGAAGACAATATAAAATGAAAACGATCTCATCTTGAAATTTGAGCGCATTCACTGACAGTAT
Source organism: Leptolyngbyaceae cyanobacterium (assembly GCA_050043465.1). Lineage (GTDB taxonomy): Bacteria > Cyanobacteriota > Cyanobacteriia > Phormidesmidales > Phormidesmidaceae > Leptothoe. The sequence goes on from JBHJIL010000005.1 coordinate 29,792, forward strand.
AGAGACTACTCAATCACTCTCTAAAGAGTAACTGCGGAAAATACCTGTAGTTGCTATGTGATTTTATTGGGATTGACACAAAGACTCAAGGTTAAGCATCTCTACAGTAAGAACCGTCAAAAGCATTCTTGTTCTGATCTATACAGGCATCTGCATCGTTAACTTACGTTAATTTCCAGAACAAAAGTCGTTGAATTACGTAATTACTCTTATGCGGTCTCGGGCCATGCGGTTTCAATCTCGACTAGATTTTTCTGTCTAGTTAGCAGTTTTAATCGCATAGACTTAGTTTCTTAAAAGTTAAGTCAATATGCTTGCTTCACTTAACGATAAAGATATTGCAGGGTTCTCAATACAAATCTTGAATAAGTAGCCAAATAAATCGTTTGGCTTTTCTTGCCACCTTTCGTTTGGGCGCGCCACCCTTTCTACTTTTTGCTGATTTTAAAAGGTTAGTTTCTATGTTTGTCAACGTTTTGAGTCAGGTTAAAACGCTAAAAGTTCGTCAGCAGTTCTTGTTGCTAATCTTGTTGAGTGCGACGGTTCCGGCTTCAATCGTTGGACTGCTAGGTGCGTTTTCTGCTGGTAATGCTCTGTCAGAAAAGGCTACGGATTTGGTCAAAAGAGAATCTATGGAGACTGTTGAAGAAGTCGGCGCTTTTCTAAAGAGTGTTGACGACGATATGGGGGTGCTCAGCCAGACACCATCTCTTCAAGGGGTTGTCCGGGCTCGAGATGGTAATGGAGCAGATCCGACCGTCGGGTCCGATTATGACGATTGGATCAGCCAGCTGGAGCTAGTTTTTTCGTCAATACTTAGGGAGAAAGAATATCACAGGCTGGAGTATATAGATGAGTCTGGCAACGTGTTATCAGCGGTTGAAACTGATTCCCATGGACTCGGTGATGACGATGATGACGATGACTACGACGAAGAGGAGCAAGATGAGATTGATGATGATGAGGCAGAAGAGGAAGAGGCTGCTGAAAAAGTTATTGAGGTCTTGTCGATAGATGAAATAGAAAATCAGGCCAATAGCTCCTACTTTACTGAGACGATCGGGCTATCTCCAGGAGAGCTGTATGTTTCGCCGGTAATGCTAAACCGAGAAAATGGTGAAATTAAAGAACCTTATGAGCCGGTAATTCAATATGCTGTGCCTGTTGTCAACGAAGATGGGCAACAGCGAGGCATTATTCTCGCTACTGTCTTTGCCGATGATTTTTTAGATGAATTGAATGAAGAAGAGGGGCAGTTTGACGGTGAGAAAGCGACTCTGATCAATGCTGATGGTTACTATCTGGCTAACCCAGATCCCGATAAGCGCTGGGGATTTGAGCTTGGAAAAGATACAACCATAGCCTCAGATTTTTCTGAAGAGGTAGCTGACCAAGTTCTTGGTGGTGGTCGCGGTATTATTGAGCTTGACACTCATGTTATATCTTATCAAACGCTAGAACCTGGTTCTGACCCGTCGGGGAATCTTGTTGCGTTTACAAAAGTTCCTGTAGAGGGAATTTTTGCATCCGTTGATAGGTTCAAAATGTCGGCAGCGTTAGCCGTATTGGCCTCTGTTGCTGTTGTGTTGCCGCTAGCAATTTTCCGGGGACGACAGTTGATTAGCCTATTGGAAGGTTTGGCTGCCGACATTTCGGTATCAAGCCAACAGATGACGTGTACGGTGAACGACCAGGAGCGTATTGTCAACCAGCAGGCGGCTTCGGTGAATGAGACGACGACGACAATGGATGAACTTGAAGCCTCATCTCGCCATGCGGCAGGTCAGGCAACGGCTGCTGTAGATGCGGCCAAACATGCCTTTGCAGCTTCAGAGGAAGGATCGACAGCCGTTGGTGAGTCGCTAGAGGGGATGTTGTTTCTAGAAGAGAAAGTGGATGCGATCGCAGAAAAAATCGTTGACCTCAGCGCTCAAGCCAGCCAAATCAGCAGTGTATCGCAGCTGGTTATAGACTTTGCCAACCAGACCAACATGCTGGCACTTAACTCTGCGGTTGAAGCCGTTCGCGCTGGAGAGCACGGTATTGGCTTTGCCTTCGTCTCCAATGATATTCGTAAACTAGCGGATCAAAGCCAGCAGTCGGCAGACAAAATCAATAAGCTTGTCTCTAACATCCAAAAATCGATTACCGAGACCGTCATGGTAACGGAAGAAGGCACAAAAACTGTAAAAACAGGCGTGCAAATTGCCAAGCGTACAGAAGCCACCTTTAGCGATATTCAAGATTCAGTCAGTCAGGTTGTGCTGAACAACCAGCAAGTGTCTCTAAACCTCAAGCAGCAGGTAGATGCCATTCAACAGGTTGTAAATGCCATGGAAGTGATCAATCAAGGCGCTAAAGAGACCGCGACTGGTTTGGACCAGACCAAGCAAGGAACAGAGCGGCTCAATGAAGCAGCGCTGGGTCTGCAGCAAGCTGTGTAGTCTCAGGGACTTTGAATCCAATATGAGACAACAGCGGCACTAAACGTCTGCATCAAAATCAAGCTCAGGCCCAACCGGTACAATGCCGGTTGGGTTTACCTGTGGGTAACTCTCATAGATGTACTTTTTTAGTTCGGTTGTATTTTCTACAACCGTATCTGCTCCATTTTCTTCAAGTTCGAGTCTAGAACCATAGCCCCAGAGAACACCTACGCTCTGGGCCGATATCTGCTTCGCTGCGCTCATATCGTAGGATCGATCCCCAATCATTAATAGGGTATTGGCAGATTCGATCTCAAGGATTTCTGTTAGGAGATTTCTTTTTTGTTGGTTAGGCCCACAGCCAAAGACTTGTTCGAAATACGTTGTCAAATTGAAATGCTCTATGACCAATGCTGCAATATCCGAGCGCTTTGATGTGGCGACGTAGAGTCTATAACCGGCGACCTGTAAATCTGCTAGCAGATCGGGTATGCCATCATACAAAAGATTCTCTTTATATCCGACGGTGCGGTATCGGGTGCGGTAGTGTTCGATAGCTTCATTGATCGCTAAACGGTCACGGGTTAGCAGGAGGTCGGCAAAGATTTTGGTCAGCGGTGGGCCAATGTACTGGAGTAGCGTGGCTGGATCTCTTGGCGGTTCGCCGACCTGTTCCAGGGCGTAGTTAATGGATGTGGTAATTCCTGATGCTGGATCGCTTAGGGTACCATCGAGGTCAAAGGCGATTGGGAGCATGCTTTAGTTCATTTGTATCAAATTCATCCCTTCGCTATTATAAGCATGTACCCTGATGCCTTGTTCGGATGGATAGCGCTGCCACGATTCCAGACACGATTCCCGAAATACTGCCAGGGATTGAGCTAAGCGAAGAGCAGTGGATCGCGCTGCAGGCCATTGAAGAATTTCTGCAGGGTCAGTCTAAGCTATATCTGCTGACGGGCTACGCGGGGACAGGCAAAACGACGCTGCTCCAGGCGCTGATTACCTCATTGCGCGACCAGGGCTGCGACTGGCCGATTGTGCTCACTGCCTTTAGTAACAAGGCTACCAAAGTCCTTAAGACCATGTCGGCCCAGTGGAACATTAAAGATGTGGAGTCGGTGACATGCTGTCGGCTGCTGGGGCTAAAGCCGGTGATCGATACGGGCAGCGGTGAGCAAATCTTTAAGTCGGTTAGCGATCAGCACAATCAGGTGCCTGACTATCGGCTGGTAATCGTAGACGAATGCTCGATGATCAATCAAGAGATGTGGAAGCTGCTAGTGGAAGCTATCTCGCGGTTAGATATTCCCACACAGATGCTGTTTGTGGGCGACCCGGCGCAGCTGCCCCCGGTGAATGAGACGGAGTCCTGCTGCTTTAGTCAGATTATGCATCAGTCATCGCTCTCTCAGGTGATTCGCTACGGCGGTGCAATTGGGGTAATTGCTGATGATATTCGGCGCAATATTGAGCGGGGTCAGCTGCCCAGGTATGAAAGCGATGTTAGTTGCGATCGCACCGAAGGCTTCTTTGTTTTACCCAAGGAGCCCTGGCGTGACGTGCTTATCCGCGCCTTTACCTGCGAAAAATACAAGGCCGACCCTAACTACGTGCGAGTGCTGGCCTATACTAACCAGCGGGTTAAAACGCTCAATCGAGTCATCCGCCGAGCGATCTATGGCGACGATTTGCAACAGTTTGTTCCAGGAGAGCGATTGATTGCTAATAATCCCTGTCTTGAAGAAGGCGGCATTATTTTACAAACGTCAGAAGAATGTGAGGTCTTAGAAGTCAAACCCGGTAAGATTGAAGGCCTCCCTGTTTGGCAGCTGGTAGTCTACACCGAAGAAGGTAAGTTTCAAGACCTCAACGTGCTACAGGAGGTCAGCGTGCCAGACTATGAGCGCCGCTCACGAGACCATGCCACCAGTAAGCAGTGGGAGATCTTTTGGGAGTTTCGCCAACAGTTTCACGATGTCAACTACGCCTACAGTCTAACGGTTCATAAAAGTCAGGGCTCTACCTTTCAAGACGTGTTTATAGACCTGCCAGATCTCATGAGAAATTCTAAAGTTGTTGAACGCAATCAGCTCTGCTACGTTGCTTTTACCCGCGCTGCTAAAAGAGTCTTTATCTACCAGTAGCATATTCTCTTTTTGTTGTTCTGTAGCTCAGTTAGCTGTCAGCCACTGCTCCAAAAAGTCAGCTACCGCAGCTGCTTCATAGCTGGGCAACTCATCACTGCCCGGCAATACCTTCAATGTCATCTTAGGAGACGCTGTCACAGCCGTTTGTCCCAAACGTTGACTAGTGACGTCTGCTTCTTTACCTTGCAGAACGACCATCGGTATATCTGCAGTAGATAGCTGACTGCCGATAGCTTCGGCCTCTAAATCCTTACGTCGTCGTTGAAACAGCAGCCGACAGGCCGTTGGATAGCGCTTTAGCTGTGTCCGCAAACGCTGGCTTTGTAGCCAGGAGGAACTTGCCCCAGGCACAGGCTTTCGAGCAAATGGTTTGGTAATTGCAAGCCATAGACCGGCCAATGGACTCGCGAGCCAACGCTCTCGCTGCCAGCGTTTGGGCTCATATAAAAATCCTTCGGGTTCTAGCAAACACAGTCCTTTTACCTGCTGTGGATATTGCAAAGCGTAGCGCGCTGCTACCCAGGCTCCCAGAGAATGCCCAACCAAAACAACAGAATCTAATCGTAAAGACTCCAGCAGTTCCGACAAGGCATTGACCTGCAGCGTAACAGATTGGGTGGATTTGTCCTCTTGCCACGATTCACCAAATCCAATGAGATCCAGAGCCAGGCAGTGATACTTTTGCCCAAGTAGCGCAAGCACGTCGCTCCACTGGTCGCCATCGTGCCAGGAGCCGTGGAGAAAAACCACAGTCTGGCCACGACCTACCTCTCGCCAAAACAGCTGCCCGTGCTTGAGCTGACGACGCAGATTGCGAACGGGAACGCTCGTGTTAGGCCAAAACAGTGGCTCCATTAAAGTAGTCCTGTAGCTGCTGATCGTGATCGTGGGCTAGGTTACCACGGGGAATAGCGTCTACTGTAAATGCCTCGATTTTTATGACCTCAGCTTTATCACGTATGAAGAATCTGCCGTCTACATACATTTCTAGCGCGACACAGGCTGAATGAAAACGGGGGTCGCGCTCGGGGGCAGAATACACGCCCACCAGGCGACCCACATTCAGCAAATCTAAACCAGTTTCTTCAAAAAGCTCTCGTTTGGCTGCGGTGATAATGTCTTCGCCCCAGTCTACTAAGCCACCAGGCAGACCCCAGCAGCCGCTATCGCGACGCTGAATCAGAACAATGCGACCGTCTGGAAGAATTGGAATTACACAGGTGCCCACCAGCGGTCGTCGCAATAGCAGTCCTAACAGAGTTCGTACCGGTCGCCAGAATTGCGGCATGGTTTAGAGGGTATCAAGGTCAGCAAGCAGCTCAGCCGGATGCTTTTCGGCTTTTACTTTGCGGTAGATTTTTTCTAGTGTCCCATCGGGGCCAATCACAAAGGTACTGCGGCTAATGCCCATGTATTCTTTGCCCATAAACTTTTTGAGACCGTAGCTACCATAGGCGGTGGCTACTTTTGCGTCTTCATCCACTAGCAATGGGAATGGCAGCTCGTGTTTGGTAATAAACTTTTGATGGGATTTGGCATCATCTGCACTCACTCCTAAGATAACTACATCCTTTGCCTGATAGGCATCGTAGTTATCGCGGAAAGCGCAGGCTTCTTTTGTGCACCCAGGCGTATTATCGCGCGGATAAAAATACAGCACTACACGTTTACCTTTGAGTTCTGCCAGGCTCACAGTATTCCCATCAGCATCTGCCAAACTAAAATCCGGGGCCGGATCGCCAACTTGTAATGTCATTGAATCTGAAGGGCTAGGGTTGCCCCTAGAATTGTATACCGTTCGGCGAGATGGATAGATATGCTTGTAGCACTGCTCTGAATTTGATACTCTCTGGAGAGACCGATCGGTCTTTTTAGCTATTTGTTTAATGCTTGATGTCAAAAGCCCAGATTACCAAAGAGCATATTATTCAGCAGGCGGCAGCAGTTTTTAATCAACAGGGCTACGCTGGGACATCTATGTCCGACATTATGCGGGCAACAGGTCTAAAGAAAGGGGGGATTTATAACCATTTCAAAAGTAAGGATGAATTGGCCATAGCTGCATTTGATTTTTCAGTGGGTCTAGTGCAGACCCATTACGCAGATGCTCTGAGAGGAAAGCACCATGCCATTGACCGTTTACAGACTGTGGTGGAAGCGTTTTGCTCTTTAATGGCAAATCCTTCAACAATTAAAGGAGGCTGCCCAATTTTGAATACAGCGATTGACAGTGACGATACCCATCCTAGCCTCAGACGTAAAGCACGTCAGGCCATGGACGATTGGTACAGACTGCTAGGCAAAATTATTACCCTAGGCATTGAGCATCGGCAAGTTACGTCATCTACTGACGCTCAGGCCGCAGCCACCGTGATAATTTCAACCTTAGAGGGAGGACTAATGATGACTCAGCTATACGGAAAACCTGACCATCTGCTCCAGGCTAGCCAGCATTTACTGGACTATATTGAAACCCTAAAAATCTAGAGACTCCGGTTTCTTCAATAGTGCGTATTTTTTTGATCATAAAAAGACCGATCGGTCTTTTTATTCTTTAAGGAGACAGCAATGCTGACGTTTTACTATCATCCGCTCTCGCCGATTTCACGCCGGGTCTGGCTAGCCTTGTTGGAAAAAGAGATTGACTTTAATCCGGTTGTGATTGATTTGCCGAATAAAGAACATCTGCAGCCGGAGTTTCTAGCTTTAAACCCGTTTCATCACGTGCCGGTGATTCAGGAGGGTGATTTTCGGCTGATCGAGTCCCTGGCTATTTTGGACTATTTGGAGCTGACGTATCCGCAACCGGCTTTGATGCCGTTATTGCCTGATGCGATCGCAACTACAAAAATGCTGCAGCTAGTCGTTACCAACGAGCTGATGCCCAAAATTTCCCAGGTGATCATGCTGGCAGATAGACCGCTCTCGAAGGACATGGCCCATCAGCTGGATCAAGTCATGATATTTCTATCGGCTCATCTAACAGATCAGCCCTACTTTGGTGGCGAAGTTCTGAACCTGGCAGATATTGTTGTAGGTGCAACTATTCCCCTGTTCCAACGGTTAGGATTTTCGGTACAGCCCTACCCAGCACTAAGTCAGTGGTGCCAAACCATTAGGGCACGATCTGCCTGGCAGATGTCTAGCCCTAGTGATGACGAGCTAGATGCCTGGCAGCAGGTGGTACGACGCTGGATTCGGGTTAGTCAAAAACGCGCTCAGCGAGCCTAAGGGAGATCGGTATGACCCATTAAGTAGCGATCGCACTCCCGCGCCACTCCGCGACCTTCATTAAATGCCCATACCACCAGGCTTTGCCCTCGCCGACAGTCGCCCGCAGCAAATACTCCAGGAATGCTGGTCGTGTACTGTTCGTATTCGGCTTGAATATTGCTGCGACCGTCTTGGTCAAGCCCCAGCGCGTCGATCAGTGGCTGCTCTGGACCCAGAAAACCCATAGCCAGCAGCACCAGCTGTGTCGGAATTACCCGCTCTGACCCAGCCACCGGCTTCATCTGAAACCGACCGCTGTCATCCTTTTCCCAGGCTACATCTACAACGTGGACCGCTTTGACATGACCGTTCTCGTCAGATTCAAATTTGGTCGCCGTGGATAGATAGGCGCGCGGATCGCCTCCAAACTTAGCGGCGGCCTCTTCTTGACCATAGTCCATGCGATAGACCTTGGGCCATTCGGGCCAGGGATTATTGGCCGCCCGCTCCTCGGGAGGTTTGGGCATAATCTCTAGCTGGGTCAGACTAGTGCAGCCGTGACGGATCGAGGTGCCCACACAGTCGGTGCCGGTATCTCCACCGCCAATAATGACCACATCTTTACCTTCAGCAGAAATCACCTGCTCATTCTGAGTAGGATCGATGACGGCCTGGGTATTTTTGGTCAGAAACTCCATGGCAAAGTGAATCCCCTGGGAGTTTCGACCCTCAAGGGGTAAATCTCTAGGACGGGTAGAGCCCGTACAGAGCACGACCGCGTCATACTCTTTGACCAAATCCTTGGCAGGCAGGTCTTTGCCGATTTCGGTATTGCAGATAAACCGAACGCCTTCCTGCTCTAGCAGCTTGAGACGGCGCATCACCACGGCTTCTTTGTCCAGCTTCATGTTGGGAATGCCGTACATGAGCAGACCACCGGGACGATCGGCGCGCTCATAGACCGTCACTAAATGACCGGCTTTATTGAGCTGGGCGGCGGCTGAGAGCCCGGCTGGACCAGAACCCACAACAGCAACGGTCTTGCCGGTACGCTTTGCTGGCGGCTCGGCGACAACCCAGCCTTCTTCCCAGCCTTTGTCAATAATGGCGTGCTCAATATTTTTAATTGTGACTGGCGGATTATGGATGCCTAAAACACAGGCCCCTTCGCAGGGTGCGGGACACACGCGACCAGTAAATTCAGGAAAGTTGTTGGTCTTATGTAGACGGTCAAGCGCCTCTTTCCATAGCCCCCGATACACCAGATCGTTCCATTCAGGAATCAGGTTGTTGATGGGGCAGCCGCTCGCCATCCGGTTAATGGTATTCCCCGTATGGCAAAAGGGTGTACCGCAGTCCATACAGCGAGCGGTTTGATTGCGCAGCTTGTCCTCTGGCAAAGGCGTATGAAACTCTTGCCAGTGATGAATCCGCATCAGCGGTGAGACATCGGGTGCGATTTCGCGAGTATATTCGAGAAAGCCGGTTGGTTTGCCCATGGAAGAACGTGTAAGTTAAGTGATTAAAAAGGGCGGGCAATGCCCACCAAAGATATCGAGAAGCGATGGGCGTTGCTAATTGCCTGCAACCCGAGCAACGTCTTTGATATTGGCCTCAAATGCTGCCGATAGGGCATCGTCACCGCTCAGACCATCCTGTAGCGCCTGACGCAGCGACTGAATTACCCGCTTGTAATCGCGGGGGATCACTTTGACAAACTTAGGTAGGCTCGCTTCCCAGCTGTCCAGCACTTCCTTGGCTTTGAGGCTGCCAGTGTACTGATGGTGTTTAGCAATCATCTCGCACAGGTCAGCAATCTCTTCGGCTTCTACCACCGTTTCTAAATCCACCATTTCGGTATTACAGCGGGTGGCAAAATCATTAGCTTCGTCAAGGACATAGGCAATACCGCCGCTCATTCCCGCTGCAAAGTTGCGTCCCGTTGTTCCCAGTACGACAACTTTGCCCCCGGTCATATACTCACAGCCATGATCACCCACCGCCTCAACAACGGCATGAACGCCGGAATTGCGCACGCCGAAACGTTCTCCAGCCATACCGTAGATATAGGCTTCGCCACCAGTGGCCCCATAGAAAGCAACATTGCCAATAATAATGTTGTCGCTGGGGACAAACGTAGACTGCTTGGGCGGATAGACAACAATCTTACCGCCGCTTAGACCTTTACCCAGGTAGTCGTTGCCATCCCCTTCTAGCTGTAGGGTAACTCCCGCTGGGACAAAAGCCCCAAAGCTCTGACCAGCGCTGCCCTGGAAGGTAAGCTGTACGGTGTCTTCTGGCAGGCCCTCCCAGTTCTTTTTAGTAATCTCATTACCGAGAATGGTGCCGACAACTCGGTAGATATTACAGATAGGCAGCGTTGCTGAAACCTGTACTCCTTATTCGATAGCGGGCTGACAAAGATCCAGCAGAGTCGTGATATCTAGCGACTTATCCAACCCGTGGTCCTGCGGGATCTGACAGTAGCGACCGACGCTGTCGTCTACGGCGGGCTGCTGCAAAATCTTGGAGAGATCCACACCTTTGGCTTTCCAGTGGTTGACCGCTGATTTTACATCTAGCCAGTCAGTATGACCCACCAGCTCATCAAAGGTGCGCACGCCCAGCTCTGCCATAATCTCGCGCACATCCTGGGCGATAAACTGCATAAAGTTCACCACATGCTCAGGGTCGCCGATAAAGCTCTTTCTTAGAACGGGGTCTTGGGTGGCAATTCCGGCCGGGCAGGTATTCTTTTGGCAGACGCGCATCATGATGCAGCCCAGAGATACCAGGGGTGCGGTGGAAAAGCCAAACTCTTCTGCCCCCAGCAGCGCGGCCATCACCACGTCGCGACCGGTTTTCATCTGACCGTCGGTTTCAACCACGATCCGACTGCGCAAGTTGTTGAGTACCAGTGTTTGATGAGTTTCGGCTAGACCTAGCTCCCAGGGCAGTCCTGCATGTTTGATCGAGGTTTGCGGCGAAGCACCGGTACCGCCGTCAAACCCGGAAACTAGTACTACATCGGCGTGGGCCTTGGCTACACCTGCCGCAATGGTGCCGACACCCACCTCGGATACTAGCTTGACGTTGATGCGGGCAGCACGATTGGCATTTTTGAGATCGTGAATCAGCTCGGCCAGGTCTTCAATGGAGTAAATATCGTGGTGGGGCGGTGGCGAAATCAGACCCACACCAGGGGTGGAGTGGCGCACCTTGGCAATCCACGGATAGACCTTTTTACCCGGCAGCTGCCCGCCTTCACCGGGCTTGGCTCCCTGGGCCATTTTGATCTGGATTTCTTTGGCCTGGGAAAGGTAAAGACTGGTGACACCAAAGCGGCCAGAGGCCACTTGTTTGATAGCGCTATTTTTGGAGTCGCCGCGCTCGTTGGTCCAGGTAAAGCGCTCGGGGTCTTCGCCCCCTTCACCGGTATTAGATTTGCCGCCAATGCGGTTCATGGCAATGGCCAAAGACTCATGGGCCTCTTTGGAAATTGACCCGTAGCTCATGGCCCCGGTCTTAAAGCGACGGGTAATGGCTTCAATCGGCTCTACTTCATCAATGGGGATGGACTGACGCGTCTTGAACTCTAACAGTCCCCGCAGGGTGAAGTGCTGCTTACCCTGATCGTTGACCAGGTTGGCATAGTGCTTATAAGTGTCGTAGTCACCGGAGCGTACGGCCTGCTGCAGCGAGTGAATTGTATCTGGGTTAAACAGATGGGCCTCACCGTCTTTACGCCACTGATAGTTGCCTCCCACGTCTAGGACAGGAATATCGCCCCGCTCGGCAAACCCGTGACCGTGACGCATGATCGCTTCTTTCGCAATTACGTCTAGGTCAATGCCTTCAATCCGAGATGCGGTCCAGGTAAAGTACTTGTCAATAACGCTGTGGTTTAGACCAATGGCTTCAAAAATCTGGGCCCCGCGATAGCTTTGCAGCGTAGAGATACCAATCTTCGACGCGATCTTGATGGTGCCTTTGGTCACGGCTTTAACGTAGTTTTTGTGGGCTTCTGCCGGGGTAATATCCACCAGCATGCCATCGGCAATCATGTCTTCGAGAGTTTCAAAGGCAAGATAGGGATTGATGGCACTACAGCCGTAGCCCAGTAGAACCGCAAAGTGATGGACTTCTCTGGGCTCACCTGATTCGAGGATGATGCCCACACGGGTACGAGCGCCTGTGCGGATCAGGTGGTGGTGCAGTCCCGCCACCGCGAGCAGTGCTGGGATCGGCGCGTGCTCGGCGTCCATGCCTCGGTCGGAGAGGATCAGCAGATTGGTCCCGTTTGCGATCGCGCTGTCCACCTGCTGAAAAATCGACTCCATCGCCGATTCCAGACCCTGTACTCCAGATTTCGGATCAAACAAGATGGGCAGCGTCAGCGAAGCAAATCCAGACCGCTCAATCTGCTGCAGCTTTGCCAGCTCGTTGTTATCGATAATGGGCGTCTGTAGCTGAATTAACTGACAGCTTTCAGGTTGCGGGTCGAGCAAATTGCGTTCTGACCCCAACGTTGTGATCGCTGACGTAACAATCGCCTCACGGATTGAGTCAATCGGCGGATTGGTCACCTGGGCAAACAGCTGCTGAAAATAGTCATACAGTAGCTTGGGCTTGTTTGACAGCACCGCTAGCGGCGTGTCGGTTCCCATTGATCCAATGGCTTCTACACCATTTTGAGCCATGGGGGTGAGCAGCATCCGCAGCTCTTCAAAAGTATAGCCAAAGGCCATCTGCCGCTGACGTAGACTGCCACCGGACCCATGAGTTTGCGGTGGCTTAGAGGCCAAAGACGCTAGCGGCACCTGGTTATCGTCTAGCCACTGTCGGTAGGGCTGGGCATGAACGATATCAGACTTAACTTCTTCGTCATCCACGATCCGGCCTGCTGCCATATCAACTAGGAACATCCGTCCCGGCTGCAGTCGCCCTTTTTTCAAGACTTGCTCAGGCTCCACCGGGAGGACTCCCGCTTCTGACGCCATGATCACCCGGTCGTCTTTTGTGACGTAGTAACGCGATGGCCGCAGCCCGTTGCGATCCAGGATGGCACCAATCATCGAACCGTCGGTAAATGCTACTGATGCTGGCCCGTCCCAGGGCTCCATCAAACAGGCGTGATATTCATAGAAGGCTTTACTGGCATCGTCCATGGATTCATGCCCTGTCCACGGTTCAGGGATCATCATCATGACCGCGTGGGGCAGTGAACGACCGGCCAGCACCAGCAGCTCTAGCGCATTATCAAAAATGGTGGAGTCGCTACCGTTGATGTTGATCGCCGGTTTGATTTTGGCCATGTCGTCGCCAAACAGCTCCGACTCAAACATGGACTGCCGCGCAATCATCCAGTTGATGTTGCCGCGCAGCGTATTGATCTCGCCGTTGTGGGCAATGTAGCGATAGGGGTGAGATCGCTCCCAGCTAGGAAATGTATTGGTACTAAAGCGAGAATGTACCAGCGCTAGGGCACTCTCAAAATCAGGATCGCTAAGGTCAGGAAAAAAGTCTCTCACCTGGGGCGGCGTCAGCATGCCCTTATACACCATGGTGCGACACGACAAACTGGCTGGATACCAGTAGGTGTCGTGGCCGGGTTTGCCAATGGTGTCATAGGCCAGCTTACGAATCACATAGAGCTTTCTCTCAAACGCTAGGTCATCTTCTAGACCGGCCGCTCGCTTGATAAAAACTTGCTGCATAAACGGCTCGCTTGTCCGAGCTGTTTTTCCCAAGGTACTGTCGTCTGTGGGGACATCGCGCCACCCTAAAACGGGCTGCCCCATCTGGTCGGCTACCGCTTCAAACCGACGACGGCTTTCAGCTCGAACCGCCGCGTCAGGTGAGGTAAAAATTAGACCAGTGCCATAGTGACCCGCTTCAGGTAGCTGAATATTCTCGGCGGCGGCCTTTTTTAAGAACCGGTGAGGAATCTGCACCAAGATACCGGCACCATCGCCCGTATTAACTTCACTGCCACAGGCCCCGCGATGTTCTAAGTTACAGAGAATCTGAAGTCCCTGCCGCACGATGTCATGGGAGGCCAGCCCCTTCATTTGCACAACGAACCCGACTCCACACGCATCGTGCTCAAACTGGGGATCGTACAGACCCTGCTTGGGAGGCAATTGGTGACTAGTCATAGACATATGTTGACGAACGCGCGATTGTAAACAAGAATTCTTGAGAGCAGCGAAAGGGACCTCAGCTTACAGGAAACGCCAGAGTGATACAAGCTAGTGACTCTTCTGTATACCCAAAACAATTCTGATGAGTCTTAATTCTCTATCGGCAAAAGCAATTTTGCACGATTCCTTAATAAAACTGTCAAATTCTTCCGTCAGTTTTTAATCTGGTATCGCATTGCACAGTTTGTCTCTAAGTGCCTTGAGTTCTAGTGTGCAAACAAAATCTACTGAAGCTTTTTGTAAATCTCCCTCAGAATTGTTGTTGAATAGCTGACAATAGCCTGCAATCTCTGAGCCTATGACTGCCAAAGATTGAAGTTTTGATACAAATTAGATCCTTTCGTATTGTTTTCTTTGGTCTGACGATGTTCTCTTATTTCTTTGAGAAACCTGCATCACAATAGTATTGCTGGCTACAAGTCGGTAATTGTTAACCCTCAAAAGGAGTCTCATGGAACAGCCTTCTCCTAAAACCATCTATGAGAGCTTGAACGATTTAGAGAAAGTTGATGTTGTTACCAGTGCGCGCTATCGGCAGCAGGCCCAGGCGATATTGGCGGACCCTAGCGTGAGTGAAACCCTACGACAAAACATTGCGGAAAGGCTGCAGCAGGCCAATCACCTGCTAGCTCTAAAGAGCGTAGAGGGGGATGAGAGTTATTGAACAGGGAAATAGGGGCAGAGACGTTCTACGGAGCATCTGTACGATAAAAGGGCAGAGGTGTTCTATGGGACACCTCTACGATGAAAGGTAGGGCTGATTAAGTTCTTAATTTTGAGATTGAATCTTTCAAAACAGGCTGCCAGAATAGTTTGGCAGCCTGTGCTCTATTCTGCTGTCGTCTCTTCTGTTGTCTGTGGGGCTGCTGGTATCTCTTCCTCAGTAGTCTCGGCTTCGCTATTGTCAGCTTCTTCAGTTTCCGCGTCAGCTTCTGACGATGCGCTGGGCTCACTGGCCGCTAGCCCTAGCAGAGCATCGATCTGAAATTCTTGGGCGCTGCTGGATGTCGTCAGACTCAGACTACGGACAGAGCCAAAATAGCGCTTTAGATCCACGCTCCAAGGATCGGTCGCCTGATTGAAGCCCAGTAGATTATAGAAAAACGACAGCGTAGAGCTGGCATTGACATAGAAATATCCGTTATTGGGGGTTGGAAAACTAGCCGTAGCATTGCGAAACGTGCTGTGACCGCTAATGGCATTAAAGCCTGCGGGCACGACCAGACGCTCCATCGCACCGCTGCCACTGGTAAAAGCTAGGGTATCTTCTGTAACCCAGGCATGGGCCAGCACACTTTCTGCTTGGCCATCGGTATTGATGTCATAGGTCCAGTTTACGACCGGATAGTTCGCGAGCGTCATCGGTAGTGCCACCTCATCACCGACGACTTCATCCAACGCTGTCAAGGCGGTCTCTGCTGCGGAGCGGTTGCTGGTTTCTAGAATGACACCAGCCTCTAACCCAACGCCGGGAAAGACTGAATTTATCAGCCCCGAGCTGCTAGGAAACAAAAACAGGCTATATTCTCCGTCCATCCAGCTCAAAATATCAGTGTCTAAGTCTAGCCCCGTCGTCAGCGACACCATCGAGCGAGCCGTTTCTAACAGTCCTCCGGTCACATCGCTTAGGGAAAAAGCGGACGACACATCGTTCCAGAAACCGCTGATGTCGTAGCCGCTGCCCAAGAAGTAGGTAGCTGCTGGGATCAGACCAAAAATAGACTGATCGGCATTGGGTGACGGAGGCAGGGGAGGCAGCGCTCCTTCTGTATATAGGTGAGCCTCTAGGTGGATTCCTTGCTCTTGGGGGAAGACCAGCGCGTCAAAGGTAACGTTGCTAAACAGCGCTGACATGGTGGCTCGATCGCTCAGGCTGGGCTGCGGAATTGGCGGCAGGCCAAAGCCCTGAAACGGATTGCTAAATTCGAAATTAAGCAGCTCCCCCACGTTGCCATATACGGTGGCTAGACTATTTTGGGCCTGGGGATGGCTCTGGGTTTTGGCAAAACTGGCATTGCTGCTGAGTTTTGGGCCTGCCTGGGTTTGGTACTCAATCCACTGGCGCAGGGTATCGACATTCTCGGACATGACAATGTAGTTACCCAGGTGGGCCACGGCATAGCCGGGTATCGTATAGCCGTCGGGGGAGTAGCTGCCGTCTGGAAAGTAAATGTAGGGAGGCTCAGGCTCGCGTTGATAGCTGTTGAGTCCGCTGGGTGGAGGTACAGGTGGAAATTCTTTGAGTTCAGGTTCTTCTTCGGGATACTCATCCCAGGAAAAGTCATAGGAGACAAACTCTGAAGGCCAGCTCCACATGGGAAATGTGCGATAGGATAGCTGCTCGGGTAGAGCGTTGCGCGCCTCGGCCAGGGTGGGGATAAAGTCTACAAAAGCCTCGGCATCAATGATGGGAATGATGGTGACGGAGCGCTCTACCGGGGCAATGGTGCGAATGCTGGGGACAGGGAGTAGCGCGATCGCAACTCTATCGCCGACCCAGGGCTGCACGTCCTCCACATAGTCAATGGTGTAGGGCAGCAGTGGTAGCGCCTGAGGGCTGGGGTCTACACCAAAGGATTCTGCCAGCTGGGCAAAGAGAGCATACTGCTTCAGCTCTGACCACGACGTCTGTCGGGTATCCACAATCACCGCAGCCGGAGTATTGACCGGCAGGATATTGGTGATCCTCGGCGGTGCCGGTGCCGTCGTTGGTAAAATTTCTGCCACCGCTGCCCGCAGCTCGGTCACATCAACCGTGGGTTCGCCGGGAAATTCGTCAGTCGGAAATTCCTCTGTGGCCTCCTCTGCAGCGCCTTCAGTGGTTGCCGATGAGTCGGTTGCTTCGGTTTCTGCTGCTGGCAGGCTATCTTCTACGGGCGGGTCGTCGTCTTGCTGGCTATCCTCTGTCAGGTCGTCCTCCTCTTCTGAAAGTGTGACCGGAGCTACGTCTTCAGACGGTTCTGAACTATCCGGTGATGGCTCCTGAGCAGCCAGCGGTGTTGCAAAAACTGCGAGTGCTAAAACTGCTGTGCCCCATCGTTTCACCACAAATAAATACTCCTAAACGTACTCTTTTCTATTGCCTGTATTGAGAGGCTCCGCGCTGCCAGCATCCCTAATGATTTGCATCACTAGTACATCGGTCAATTCCCCAAATCAGTCATGACAGACTTGCTATGATTTGCTTCTGTAAGGACACGAGGCCCATGAATCTGGACGTTTACAACAGCTGCCCCCTTGTCTGGTATCGGTAGAATTTCTAACTTTGTGTAGATGTTTGCGTTATCCACGAGCAGATTTACTTACGAAATGACCTGTAAATGTTCCTATAGGTTTCGATCGGTTCGGCTACAGGTTCGGATGCCATCCCTAATTACGTTTTGCGTTTCTCAGTACTATAAACGTAATAGCGAAATCAAAGAGTTGAGATAATATGAATCAGTTTAAAACTCTCGCACTGCTGAGCGTACTTAGCGCTCTACTGATTAGCATTAGCTACTACACCCTTGGTGGTACGGGGGGTATTGTCATAGGTATTGCGATCGCAGCCATCACCAACCTGGGCTCATGGTTTTACTCCGATAAAATTGCCCTGGCTGCCCATCAGGCACAGCCCGTCACCAAAGCGGAAGCTCCCGAGCTGTACGCCATGGTTGAGAAACTAGCGCAAAAAGCAGACATTCCAGTCCCAGGGGTATACCTGCTTCCCACCCAGGCCGCCAACGCCTTCGCCACCGGTCGTGACCCCGAGCATGCTGCTGTTGCCGTCACCCAGGGCATCATGCAAATGCTAAGCGCCGAGGAGCTAGAGGGCGTAATTGCCCATGAGCTTAGCCACATCATTAATCGTGACACTCTGACCCAGGCCGTAGCCGCTACCATTGCCGGTGCAATTTCCTTCCTGGCTCAGATGCTGCAGTACTCCATGTGGTTTGGCGGCATGGGCAACCGTGATGAAGACGGCCCCAACCCCATTGCCTTGCTAGCTACTTTGTTTTTAGCTCCTATGGCGGCTACTGTAATCCAACTAGGTATTAGCCGAACTCGTGAATTTGCAGCCGATGCTGGTGCAGCTGAACTCACCGGTAATCCTCGCGCTCTGGCGAGTGCTCTACAGCGCCTTGAAGCCAGCGCTAAAAAAATGCCCATGACCGGCAATCCTGCCTACGAGCCGCTGATGATCATGCACGCAGTTCCCAAGCAAATGTTTAGCGGATTATTCTCGACCCATCCGGCGACGGATCAGCGAGTGGAGCGTCTGCTAGAAATTGAGAAAGAACTAGCGCCAGCATAGCGCTGGTACAGATAGCTAGAAGCCAATAAAAAGGGCGGTCAACACCGTCCTTTTTTTATATAAAGAAAGCTCAGAGACTTATGCGAGAGCTAGACTGCAGAGTCTCTACCATGGCTGCAAATACAGCCCCCAACAAAAAGCAGAAACTATTAAATTGGATACGCCAGGGACGATAACAGTCTCGGTCTTTCCAATGAAGACGGCTATCTAGGAAGTAACGCCATAGCTCCTCATTCAGTAGCTTAGTTTTGACATATCGATAGGCTGGCCGCATCGGAGCGTTTCTCTTCAGCGCAGCCATGAGTAGTCTGTAAGTCCGGAGCCCAAAGATCGTAATTGCTATGGCTACTCGTAACAATGATGACGAGAAGAACAAAACTGCACTCGCCATTGCAATTATCCCTATCCCCAGACCTGCTAGCACTGCACACAACGCCTCTCGGGCTGTAATCGTATTAGACGATTGACTGTGAGGCCGAGGCTTGAAGAATGGTTTTTTCCGCTTCTTTCTAGAAGGTCGAGCCATGGGTTGAATCCCTCTTACAAACAAGTTGACTGTTGCCAATAGCTGCTATGACAGTCAGTAAGGCTAAGCATTAGTGAGGTGGAATAGGCATATGTATAAACTGTCTGACTAATCTGAATTAGTTCAAAAACTTATATAGAGGACTGCACACCAGCAGGCTGAAGCACCCAAGGAGCACCTAGCTGCTGACGATAGATCCAAGTATCTTCTAAAGCTCGCTGGCCTAAGGCTGTAATTGTGTAGTATCGACGGCGTGCTCCTCCAGAAACCTCTTGTTCATCTCCCCAGCGGCTTTTTAGGAGACCTTGCTTTTCCATACGCTTAAGTGCCGGATACAAACTCCCGACACCTATCTGGCGACGCTTAATTTTTTTGTTGGCGGTATTGATGTGATCGAGGATATCGAGTCCGTAGATACCATCCACGTATCTTTGGATTAGCGTCAGCAGATCCTCTTCCAAAGCAGAGAGCACGATGCCGTCATCTCCAGCTTTTTTAGCCATCTATCCGTAACCCTTTACAAGTGGTGTACAAGAATGAGCGTAGCATATACTTGCATAACTTGATATACCTGTATAAATGTGTAATGTTTGTTTTGCGTGTATTATGTATAAATTGATATACCGGTAAAACTTGATTGATAAGCTCACTTAGGACACAAGATTAATCAGACGTCCACTAGTGGACGTCTCGCCAGTATTAATTTTGGGTCTTATACAATCCTTATTCCTTAACGTTTTGCTGGGCAGAGCATTATTCCTTTAGGAGCAGTCCAATGAAAGAGAGAGCGTTTGTCAGGCTTAATACCCTTTACACCCGGTTACGCCCCGTGCAATGGGACGGATCTTATATAGAGTCTTCTAAAAGTCTTGAAGCAACTGTTGTCGAAAAGATCCGTCCCCACCAGCGAGGAAGAGTGAATCTTCATGGTGTCCTCTGGTTCGCCCGGATGATGAATGCTGGGCAACCATCCATACCTCAGCACTCGTCTGTCAAAATCTTGGGGCGAGATGGGAATACGCTGCTGGTGGAGCCGCTTTGATGTCTGCTGGGCTGAAGTCTGCCTGACGGTATACAAACTACTAGAAATGTTGCTAGAGTAGCGAAATCTTTAGCCAAAAATGACTACCCTATGCGCACTCTTTGGCTTACGTGCGATTTCTCAGACTGTCTATCTGGTAGCGCAGACGGCATTACTCCGCAGCTTTTTCTAACCCTGATGGCGCATCCGGCTGTCAATCAAATTAAGCGTTTTACCCAGTCAAATACCTTAACCGATGACGAAATTGCCCAGTGGGAGCCTGGCATATTTACCATGCAGGTCTATCGATCTAATGTTCTAGAAGTACTGACCAACGTAGCGTCTACCATAGCAGAGTCTCTCGCTAGTCAGGGCGATAAATCGCCAGGAACCATGACTATATATACCCAGCTCGGGGCGCGTCACTACCCTACGGTTACCCGTTTGAGTCCCCATGATATTGGTCTCGCGACTCAAGCGATTAAAACCATGGTGAGCCAGTATGAATCAGGCGCACTGCCTAGTCAGGCCGATGGGTGAACTGTACAACACCTATCGGCCTAATATAAAGAGAACTCAGGGCAGTCTTAGGTCGGCATCAGCTGCAGTACAAGGGCACGCCGATCAAAGGATTGAATCTTACCGGTCTCTTTGAGATCGGTGACAATTCTCTCTAACAGCTCAAGTGCTCGATCTCGATGCTGATGTTCGCGGCCTCTTAGACGTACGCGAAACTTTACGGAATCTCCTTTGCCCAACCATTGGACAGCCTGGTTGATGCGCAGTTGATAATCAGACTCACCTACGTTGGGGCGAAACTTCACCTCTTTAACCGTAGTGCGGGCGCTTTGCTTCTGGCGTTTCTTTTGCTGATACTGGAACTTACCATAGTCCAATATCTTTGCCACAGGAGCTTGCTTACTTTCAGAGACCAGAACCAACTCTAGCTGCACCTCTTCGGCCAGCTTGAGTGCATCGCGAGTCTCGGTCAAGCCACGATTGTTATTCTCGTGGTCAATAAGCAATACCTGCGGGGCTTTTATCTGACGATTGATCCGATGTTTCTGTGCGATGAGTCTTTCCCTCTTTACTTAGAACGCGACAGGTGTAGGTGGACAGGGCTGTTGCTTAGCTAAGAGATAAGATCAGACAGTAGACTGGCTACTCTCTATGAGTTCACATCTGAACTAAGCAACCTAATGAATTTTCCAATCGTAGCTTACCTTTTTGTGCTTGCAACGGATCGACGGTAATGATTGTAATTCTGTAAAGAATGCTCAATATACTTTATGGGAAATCAAAGCTTTGAGGGTTTTTTTCTGTATGGAAATCGTTAACTTTGTTAAGTAGCGATGTCAGCTAATACAGCTGGTCGATAGCGCTAATAGCTTCTGGTTCGGCCGCTGAAGCGGTGGCCCATTCCTGGACCGAGGGGAGGCTTTGGACGGTCTCTACGAATGTCTGTGCGGCGCTGTTTAACTGAATTTGGTAGGTGACAAATCTAAGGGCCACAGGGGCATAAACTACATCTGCTAGAGAAAAGTCTCCAAACAGCCAAGGACCGCCATAGCTGTCATAGGCACTGGCCCACATCTGTTCTACTCGGTCTATTTCTTGCTGAGTTGCTACGGCTAGGGAGGTTCTTTCTACAGGCACCCGGGCTCGAATATTTTGAGGCAGCTGTGCTCGAATTCCGAGAAAGCCGCTGTGCATTTCGGCGGTAATCGACCGGGCGGTGGCTTCTGCCTGTGGGGA
Organism: Leptolyngbyaceae cyanobacterium; assembly: GCA_050043465.1. Classification (GTDB taxonomy): domain Bacteria; phylum Cyanobacteriota; class Cyanobacteriia; order Phormidesmidales; family Phormidesmidaceae; genus Leptothoe. The sequence goes on from JBHJIL010000005.1 coordinate 51,380, forward strand.
TGTGGTCGGCCAGCCGACGGCGGTCTTGGAATGACGCGATCGCACATAGCCATAGATAGCGCTGCTGTCCCAAACAGCAATATCCCCATCTAATAAAACAGGGACTCGTTGGGCCGGACTATACTGAGCGATCTGCTGCCAGGCGTCAGTAAATAATGGCAGACGCACTTCCTCAAATGGCAAACGGCTTTCTGTCAAAAATAGCCAGGCGCGTAAAGACCAAGACGAATAGTTCTTATTACCAATAACCAGCTTATAGCTCATAGTCTCTCAACAGGTGGAGCGCAGTCTAACAACTTAGCAGCTGTCTCCCACACTATACGATCTGTCTGGGATCTGTCTGGGCCGACGCCTGCAAAGGCGGATTGCAAACTAGCCGTGCTACCATTCGTCTACGAATCACAGCACAGTCACTAAACAGTACTATGGCGCTCCAGGTCTATGGCATTCCCAACTGCGGTACCTGTAAAAAAGCCTTGAAATGGTTAGACAATAACGGTATTGACTACGAATATATTAATACTAAAGAACAGCCGCCCAACCGTGAGCAGTTGACCGCCTGGGTAGAAGCCCTCACCGCCAGACCCATGCGCAATACCTCCGGCATGTCTTATCGCGCTCTAGGTGAAGAAAAGAAAACGTGGAGCGATGAACAGTGGATCGATGCTTTTGCAGAGGATGCCATGCTGATTAAGCGCCCTCTTTTTGTAAAAGATGATAAAGCCGTGCTGGTAGGATTTCGAGCCAGTGAAGCCAAGCTGCAGGAAACTCTGGCTGTCTAACTGCAACAGAACGTAAAGTAGGAGAAAGTTAATGGGAGAATCTAAGCGTCGTCAGGCCAGCGATCCAAACTATGGCAAGGTAGCCCAAAAACGGCCTAACTCCAATCGGTTTAAGTTTAAATTTGATCCCAAAAATATTTCGACTACCGAGATGCTGCTCTGGGCAGCCCTGTTTGGAGGTACGGCAGCCGTCTTCTTTGGCACCTACTTTTTACAGTAAATGTCTGGGCGCTGCCGCTTTTCGGGCTGATTCTATTGGCAAGATGCTGGTAGGCAAGATTTCTAACAGACTGATGCATCTTTACAAATCAGTCACGGCTATTGCTGTGATGTTCTTTCGAAGACAAAAAGCACCGCATGATTTCAACTAGCGCGGTGCTCTTTCAATAGGCACGTTTAGGGGATTGCTGATGACCTAACGTTTGGGGCGTTCCTCACGGGGACGAGCTTTGTTGACTCGAATCTCACGACCGAGCCACTCAGCACCGTCCAATGCTTCAATGGCGGCATTTTCTTCAGCGTCTGCGGACATTTCCACAAATGCAAATCCGCGAGGACGGTTAGTTTCGCGATCCATTGGCACAGTGACTCGCTTAACGGTGCCGTAATCAGCGAATACTTCTTTGATATCGTCCTCTGAAACGCTGTAGGCGATATTCCCTACATAAATCGACATGGACCTTCTCCAAACAGTTGAAATAAAACTCTGGTGAGAGCAATTTCGAAGATAACTGAGTCTAGACACGTCTAGGCAAGCTTTCTAGCGAAAATGGACTGCTCTTCCAGGGCCAGATTAACACAGAAATTTGGGTGGTTATCGTTGTCTAGACGACTTGTGAGGAAGGCTTGATATAAAAATTTTGGCCGTGCCATGCCCTAGGGATAAAATCTGAGAAATCTGACGTGTGGCAACTGTATAAACCGGCTTGGTTTGTAGGGCATAATCATGCCTATGTCAGGATAAGACCCAAATCGCCACAGGGATTGTCCTGTCTGAGATCTAGCATCAAAATTGCCTGGTTTAACTCACTGTCGCTCCAATGGGGATGAGACGTTTGCAGGGTGCGACGACTCAGCTTTTTTAGCGGTTTTTGCAGCCAGCTATCTGGGGTGTTTTCAGTTGTTAGGCCCTTGTTAATCATAGATAGCTTCCTAAGCTGACTTAATCCTAGCGATTACTTCAGGCGCTGTTAGTGCCGTACCGTACGGTTTATCGAAACTTTGTGAGGGTTACTTAACAAATCCTCAGTAACCATGCACAACGCTTCAGGAGGATGCCGGGTCAGGGCAGCCAGTCCGCCGATCTTGTAGGGTGTGACTTCATCTCAACTAAGCTGGTTACATGATCCCTACTTTAACCGGCAGACACCCTCATATAAACGCTGATCTATGAGAGATATTGACTTTATTCAGGCGGGCGATAGCTGGCAGAACTGGGTATTCACCATCACGTATCTCAGCTTTTTGGTATTTGTAGTGTGGCGGGTGATCGTGTCATCAGCTCCACCGTCCGACTAGTCAGGATGCAGACCCATGGTGAAAAACTCAGCAGAGATGCCCTCAGTAGCAGAGCGAGTCGCGTGGCTACAGGAAACGACGTGCCTAAGGCTGCTATCTGAGGATGTGGTGGTTGCGATCGCAGCCGATCTCACCCCGGTCGTATTTGCAGCCAACCGCCGTTTAATTTTAGAAGACACCCAGCCAGATACTCTGTACATCCTCAAATCAGGACGATTGGAGCGCTACCGCACCCAGCGCACCTCCATGGCCCAAACGGTGGATCTAATGCCGGGCGTTGTTTTACATCTCCAAGAGATTTTACTCAATCAGCCCACAGACTACACAGTGATCACTCTGGATGATTGCCAGCTATGGCAGCTGTCTGCCGACCGGCTTAGACACATTGCTGACGAGTATCCCAGCCTGACCCAAGACCTTTCAGAACTATTGGCCGAAGAGGTTGACCAGCTCTCAGCGCAGCTGCTGTACGAACAAGAGCGGCAGCAGGAACTGCGCCCCTATTTGGTTCCCAGGGTCAGTCGGGGTGTTGTCGGAGCCAGCCGCTATGCCCAGCGCCTCCGGCAGTCTGTCCGGGATGCCTCCAGCGTTGTCCCTGATGAAAACGATCAGCGAGACCCCGTACTCATTTTTGGTGAACCCGGCTTAGAAAAAGACAATCTGGCGGCATTGATTCATTTTGGCTCAGCGGCTAAAAAAGAGCCCATGATCAAAGTTGACTGTGAAACACTGCGCGGTGTTGACCTGTTTGGTCGTGGCGAAAGCCGTCTCGGTTTGCTGGACTGGCTAGATCGAGGTACGCTGCTGCTCAATAATATTCAAGACCTTGACCCTGAACTGCGCCCAGCCATTCTCAGGCTAATAAAAACGGGACAGTATCAGCCCGTTACTCAGCCAGGGCACGCTCCAGCTGCCATCAAAAATAGTGCCGCCTGGATCATGATGATCTCAGAAAAGACTCTGACTCCTTTTGCTAATCTGGCCAGACAGACGATCAAAACCCCGCCGCTGCGAGTGCGTAGAGCTGATTTAGAGCCTCAGATTAATTATTATATTCAGCTGTATTGTCGTAAACGGGGGCTTAATAAACCCAGCCTCACCCCAGAAGCGCTACGGCATCTACAGACCTATGATTTTCCAGGTAATTTGCGTGAGCTTGATAATCTCGTTCAAAGGGCAATTCAACAATCAGACTGTGCGACCCGATTAAATGAAGAAGTTTTCTGGTCGGCCAGTGAACAAGAAAGCCGGTTTCGCTTAAACCTGCTTAATGCTTATCCAAAGCTGCGACAGTTCTTGCGTAGCCCCTGGTGGCCAGACCGAATTAATTTTGGCTTTACCAGCTGGTTCTATGTTCTGGTAGTGGCGTTGCTGTTTTTAGGTCCGCAAACCCGCGATGCCAACATTGCCCTCAATTTCTTTTGGGCCTGGTGGTGGCCGTTGATTCTGTTGTTGTTTCCCTTTGTAGGGCGGCTGTGGTGTGCAGTGTGTCCGTTTATGATCTATGGCGAGATTACCCAAAAGCTATCTCTGTGGCTATGGCCTAGACAGCTAGGAGAGTGGCCTAGACAGTGGGCCGAGCGCTGGGGTGGCTGGATCTTATATGGGGGCTTTGCTGCAATTTTGCTGTGGGAAGAATTGTGGAATCTAGAAAATACGGCCTATCTCTCGGCCTGGCTGTTGTTAATTATTACCGCTGGCGCGATGATTTGCTCGGCGCTCTTTGAGCGACGGTTTTGGTGTCGCTATCTGTGCCCTATTGGTGGGATGAACGGACTGTTTGCCAAGCTCTCTATAACCGAACTGCGAGGGCAGCGGGGGGTGTGCTCCGCTAGCTGTAGCACCTACCAATGTTATAAAGGAGGCCCTGCTAAAGGAGAAGGTCAAGAGACCGAGGGCTGTCCGGTCTATTCTCATCCAGCCCAGCTGGTAGACAATCGTAACTGTGTGCTATGTATGACCTGCCTCAAGGCGTGCCCCCATCGCTCGGTGGAGTTTAATCTGCGTCCGCCAGGGATTGAGCTATGGACGACCCACACGCCCGTCAATCATGAAGTGGCGCTGCTATTGTTACTGTGGGGAGCGGTACTGGTGCATCGACTACCGGAAGTAGCAGATTTGTTGGGGATTTCAGAGAGAGCAGAGGGACTTGGGGGGCATGCGATCGCAACCACCATTCTACTATTTGCTCCATTGCCCATAGCCTGGGCCGTCCACCAGCTCACCCGGCTAATCTACCCTCGGCTCAAAGCCCGGTCCCTCACCCAGGTTGCCTATGGCTGGCTGCCCATTGTGCTATTGAGCAGCCTGGCCCACTATCTCACCATGGGGCTAACCGAAGCCGGTCGCATTATTCCTGTCTCCCTAGCCAGTTTTGGTCTGGCCAGTACGGGGCCAGTGATTGTGGCCCATCCGGCGGTGATTGCCTTTCTTCAAGGAGTCTGTTTGATCGTGGGGGCATTTCTCAGTGTGCTGCTAACCCAGCGCATTGCCCGCCAGCCTTGGCAAAAAGTCTTGCCTCTCCACGGGCTCACCCTGGGCATGACCGCACTCTTATATTGCCTGATTGTCTGACGGTATCAGCATCTTATTCCTGCAGAGCCGATCCAGCTTGAACAAGATCGGGCATAATGCTGTCTTAAAAACTTTACCTAAAAAACTTACCTACGGACATGATTTGCGGGCAAGCTGATGGCGAGAGCAACTGAACTCGATTATATGAATTTACTTAATAAAATCCTGACGTTTGAGCCATCAAATTGGGTCAGACGGTTTATTCTCATTAGTTTTCTTCCACTCACTGCCCTGGTGCTAGCCATCGACTCCCAACAGTTAGTTACCACCTATGGGATTGACGGCCAGCCCTTTGCCGATGTGTTCATCATTAGCTATTTTCTACTATTGCTGTTTGGTCTGAGCCCAGAGCAGCGGCTAATGGCGCTCATTTTTGTTCCCTTTGCCGCCCTTGGGGAATGTATTTTTAGTCTTTTATTTGGTCTTTACATCTATCGTTTGGAGATGGTGCCGCTGTATGTTCCCTTTGGCCATGGGGTTTTGTTTAGCATGGGGTTACTCGTCGCCGAACTCTCCTGTATTCGCCAGCGTGAGCAACAGCTAAAGCCTGCATTCATCACGATTTTCTGTCTTCTTTTTAGCGGTGCAATCTTACTATTGCACGATTCTCTCAGCGCGATTTTTGGACTGGTCTTTCTATGGGTTCTTCGACGTAAAGGCTATCAAAGCCTCTATTTTATTATGGGTTTGCTGGTGCTCTTTGTTGAGCTAGTGGGCACCCACTGGGGCTGCTGGGCCTGGACGCCCCATCCGTTTGGTCTCCAATGGCTGCATGCTACAAATCCACCGGTAGGTGCATTTGCCTGCTATGTTTTAGCCGACTTGGGCGTTATAAAACTTGCCCGTAAATGCCAGCCACTCTTGGGGTTGACCACCAGTAACCGAGCAACAGTCTTGCCTACCACTTGAGCTACCATAGAAAATAAGCCATCCAGGTTTGCGTATGACATTTCCCACACCATTGCTAGATGCTCGACTCGCTAGAGAGAAAAAACAGAACGAAGCGGATCGAGTAAAGCTGCTCCAACTAGCGCTGGAGTGGTTATATCGCAACGGGGGCACATACGGCATCACCCATGGCTATATCTTTGGCTCAGTTACCCAGTCAGGACGTTTTACTCGGACATCGGATATTGATATTGCCGTTGATACCTGGGAGACAGGGAATATTTGCGGTTTGATGGGTTATCTGTCGCTGCACGTGAACCGGGATGTGGATATAGTACCCTTAGACCAATGTCACTTTTCTGACAAGATTCGTCTCCTAGGAACACCATGGAGCGTGAACGACTCGCCGGACTCACCGCAGAAATCAATGGCCAGTGGCGACTGATCCAAAAAGTCAGCGACCGGTTGCAAGCAAGGATAAATGACGGTCTGGAAACCCCAGCACAGCTGGACAGCGTAGCCTATCAGATTCACAACCTGTGTTGCTCCATCGAAGATTTGCTAAAGCTGATCGCCAGTGCCTTTGAAAATCAGATTGGCACAACCGGAGAATGGCATCGCGTTTTGCTCCTGAGACTCAGCCAGCCAGTAGAGGGAATACGACCAGCGTTCTTGTCTGAAGAAACGTTCGATCTGTTGAATCAACTGCGAAGCTTCAGGCATATGTTTCGTCATGCCTATGGCACAGATATTCAGCTAAGACAGCTAGAACCTAATGTAGACATCGCTTTGCAAGCCGCCAAACTAATTTCACAGGATATCAGCCATTTTTTAGAACAGCTTGAGTTGGTAAACTAAAGAACAGTCAGCCTTACCGTATTTAAGGCAACACCAGGAATAAAGCATCAGGCTGACTTTCCGTCTGAGCTACTATATGAAAAGCAAAATGCGCTTTAATGCATTTCTTCTAGCCAATAAACTATTATGCTAATCAGTACTGAGACAATTAAGCAGGATCTTGACGAACTCACGACCGACCAGCTACAGCAGGTCGTTGACTTCATTGCATTCTTAAAGTTTCAGTCGAAACGTCGTCGTCTCTTACTTGCTCCTGAGCAATTGGCTCCACTAGCCACTGAATTTGCGGAAGAGGATCGAGCATTAGCTGAAGCAGGTATGGATGATTATGCTGCGATGCTCTGTCAGGAAGATGAGAGATGAGCATGGAGCTCAATCGCGGCGAAGTCTGGTTGGCTAGCCTTAATCCAACCCAAGGTTCTGAACAAGCAGGCATCCGCCCTATCATCGTTTTTCAAGATGATATTGTTTCTCGTTTTTCTACAACAACTATCGCTATCCCACTTACAACCAATCTACGCCGTGCATCTCTCCCCGTTTGTGTACTCATAAAGCAAGGTGACGGTGGCTTAGCTAAAGACTCTGTTGCCTTATGCTTTCAACTCCGGGCAATAGATAAAAGTCGCCTAATTCGGAGATTAGGACGTTTAAGCAATAGGACAATTAGCGAACTAGAAGAAGTCGTTTTAATAACGCTGGGATACGATTCTTAGAAAGCTAGTCCATGTCATCTAATCTTCTGGTTGTTTGGATAGACGACCGTCTTCCATGTAGATGATGCGGTCGGCGATGTCTAAAATGCGATTGTCGTGGGTGACGAGGAGAATAGTGCAGCCTTGTTCTTTGGCTAGTCGATACATGATATCCACGACATCGCGGCCTGATTTTTTATCCAATGCAGCGGTGGGTTCGTCGGCCAGGACAATCTTAGGATGGCTGACCAAGGCGCGGGCAATGGCAACTCTCTGTTTCTGACCACCCGATAGATCCGCCGGATAGTAATTAACTCTCTCTTCAAGACCCACATGCTTGAGCATGTCTGTTGCTCGACGATGCCGGTCGTGCTTAGTAAATGTCCCCTGCACTTCTAGACCCATTTGCACGTTCTCTAAAGCCGTGAGGCTACCGTGGAGATTGTGGGCCTGAAAAATATAACCGTTGTTGCGGCGGGCTTTAACCAAAGCAGCTTCATTTGCCTGACATAGCTCATGGCCCACCACGTTCAAACTGCCGGTTTGGGCTGAACGTAGACCGCCGATGAGAGTCAGCAGCGTTGTTTTACCAGAGCCAGAGGGACCGGTCATAATCACAATCTCCCCGGCTGCGATGTCTAGATTGATATCGAACAGAGCCTGTTTACGCAGTTTTCCAGAGCCAAAATAGTGGTCCAGTTTATGGACGGCAATGGCGGTTGTAGTTGTCATAGTAGGTGTCTGCAAAGACTAGAAAATATCAGCAGGGTCAGCGGCTTGGAGACGGCGAGTTGCGATCGCACCCGACATCGTACACATCACCAGCGTCAGCAAAAATACGACGAATGTTCGACTCAGTGGCATTGCAATGGGTAATGCTGTTGCCGCTGCCGTTAGCTGATAGGCTCCCAAGGCAATGGCCAAGCTAGGAAAGAATCCTAAAAATGAGAGAATCAAGGCTTCTTCAAACACAACACCCAAGAGATAACTGTTGCGATACCCCATCGCCTTAAAGGTGGCATACTCCGCCAGGTGGCTGTTCACATCAGTGGAGAGTACCTGATAGACAATTACCACGCCAACGACAAAGCCCATGGCCGTTCCCAAGCCAAACACAAAGCCAATGGGAGAGTTGGATTGAATCTCCGCCAGCTCAAACTCGATATAGTCTTCATGGGTGAGCACCAATACATCGTCGGACAACCGCGTAACCAGCTGTTCTCTCACCTGCTCAATGTCATACCCTGACTCTACATTCACTAATCCCAGACTGACTGCCCCCGGCTGACGTTTTGGAAAGAATCGTAAGAAGTTTTGATCGCTGGTAATTAAGGCACCGTCATCAGAAAACGAAGCGCCAACCGTAAATAGACCAGAGACATTGACCGTATTCACACCTATCTCGGTTGTGGCACGCTGTCCTGCTTCTACCTTGGCAATCATCTCTTGATAATCACCCCGCGAGGCCTGATCAAACAACACATGATAGGGCATGTGGGTTTTCTCTAGTTTTTCATTAACTTCAGGCAGATCAAACGCAGGCCGATTGGGGTTTTGCCCCACAATCATCATGGATGTCTTTTTACGGGTCTGAGGGTTTCGCCATTGAACAGAACCGATATAGAGAGCCTCAGAGTCACTCACCCCTGGCACATCCTGAGCCTGGTATAGCCGTCGGCGTGGAAAGGTGCGCAGCTGGCCAAAGTTTTTAGCCTGGGTACTAATCAAAACAATGTCTGCTTGGAGCGTCCGAGGATACTGGGTATTGGTCTTATACAGTGCATCGGAGAACCCCAGCTGCATAAAGATCAGCACATCAGCAAAGGTAATCCCTGCGATCGCAGTCAGCAGCCTGACAGGATCATGCTTTAGCTGCAACAATCCCAACGCCGTTCGTTCTTGGAGAGATTTGACAATTTTAAGAGGATTCATAATATTTACGCAATTGGGAATTCATCGGTAGGGACGTTCCATGGAACGTCCCTACCAGACGTCGGCAATAGCCAAATTATTGAATTTGAATTGTTGTCGTCACCTGCAAATTTGTCAGCGCGGCCACCGTCTCGCTAGCCGCATCATCAAGCTGAATATGCACCTCGATTACCTTGGCATCAATGTTGGCTGCCGGGTCTTCATTGATTACCTCCTGCGCCTCCACCTGCAGGCCAATACGCTGCACCGTTCCCTGCAAAGTCTCATCAATGACAGGCGTTGTTATCTCCACTGGCTGACCAATGTTCACCTTGGCAATATCGTCTTGATAAACATCGGCCACCACGAGCATTTGCTGAGTTTGACCAAGAATGGCAATCCCTTCACTGCCGATGGTCTCACCAGAGCGGGTATGAATTTTGAGCAGCTGGCCAGATGAAGGCGCTCGGACATAGGTTTTATCCAGATTAGCTTTGGCTTCGGCCACGGTTGCGATCGCAGATTGCACCTCTGCCTCGGCTGTCGTCACATCTACCGGGCGCACCTCGGCTAAGCTATCCAATCTGGCGCGTGCCTGGATAATTTGCTCTTGTCCGGCCGACTCAATTCGACTGAGAGATGCCTGGGCTTCTTGCAACTGCCGCTGAGTCGTGGTGTAAGTCAGCTGTTTGGCATCACGCTCAGATTCAGATACGGCCCCCTGCTGATATAGCGATTCATACCGCTGAGCCTCGATCTGAGCATTTTGCACCTCAGCCTCTAATCGAGCGATGGTGGCTCGCTGGGTGCTTATATTGCCAGCCTGATCCGCTTCAAGCCGCGCAATCTCGGCTCGCTGGGCCTGCAGATCGCCAGTTTGAGCACCGGCCTTGACCTGGGCCAGCTGAGCCCGCACAATCTCTACCTGCTGCTCAGCCTTCTGCAGCGCCGCCTGCATGAGATCGCGATTATCTAAAATTGCAATCACCTGCCCCTGCTCCACCACATCTCCCTCCGCCACCAAAAGCTCCTGAATTCGACTTTCTTGCGCAGATGTGGGAGCCGTCAGCTGGATAATCTCTCCTTTTGGCTCTAGGCGACCCAGGGCAGTCACAGTAGTAATTTCTGGCAAGACAGCCACCGGATCTTCGGAGCGCTCGGCTATCTGGATACTGCGCCATACGGCCACACCCATAACACCTATAACTACCACTCCGACAACCACCCACCAGCGCCTAGCCGTAGCTTGATGACGTAACACCGTTAGATTCATAGAGGTTTTGCCGCTCGCTATATCTTTTATTTTACTAAACCGTTTAGTAAAGTCAACTCGAATTTCGCGATTTAGTAGAATGAGATGCTATCCCCGGAGCTGTTTGAGTGAACCCCACTGTCCCGCCTGCAGATTCAGATCCCAAAGTTGATAAAGCCAATGCCATCTTGGCAGGGGCTTTTGAAATATTTACCAGCCAGGGATTTGCAGCGGCGAGTATGGCCCGCATTGCCAAGGCCGCCGGGGTATCGAAACCAACGCTCTACAGCTACTTTCAAGACAAAGAAGGATTATTCGTTGCATTAGTGCAACAGCTGATGCACAAAAGCAATCACATGGCATTGGGCCTACCTACAGGGGCCGAGACGCCCACATCCCCGGAGGCATTGTTGCGGGCCATGGCCACCTCTTTCCTTAGTGAAGCGGCGAACAATAAGCCATTCTTGACGCTGATGCGGTTGATTATTGGCGAGTCTGAGAAGTTTCCCCAGCTGGCTCAAACCTTTGTGCGGGTGTTGACCAAACCCATGCTAGAACGGCTGACGGCCTATCTGGCTAACCATCCTCAGCTGGAATTCTCCGATCCAGAGATTGCAGCTCGGGTGTTTTCGGGAGCGATGGTTCACTACTTGATCGTGCAGGAGATTATGAATGGGAAAGAAATTATGCCGTTGGAGTGCGATCGCATGGTCGATGGCCTCGTAGATCTGATGATGGCTGGCGGTCGCTATCACTTATAAATATCTGTGCTACATAATAAACTTTTGTATCACCCGAATTCTTGTTTCGTAACCTATTGACGATGCGAGTTCAATCCAGAGATGTTCAAAATCTCGATCTCTGGCTAACTACAAAGTTTTATGCCCTTGTGAGGCAAGAATCTTATGGGGATTCTTGCCTCACGAGGACTATCCTGATATAAATACTTCGTTAGCTCTGTTTAGCTGCAATATTTCCATAATAATCTGAGAATATCTACGCTCTCTCAAAGAAACATCCACCTATGAGTCAAAATCGGTTGGTATTTGCTACGTTTGGTTCTGTTATTACCCTGATACTAGGTAGTCAATCAGCATATGGCTGGAGTTGGGAACTTGAAAACCAAACTCCCAACTCCCTAACCGAGTTTTATGTAACTCCCTCAACCTCTACAAGCTTTGGAGGCAACCGGCTCAACCAGAATATTCAACCAGGAAACTCTGGTCGTTTTCAATTAAACAGTAACAATAGGAACAGACAAAATTGTTACTATGATTTTCTAGGTGTCTTTGGTAATAACTTCGAATTAGTGGATTATGCAGTTGACGTTTGTGCATTAGACGGAGGCACTTACACATTCCTTAATGCAGCAAACGAGACTCAAGACTTTTTAGTCTTTAACGGAACAAATGACGATTTAATAGGGCTGACTATAAAGGGAGAGTTCTTTATTGAAGAGGGTAATCCTGCCCTAGAATTGAACAGAAGCTATGAGCGATGTTTAGAATCATATAGCTTTTTTTCTGACGACATAGCAAGCTTTTTCTGTGAAGACTTAAACAGTAGCGGTAGTCAAACCATCAGCAGTAGCAGCAGTAGCAGTAGTAGTACCCAAACAAGAAGTAGCAGCAGTAGCAGTAGTAGTAGTACCCAAACAAGCAGCAGCAGCAGCAGCAGTAGTAGTAGTAGTAGTAGTAGTACCCAAACAAGCAGTAGCGGTGGGGCTAGCTCTACGGTTAGGAGTGGTAGCTATGAAGAATCTTTGTTCGGCAATGAACTACTTCCCCCACAGCAAGAATTTTGGATTACTACAGGTATTACATCGGCAAGCTGTGACAATATCCAAGAGTACGAAATTATCGCTACTTTTGAAGGCGCTAATAGACAGAAGCGACAAGAGACAAAAATCGTTGATTTATGTGCACAAAACACTATTACTTTTGGTGAATCACGTCAATTTACCAATCTGAGCTTGAACGTGAAAAATCCAACAAATGACCTCATCCTATGGGAGTTCTATGCTACCCCTACATTTTCTGATAATTGGGGATATGATCAGCTAGGGAGCAATGTGCTCCTAGCTAATAAGAATGCTCCACTCTCTTTATCAAGAAATACATTGGCCTGTATTTATGACCTTCGTGCTGTATTTATTGATCCTAACTCACGTAGCAAATTACCTCCTGCCGAAGAGTTTGAAGTTGATCTTTGTGAATCAAACAACCGCTCCATTAGTATGACTCCCCCTCGCCGGTCTTCTACCAGAACTATACACAACACTAAAGATGAGCATATGTACTCTGATTCAGAGTCAAGAGGAAAATTATTAGGCAAGCAATGGTCAACTTACAATAACAAAGGCCGAGGATGTTCACGCAAGCCTAATAGTCATATCTGCCAGCTTGTACGAAAAATTAGACAGGCTTTTTCATAGCGATTCTAATACCGTATTTCATCTTGCGACTCTTCTGTTTACTCTCTACATGGAATGCATTTGACAGTTTTGAACTGTATTTTCAAGGGTTAGAATAATTGACATGTCAAAACCTTCTTACATTAGTCAGGATAAACTGGTTCTGGCAAAAATTCCTTGGGAAGCATTAATAGTTTATCCATAAGAATCCTGTCATAGATGCTCAGTGTTCTCAAATCGACAGTTGCAAATCTAGTTTCTGGAGCAATACCACAAGCGCTGTTGACAGCTTGTTTCTGTTCGTTCAAGATCTGAGCAAGCTGCAGCAGATTTTCATCTAAAGATTCTGCTAAACGCTCAAAAGCTGAGAATTCAATGAATTTTGTAATCTCAAAGTAACATCTTGGTTTACCTACATCAAAGGTAAGTTCAACAGATAAGTCATTTCTAAAATCATCTATGCTTTGACGATTTTCCATGATTGAAGCTTCTGTAGAGGATAGATGTTCATCAATAAAGTCTTCAAAGATCTCAATACTGTCTCGGCTTTCCAGCATAGAAGAGGTGTTCATTAATAGACTCTTCAATTCCTTTAAGCTCTGCTCATCCAATTGAGATAGTTCACTGATAGAACGAACACGCTCAGACACGGCTTCTGTATCTAGGTTTTCTACTTCCAATCGCTGATTTAGTTTTTTCAGCAGATTAATCATATCGGTATCATTGTGATAGTCGTAGGTATGGGAAATAAAGATAATCATGAGCAGCTCAACTGACTGAGCCTTCTCAAAGTAGTCTAGTGCCACTTTTAAGCCAGCTTCAATGCTAATTGTATCCTCTTTAATGACTGAATCATCTGGGTCTAGATGTTGCCCATATGGAAGACTTTTAAGATCCAGTTTAGTTAATTCCAGTAATCCAAGATGGGTATGTTTCTCAATCACAACATCCATATATCTGCTGTAGGTCCCTAGACCAGGTCCATCAGAAGTTGTATTGAAATACGAGGCAAGCTCTAGCAAGAAATCTATTTCTCGGATTTTTGAACTTGATAATTGAGAAGTCCAGCCATTGTCTGTTAGCTCGCGCAGTAAGGTGATTCGCCCCAAGCCCAGAGCGGAAAAAGACGACGATACACGAGATAATGCAATTCCTTGTTCATAGTAAGTTGCAGCTTCGTCTAATTGCCCCATTCTTTCCGATACATTGCCTAGGCCAGAATAAGCGTATATGTGCTCAGGTTGAAAATTTAAAGCCCTCTGAAATGATTCGAAGGCTCGCAAATTGTTTCCTTTTTGTCGATGTTCTTTGCCTGCCAGATAGTATTGTTCTCCAAACCACGTGAGTCGATGATGAATTACCCCTGACGTTAAAAATAACGTAGCCGAAAATAAGCATGTCACTTCAGCGTGATAATGGCTAGGAATAGAGACACTATCCAAGGCAGATTTGAATACCTTTCTACCTCTGTCAGTGAATGTTCCTCCCGCTAGAAGAGCTAGCCCTGCCCCCTGGGTAAAGCTGCTAGCTAAGCCTATTAAATCGAACCCTTGGGTAGAAAACGCCTTAGCAGTTGTTGTGGCAAAACTGGTAGCGCCGACTAAAAAAACAACAGTAATGCCATTCCATATCCAGTCAAATCGATCATGCTTGTGCAATTTCGACTTTTCAGGAGTAGATTCTAAGAACCACCACCATGAGTTTTGATCAGGCTTAATGCTCTGCTGATAGCTTGCAAAATCTGCTTTTTTTGCCAAAGTACCAGCTTGTTTGCGTAATTCCTGATCTAGCTCAACTAATCGTAGGAATATAGCTGTATGTTGAGATGAGCGATGATTGGCCTGCTGTTTGCGAAGAGTCTCAACAACATCTCTGGCCATTAACATATCTAATATTGCTTGAGATGGTATTGGCGATGGCTTATCGACTTTTGTCAGCACCACAGTTAATGCCGTCTCATATTGAGTTACAGCATTCTCTAGGTCAATATATTCTTGTGACAAGTTTATGCCTACCATGGGTGTAACTGAAGGAAAAGCATCATACTCAATGTACCGTTCTCAGTCACCTACAGGCAGCTATTTTAGAAAATTCTCAACTCTTATTTTTAACTAAGGATTTTGACAAGGTAATATTACCCAATTAAATAATTGATTATCAGGCTCTTATGTAAGCATCATCTCTGCTCGAGACTTTGTTGACTTAGAAGAACAATAGATTAAATAAAAGTTTTCTCGTCATCTATTCGCCTCAATGCTAGAAAGTATTATCTGGATTTTGCTCATAGGCTTCTTTGCCGGACAACTGGCCCGACGTATTAGAGTCCCAGCTCTGGTTGGCATGATCCTGGCAGGCATCTTTCTCGGTCCGCAAGTAGCCAATGTGCTCAGTCCCGACGTGCTGGGGGCTGCCGACTCGCTGCGTACCATTGCCGTTATGGTGATCCTGATGAAAGCGGGACTGGGGCTAGATCGCGATAAGCTGGCCCAGCAAGGTACCGTCGCCTTGCGTCTTGGATTCTTGCCTGCCACCTGTGAAGCGATTGCCGTTGCGATCGCGGCCGTCTGGCTCTTCAATTTTGATTTAGCCACCGGACTCCTGCTCGGCTGCATCCTAGGGGCAGAATCCCCAGCAGTCATCGTACCCGGCATGCTACGGCTCAAGAGTCTGGGCTGGGGCGTCAAAAAAGGTATCCCTGACGCGATTTTGACCGGCAGCGCTCTGTCAGATGTGCTGCTGCTACTGGTTTTTAGTCTGCTGTTAGCCTTCCTAACCCAAGGAACCGCCACAGGCATTACAGTGGGTAGCTTCAGCCTTAGCCCCGTACAACTTCTACCGCTGCAGGTGATCCTACAGGTGAGTTTAGGAGTCCTGCTAGGCTGGCTCACCGCTCGTTTATTAGTAGTACTTCTAACAAAGCAAAACTGGACTCAGCATGCGGTTCAGGATGCCCTCGTTGCCGCCAGCGTTGCATTATTACTTGTTGTGGCTGCAGATCATATCCCTGTTTTCTCTGGGTATCTAGCCGTCATGGCCATCGGATTCTTTCTCATTGAGTTTGATGCTCCCTTAGCAAGACGGCTGAGAGAAGGATTCAACAGTTTATGGATTATTGCCGAGATTATCCTATTTGTTTTGTTGGGAGCCAGTATTCAGCTCCATGTTTTGGGCGATACTCTTTTAGTCGGTTTGCTGCTCTTAGCGATCGGCACATTAGTAGGACGCTCCCTTGGCTGGTATCTTGCCACAGCGGGCAGCAACTGGACAAGTAAGGAACGCCTGTTTTTGCTCTCAGGCAATTCTGCAAAAGCCACGGTTCAAGCAGCGATTGGAGCTATCCCCCTAGCCCAAGGCGTTAGCGGAGGAGATACTATTTTGGCTCTTGCTGCGCTCTCAATCCTGGTCACTGCACCCTTGGGCGCTTGGGCAATCCCCACCTTTGCGCCCAAGCTGTTAAAACGTGGTGAGATAGACCCAACCAAGGTTTCTATAAATCGTCGCATTGTTCTACTCGCGGCGGTTGACACGTCTCCCATGACTGAGAGAGTTCTCACAAAGACTGCTGAGCTGGCGCGGCGATGTGATGGCCATGTAGTGGTTTTACATGTGAAACAGATGAACGATCCTCAAAGCATGAAAAAACTAAAACAGCAGACCAAGCAGCATTTAGCTGACATCCGCCACCAGTTGATCATCACATCTGGAGCTATCTCTACAGAAATCCTGCGCGTTGCCCAAGACTATGGTGCTGCAGAAATTGTCATAGGTAAGCGAGGTCGTCGCTCTTTAGAAGACTTGTTTGTTGGTTCCATTTCACGAGCAGTCATAGAGAGCAGTTCTTTACCTGTAGTTATAGTAGAAATAACTGAACGATAGATCACATAAAGTGAAAATAAAATCATGCAACCTAATTGACTGTGCTAGCTTTGCTCTGATCGAGCGATTTTTTAGAAAGGTGCTTATTGAGAAAGCTCTTTTCAGCTTTGAAGAATAAAGTGTTGTCCGCATATATTGGATGCTGACTACTCTCTATATCAACATTAGGTGAAAGTGGTTGTAGAGATATCGTATCTTCAGTATCGAATACCAGTCGCTCCAGCCTAGTTTCAAATACTGGTCCGTTTATTTTCGTTCTACCATGGAGCCACTGACCATCTACGATAAAATAACCCACTCCATATGAAGATGGTATACATATTTGTCTTGTCTCAATTGCTGCTTCAAGATGACTTACCCATGGATAGTTTCCATGCATGAGATCAAAAATTGAATGAAACCTGTCACAAGATGTTCGCTTGCTGACTATATTTTGGACAAAATTTATAACCGATGTAGGCATAGAAGAGGTTTCATGCATGGCATCTAAAAGTTCCTCAAAAGAAATTAAGATTATATCGCCACCCTCTACCTGATCGACTTGCGAGATGATATTCAGAATTGCTCTAGCCTTAAAGAGGTCAGCATGAATAGGAAAGCCTCTGTCATGTGATTCTGATTTGATAGGTGAATGAAGTGATATTGAGTTAGTTAACCCTTGTTTATCATTGATTCGCTTTGATAATAAGGAAAATAAGCTGTGTAGAGACTTTGAAGTAAATTTCTCCGATAGTAGATTTTCAAACATGATGATCCCTCTCTGGGAGGATATTTTGAGAAGCATCTCAGCCAAATTATCAACGGCTTTGTTCAGTTCTCTGCTGATCTTATTTTTTTTGGGGATGCTATATGTAAGGCCATAAGGTTCATCAGGGTCGATATTTATTATTATTGTTTCTAACTCAGATAATTCTCTTCCGAGTAGATTAAGTGTCTTAGCCCATTGATCGGTCCAGGTGTAAAAGGGTAAGCCGCAGATCAATCTATCTGTATTTCTAAAAAAACCATTCATGACAAATCCTCTTGAGTTCTTTGAGCATTAATTAATAGACCCGTTTCATCGTTGTAATAGCAAGATAAAGTGTATTTCTGAAGATTATGGATGGCTAAAATTGGCTCAATCTCACGATTTAGATGTTTAATTAAATTTGACTGAGAACATGTTGAAAGAGTCTCAATTATTAATTCATTTTCCCCTTCACAGACTGATTCAATAATATTTTTCCCTAATCCTTGATTAATTGAGTTGTCAAGTTCTCTTAGGAAAACCATCCTCTGAGCGCTTCCCTTACTCCCTCTTGCTTCAACTATAATAAACGATCTACTTGCCCGAAACTTATCATAGTCTGAACTACTAGGAAGTAATACGTAGCTAATTATCTCGTCGGGAATTGGCTCCATTAACGAACGTATTGTTTTAGATTGCCCTAACACATTTATTTGTGTTTTTTTGCCAAATGGATCAATTTCATCATCCTCCATCATTCGCTTCGCAATCAGCGTTCTGACAACTTGTTGGTAAAATTCACTAGCGATAGAATCTGAGTCTACGCGATACTTTATCAACAAGTCCCATGCACCCATAAGATCATACGCAGCTTCGATAGTAACATGGGCAAATTTTTCTGCTTTTAAATCTGCTATGGCTATCCTGCTCTTATGGCAATCAGCTACGCACAATAGAACAAAAAATAGATTTGATGCATCCTTTGCCTTCGTACCCACCCCGATTTTCCTAGCACGTTTTTCAGAAATTTGCCAATCGGCTTGGCATGAGTACTGTTCTATCATTTGACTATTTTGTAGATTCGAAAAAGTGCCCAGTCTCTTGATCTGATTACTGATTTTTGTTGTTGCTGGACCAAGTGAGGCTTGAAGATTGCCATCCTCATGAAGACGATAATTTGCCGTATTAATTCCTGCTAAGTCTGAGGGGATTTTTAGCCTCTTTTCTCGGTCATGTACTATGAATGTTCTGTTCCGTCCTATGCGGCCCATAAATAGACCGAGTTCAAAAAGTATATTGTCACGTGGTGCATGTGATGTTTGATCTCGGCTAGTGATTAAATCATCTGGAGTAAGAACTAAGATGGCAAAATCAAAATCTTCAAGAGCGTTAAGAAGTGATTCAAGATATCCATCGCCTAAACCAAAAACACCTTGAGTCCAAATAGTAGATTCACATATTGGATCTAACGCTATTTGGATCGTTTGTGCTACATCCAGCCCCTCGGAAGAAGAGCCGATAAATATTTTTGGAAGAGACTGGTTCATATTACTGTCTTAAATCAACTAAACATTCAACTGGTTACTTTGGAGAAAGTGAAATTGGAGTTGAGCTGTTTAGGGGGTAATGCCTGTAGCATCGGATTTTTAGCCAAACTCCACATTATTCTGTTTGCCTCTATACCTATGTCCGCCCTACCACCATCTAAAAATTAATAATACTGTAAAGCTATTATATGAATGAATACCTTTCCAGATATGAAAAGCTTAAGTCCTGCACACATAAACCAAATGTCAGCTGCAGATTACCAGCACATGCGAGAGCCAAGCATCGCCGTTAGTGAGCTCATTAACGAGAAAGCTTGAGGCATGGTTTCAGAATGCCTATTTTACGGATTTGTAAATTGCTGGGGAGTCAGCTACTTAGGTGAGGTAATGAAGGACAAAGCTGAAGTTCTGAAAGCTTATCCTGTGAATGTAGCCTACCCTGTAAAGGGATTGTGGAATCTATGCTCTACGCCACTGCTGCCAGCGATTTTCGCACCAGGTTAGAACTCGATCGATCAAGCGGAGAATTTTCTCTAGAGGGTGCTCTAGATACCTTGTGTCGTTTACCCTGGCTTCAAATGCGTCAGGAGATCGGCTAGGTAGCTGATAAGTCGATTCTCTCGCTGTTAGCTGCCTAGCCTTGACTGTTCTAACGGATGAAGAATTCGGGTATAAAATGCGTGAACGTGGTTGCGGACTATTGACAGGCGGTAGTGTCGGCTCTGTTTTGGGCGCTACCTGTAGCCAGGCTTTGCTAAATTCTGCAGGCAGCGATCTCACAAAAACGGCACTAATTGCTAAAACGGTCTTAACTGATAGTTGCTTAGTCTGCCTGCGAGCTAACGTACGCGAGCGTTGGTACGCATTCATAATACAGGCGATGTAATGCTTTAGGTCTATCTGTTGCTCGGGAGTAAGGATGTCAAACGTTTCGTTTTTGGCGTTGACGAGTATCAGGTGTCGATTTTTGAGCGACGATGCCAGCGTGGTGCCGTGCTGCAGTAGTGCAGACGTTTCTTGGCGATCAATTCCGGCGGACCTAGATGTGGTGATACCCTGTTCTCGCCGTGGAGATAACTGCCCATGTTGTTTTAGGTCTGTTCCGTGGGCTACAGCCGTTGAACGTTCTTTAAATAGACGCGCAGATAATCGTTTGACGATTTGGGGCAGACCTCTGGAGAGAAAAGACTGCGCTTTGCGACCAGGTTTAGGGCGGATTGCTAGCTGCTCCATCTGTTTGGGGGCTAGCAGCTGTTGGGTGTGACTAAGGATGGCCGTAAGTGAGTGGTCTAGGTCGGTAATATGACGTTTGGCTGTGATGCTGGTGTCGGTCGATTGGGACTGCTGGCTGCCGCTGCTTAGGGTAAAGCGGGCGCGTTCCACCGAGCGGAGGATGGCGTAGATGGGCAATACTGCTACCTGGGTTCCCCATGTTGCTGTGGACTGTAGCTGCCGCCAGGCTCTGTCTTGTCGAGTGAGTCCCTGCTGCCACTGTCTCAGCACAAACCTAAGGACTTTGCTTTGATAGGGGCGAGACGGCATAGAACGACACGCGGCTGAGGACGCTGGATATTAGAGTATTGGCATTGCACCCAACCCGATCTTAGCGGAATACATGAACGCCTCTACTTCATTTCTAACGAACCTTATTCAAGAATTACATGGCTACAGTCGGCAAGATGTGCAGCCTGGCTGGCGCGGACAGTATGAGACGGAAGCGGGTGGGTTGGACCGGGCGATGACTCAAGGCCATCGCTGGGAGCCGAAATTGCTCAATGAGCGACAGCATATTGCTTGGCCTTGCGATCGCACCCTATGGCTCTATCAACGCTTTACGGTACCCGAGCATCTCAACGGCTATGCCCTAGTGGGACTCACGCTGCGGTTGGATATTGCCTGGTGGGCAGAAGATGCTCAGCTGTATGTAGATGGGGCGCTGGTGCAGTCTGGGGATCTGTTCGACTTTTTTACCCGGCTTTGTTTAAGTGAATCGGTGATACCGGGGCAGTCTTTTGAGGTGGTGCTGCGGTTGGAAAGTCCTAAGCATGATGCGGGGGCGTTGGTGCGATCTCAGCTAGTCTACGAAGCCCTAAACCATCCCGTCAGTCCCGAACCCGGCTTTGTGGCCGATGAACTCAGCGTTCTGCAGTACTATCTAAAAACGCTGAAACCTGAAGAGTTAGACACAGTTGATGCTCTCATTACTCAAGAGTGGCAGACTAGCTGTGGTGACCTACATCAGCGCCTAGCTAGTCTGCGTCAAAGTCTGTACCCCTATGGAGACTGGATCAAGCAGCGGCAGCTGCACTGCGTCGGTCATGCTCATTTAGATCTAGCCTGGCTGTGGCCCGTGGCCGATACCTGGCAGGCGGCAGAGCGTACGTTTCAATCAGTTCTCTCGCTACAGCAAGACTTTCCTGAACTCACCTACACCCATTCAAGCCCCGCGTTATTTGCCTGGTTAGAACACCATCGCCCAGAGCTTTTTGGCCAAATCCAGCAGCAGGTGAAAGCTGGTAAATGGTCCATTGATGCCGGTCTTTGGGTAGAGCCAGAGCTAAATATTGCTAGTGGAGAAGCCATTGCCAGACAAATTCTCTATGGACAGCGCTACTGTAAAGAGAAATTTGGTCACCATAGCGTCATTGCCTGGCTGCCTGACACCTTTGGCTTTTGTTCACAGCTGCCACAGCTACTCAAGTTAGGAGGTGTAAAAGTCTTTGCCACTCAAAAGTTGCGCTGGAACGACACCACTCAGTTTCCCCATGAGCTGTTTTGTTGGCAGGCTCCAGACGGCAGCGAGATTTTAGGCTGGACGCTGCCTCCGATTGGTACCGACTTTGACCCGGTAAAAATTGCTGACTATGCGGCCCAGTGGGAAGAGAAAACAGCAATCTCCCATATCTGCTGGCTACCCGGCGTGGGTGATCACGGCGGCGGACCTACCCGCGATATGCTGCTCAAAGCCCGACGCTGGCAAGAGTCACCGTTTTTCCCCCAGGTGAAATTTTCCACCCCACAAGAGTTTCTATCAGCGGTGCTAGAGAGTGAAAACCCTCAAACATCAGTTGCGGCTCGACCTTTCGACCATGTGCTCTCAGATAATCAAGTTGTCAATAGCCTACCCCGGTGGACCGATGAACTATATCTAGAACTTCATCGTGGCTGTTACACGGCCCACAGCGACCAGAAGCAACAGAATCGACGAGGAGAAGATTTGCTATATCAGGCAGAAGTCTGGTCCACGGTGGCACAGCTAGTCATCAGGCAGTCCTATCCATACGAAGCATTAGAAACTGCATGGAAAACGCTGTTGTTTAATCAGTTCCATGATATTTTGCCGGGCTCATCGATTCCGGAGGTATTTGAAGATGCCAATCGTGACTGGGCAATGGTGCAAAAATTAGGGCAGGCTGCGCTGACAGCCGCTTTAGATAGCTTAGTTGGCTACGTAGCTGCCAACGTTGCTCAGCCTATCGTAGTCTTTAATAGCCAGAGCTGGGCTAGAACCGAAATAGTGAATGTGGAAATACCTGCCGGTCAGTGGCAGGTGGTGGATGTAGCAACGCAGCAGCCGGTCGAAACTGTCTTAGACAAAAGAGTCTCTCCATTTGAGAATACTCAAGCAAAACAAATTCTGAGCTTTGTTGCTGAGGATGTGCCTGCGGTGGGCTATCGAGTATATGGCCTAAAAGAATCTCCAGAATCTGTCTCTGATTCATCAGTTAAAGACGACAGTTTTGTTTTAGAAAACGAGCATCTGCGAGCTACGATTTGTGCAGATACAGGCGAAATTACCTCTTGTATCCATCGAGCGACTGAGCAAGAGATCTTTAGCAGTGCGGCCAATCAGCTGCAGTGTTTTGAAGACAGCGGTCAGTACTGGGATGCCTGGAATATTGCTCCAGACTATGCTGATAACCCCTGTCATCCGGCATCGCTGGTGTCGATTGAGTGGCTTTCACGTCATGCTGTCTGTCAGCGGCTGCGGGTGACTCGTCGGTTGAATAAATCGATTGTTGTTCAAGATTATTGCTTAGAAGCAGGTTCTCCTGTGCTTAAAGTGGAAACCTGGGTAGACTGGCACGAAACTCAAGTGGTGCTGAAGGTAAATTTTCCGATAACCGTCGAGGCGGCCTATGCTACCTACGAGGTGCCGTTTGGTGCCATTGAGCGACCGACTCAGCCTATGACCGACCATGAAAAAGCTAAGTGGGAAGTGCCAGCTCTACGGTGGGCTGATTTAAGTGATGCTACCTATGGGCTGAGTATTCTGACAGACTGTAAGCATGGTTTTGACGCGCAGCCGGGGCAGCTGCGCCTGACGTTGCTAAAGGCTCCGCTGTGGCCAGATCCGAGATGCGATCGCGGCCATCATCACTTTACCTACGCCATTTACCCCCACCCGGGCAACTGGCAAGCCGCCAAAACTCCTCACTGTGCCCAGGCATTAAATATTCCATTACTCGCTGTTTCGCCTCAAGCGCCAGCACAAGTTTCCAAATCAGAGGCGTTACCGCAAGAGATGCCAGCCAGCCATAGTTTTCTAACGCTTGAATCAGAGAACTGTATCCTTGCGGCCCTTAAACCCAGCGAAACTAGCGATCAGGATTTTGTGGCGCGCTACTATGATGCCTACGGTGTGGTCTCTGATATCCCGACTCCGCCTATTACTAACGCCCTAGGGTTAACGGTCACAAGTTCTCTAAACCTTTTAGAAGAACCGCTTGTATCTTGCCCTGCGCGACCGTATCAAATTCATACCGTTGGTCTTACGCTGCAGCCGTAGCAAGATCCCATTTAAAGGTTAGAGGCCGAACTGTTATCAACAACAGTTCGGCCGGTTTCTGTATATGGTGTAGCCAATAAGGGGTGGGTTAAATATAGTTCGTTTATCTATTAAATACATTCATCCCAAATTAGACCCATCAGATAACAGTTTTGCAAAGATACTTTGAACTTAATTTGAAGCTTGTGTCTTAACATTTTCTCAAGCATAAAAAGCTACCAGACTATGCCTACAAAAGCTACCGAATCTCTCCGCAAAACTACCCGTATTAGACGGCTACAGGTGTTTTGTTATTAGCTATTGAATTGTTATCTCTGGTTTCCCCATCGGGGTCTCGCACCACATCTAAATCAATATCTAGTACATTCATGGTTAGCCCCGCTTTGGGCGTGCCATCGGCTTTAGATACATAGGGGGTGGGCTCCACACTGCCAGTACAAATAATCAGTGAGCCCTTTTTCAAAAACGGTAATTTACGCCAAGCGGCAGATCCTTCCCAGATACTCAATTTGATAGTGAAGGATCCATTTCGATCTTTAATACCGCGAACATAGATCGTAGCGTCTGCCACTTGAGTCTGATGACCGCTGCGTAAAGCAACGGTTTTAACAGCAGCGTCAGCGGCTAAATTACCGCTGACGGTCCATTTATTGAGACCTGCGCTGGACATGGCGATACCCCTTAAGAAAATGCATTGACGCTTTCAGAGTGCCCAGACATGCTCTTGAGGTTAGGATCGCGATCCGCTAACGATGACGAATAGAATCGTAGATCTTGATGTACTGCTCACCTGGAATATTCCAAGAGTAGTCACAGGCCATGCCCTGACGTTGTAACCGCTGGAAGCCTTTACGGTCGGTGTACCAAAGGTCTAGCGCCCGGTCTAGGGCCGTTTCCAATGCGTAGTTATCCGACTGATAGAACACAAAGCCATTACGCTTCTCAGGCGGTCTGCCCTCGTCGTAGTCGATGTCAAAAACGGTGTCTACCAAACCACCGACGCCACGCACTACAGGAACAGTGCCGTACTTAAAGCTAATCAGCTGGGTGAGACCACAGGGTTCAAAGTTACTAGGCACCACCATGATGTCTGCGCCAGCGTAGATCAGATGGGACAGTTCCTCATCAAACCCGAGTTCTAGATGACAGTTAGGATTGTCATTCTGGTGGGCCTTTTCGTATTGAAAATGGTCGTTAATGCTGGCGCTGGTGGCTGACCCTAACAAGACAAACTGAGCCCCGCGATTGAGCGCACGATACATCGCATGGTGGACTAGATGCACTCCTTTTTGCTCATCTAGACGGCCAATAAACGCTACTAGGGGTCTATCGTCATGTCCCAGCATCAGCCGTTCGCGCAATGCTTTCTTATTGTAGAGCTTACGTTCTAGCGTTGCAGGCGTATACTGCTCAGGGATGTAGGTATCAACCTTGGGATTCCACAGGTTGTAATCAATTCCGTTGAGGACACCCTTAAATTTTTGCTGATTCACGTGGAGCGTATGGCCTAGTCCGTAGCCAAAATCTCCGTGATGCGCTTCCCACGCATGGTGAGGGGACACAGTAGTGACGGCATTAGAGTAGGTGATGCCCCCCTTCATATAGTTGAGGGAAAAGGGATTAAAGTTATCCTGCAGCCGTGCCTTATCAAAGTAGTAAGGCTCACGATTTAGCCCGGTGGCCCAAAGGACATCCGTACCGGCATTCCCCTGGTGCTTAAAGTTATGGATGGTATAGCACACTCGCTGGTGCTCCATCCCGTGGTACTTGTAAATCTCAAAGAGCATCACCGGCAGTAGCCCTGTCTGCCAGTCGTGACAATGAAGGACGTCAGGGTGCTTATTGCTCTGCTGTAAAAACTCTAGAGCAGCCTTACTAAAGAAGGCAAAGCGCATGGGGTCATCATCACAGCCATAGTACTTACCCCGGCGGAACCAGTTGTCTTTGTCGTGGGGTTCGATAAAAAA
The DNA here is from genome assembly GCA_050043465.1 of Leptolyngbyaceae cyanobacterium. GTDB lineage: Bacteria > Cyanobacteriota > Cyanobacteriia > Phormidesmidales > Phormidesmidaceae > Leptothoe. The sequence continues at coordinate 77,174 of JBHJIL010000005.1, forward strand.
GCACAGACGACCGTGAACCCAGCCGCAGTGGACATCGCACTTGACCTCAGAGCCATACCAGGGCACCTTGAGGTCTTTGTAGGCATCGTGTAGACCCCAGATGTGGTCGTATCGCATGCAATCGTATTTGGGCAGAATTAGCTCTACCGTATGGCCGCGTAGCTCTAGCTCACGACTAAGACCATATACGACATCCCCTAAACCTCCGGCTTTGATGACCGGAGCGCATTCGGAGGCGATTTGTACGATATACATGCTTACCCCTTGCTGCTATAAAAATGAGTTCTATATGTGCTCTAGCGACCTGCGTACAAATGCACCAGGTGACTAGGCACTAATGCCTATTAAAAAGCCATTGTATAGAAATATAAATCGTTCTGCAGCGTCTATTCGATCCAGTTTGATATGGATAGCTGACTAATCCTGGACTGAGCCATAGGCAGAAACTTATGGTTGTAGGTGTGTCACTAAACTGTAGATCCCTTAGCAATCTTCTCGATCGCCTTAGCAATGTCGGTCCACGCCTGATCGCGTGCTCCATTATCCCTATCAAAAGTAATCACGGGATTACCGTCCTTAGGCAGAGCCTGCAGCTTCTTAAGAATCGGCTCACTCGTCCACAGACAGGGCCGCACAATAATCGGGATAACCCGCATTCCCTCTGCCTGACGACGTTCAAGCAACTTGGGTACTTCTGTCTCGTTGATAAAGCGAGATTCAATGAAATCGTCACTAATCAGCAGCAAAGCAATATCAGCATCATCCATAGCCACTTGAATAGATTCATACCAATCATCCCCAGGCTCAATCAGACGATCCTGCCAAGTTTCAATAACCTCACGCCGCTTCATGCCCGCCATCATCTTATCGAGCTTGTTTTTGAACGGCTCATCTTCATGGGCGTAGCTGATAAATATTTTGGGAGTTGTCATATTAGGTTCAGTTTGAGCTGGCCAGGATTCTTTTTGTAATTCAGGAATTGTGTTGTTTCTCTTTACACCAAAAGCAGTGGAATATTCCTTACTGGGGTTACTGGGGAGGTTTTGAGTATTGAGCAATAACTGACTAGTTTCATCAATGAGTCCTTGCACATAAACATCTTCATAGGGAGGTTTACTACATTCGATAGTTTCTTTGCGATTGTCAATGCGCTCATGTAGCTTATCTAAATGATAAAAGTGGGGATATGCGCTACCATTGCAAACAGAACATTTACAAGGAATGAGTTTTTGTACCCGAATACGATCAAAAGAATTATTAATTTGATCGATTTCGTGAGTAACGACAGACAGTAGTTCCTTCGGTCTTAAACCACTGATCCGTAGATGAATCTCTCGACTATGATACCGCTCGATCACTTCAGCCCTAGCGACACCGTTCGTTAATACAACCCCACTTTTCCAAACCAGGGTTTGGGCCTCAATGAACTTGTGCATTTCTACGATGAGTCGAGTAAGAATACCTTTGGGCATAAAATCATATTGATAGCGTAGTAAGAGACTGTTACTTTCATTCCAGGCGTAAGCAGGCTGTTCGACATCAAGCAATTGAGGCGCAATATATTCATCCTTTGTACCAGGAATTTTGTAACAGAGCTTGAAATTTACCATCAGTTGAAGTAATTCACCTTGCATATCGACGTATTCGCTGTCGCTCCAAATGCTGTTGAGTTGAGCACGGCTAAAACGTCCTAGATTAGTTTTAACTTCCTTGTTGTCTAGTGCTTTGTAGACCGCGGTAGTGCCCCATTCCGGTTTGAGAATGAGGACTTTTCTTAATAAGTCATCTTCATGAAAGTGCAAGCAAACACCTAAGTCATGCAGATAATCACTGAGCTGTAACTGATTTCTCTGCTGCCAAACATCGTTTGCTTCGCAAATTTTTTTATACTCGCTGAAAGAGATGTAGTTGCGCGAATCCCTTTCAAGCACTTTACGAACATCAACCCACTTTTTTGGCAGCGCCTGCCCGACATGGGGCAGAGCGGAAATATAGTGCTGGATCATGGCTCTGATGTCACCAAGGCCTCGATTAGTTTTGAGATTTGTTGCTAAAATTTCTTTTAAGCTAAGAAATTCACCTCGCAATTGACGCTCATTCATTCGACAGGTGCGGTCTTGTTTCTCGTTCTTGACAATGAAAACAGGGCTGCCTTTGCTGCACAGGCGTACAATATTAAGCCAGTAATACAAATCTGTGTTGTTTTCTCGTGTATCGACGACGAGCGCATAGAGAGACCGCTTTGTGAGGAAAAACTGGTGAGTTGCATGATAGATTTCCTGGCCACCAAAATCCCAGATGTTGACGTGAAACGACCTATCTTTTTGAAAATCAAACTCCCACCGAATAACATCAATCCCATCCGTAGACACCTCATTGGAATCTAATTCGTAACGTTCGTCTTTAATTTTTTTTGCTAGGGATGTTTTGCCAGCTCCGCCTTCGCCCACAATCAAAAACTTGGCCTCATAGATAAAATCTCTTCCCTGTTCTAGTTGCTGTCTCAAGTAATTTAGTATTCCTGCTGTACCTTCCTCGATGATTTCTGGGGGCGGATCTATCAAAGAAAAATTGCCGTGCAGGTCGAGTGATTGTAGACTCGTGAGCTGAACAACTTTTGATGGTAGGCTACTCAGTTGGTTGTCACGAAGGTCAAGCGATTGCAGACTCGTGAGCTGTCCAATTTGTGACGGTAGGCTGCTTAGTTGGTTGTCACGAAGGTCAAGCGATTTGAGACTCGTGAGCTGCGCAATTTGTGGTGGTAGGCTGCTTAGTTGGTTGTATCGAAGGTCAAGCAATTTCAGACACGTTAGCGTCACAATTTATGATGGTTGTCTGCTTCGTCGGTTTGTTCGAA
>JBHJIL010000006.1:0-51767 GCA_050043465.1 Leptolyngbyaceae cyanobacterium
CGAGACCGATTTGGTCTACAATCCCGGCAATGATGCCTAAGTGATCAATATCCTCGACACGCATCTTCTCTAACCGGCTCTGCAAAAACGTTACCGCTTAAATTACCTGATTTTCAAACTTAACCTGCGGAATGTGCGCTAGCAGCCTGCTCCTTGAAATTTTGCACTCTACAGAGCGGCTCCATAACAAAGTGGTGAGGCAGCTGACGCAACCTCACCACCTTTATACTAGCAAGCTATATTAGACTAGTTGCAGTCAGACCGACGGCCACAGGCAAATTTTCCAGCCTAGAGAACCGGTACAAATTTTTCCTTTTCAGGAACGGTTGTGTATTCCGCAATGATTTCACGGAACTCGTCACCGTCTAGGGTCTCTTTCTCGATGAGAATATCCACCACGCGGTCTACCGCAGAGCGATTGTCTTGCACCAGACGCTTGGCGTCGTCGTAGCATTTTTCAACGATGGCACGTACCTGCTCATCAATCCGCTGAGAGACCGTCTCAGAATATTCTGATCGATTACCCCAGCTGCCGCCCAGGAATACTTCACCCTGAGGGTTCTCTAGCGCCAGAGCACCCAGCTCAGGAGACATACCAAAGCGAGTCACCATCTGACGGGCCATGGACGTTACCTGTTGCAGGTCGTTGCCCGCACCTGTGGTCACTTCCGCGTCACCAAAGATGATATCCTCAGCCGCACGACCGCCTAGGGCACCGGTAATCCGAGCCAGTAGCTGAGAGCGAGAAATTAGCATCTGGTCTTCGCTAGGGGTAAACCAGGTTAAACCTTGAGCCTGTCCCCGAGGAATCAGGGTGACCTTTTGCACCGGATCATGGGCTTTGACCAAAGTACCAATCAGCGCATGGCCAACTTCGTGGTACGCAATCAGACGCTTGCTCTTGCCATCTACCAGGGGAGTGCCTTCCATACCGGCAATGACGCGGTCTACCGCATCATCAATTTCCCGCATGGTAATGGCCTCCTTACGACGACGCGCGGTTAAAATCGCCGCTTCGTTTAGCAGGTTGGCGAGGTCAGCACCAGTAAAGCCAGGAGTACGACGTGCGATCGCATCCAATGAAATCTCATCTGCCAGCTTCTTGTTACGGGCGTGGACTTCCAGGACAGAAACACGGCCTTTAACATCGGGCGGATCAACCGATACCTGACGGTCAAATCGGCCAGGACGCAACAGCGCCGAGTCCAGAACGTCAACCCGGTTAGTAGCTGCAATGACAATGATGCCGCAATTGCCATCAAAACCGTCCATCTCAGTCAGCATCTGGTTAAGCGTCTGCTCACGCTCGTCGTTACCACCGCCGATACCAGAACCCCGAGAGCGTCCGACCGCGTCAATCTCATCAATAAAGATGATACAGGGCGCATTTTCCTTAGCTTTCTTAAACAGGTCGCGGACACGAGACGCACCCACACCCACAAACATCTCTACAAATTCAGAACCAGAGATGCTAAAGAACGGCACGCCAGCTTCACCCGCAATGGCTTTTGCTAATAGCGTTTTACCGGTTCCAGGAGGGCCGACAAGCAGCACACCCTTAGGAATGCGCGCACCTACGGCTGTAAATCGTTCGGGCTTTTTCAGGAATGTTACAACTTCCTGCAGCTCTTCCTTAGCCTCATCAATGCCAGCAACATCATCAAACATGATGCCGGTTTTAGCTTCCATCATGAAGCGCGCTTTGGACTTACCAAAGTTCATCGCCTGACCGGGGCCACCGCCAACACCACCGTTGGAGCGACGAAATAGGAAAAACAGACCTGCAATCAATAGAAAGGGAAACAGCAGGTTACCCAAAATACCCACGACAGCACCGTCGTTGCGGGGCGGATGAGAATCTAGGCTAATGTCTGAATCACGAAGACGCTCAACCAGCTCAGGAGCACTTCCCGGCAGGTCAACACGCCAGCGCATGACGCGATTATCCAGCTGCGGATCGACGGCTTCAATGATGGCTGTGCGACCACCTTCATAGAGGTCAACCGCTGTCACCCGGCCAGAATCTAAATAATCTAAAAACCGGCCGTAGGTCATCCGGGTACTAGCCGTGTTACGACTCATGTTTGCGGGGTCTCCTCCCATGGAACCCTGCCAAAAGAAGAACCCAATCAAGAGGGCTGGCAATGTCCAAAGTAGAATGACTCTCCAAGAAAGCTTCATATCTCGGTGTCCTCGTTTTAATTAACTGTCCTATCTGCCTGCAACTAGCCAAGCATGTCCTTTATTTATCCTAGCTTTGTAGAACACTTGAACTAAAATAGCGTCAGGTTCTGACGACTACGCCTAGGTCAATCCAGTTCTATTAGCTACATTGTTTACTAAATGTAACGTAATTTCTCAGATAGGAGCAATCCTTTGCAGATTGATACACTAGCGGCCAACTGCGATCGCACGTTTCAAACGCTCTTGGTCAAACCCGCGCTGGTGCAAAATCAGCCAAGAATCGACCAGATCGGGCCCCTGCATATCCGCCATCAGTGCGGCCCGCAGCGATCTCATAATCAACCCCTTCTTCACCCCCAGCGATTTGCTTACCTGATTGATCAATCCTTTGGCATCGCTAGTTTCACGCAGGCCGTCATGGGCTACTAACGCGTCTAGCACCGCCTGCATAGCATCGGCCACTCCGTCTTTTTTGAGCTGTTCTACAGCCGCATCGGCAAAGTCCATCGTCGGTGTAAAGAAAAAACGGCTCTGTTCGGCACTATCTTTCAATCGAGTCAAACTTGGCCCTACTAGGGCGGCAAGCTTAAGCAACCAGTCTCTATCCGAGTCTGCGTCAAAGCCATAGCCAGCTTCTTTAAGGTAGGGCACTATCAGCGGCAGGAGCTCTTCGGGAGACTTGGCATGGAGATACTGACTGTTGATCCAGTCCAGCTTGTCCCAATCAAATTTTGCGCCTGCCTTATTGACCCGTTCAAAGTTAAATAGCTGAGCCGCCTCTTCTAAGGTAAAAATCTCTTGGGCTTCAGGGGCAGACCATCCTAGCAGCGTCATATAGTTAGCCAACGCTTCAGCGGTAAAGCCCATGGCTTGGAACTCTGAAATCGAGGTGACACCGTCACGCTTTGATAGCTTGGCCCCTTTCTCATTCAAAATGAGCGGGGTGTGGGCAAATTCAGGCACGGGCATACCCATCGCTTCATACAGCAGAATCTGCTTGGGCGTATTCCCGACATGATCTTCCCCGCGAATCACGTGGGTAATTCCCATATCGGCATCGTCTACAACCACAACAAAGTTATATAGAGGCTGGCCAATGTCTGTACCAGATGAGGCCCGAGCGATCACCATGTCGCCGCCCAGGTCTCTCCCTTTCCAGCGCACCGGACCGCGCACCATATCGTTCCAGGTAATGTCACGATCGTCATCAATTTTGAAGCGGATGACAGGCTGGCGTCCCTCAGTTTCAAAGGCAGCCCTCTGCTCAGGAGTGAGATCGCGATGCTGATTGTTATAGCGAGGAGCTTCATTTCGCGCCTTTTGTTGGTCTCGCATCTCGTTGAGTTCTTCAGGGGTTTCGTAAGCACGATAGGCCAGCCCTTTATCCAGCAATTCCTGAATCTTGGGCTGATAGAGTCCCATACGCTGAGTTTGATATACGGGCTCTTCATCCCATCTCATCCCCAGCCACTGCAGACCATCCATGATGTTTTGCGTATACTCGGGCTTGGACCGCTCTAAGTCCGTATCTTCTACACGCAGGATAAACGTCCCGCCTTGAGAACGAGCAAAGAGCCAGTTAAAGACCGCCGTTCTGGCTGTACCAATGTGAAGGTTACCGGTGGGACTCGGAGCAATCCGAACGCGAACAGACATGGCGATGACCGAAAACGAAACAGCTAGGTCTATCAGCGTACTATATGGTCGACAGGACAATATGAGTCGGCTTCATAGGCAATCAAGCAACGGCTAATCCACTACGGGTACGGCATTTTCTACCCCATGGGTTCTAATATTCGCGCCACACTTGAAATGTGTCTGTAGCTATCTCATCAGTTTCAGAGGTTAGAGACTTATAGACAAACCGTCATTTGAGGTCCGATATCTATGCTCATTGTTCCTGTCATTCTATGCTTAGCCGTCATTCTGCTGCTGCCGCTAGTGATTACAGGATTGACTCTAGATATAGTGACAGTCGCCGTGGCTAAACTAGGGTTTGCTCCTGGTCTGGCTATTGTTTTACTGATCGCAATGATCGTCGGCAGCGCCATCAATATTCCTCTGTACCAGAAAAGCTTTCGCCCCGTGGGTATGAGCTGGCCGCATCAGCGTACGGTTGTGGCTCTTAATGTGGGCGGCGGCTTGATTCCTGTGCTTTTAGCGATCTATCAGTTCACCCAAGGGCATTGGATGGCGATTTTAGCCACAGTAGCTATCGTCACATGGGTGAGCTACACGTCAGCCCAGGTTGTCCCTGGCATTGGTATTCGTATGAATGCGATGGTTGCGCCTCTAACAGCGGTCTTATGTGGCTGGCTCCTAGGCGGTGCCGCAGCTCCCAGCGTGGCGTTTGCGGGTGGGATCTTGGGCACCTTGATGGGAGCAGATCTGCTGCACTTAAGAGAAATCGAGCGTCTGTCATCCGGCGTGCTGAGTATTGGTGGAGCCGGTGTTTTAGACGGTATCGCTCTATGTGGTCTATTTTCCTTACTGCTCGCTTAATGCCTTAAAGATCCCACAAAGTTATCTGAATCAGAACATCGAACTGGAACAATGATAGTACTGAAAATTCTTTATGAATTGGACCCGTTTATTTTGATCTTATAGGTGATGTCTTATGGGACTAAGCGAAAAAATTAAAGACAAAGAGGTGCGCGCTAGTATTGCCGCTGACTGTGCCAAACTCATCGATAAGCAGGTAGCAGCCAAAGGCGGCCTGTCTGGTATGGCGATGAAAACAGCCTACGGTGTGATTAAAGGCGTTGGCGCTGGCTACATTCCAGGCGCAATTAGCCGACTATTACCCGATGCGTGTAAAGCACTGGATCCTGTATGGCAAGAAGGAACCGCCGCTGGCGACCCGGTTAAGTTTTTAAGCGAACATCGCGATCGCACCGCCGACAGCATTCTTAGCGTTACCGATGCTCGCATTCAAAACAGCAGTAACGGTGTTGTCAGTGCCACCTACAAAAAGCTTCGCAAGTCTGTTAAAAACGATGTCGAAGCCGCTGTTCCTGACCTAGCTCAAATTATCAGCAGCCACGCTGCCTAGCGCTCTGAGTTTTGGGAGCACGCGGCGGGTCTCTTTGACCGCAGCAGCTCTCAGAACTCCAAAAATTACAGCCTTACCAGACTCGCCAATCTTCCCAATCCAAATTAAAGATAGAGGTATTGGGAAATGCCGTAGGGTTGCCCCGTGACCGAATCCGCTGCTGAAGCTCCGACAGGCCAGGTTCTGACCGCGGTAGATCATCCACCAGGGTATGGGGCAGCAGCTGGTTGTCCAGGGCGTAGTCAATGGTCGCACCGGCAGCCACCCCAGCAGACCATTCAAAGGAATGTACGCGATAGGCCGCAGCAGCAATGGTGCTAGTGGCAATACTCTTTCCAGCGACTAACAAGTTATCGATACCTTGAGGAATCATTGCCCGCAGAGGAATTTGCCCCGGATAGCTCTGACCGTGGGCTCTGCGGACACCAGCTCGTTCAGTATTTCCCGGCAGTTCTGCGGGCGATTGCTCCATACAGGGATGAAAGTCGATGGCATACTGGGCAATGCCAACAGAATCTGGAAAAATCGTAGACCGCGTTCGCCGAGGAATCTCAGTCGCAGCCTGGCCGCTGTTGATAGCTGCTGTAGTTTCTAGTCCCGCTAGCGCGCGTCGCAGCGACAGGTACATGTTGCCCGGCAGCTGAGTTTGATAGTAGTCATCGCTGTAGTCAACGCGAGAAATATCAATTTCATTGACCATAAAGCCTTCAGGATGTCCATAGGCAGGGCGCCCGATAATCCGACGTCCCTCACGCATATAGGGATGCTTGGAGAGCCCGTGGGCGGTATTCATCGGGGTATCAAACCCGCTCAAAAATCGATGGCGCAGGTCCACATCTTTGATGCCGTATCCTAGCTGTGAATCGGTCAGTCCTGCCACTAGCCAATAATAGTAGCTAAAGGCGTTTTCTTCTCCCCGTCGCAGAGTATCTACTCGCAGCCCTCCTAGCCAGCCTCCAGGCTCTAGCTGCCCCGCAGCTTCTAGTTGTTCATGGGAATAAATTAGGTTGTCAACAGCGGTACCGGGACGATAGTCATTGCCCCAGGTCCAGTTTTGCATCGAGATGTCGCCGGGCTTAATGTCACTGACCCCAAAGATACGACGCTCGGGTCGTTTGCCAGGTGCGAACAGACGTCGGTAGGTAAAAACAAAATCAATGTAGTTGGTATTGTCGCGCTCACGCTCAAAACTAAAGTAGGGCGCATAGGTTTCGTAGTAGGCAGGTTCTGGCTGGGGCTGGGGTGACTCTGTTCGCTCCATGGCAAAAGTGTAGGTAAACCCCTGAGTACAGTAGGAGTCACCGGTCAAAGTGGGCGAAGACGGATTGAGATAAGATTTTGGGTCTAGCCCCAACCGATAGGGCACCCCCGATAGGGCAATCACTTCCCCTGTTTCGGTAGCTTCGACAACGTACCAGTCGGCAGGGCCATCGTGACCGCTGGGTTCAAAGCGGATAATGTGTTTGCTCAGGCGATCGGAATCTTCGTAGCGGTAGATATCTTCAAAGACAGCTGACAGAGGCTCGCTATTGAGGGGTGGACTTTCGGGAGCTGGGCTATGCTGGATTGCAAGGGCACCCGCAATCATCGACCCTTCGATATTCAATTCCTTGACGACCGTAGACGGAAACCACTTAAGCTGCCCATCTCCAGCCCGAGCGGCCTCATCTAGCATATCCACCAACATCTCATGGGCATCTGCAGGCAAAAAGCACACAGCGCTTACCCAGCAGTCTCCTGGATTTTGGCGACCATAATGCTCCAAAACACGCTGTCGTAGCTGCTTGTATCCTGCGGCATAAAAGTCTAGCTGGCGCTGTCGCCTGGCTTCATCGAGAGCCGTAGTCCCCTGGGACGTTAGCTGCCCACCTAACCAGTCTGTCATTTCTGTTAAGCACACCGTACGCCCGGCGTGCAAACTCTCATAGGCTGTAGCCACTCCAGCTAAACCACCCCCGACCACCAAAACATCACAGCGCTCAGTTTGATCAATACGGTTAGGAGCCGCCGCTAAGGGACTGGCTATCACCAGAGAAAGACCAATTGCCGACATGACTCGTCGTCCTAGCTTGCCGATAACCACTCTGGCAGAAAATTTCATACCCCTTCCCTTTCTCTGACACCGCAACGTCAAACACTATCTCCAAGCAACTATACCCATTAAAATCGGCATCGTGGCATAGCTGCTCAGAAATTGTCGACGTTCCTTACCTGCCACCGATCTCGCTACTAGATACCTTTCGCTTGGGCTCAGGTACCACAATAAACAATTAGATCGATCTCTACATCGCCGTATCCGGCCAATGCTGTTATTCCTACCGTAGTACGGCTAGGCAACCGGGCTTGATCAAAATAGGACGCATAGACCTGATTAACAACCTCGTAGTAGCGAAAATCTGTTACAAAAATACGGACCATAACAACATTCTCAAATTGAGTCCCTGCATGGGTGAGTACTCGCTTGAGATTCGCCATAACCTGACGCGTTTGAGCTTCAATATCCAGCTTTAAAACCTCTCCAGAATCCGCATCTTCAGCCAGCTGGCCAGTAACAAATAGAAAATCTCCTGCCCGCACCGCATGGGAATAAGGTGCTACTGGAGGCAAAGCGTCAGGCAGGGTAATAAATTCAAGCATGGCAAATTTGTCTGTTAGAGAGGACGAAAGCATGTATCCACTGGCTTATTGAACAGGACTTTTGCCTCCAGGCAAACCACAAACACCCCATCGGGCTGTACCAGATAAACCATTTGAACTAGTCTCTAGCCCTCCAGCTCCAGGCTTGCTGAAGCTAAAAATTAGCCTAAAAACTTCGCTAACACACGATCATTTTGACCACATATATGGTACATTTGTATTAATAGAAAATGATATGTCCATTCGTTCCTTGTCCCCTGCTTCACTATGAACGATTTAGATATGGAACTCCAAACCATTCGACAGAAGCTCCAAACGTTGAAAGCATCCCCTCCTGAACCGGTGGCCGCCCCCTGGGGGCAGTCACGTTTAGCAACGCCTGCTCCTGACCTAGCTCAGGTCACAACGGCCATTGAAACCCTGCGTCAGCGTTCTCAGCAGCCAGCAGCGGCTTCTAGTGCAACCGAGGACAATGTGCAGCAGTTTGATGCGGCCCTGGCTACGGTAGAAAATTTAGCGCAGCAGCAGCAAGCAGCCATCAAAAAACTGCAGACCATCGGTAACAGCCTGAGCCAGCAAATACAGCCAGGCATATCTGGAGAGGTCGATGATATCAGCCGCTTCTTAGCCGCACATCCCACGATTCAAGTCCCAACTGTTCAGCGCGATCGCAACGGCTACCTAGATCTGGCCTATTACACCGCTGACATTTACCAGGCTGAGCACGACGCGACCTCCAACGCGGAAACCTTAAGGATGCGATCGTCTCGACTATTTCAACATCCCTTAGATCCCTCTCAGCACCACACTAGCGGCTTTGAGGGCGCACCCTATACAAGCACAAATAAAGTTGATAGCTTTGTTGGCGATCTCAGTCATTTCTTTCGACTGGTCTACCGCTCTCTGCGAAACTATGCTGGTCAATACTTATCCTCAGCGCCAGGGCCCAGCCGCTCACGGTTTACTCTTTTAGATGGTGCAATCTGGTGTATTGGAGCTGCGATCGCTCGAATTATTCTCCATCAGCTGTTCCAAGTCTATCCTCCCCTTTGGACACCTGTCGCACTCGTGGTGATCGGAGGCATTATTCTGAATCTCTATCGTGCCGTGCTCAGCCCTCGCCCCAATCCAATATTGGGATATCGCACACTAGCGCTGATTATAGGGCTCTTATTGGGTGGACGCTTCTTATAACAGCGCCCTGTTGTTGCTGATCAGCAACACAACAATCACTATTGTTTTTTTCTAACTGCGGTCAGCTACAGAATTCACTAGATTTTTTTACTTTTCTCAAGATTCACACGTTTGGTTTTGAAATGTAGTGCTCAAACTGTTTCGAAAGAGGTTTCTTCCATGGTTTATCCGACCCACTCTCCTCAACGGCCATATTCTAAAAATCTCAGCCCCAAACCATTAATCGCAGTCAGCTTGACTGTCATTTTGGGCACCTTACTGGTCGATTTTACCAAGTTCAAAACACTGTTTATATCTGACAATTCGGTTGTTCAATCGGCCAGCTGTAGTACGGTAGTCAGCGAGCAGGCAAAACTCTCGCGTCAGCAGCTCGCCACATTACTTACAGTTCCAGAGCGCGATGCCAAATCTCGGATTCGACAGATCGTTAGTGAGCCCTATTGCCAGCTCCCCACCCTTAAAGTCAGATCAGGCGTTGATGCTGAGAGAGAAGCCTATCCCCTAGCCTTTGATCCTGGAACGACCCTTGTAATTCTCTACGAAAATGATGAGTATGCAGGCTATCGTTTCAGCTTTGAGTAGGTTTCAGCCCAGCCCATGGATCTTGCTAGTAGGCTTTATCCTGAGTAGCTGCCAATCCCATGCAGTTCCGCCACAGCGGGTTATAAATATACAACAACAGTGGGAGCTAGAACCCGGCGACAAAATCGGCGATCAGCTTGTTGTTGGCAGCTTAGGTGATATTTCTATCCACCTCAAGCAACAGCCCCTGCGTGCTCCATTTCAAGGCAAAGTCGAACCTAGCACCATTGACCAGTGTGTTATCTACTCAACGCCAGAAGTACCCGCTTATCTCTTTCGATTTTGCGGTTTGCGTCAACCTAGATTTGGCCCAGTTAAAGCCAAGCAGTCCATTGGCAGAGGCAGTCATATACAGTTCGCTACGCTGCGACGTCAGCCCGATGGCACCTGGATTATCGTTGAGCCCTCTACAGGAGTTTTAGAGCGAGCTATCTCTAGGCATCAAGACGTTGATAACTTAGAAAAACCAAAAACAGACTCCGAGCCTGTTCAGCCCTCATCTCCAACAACAGAAAGCTCTAGTCGCTGATTTACCAGGGCTAATAACGCTCTCTTTTGCTATTTACCCTCAGATTCTCGACTGCCATGCTTAACGTCAAGCTCTATCCTTTAGTCATCTTTTCGCTGTTGTTGGCTCCTGTCTTCCAGCAGCCGGCTCAAGCTTTAGGAATAAGCTTTGAGTTGGCCCCAGCAGTCATCTCTGAGCAACCTGCACCAGCAGCAGACAGACTGCCGGATCCACTAAGCCTTCAATCGTCTAAACCATTGCCAATTCCACCGGAAGCCAGTCAGCCTCCGATCAGGACGAGCCGATCTCAAAGACAGCTACCTGACAATGTTATTGCTTCAGCTCGCATCTTGAGTCCGCCTCCTGTAGAAGCGATACCCACTACGCGGGTTCTGCCACCTGTTCAACCCCCTGCAGAAGTCGCGCATCAGCCCGTCGGTCTGTCTTTCGAGTCTGTTAGCTCTGCACCTCCAGCTGTGATCGCAAAAGAAAAGCCAACGGATATACCCGATTGGATTTACGAGGGAGGCGCTGATTCATTGGTGGCTAGGGTCGTTGGTAGTGCAGAAGGCACCCGTACCGCCAGCGGTCGACCGACTCGCGCTTACTATGGCCACACCGATCCGGGTAACGGTGTCTGGAATATGGGCACATTTTCGTATCAGCATGGAGCCCCTTCTCCCCAGGCAGCAGATAAAAAACAGCTGCTGCGGCTTCAAAAACAGGGCAAAACAATCGCTAAGCAGGCTCATAAGGCAGACCTATCAATGACTTTGGGGGAAGTATTAAACGGTCTTGACCTGGCCAATCAGTCTCCTAAAGCAGCCTTAGAACGCGGTGGCTATATAGACCGGTTAGCTCAGGCCAAAGAGAAAGGAATACCCGATAGCGATGCCATTGTCTGGGCAAGAACCTATGCCTACTTAGACCCAGATACCCAGCGTTGGAACGCTCCCGGCCTAGGCAATACCCTACCCAGTATCCAACGCGATCAGACTCGGCGTCATGACGCGATTACTCGGGCATTCAATACTTACCACGCCCAAAGATACCCGGACACAAACGGGGACACAAACGCTCTCATGGCTCCGGTGGCAGCCTCCGCAACTGCTCACCTAGAGCCAGCAGAAAACTCACAGCTGGCACAGCTGCCCACGCTCAGCGAGCCATTTCAATCAGAAGCACTAGAATTCCGTGTGGCTGACAATCAGCCGACTCAGAGCAACAGCAGCCCACCCGCTAGCCTCAAACCACAGACATCCCCGGAGTTATCTCAAACCATACCGGCAATACCAGAGTCAGACGAAAATTCTCAGGCTGCTGCGGTTTCTAAACTAGAGCAGCTGCAGCTCGAAAGCTAACGGATCTCCAATCAAGGAGGAGAAACCCGTTAAGGTCCAGCCTTTAAAGATACAGACTTGCTATGAAACGCTTGTTTTACCAAGATCTTCTATATAAATCAGATTCTGAATCCAACAATAGACAACAATAAAAAAAGCGAGCTAGAGTGAGTTTGGTGTCGGCTGGTCATATACCTATCATGCAAACTCCATCCTCTCCGATTCTATCGCTGTCAGATGCCATCAAACGCTGTCAGACGCTAGGTATGCGCTTGAGTCGTCAGCGTCGCTATATTTTGGAGCTGCTGTGGGATGTTCAAGAGCATCTGTCCGCTCGTGAAATTTACGATGAGCTTAACCGACAGGATAAGAAAATTGGTCATACGTCCGTTTACCAGAATCTTGAGGCTCTTTACGATCAGGGCATTATCGAATGTGTAGAACGCTCAGATGGACGACTCTATGGCCATCTCAATAGCTCCCATAGCCACGTCAACTGCTTGGATACACAGAAAATTATTGATATTGATATTGAATTGCCCAGCACTGTTATCCAGGAAGTGGAAGAGCGTACTGGGCTTAAAATTACTGACTATCGGATCGATTTTTTTGGAACTACCAATCAATAGAGATATTCGCTTAGAAGCTCTATGCGAGCACAAGTGTCAACGTTAGCAATGAATATATTGAACCTTTAGTCATTCAGCACATCCCGACTAAAGAGAACAAAGACAGTCCCAAACACGATTGCAGCCATAGCTAATTCCATCTTGAATTCCTCACTAAAGTTAGTCACGCTCTTACTAGATTGCCCTGTCAGATAACCCAGTGCGAGTGCTTACATAAACTTTAGCTGAATTTTCACAATGTGCTTAATTACGAATTTGCACAGGCATAACTAAATAGGTCATCTGTAAACCACTAACCGGTGTCAGAATAGCTGGACTGGTTGCAGAATTACACTGTAGTTGAATTTCTGAGCTGGGTAAGGCCCGTAGCCCTTCTAGTAGATAGCGAACATTAAAGGCGATATCGAGGTCGTCGCCAGTGACCTGAGCGGACATTTCTTCACGACCGCTGCCCACTTCTTGAGCTTCTACCGATAGGGCTAGAGTCTGTGCTGTGTTGGCAATGGACAGCTTCACAATATTATTGCGCTGGTCTGCGAGGACGCCAATTCGTTCTAACGCTGCCATTAGCTGCTTGCGATCTATGGTCAGCTGGCGTTCAAACTGTCGGGGTATGAGCTGACGATAGTTAGGGTACTGTCCTTCCAACAAGCGGGTTGTAATGCGCTGATGTCCAAGTTCGAAGACAACCTGCGTTGGATTGAACCTCAAGGTGATCGGATCTGTACCGTGATAAGCCTGGAGCATGCGCTCTAACTCTCGTAAAGCTTTACCCGGAACGGTGACCTTGATCGATAAGTTCATTCCCGAATCGTCAATGCTTTGAACCATTGCGAGCCGGTGCCCATCGGTGGCCGCAAACTCTAGATTTTCAGGTTCTGCAACGACATGCACCCCTGTCAGCACTTGTTTGGTTTCATCGGAACTCGTGGCAAACAAGGCTCCCCGCAGCCCTTCTAGAATCGACTCGGCAGAAACACTAGCAACTTGACCATCTTCGACCAAAGGAAGGTTGGGATAGTCAGTCGCATCCATACCTCTTACCTGATACTCTCCGGCTGAGCAGGTAAGGGTAATGACCGGCTCACTGCCCGCTTGGCTAAAGTCCAAGTCCTCGGGAGGTAGTTTGGCGACGATATCGCCTAGTAGCTTAGCTGGAACAGTCAAAATGCCACCTGTATCAACATGGGCAGAGAAGCTAGTTTGAATCCCCAAGGTTTCATCAAAGCTGGTCAGGGTAATACGCTGATCGACTTCATCGACATTGACCAAAATATTTGCCAGCACGGGCTTATTGGGTCTTGAAGGAACTGCCCGACTAACAATTGAAAGGTGTGTGTTGAGATCTCCTTGGGAGCACACGAACTTCATGGCTGACATATGACTATCCAGAATGCTGGCCAATCGTAACACCCAGGCAGAAGGATGAAAAGCCTGGATTTTGAACAATCTTGATTTGTCTACTCTCTAGATCTATTGATTATTAGATTTAAAGAATAGTAGTAGTAGAGGCTGTGGAAACTGTGGAAAACATAGCTACTGGTCCGTGACAGCCAGCTTTTCGATACTTTTTGTCTTGTGGAAAAAATGTGGAGAGTTAAGAGCCTTTTCCACAAGATGAGGAAGCCTCATTTCTTTTTCCCCATAGGGGTTACTATTCTCCCCAGGCATTCCCCAACTTTTCCACAGATAAATTGATGTTTTCCACAGGTCAAAAATTCCACGATGTTCTACCAAACTTAATATTTGCGCTGTCTTCAGATGAAATTCTCAGTGCGTTTTTAAGTTCTGCAGTACTATTTATCCACAGAAATTAGCTGCTCGTGGTTAGTGCGACGGCGGTCACTAAAGTAGTTTGGGGATAGGAATGTTGGGCTGATGGGAGCTATCGAATCTGAAGCAGCCGTTGTGGCTGCCCTCAAGCGTGCTAGCGTGTGTGCCTGACTGTAGCGGCGATAGATTTAGAGGCTAGTTAGGTCGGTTGCTGAGGCTGATGCGATCGCTAAGCTTTCGAACCGTTTGTGCCATATTGAGATCTTTTTTAATCAGCTGAGCAATCTTGTCGCAGCTATAAAGGACGGTGGTGTGATCCTTTCCGCCAAATACTTCACCAATCTTAGGCAGACTCAGATCGGTATGCTGCCGCATTAAATACATGCCGATCTGTCGAGCCTGACTAATTTCGCGGCGGCGTGAGCTGCCTTTGAGGTCATCTACAGGGACCTCAAAAACTTCTGAGATGATATCAATGACCGATTTGGGTGATGCCTCCACCTTACCTGCTGGAGCATCCAGGACCGGTTTCAAGTTTTCAATGGTCATCGGTAATCCTGAGATAGACGTATAGGCAATAGCTCGAATCAGCGCACCTTCTAATTCTCGAATATTAGAGGTATAGCCTGAGGCGATGTACTCAGTCACATCACGACTGAGGGTCACGTTTTCGTACTCGGCTTTTTTCTGCAAAATCGCCATACGCGTCTCAAAATCAGGGGATTGAATATCGGCAATCAATCCCATGGAAAATCTGGAGCACAGCCTTTCTTGAAGCCTGGGTATTTTGTTGGGCGGTCGGTCAGAGGCTAGAACAATCTGTTTGCCTGCTTCATGCAATGTGTTGAAGGTATGAAAAAATTCTTCCTGGGTGTACTCTTTTCCTTCAATAAATTGAATGTCATCAACCAGGATGACATCAACCTCACGATACTGCTCACGGAACCGCTGCATGCTGTCACGACGGATTGCCGTAATCAAGTCGTTGGTAAACTGCTCCGTCGATACATAGGCGACTCGAGCGCGGGTATCAATGTCTAGACGATAGTGGCCAATGGACTGCATCAGATGGGTTTTGCCCAAACCCACACCGCCGCATAGAAATAAGGGATTAAACTCACGTCCTGGCGATTCTGCAACAGCAAGGGCGGCAGCATGGGCCATGCGATTATTAGCACCCACCACAAACCGGGAAAAAACGGCTTTTGGATTGAGATCGGGAGTACTAGACTTTGAGCTATTGGTGCGCTCAGTCGGCTGTGTTGGAGGCCAGGCAACAGCGTCTCCGGTCTGGCTGCCGTCACTGCTGCTGGTTTCACTGACGGTGACGACGACGTTAATATCGTGACCCAAAAGTTCCTGAGCGACGTCGGAAATAACTTGAATGTAGTGCTTTTGAACCCAGTTTCGGGCAAACGGATTGGGTGTGGAAATTGTCAGAGTACTATCAGCCAACGTTTGAAGACGCGTCGGTTTAATCCACGTTTCAAACGTGGGTCCGCTGAGCTGATCCTGAAGTTTATCGAGAACCTCAGTCCAAAGATTATCCACTTTGTCCACAACTGACCTCCGGCTAAAGGTGAGTACTCTTGGCGATAGCGTTACGTATAGGCGTCGCGATCCCTAGACAGCGACTCTGAGAGATGGTTGCTCCGAAAACGTCAGCATTATCCAAAAAGATCGTGATGATTCTGGCATAGCGCCATATTGGGTCAGACGGCTGCCTACAGCAGGTCACAGCTAGAGGTCAAAGACGCTAGACACAACATCTCCTCACCCTAAAAGATGATGGTGATTGGTTACTTAGATTTTGTTGCTAATCTCAACCCTGAACCGGTTCGTAGAACAGCATCTTGAAGCTTTTTGAGCAACTATTTTAGACGCTGACCTGTACCCTCGCGAGGGTTGAGTTGTAGTTAGCTTAACTGGATCTGAGGATGCACACTACAGTGAAAGACGGTGACATTAGCGATTTTTTCTGAACGGACTCAATGTATGACAGCTAGCCATACAGGGCGTATGAATGTCTAAAACAGATAGGTATATGTGCTTAAGAATTTGGAAACTATTGAGTTCTAATACACTAACCTGTTGTTGCTCACATATCCAGCAAGCACATTCTATTAATCTATGGCGTAGACATAATTTTCTTTAAAGGATATGGCCTCTCATACGTCTTGAAGAAGTGGCTCTCCGGGCACCCACGGACTGGGTAGGAAGCTATAAGATAGATGCGATCAGGCCCACCATTTAGCGCTCACGGGTTTCTAGCCTTTGAAACCATCGTTTTTGACATTTATAGCTAGTTCGATATCACTCCCATGGCCCAGCCCACGTTCTTTGTATCCTTGCTTCGGTTTGCTAAGTCTCTGTCAATTTATGGTGTGATTGCGGCATCTAGCACAGCGGCTGCTGTGCTGACAACATCGCGATTGATGCCCACAACGGCGCAGGTTCCGGCTTCAGGCTCCGGACGGTTGCTGACTGGCAGCAGCTTTATTGCGTCAGTTGCCGATCAGGTGGGTCCAGCGGTAGTGCGGATCGATTCGGCTCGAACGGTGACTCGCAGACCCGGTCCGTTTGATGAGCCGTTCTTTCGAGAATTTTTTGGAGACATGTGGGAGCAGCCGTCTACGCGGGTAGAGCGCGGTCAGGGGTCTGGTTTTGTAGTAGAGCCCGATGGGATAATTTGGACCAATGCCCATGTGGTTGAGGGCGCTGATATGGTAACAGTCACCCTAAAGGATGGGCGTGAATTTAGTGGAGAAGTGTTGGGAGAAGATCCGCTGACGGATGTGGCGGTGATAAAAGTTGAGGCTCAGGGGCTGCCAACGGTAAATCTAGGCAACTCGGAGCAGCTGCGACCAGGGGAATGGGCGATCGCAATTGGTAACCCTCTAGGTCTAGACAATACGGTAACAGCTGGTATTGTCAGCGCCACGGGTCGAACCAGTGCCCAGATCAGAGTGCCGGATAAGCGGGTGCAGTTTATTCAGACTGATGCAGCCATTAATCCTGGTAACTCCGGCGGTCCACTGCTCAATGAGCGAGGTGAGGTCATTGGCATCAATACGGCTATCATCGGCGGTGCTCAAGGACTGGGATTTGCAATTCCGATTAATTCAGCTCAGCGTCTCGCCAAGGAGCTGATCGAAAAAGGGCGGGTAGATCACGCCTATTTAGGGATTCAGATGCGTACACTAACGGCTGATTTACGTCAGCAGCTTAATCGCGATCCGCGTAACGATGTGCGTTTGTCCGCTGATGGAGGCGTCGTGATATTGGGGCTGATGCGTAATTCACCCGCTGTGCAGGCGGGGCTTAGTGTGGGTGATGTAATTGTCACGATGAATGGTAAGGCGATTAACGACGCTGAGCAGGTCCAGCAAATCGTTCAAGATACGGGTGTGGGTGAATCAATTGCTGTAGAGATTGATCGGGGTGGTCGGCAGGTGGTACTGGATGTGGAAACGCAGGCTGTACCTCAGCAGCGTCGCTAGGGATATGGGACAGGTTCGCTCTGTAATTCAACTGGGAGATAAACGCCTGCGATCGCACGCCCAGCCGATCCAGCATATTGAAGATCCACCGCTGCAGTCGCTCATTGATGATTTATTGGCGACTGCAGCAGAGAAGAATGGTGTGGGTATTGCCGCCCCGCAAATCGCTCAGGGACTGCAGCTATTTATTGTGGCGTCACGTCCTAACCCCCGCTATCCCCAGGCCCCGATGATGGAGCCCACGGCGATGATCAATCCGCAGCTGCTGAGTCATAGCGACGATCAGGTGAAAGGCTGGGAGGGATGTCTGAGCGTGCCTGGACAGCGCGGACTGGTACCGCGCTATCAAACCATTGAAGTGGCCTATCTTGACCGCTGTGGCCAAGCGCATCGTCAGCACCTACAGGGCTTTGTTGCTCGCATTTTTCAGCACGAGTACGACCATCTCCAAGGCATCGTGTTTTTAGATCGGGTGCTAGATAGCAAAGATATTCTGAGCGAAGCAGAGTATCAGCAGAGGTTTGGATAGCGTATGCCGCTACCTGTCTTTTGATTTGGTCTTAGGACGGCGTTTGCCAGCACCCTTACCGGTCGCATCGCCCTCAACTCGAGCTATCCGTAGAGGCTGACCCGAAATAGACACCTGTTTTAACGTGCGCAAGATTTCTTTGGGTATACCTTCTGGCAGGTCGACGGTGCTGTGACTATCGTAGATGTTGATTCGGCCAATGTAGCGGCTTTCAAGACCGCTTTCGTTTGCGATCGCGCCGACAATATGACCTGGCTTCACCCGATGGCGGTGGCCGACTTCAATCCGATAGCGCCCCATCCCCTGCTCAGGCGGTGATGCTTTGCGGTCTCGTCGCTGGGGGCGATCGCGCCGATCGCTGCGCTCAGGTCGCGATCGCTTCCGTTCTACCAGCAATAAAGGCTCATCCCCTTGAACAAGCTTGGCCAGAGCTGCAGCAATTTCAATAGCAGGAACATTATGCTCCTGCTCATACTGCTCCATCAGGTTGCTAAAGAACTCTAGATTTTCCTCTGCCAGCGTGTCAGTAATCTGCTGCTTAAAGCGGGCGACGCGCTTATCGTTGACCATCTCAGTGGTCGGCATCTCCATTTTGGCAATTTTTTGCTTAGTAGCCCGTTCAATGGCATATAGCAAACGTCGTTCACGAGGAGCCACAAACAAAATTGCCTCGCCGTTACGTCCGGCTCGCCCTGTACGCCCTACCCGGTGGACGTAGGTTTCTGTATCGTAGGGCATGTCATAGTTGATCACATGGCTAATGCGCTCCACATCTAACCCACGAGCGGCAACGTCAGTAGCAACAACAATATCGAGCTTGCCCGATTTGAGCTGATCTACCGTACGCTCTCGCTGAATTTGAGACACATCGCCGCTCAGAGGGGCGGTTTCATATCCTCGGGCCTCCAGCTTCTCAGCTAGTTCTACGGTCGCCAGTCGCGTCCGTACAAACACAATCATGCCGTCGAACGTTTCAGTTTCTAAAATGCGAGTGAGCGCATCTAGTTTGTGGTAGCCGCTGACCATCCAATATCGCTGTCGAATCGTATCAGCGGTGGATGTCTTCGATTTAATCAGCACCTCAGCCGGATTATTGAGATGCCGCTGAGCAATCCGACGAATTTCCTTGGGTAGCGTCGCCGAAAAAAGCGCGACCTGGCGGGAGTCGGGAGTTTTCTCCAAAACCCATTCCACATCGTCAATAAAGCCCATGCGTAGCATCTCATCGGCTTCATCCAGGACCAGACACTGCAGTGCGCTGAGATCGAGGGTTCCACGCTTCATGTGGTCCATGACGCGGCCAGGCGTACCCACCACAATATGAACCGATCGTTCTAACTTACGTAGTTGAATGCTGTAGCTCTGCCCCCCATAGAGCGGCAGCACGTGGAATCCTTTAATTTGAGACGCATAACTTTGAAATGCCTCTGCAACCTGGATAGCCAGTTCTCGTGTTGGTGTGAGTACCAGTGTGTGAGGCAGACGCTGGCTGATGTCCACACGGGATAGTAACGGTAAGGCAAAGGCTGCTGTTTTGCCCGTACCCGTCTGTGCCTGGCCAATAATATCTGTGCCGGCCAGGACATGGGGAATTGTTTGCGCTTGAATTGGTGTTGGACTTTCATAGCCCAAGACTTCCAAAGCCTTAAGTACCGGCTCACTCAATGACAGCTCACTAAAGCTTGGAGCCGATTCGGTATCCATTGACATCTATATAAACCTGATATGAGCGCTATTCCAGCGTGACAGATGTTGAGCCAAAAATAAAATCTGACAACAAAATAAGCGATGCTTGTTGCTTGGTTCGAGGTCCGATTGACTCTATCTCTGTCAAGAATGTTCCCACTATAAGACTAATTCAGTTATTTCACGGATTTAATGAATTTTGTCCAATCGCCGGTCCACAATTTCACGTAGTTGGCTCTATACTTTAGGACAAGGAATAATCCTTTGGGTGCGTGACTAGAACATGGGGACGAGATGGTGTAGACATCTCAGGCGATCAAGCTTCATAATTTTGTCTTCCATTTTTGGAAAACTCGTAACATCATTACTATGCAGACTACCTTCAGAGTTTCCGAAGATTGGGGAAACGGGCTGGTGGGATTTGTCACTGTTGAGAATAGTGATAGTCAGGTTCTCGATCAATGGAATCTGACTATTGAAACCACCTTTAATATAGAAACAATTTGGGGCGTAGATGTTCTTAAGCACGAGGGCAATCGCTATACATTGGCCTCTAAGTCCTGGAATTCACGTTTAGAGCCAGGAGAGAGCGCTAAATTTGGTTTTGTTGGCCATGATGCCGCTACCATTCCCCATCAAGTCAGAGTGATTCCGGACTCTGTCGCCCAGTCCGGACCCATCGCGATCGCGAACGGGTCTGAGCCGATAGCCTCGATTGAGGCTGTCGACTTTGCTGTCATCAATCAGTGGGGTAAGACCTTTGTAGGACACCTCAGCTTTACTTACAACGGGACGGTGCCGATTGATGGCTGGGAGCTACAGTTTGAGGCCCCTTTTTCTGTTCTGAAGGTCTGGCATGGCGAGAACGTTAGCCAAAATGGAAATGTTTACACCATTCGCAATACAAACTGGAACGGTACCCTGCTTCCGGGAGATACGATCACCATTGGATTGAAAGCCGCTGGGACCTTTGTGGATCCACCTACGAGCTATCTATTTAATGGTGCTGTAGTAGAAGAGTCTCCAGGTGGACCGGTAACGATTGACGTTCCACCGGCTTTAGAACAACCCGAAGATCCTGCAACAGATGATCCAGATGTTGCACCACCTGCTGCTGATAACCCGATAGAGACCCCTGTCGCTGAGGAGCCTGGGGATGAAAATCCTATTGCAGAGCAACCGATTGAAAAACCTGTAGTGCAGGAACCGTTTGAAGAGCCTGTAGTGGAAGAACCAGTGACTGAGCCGCCTGTTGTCGACGATCCGATAGCAGAACAGCCAGTTTTAGACCCCCCGGCTGATAATCCTCCAGATGAGGCTCCTCCGATCCAGCCGCCAGTCTCAGAAGAACCTACAGCCGAAAATCCGTCGCCTAAGCCTCCTGTTGTTGAACCTCCCTCTACTCCAGGTGAGCCGCCATCCCCTCCAGAGAACAGCACTTCTCTCTATGGCGAAGCGCTACAAAAGTCCTTACTATTTTACGAAGCACAGCGTTCTGGAAATTTACCTGCAAACAACCGAATTGCTTGGCGAGGAGATTCTGCACTGGCTGACGGGGCTGATGCAGGCATAGATCTCACCGGAGGCTATTACGACGCAGGCGATCATGTGAAGTTTGGCTTGCCAATGGCTGCGAGTATCACACTCTTGAGCTGGGGGGCTATTGAATACAAGCAAGGCTATGAGAATAGCGGTCAATATGATGAGATTCAAGCGACTATCAAATGGGGAACGGACTACCTTTTAAAGGCGCACATCAGCGATGGTCTGACCACTCAGGCTCTGTACGGCCAAGTAGGAGATCCCACCGTTGATCACAGCTACTGGGGCCCACCTGAGCAGCTTCCAGCCGAGCGCCCCGCCTACAAGATTGATCCAGAAAATCCAGGATCTGACTTAGCGGCTGAGACAGCCGCTGCACTGGCGTCGGCATCCTTAGTTTTTCGCGACAGCGACCCTGCCTATGCTGAGCAGCTGCTGGCTAATGCAAAGCAGCTTTATGCCTTTGCCGATGCCTATCGAGGACGCTATTCCGACAGTATTACCCAGGCTCAGGAATACTATAATTCTTGGAGCGGCTACACTGATGAGCTGGCCTGGGGAGCTGCCTGGCTGTACAAAGCGACTGGTGAGCAGCAGTACTTGGACAAGGCCCAGCAGAATTATGGAAGCTTGGGCATAGACTGGACCCACAACTGGGATGATAAGTCCTATGGCACAGGCGTTTTGTTAGCTCAAATGACCACTCAACAACAGTATTCAAGTGAAGTTGAAAACTGGTTAAATCACTGGTCGTCTGGCGGGATTAGTACTACTGAGGGTGGTTTGGCCTGGCTCGATCAGTGGGGGTCGCTTCGATACAGCGCCAATACTGCGTTTCTTGCCGGTATCTATAGCGATACGGTCAATGCTGCTCAGGGACGCTATGATGCGTTCTCCCGTAGCCAGATTGACTATATTTTGGGTGATAACCCTGCTCAGCAAAGTTACGTTGCAGGCATGGGTGACAATTTTCCTGAGTACATTCATCATCGGGCGGCTTCTGGCACCAATGATATTAATGACACGGCTCCTAACCAGCATGTGCTGTACGGAGCCTTGGTTGGAGGACCGAAATTGCCTAATGACTTCTCCTATGTAGATGAGCGAACTGATTTCTTAGGGAATGAGGTAGCTCTTGATTTTAATGCCGGATTTACAGGAGCCGTTGCTAGACTTTATGAGCAAGAAGGGGGAGAACTGCTGAGTGATGCTGCCTTGACGGCCTTATCGAAAACGGGTCTGCCTGATGTTGTTTAGGAGTAGGTGGTGTGGTCTCTATGCATCGCTCTACAATACTTTTATACTTCTTGATAGGTAGAGTGGGCGATGATATTTGACTATATTTTCAACTTTGGCAATCTATTTGTGCTACCGTTTTGGGCGCTGATGATTTTAGTTCCCAGCTGGGACGTGACTCGAAAAATCATGGCCTCCTATATTCCATTCGTGGTTTTGGCCGTGCTTTATGTCTATTGCTTTGTTGCCAGTCTCGATCCTGAAAAACTAGAAGACTTTGCCAATCCGACCCTGGCAGTTTTGGCCGATCTCTTCTCAGATGAAAAGGTGATGACCGCTGGCTGGGTTCATTTTTTGGTGATGGATCTGTTTGTAGGTCGCTGGATCTATCTACAAGGCCAGGAAAAGAACCTGTTTACCCGTCATTCTCTGGCGCTGTGTCTGTTTGCTGGGCCAATGGGACTGCTTTCTCATGTGGTTACTCTATGGGTTGTTCCTTTATTTGAGAGGTCTCCTGAGGCGGCTTGAAATTAGGAGAACTTGGTCAGTGTGTTGTCGGTTTATTAATCCAGGTGAACTGACATCAGGACATACTTGTCGCGAGAGCGGAAGTTAGCTCGTGTGTAGAGGCTTTTAGCGTTCTCGTTATCACGGGCAACTTCTAAATGAAGGGCACAAACGTTACCGGCTTTGGCTGCTTGCTGAATGAACTTTAGAGTTTGTTGACCCAGCCCCAGCCCTCGGAATTGAGGTTGAATGTAGAATTCATCGATAAAAGCGTCTCTGCCTCCAAATTCGATGCTGTACCCAAACGTTAGGGCGATATAACCAGCAAGCTGATGGTTGGTAAAAATAAGCCAAATAGAGCCCAGGGAAGGACTTGTCAGTAGGGTACGCAGAGCGTTTTCTCTGGCTGTGTCGCCCATAGTAATATTTTCAAACTCATGGTAAGTCTCCACCATGGGTAATAGTCTGGGGAAATCATCGATAACGGCTAGCTGAACTATGAAAGCCACGACATAACTCCGCTAATTTAAGCAATAAGGTAGGTAGTGATAGTACTTGGGTCTATCGTCAAGACGAACGTGAAGCCAGGCAACACCCCCTCCAGCGGTACTTAACCAAACTGGGGTAGGCCCCAGACGCTCTTGCATGGTGTGACCAACGGTCTGCCATAGCGCATGCTGTTGTGACTTAGGAGCGTGCTTGATAAAGGCTCCTAAGTAGCTGTAATCATCAGACGGGGTACGGGGACAGGGAACGACCAGGATTGCGTCCTGACGAAGATTAGGAAATGTCACAACGGACATGTCTGGCTTGAAGTATGGTGCGAACGTTCGCCGATCGGGAGGGCTGGTCAGTGCTGGGCTGGAGATTATGACGCATTCAAAGGGGCGATTGGCTGTCGCTGCTGAAACTGATGGTGTTTCCCAGCGAAAAGCCGTGAAAGGAAGAGTTGCCAACAGCTTGATAAAGAAATCGCGAAATGCTTTATTCTGCTGCCAGCCATTGATTACAGTCGCATACGAGACAGGGACTGAGTCTTTGCTGATTGATATTTGAATTCCCTGACTGTTGGGCAGCGGTGTTTGCTGTGATGTCCA
The DNA here is from genome assembly GCA_050043465.1 of Leptolyngbyaceae cyanobacterium. Taxonomy (GTDB): domain Bacteria; phylum Cyanobacteriota; class Cyanobacteriia; order Phormidesmidales; family Phormidesmidaceae; genus Leptothoe. The sequence continues at coordinate 23,997 of JBHJIL010000006.1, forward strand.
CATGGCAGCTTTATCTCGCTTTTGAAAAACAAATCTGGATATTGTTTTGGTGTTGCTGATCTTTGAGATGGTTTTATCTGCAAAATGCTGACACGCGGCATTGCTAACAGATCGGTGTAGCCCTTAAATTAGCAACGGCGTTATTTTTTGGCATTGCTGCTCTTTGGAATGGCTTTAGTGGTGATAAATTGTCCAATGATAAAGACTACAGCTTGGCCCATTTCCTTTGCGATCGCATTTTGTTTGGTATGACCGTTCTCACAAGGGGCCTTTAAAGGATACCGCTGGCACAGCTGTTTATTCTCTAGATCGGCAATGTTAACTTTTAGGGATCTGTACTGAGATACTTATCGCATGGCGTAAAGGTCATCAGTATTCCTCGCGCTGGTGGTTGTACGTTACCCATTGACCGAAAGTTCACGTTTTTGGTGACTGATTTAAGCACATTCACCCGACCAATCTCCACTACGCGCTAGCCATCATGGCAGTAGAGACACCTTATTGCTGAAGTTAGACGCGAGAACAGTTATATGATTGTTAGCAAAAAATTAGAGAGTTCACCAGAAGCTATTTTGCGACAGGTGTGGGACACCCACAGACTAACCCGGAAAGATCATGTCCGACTATCATCTTTCTTGCTTTCGATTGTCGATTTAACGCCCAAACAGCGTGAACAGGTGCATCATATTTTTGATGAGCTGAGTATGGGTAAAATCCAGCTAGTTGATTAGTCTTTAGCAGCCTTGCATGGGCTCCTCAGCCTGGGATGATTCGTTTTCTATGACTGTCCAAAGATATTGAGCTGTGAATCAGGGGCATCTTCAGCAACTTTTAGTGACTTGGATGATTTTCGGGTGCCAGTACTGCCCTTCCGGAGGCCAACGGCGAGTTTGCTGTGCTTTTCAATTTGGCCCATAACTTGCTGAGCCCGTGTGATCACACTGGGCGGTAACCCGGCTAAACGGCCCGCTTCAATGCCGTAGGAACGATCGGCACCGCCTTGTTGCACCTGATGTAAAAAGATAATTTGATCGGGCATTTCTTTTACCGTGACCTGAAAATTAGCCACATTGGCTAGCAGTGAAGCCAGCTCATTAAGCTCATGATAGTGAGTGGCAAAGATAGTCCGAGCCCCAATTTCACTAGCTAGATGCTCTGCGACAGCCCAAGCAATAGAAAGACCGTCAAACGTAGCGGTTCCCCGGCCGATTTCATCGAGTAGCACCAGCGATTGGGGCGTGGCGTGGTTGAGAATATTCGCAGTTTCGTTCATCTCCACCATAAAGGTGGACTGACCGGTGGCCAGATCGTCTACAGCGCCAACGCGGGTAAAGATGCGATCGCACACCCCCAACGCGGTCTGCTTTGCTGGCACAAAGCTTCCCACCTGAGCCATCAGCTGAATCAGCCCCACCTGTCGCAGATAGCAGCTTTTACCGCTAGCGTTGGGCCCGGTCAAAATAATCAGGTCGGGATAGCCGCTCGTCTCTTCGTGACCGAGCCCGGTTGAATTGGGAACAAAAAAGCCTGCCGGTAACGACTGTTCCACGACCGGATGACGTCCGGCCTCAATGGCAAGCGTTCGCCCCACCACCATTTCAGGGCAGCAATAGTCTTGATAAATTGCAATCTCCGCCAGACCACAGAGAACATCGGCGGCGGCTACATTGACCGCAACTTTACGAATCAGTTCCGCATGTTTACCCACATCGTTGCGCAGACCTAGAAAAATCTCGTACTCAATTTGATTAATCTCATCCTTAGCGTTGAGGATTCTGGCCTCACGCTCTTTTAGTTCGGGGGTAATGTAGCGTTCTTCGTTGGTGAGAGTTTGTTTACGGATATAGTCGTCGGGGGCCTGACTGCTCTTAGCTCGCGAGATACTAATGTAGTAGCCAAACGCTTTATTAAAGCCCACTTTTAGATTGGAAATACCGGTGCGTTCCCGCTCGGTCACCTCCAGACTGGCGATCCAGCGCTGGTCGCTGCTGACTTGATCTCTAAGACTATCGAGATGAGCGTTCACACCTTCGCGGATGAGTCCGCCATCAGTCAGGTACAGCGGCGGGCTATCGACTAAGTGAGATCGCAGCTGCCGACCCATTTGCTCTAGCTCAGGGGGAACTGTCTGCAGCTTAACCAAATATAGCGACCGGGCATGGGTCATCAGTGCGGCCAGGTCAGGCAGCTTTTCAAAGGACTCGGCCATAGCTACAAGATCGCGACCGTTGGCCGTTCCTGAGCCGGCTCGACCAGCTAGCCGCTCTAAATCGTAGATTTGTTTGAGAATCAGCTGTAGCTGCTGACGGAGGGTACCATTGTCCACTAGCTCGCGGATAGTTTCCTGACGCTCCTGAATTTTTTCAAGACTGAGCAAGGGCTGCAGTAGCCAGCGTCGCAGAGCACGACTGCCCATGGCGGTTGTGGTTTTATCCAAGGCCCACAGAAGTGAGCCATGGAAGACACCGTCACGTACGGTTTGAGTAATTTCTAAGTTACGCCGGGTTTGGTTGTCAATGACTAAAAATTCAGTTGTTGTGTAAGTAGACAGCGGCTGTAGCGGCGCCAAACTCTCTTTTTGAGTGTCTTCGAGATAATTCAGCAGACCTCCTGCCGCCCGGATGGCTAGGGGCAGATGGTTGCAGCCAAACCCTTCTAAGGAGCGTACCCGATAACTTTGTAACAACCGTTGTTTTGCTTCAGCGTGGGTAAATGCGGTTTGCGACCGGAAGGTATAACAAAACTGAGTGGGTAATCCTTCTGGGAGGTTGTCGGAGGTTTCTCCTGGACGCAGCAGTGCGCCTAGGTCAGGGGCATTAGTGGGGACTAATACCTCGGCAGGCTGCAGCCGCATAAGTTCTTGAGCCAGCTGGTCAATAGCGCTACCTTGGGTTGTAAAAAACTCTCCTGTAGACACATCGGCGTGGGCTAGACCCCAATGCTGATCAACGATAACCAAAGCCGCTAAAAAGTTGTTGCGTTTGGCCGTGAGCATGCCCTCTTCGAGGATAGTGCCGGGAGTGATGACCCGAGTAACTTCTCGTTTAACCAGTCCCTGGGCCTGGGCGGGGTCTTCTACCTGGTCGCAGATGGCGATCGCAAATCCTTTTTCTACTAGCAGCGCGCAGTAGCGGTCAAGGGCGTGGTGGGGAATCCCGGCTAAGTGTACTTTGCCGATGGCTTTACCGGCGTCTTTGCTGGTGAGGACCAGTTCAAGTTCGCGGGCAATTGCGATCGCATCTTGAAAAAACGTTTCAAAAAAGTCCCCCACCCGATACATCAGCAGGGCATACGGATAGGCATCCTTTACCTCAGCATAGTGCCGCATCATCGGTGTCAGGTCTGAGCGCTCCACCTCGCTGTAGTTGGTGTAGCGTACCGTGTGCTTCAGCAGCCGTTCGGGAATGCCAATATCGCGGGGGCTTGGTTTGTCAGTGGCCGTAGCCTTAGATGCAGTCATAGAGGGCTTGAACCGTGGAACCCTAACGCCGCTGAGTACGCCTGAGGGCTGAATCCAACGTAGCGATAGCTTCTCAATTTTAGGATGCTAGCCCCAGACCAATGGCTAAGATATCTAGGAAAATCCACAAATGGGTTGCCTACCGTCTAGAATCGTCGGACCTATGCTTGCTTGCCGATGCTGACGGATATCCAGACGCGTAAATTGACAAAGCTCTTTCACCTGTACGATGCCAACAACGATGGCGTGCTGATACAGCAGGATCTGAGCATCTTGGCTACCCGTTTGGCCAAGCTGTGCAAGGGAGATGAATCGGCCTCGCATCACACGCAGATTTTGACCCATTTGCAGCAAGACTGGGCGTGTCTGTGTCAGGCCGCCGACAGCGATGGCGATATACGCATCACGTTAGATGAATGGCTTACTTATTACGACCAGGTACTCAATGACATTAAGCAATATACCAATCGCGTGATTGCCCTAGTGACACTGCTATTTACTGCCTTTGACCGAGACGGTGATGGCCAAATCAGCGAGCAAGAATGGATCGGTTTGCTCTCGGTATTTAACGTACTGCCGATCTACGCCTCTTCCATATTTCTAAATTTGGACGTCAATCAAGATGGGGTGCTAAATCAAGATGAGGTGCTAACGCTGATCCACGATTTTTTCTATATCAACGAGCCTTCTGCACCTGTTAACGTTATGTTTGGGCCATACTGAGCGATCATTAGAGCTGTGTATCTCCAAACCAATTTTTCCGTTATATGGGTTCTCTGACGCCATCGGCCTTGCCATCTACCGATTTGCCCCAGCTATCACCTGTACCGTTGGGATGGTCCACAGACGACCGCATTTTTGCTAGAGCGCATCTTGTGGGGGAGCGACTAGTGCTCAAAACCCTAGAAACGACCGAGGCTCTGTCTACCAATCCGTTGATTGTCAGAGCCGGAGCTGCTGGATGTGCCGTGCTGCTCAGGTACGGTGTGGTGGTCGTATTTAATCTGGATGCGACCGAAGAGTCTGAGTACTTAAGCTCACTCACACCCTTTATCAAAGAACCTTCTGCAGAGCCGGTCTTTGAAGAACTGATCTTAGCGTTTCGACCCGATGCTAAAGAACGCTTAGAACAGGCGAATCTTTGGCTGAAGGACTGTAGCGCTGAGCGTTTGCAGATTGTGGCAGAAGCTCTGGCAAAGAGCGTAGTACTAGATTACTACGAGCAAGAAGTCTCTAACCTGTTTGCTCAAATTAAGCCTTTTACGACCGCTATTCAAGACCCTAATCAGCGACCGCCTAAAGAAAAGGAGCTGTTGCGCTACATCGGAGGAACGCTGCTGATTCAGCAAAAGATGCTAGGAATTGTGGAAGTCGGTGACAAACCGGACCCGATTTGGGATTTTCCAGACCTCAATCGTCTTTATCTGCGGTTAGAAGATGAGTATGAGCTGCGGGAGCGACTGCTGATTTTAGAGCAAAAGCTATCTCTGATTTCTCGCAGTGTAGAGACCGCTTTGGGCATACTGCAGCAGGACAGCAGCCATCGCGTGGAATGGTACATCGTGATTTTAATTGTTGTGGAGATTCTGCTAGCTGTGTACGAGCTTTGGCTACAGTAGACCCTCGTGGAGTGGCCGCCTAAGCGCAAAAACCGGAAACCATCAAGTTAGTTTTGTAGCTTATATGGATGGTGGTCCCGGTCGCTATCTGCATCTACGTCCTGTTCTTTCAGGGGAAAACACTATGGAACCAAAGGCTTTGCCCGTAATCCTGCGAAAGTTTATCTTTCGAGATGAGGTGTCTCCTGACGATCGATCCTATCTGGATCATGATATTGATCAAGGGCAGGACGAGGCTGCCGTGCGGCTGAGTAAAATCGGTGCTCCTGGAGCGAATCACAGCCCGATTCCTGGCTACTTTGTCATGAGTAGTGCACCGCCCAACATTGAAGAAGCCAAGGAGATGCAGCCGTCAGAGGTTCAGGATGCGGCCCAAGGGGTGAGCGAAATTGCTAGCTATCTCTACGAGATTTATACCCGCCACGGAGAAAGCGATGCCGATCCGGAACTGACGATTGCCGTGCATGGATACAACAGCGGTCGTAGTACGGTGCGAGATTGGTACAAAAATATTTTTCAGTATATTAACCGGCACGATGCGGCTATTCCAAAACAGCGTAATCAGGTTTTTATTGGCTATCGCTGGCCGTCGGAAAATATTGAATGGGGCAGGCTAGGAGAAGCCTGTCGAGCGCTACCGCCGCTACCTCGAGATCTCATGTTTGCGGGATTCTTTGGGGCATTGCTTTTATTGGTGTTAGAGCTGACGTCGCTGGATAAGACCTGGGTGGGATTTGCGATCTCGCTAACCCTGGCTATCCTGCTAGGTATCTCTATGCTGGTACTAACCCTAGTTGTGCTGCGAATGATAGTTTACTTTCGCGATCGCTACCGGGCACAGAACTTTGGTGTGCTAGATCTAGTCGAACTGCTTCGACAAATTGACCGGTCTTTGGTCAATATGAAAGCTGCTGAGATTAAACGACAGGAGCCCGACGAGCCGGATCCGGCTGGTAAGGCTGCTAGGTTTTGGCAACAGACGCACCGGAAGGTAAAGCTCTCCTTTTTAGGCCACAGTATGGGAGGCTTTGTGGTTACGAATGTGGTTCGGATACTGTCTGATGTGTTTGATTCTCGCTCCATTGGCAATCAGCCTCCGGCCGATGTTGGCTCTGTATTTCGTCTAGAACGCCTCATTTTGACGTCGCCGGATATTCCTGTTTTGACCGTTGTTTCTAGTCGGGTAAATTTTCTCTCCTCGTCCTTACGTCGGTTTGCTGAATCGTACTTATTTAGCAGCGAGGGCGATTTGGCTCTGCGGGTAGCTTCTGCGACCGCTAACTACTTTACATTTCCTAGCAGTAGTGAGGCGATGGGATACCGTCTGGGCAACGTTTCTCTAAAGACGTCCTACAACGATCCTAGAGACTATGGGATTGTTAATTTGGCAGATTTAGATCAAAACTTCTTTCCAGGCATATCGTTGGAAGAGTCTGTTGCCCGCAGCTCATATCAGGTGATGGAGCATCTCTTCTTGACCTATAGCTGGTGGTTTGGCAAGAAAGAATTTAATACGCTAGCGAAAATGGCCCGTGATCGCGTTGAAAAAGGCCCAGCCCAGCAGCCAATATCAAAAAAGCAGCCCAAAATTACCATTGCAGACTTCTTTACTTACTTTGACTGTACAGATTACAAAGACGTTACCTTTTCAGTTCAAAAGACCCAGAACGATGCTAAACCTAAAGGACTACTGACCCGTGCCAATCGCAAGAAGGGGTTGGGCTGGTGGGATTATTTTATGCTGACCCTAGACGGCTTTTTAGGCAAACGCGATGTCCATGGCGGTTATTTTCAAGGACAGTTCACTCAAGAAATCATCTATCGTGTAGCTTTTTTAGGATTTACCGGATACCTAAAATCCATCGATCCTGACCCGAAGCTGGCGTTTGATCCCCACGTTGCCTTGAGTAAATTACACATGCGCTGCCGGGATCTAGGTATTCAAAGCTTTCTCTCACCGTTTCGCTATCGGGTGAATATTAAAGAGGAGAATATTCACCACAAGAAACAGGAACTGATTCAGGCAATTGACCAAGAGTCAGCCGATATTCTTAACCCAGACAAGACAGCTCAATTCTTACGCAGTCAGGGTTTTGACGTCGTGATGAAACAGTAGAGTGCACAGCAGTTCTGTTGTGGGACTCGTACTCTCTGGAGACCAAAAAGAAAAAAGGGGCAAGACCCATCGAGAGTCTTGCCCCTTTTTTAGCGAAATGTTCTAAAAATGGAGATCTAGCCGCCAACGCGGAGTAGTTCTACATCAAAAACAAGGGTGGCGTTGGGAGGAATGACGCCGCCTGCGCCCCGCGTGCCGTAGCCCAGATCAGGGGGAATGACAAGCTTCCGACGACCGCCAACGCGCATGGTAGAAACGCCCTCGTCCCAGCCTTTAATAACTTGACCGACGCCAATAGTAAAGGAGAAGGGCCGATTGCGATCGCGGCTGCTGTCAAACTTATCACCGTTTTCTAGGGTGCCAGTGTAGTGCACCGTGACGGCCTGACCGGCGGTAGGCAATGCTCCTGTGCCGACTTCCAGGTCTTCATACATCAGACCAGAGTCTGTTGTTGTCATACTATCGGTCATATCAGGGGTGGTTTCCTCGGTGGTTTCTTCGGGGTCTAAATCAGATGCTGCTTGAGCCACTAGAGTGGATTGCGCAGTTTCAGCTGTAGTCGTGGTTAAATTACCCGCGACAGCTTCACTACCCCTAAGCTGTGTGGCCAATGCCACAACACAGCAAATGGCGAAAACTCCAAGACTAATAAAAATTTCTTTCACAGTTCGTTCTCCCAGTGCGATCGCGCAAGCGCTGATGCATTAGCTTGCAACCTGCATCCAAATTGTACGTGACGAATCGTAAAAAGCAGAGCAAATAGGGCTGGACTTTCGTCTACTCCAAGCTGCATAGCCTCTGGGAAAAGGATAGCATTCACTGTTTCAACTGCCTTCAGAAGAGCGGTGCGACTACTGCCAGCGTTTATTTTCGAGATCTCGCAGCTGTCGCTCTAGGCGATCAAGCCGACCTCGCAGCTCGTCCATTTCTGACTGTCTAGGTACACCCAGGTCCTGCATAATATTTCGAATCTGACGCTGAAGCTGTGCGTCGATGGCCGCTTGGTCAATGTTGAACTGGGACATAAAGTCATCCACAAAGCCTTTAGCCTGCTCGGGATTGAGTTTGCCATCCTTCACCCAATCTTCGCTCACCTGTCTTAGCTGTTCCGCCACCAGTGATGTGGTGCCAATACCCAACATTAAAAGCTGACGGAATAAATTGGATGAGTCCATAGCTTACCTAGATTAAGAGCAGCAGTGCTTATATAAACTTATTCTGTCAAACTATTGGCGTATTCGACAGGTGGTTAACCGTATGGTGCAAAGACTTTTGTGGTGTCTGGCCGCTGTCTGGCTAGGCGCAATTTTAATGATGAATCCTGTGAATGCCGAAGCAACCCTTAACTCCCAGCCTTCTATGGTGATTGAATGGCTAAAATTTAAAGTGCCGGCGGTTCAGCGCGATCTCTATTTGGCAATCGATGATGAGATCTGGACTTCGGCGCTAGCGACGTACCCCGGTTTTTTAGATAAAACGACGTGGCTAGACCCTAACCGAGATGATGAGGTGATCTTCGTCATCTCCTGGGCTACGCGTCAGCAGTGGAAAGCAATTCCTGTAGAGGATCTCACTGAAATCAACCAGCGATTTGACGCCGCCCTAGGATTTGACTATGAAATGCTTGAATCCAAAGAGTTCGTTGTGCCGACCCCTGAGAGCATAGAGGCTCAATAGTTTAGTTGCGATCGCAAACAACCATGCCCAGCTGCCCCCGCTGTCATCAGTCCATTGTGGCCAATGCCGTCACCTGCTCCAACTGTGGGTTAGAACTCAAAGCCCATGGTCATCCAGGTATTGATCTGCACCGTGCCCAGACAGGCACCTACCTATGTGATAGCTGCACCTACCATCAGGACGACAGCTGTACCTTTCCCCAGCGTCCCCAGGCGACAACCTGTACGCTGTATCAGGATGTCGTCGTCGCTCAGGAACCTCGACTGACTGCGGCTGAGATTTACACGATTCCCTGGTGGCGCAAGTATTCTGGTTTGATAGCCCTAGGCGCTATCGTTTTCATTAGTATTGCCTTAGTGGTTTTATAAACGCCCCTACACGTTGGCATGAAAAACGGGCCTGACGGGATTCGTAGGTATGCCGTCGCGAACGCGCCTACGCGCAACGTCAGCAAAGCTGACAGAAGTTGCGGGTTCGTTCAATTTTCGAAATAAAAACGGGCCTGACGGGATTCGAACCCGCAACTTCCGCCGTGACAGGGCGGTGCTCTAACCAATTGAACTACAGGCCCTTGTGGGCGATCTCTATTCTGCTTACGAATGGATACTTTGTCAAACGCTTAGCCGAATTTCTTTAAAGCAAGATTATCCTGCTTCGGCGTTCTCCTTCCAGAGAGGAGCGGCAAAGTTAGCCAGCCAGCGTTTTACCCAGAACGTAGCGCGACAGTCGTCTTCGTTATATTTCAAGATATCGTTGAAATACTGCTCGTCTTTGCTGGCCAGCCAGTTATCGTACCAGCAAATTGACTGAGCCCCGTTGGCGCTGCTGTCGCGCCATTCAAAACCGATCCAGCGGGCAATGTGCTTAAGGGCGTAGCTTTCTATGGGTAGGGTAACCGCGTCAACAATTCGCTTGTGGATGTCAACAAAGCGGCTTAGCAGCTCGTCGATGTCGATAATGCTGCCGTAGCGTTCGCTCAAACGTCTGACAGTTTGGGCCTCGTAGGGACAGAAGTGATAAATTGGTGAATTGGGATAATGGGCGACGACATGTTGAAACTGATGCCAGGCGCTGGCTTCGTCCTGAGGCTCCCTAGCAACTAAGGGAATAAAGGTTTCAGTGTGGGCCTGGGTGTCTACGACCAAAATGCCATGAAGGTAAACCAGATCTTTATCAGGAGCGGCTTCAATATCGAAATAAAGTTCAATGGGCGCACTGGGTAGCTCGTCAGGAGATAGGGTGAAGTCTTTGTTGACGTCGGTACGTGCGATCGCGGCTCCAGACAGCTTAGCCTGGGCCTGATGCACCATTTTTTCTGCTACCTTCAGCTCAAAGCCTGACACCTGCGCCAGAGTAGCAGGCTGATAGCGGGCCAATGCTTCAACGCTGGTCAGACCCAGCTTTTCTAAATGACGATAGCGGTTGAGCGTTACCCCAGGTAGCAGCGACAGATGATTCTGACTTTGGGCGACGTCATAGCAGTGATTGAGCCAGACGCACATATCGCAGCGGCTGCGGCTAATAAACACATCGGGGGTTTGCTCCGACGTCAGAACGGTTTCACACTGGTCAAGCAGCTCTAATAAGGTGGGCCACTGCTTTTCAAGATCGATCGTGTAGTGTCGTTCTCGCAAACGGAGATACGCATCTAAAGGAATCACCCCCTGCCATGCAGATAGCACATAGGCATGGAATGCCGCTGTTAGCTGATATTCCTGTTTAGGCTTCTTTCCAAGTTTGATGTCTAGCGGCGCATAGTACCAGTCGCCCAGCCATGAGTTTCCTTCTTGTTTAATCCAAAGGTCTGGCTGGCTAATGTAGCCAATACTGCCGTCGGCGTTGACCGCTGCTACTTTACCGCGACAAATATGTTCCACACCCTGCTGCATCAAGGCATAGGTAGCCTGAGCTGTGGTGGCAATATCATCAACTTGACGATGAGGACGCCGAATAGGTTGAAACTCAGCTAGGATCTCTTTTCGATGGACCGCACCATCGCCCTTGAGCTTAACTAAGTAATCGCTAGGTGCGGCCTGTAGCTTAGTATCGCCGTAATTGTCTAAATAGGCGCGACGCTGACAGCGTAAAAATGTGAAAAGCGTACTGTCTTCAATCACTTGTCCAGAAACTGTCTGATCGGCTTGCCAGGGTTGCGGTGGAGACATCCATTCAAGAGCAGACACCGGTTCATCTGGACCAGTATCCTGGGAAGGTATCGTAGGAAACCTAGCAATCACAGCTCGACCGACCCTGTCGGCAAGACATAAAAAAAAGTATGGAGAGCATCAAAGCAGTTAAAGCGTACCCTTAGCAAACGCCTATCGCTTGCGACTAATGTAACGCATATACGTGCCTATGTGGTAACACGGGCTCGATGAAAGCGCAATTATGGTCTATGGAGAGAATTTGTAGGCCTACTTATGCCGACAGCAGCCCAGCGCTCAGTCGTCTCAGTCCCCGTGTGACCACATCTGAGTAACGTAATTTACCCAAAAACACGTCTCCCATAATCTGGGTTCCGCGTGGATGCTTGACTCCTACTCGATAGCCAACTTTGGGAGCCAAATAAAACGCTTTAGCCAAGCGAGCGGCCCAGCGCATTTCGTTACCCCATTCTTGAATCATGGTTTGGGTGTAATCAGCCAAGGCATCTGTCTGACCAGCCAGTGCGGCATGGACAGCCTCAGATGCTTTGAGTCCGCTCAAAATTGAGGGCCGAATGCCTTCAGCGGTGAAAGGATCAACAACACAGGCGGCTTCTCCAGCTAAAACGGCTTGGGTAGTGTGCAGGGTTTGATCACCATCCCACAGAAATATAGGATGGCCGTGCTTAGCTTCGTCATCAATATCGACGCCGAACTGTTTGGAGTAGTCAGCCAGGGGCTGTACGAGGTCTCGTGACTTACGCTTGGCTGAGATAAAGGCTCCACTGCCTAAGGAATAGCCATCGGCTTTGGGAAAATTCCAGATGTAGCCGTTTTTTAGCAGTCCAAATTCAAAATGGACGATGTGGCCATCGTGTACCGGCAGCCGCGGTTCGGTTTCAATGGCACCGGCCATGACGGTTTTGCGCTGCTTAAAGCCAAGCCACTTAGCCATCGGGCCTTTAGCACCATCGGCGGCAATCAGATAGCGACCGATAACGGGGGCTGTCGAGGTGCTGATGTGCCAGCAGCCGTCCTTAAACTCGATGCCTGTGGCCTTGGTTTCTGCTTGTAAAACAGCTCCTTGGTTTTCGGCCTGCTGCACCATGTAGTGGTCAAACTCGTCGCGACGCACCATCCAGATCGGTTCTGACAGTTCAGAAATCACTTCATCTTCCAGGTTGTAGGTGTAGCGCACCTGGGTAACTTTTTGGGAAATTACAGGTTCAAAGTCGTAGTCAAACCACTCGGCTACTTTGGGACACACTCCGCCGCCGCAGGGCTTGTAGCGGGGTAATTTATTTTTTTCTAATATCAGTACAGAATGGCCCTGTTTGGCTAGATGATAAGCGGCTGTAGCTCCAGCAGGACCGCCACCGACCACAACGCAATCATAGATAGATGTCATAAATAAAAAATATTAGGTGAGTACGGACCCCATAGTACGTGGTGAAGTTTTCCCAGACTAGGGCTCAGAGACAACTATCAGTGATAGTTGTTTAAGGTGCAGGGGTTTTCCGATCTAGCTGGGTGGCGGCTGCGATCGCATTTTTTTCCTTAGCTCTCTGGTCGTAGGGTCGCAGTTCAGTCACATCAGACCCGGCTAAAATACTTAAATTCTCCAGGCTTATGCCTCGCATTAGCATTTCTACACACCAGGTTTGGCGGGCTTGAATCAGACGGGGAATATCAACTACCTCCAGACTGTCCCACCATATATCCCAGCGCTCCTGCAGATCGCTGAGCGTCATAGGATTGCCCTCTTCGGTAATAAACATGGCGCTGTCGTCGTCTTTACGACTTTTGAGCCACTTGGTCAGAGGATTACTAGTATATGAGCCGTAGCGCTTGCCTAGAATCCACTGGTTGACAGGCACCTGACGTGGGCTGCCGGCAGGACTCCTGACCTGTAAAATATGCTGAGATTTATCGCAAATTTGATGGGAGCGTTCTAGCTGGATGACTTCGGTTGGGAGCAGCCCGGCTCCAAAGAGGATAAGTGCGATCGCATGATCCTGCAAACTCATACTGCGAGTTTGCTTCATCAGCTGCTGCACCCAGCTGGCTGGTATATCAATAATGATGGGAGCCGCTAGAGTCGGCATGGTGACGTCCATACTAGCTACATCACTCGGGGGATTGAGCAACGCCACTAGAGCGTCTAAAAATCGGTCTCGATTTTCCCACAGAGAATAGCCACTGGTGGTTTCAATCACTGTGTATCCCACCAATACGGCTCCCACTAAGCTAGCCAATTCTTCCAAGGGAAGTGGAGCCGTACAGAGCATTTGCCCTAAATGATTTGCTAGAGCCTGCTGAATCTCCTCTAATCGCTTTTGCAGCGCCTGACGATGCTCCAGAGGATACTGATCGGCTTCACCAATCAAAGAGCGTACAAAGTTGGGGAACTGCTCCAGCAGCTGCAGATGCTGGTCTAAATATTGTCGTAACGTATTTGCTGAATATTCACCATGGAGCGGGGCGTGTGCCGTAAATGCAGGTGCCTCTTGCAACATTGTCAGCAGCAGCCCATATTTATTGCCAAAATTTCGAAACAGTGTGGCCTCATTCACATCAGCCATATTTGCGATCTGGCGGGTGGTGGTATGACTAATCCCTTGTGACAGAAAGAGTTCAAGTGCGGCCTGGGTCAGCCGGTATCGGGTGGAAGAAGGAGACATGGACAATGTGCAAGTGCCACTTGCAACTTACAAAAAAGATTGCTAACCTAAGTTTAATGCAAGCAGCACTTGCAATGTGTTTCGAGTTTGCCAGGGCGGCGTCTGCTAGCCATGGTCGCTCGCAAGATTAACTGACCTTAACGACTTCCATGAGGACTGTATGACTGCACAATTAACCCGGCCTAGCCCACGGCCTAACAACCTAAAAGCTGAAGTAAAACGACCTCCTACCGATTGGGTCACGCTTGGGTTCTTTGCTGTTTTTCATGGCGTTGCCCTATTAGCACCCTGGTTTTTCTCCTGGTCTGCATTAGGCGTAGCGATTTTACTGCACTGGTTGTGCGGTGGTGTTGGCATTTGCCTTGGGTTCCATCGATTGCTGAGTCATCGGAGTTTTCAGGTGCCCCGCTGGTTGGAATACCCCATCGCGATCTTAGGGACGCTGGCAATGCAGGGTGGACCTATCTTTTGGGTAAGTGGTCACCGCAAGCACCATGCCTTTACTGAAGATGTGCATGACGATCCCTATTCTGCCAAGCGCGGTTTTTGGTGGAGTCATATGCTCTGGCTGGTGTTTCCCAATCGTGACAACTTTGATAAAAAGCGCTATGGCAAGTACGCCCCTGACCTGATGCGTCAGCCTTTCTATCGCTTTTTGAATAATTATTTTCTACTGTTTCAAGTGCTGCTTGCACTCGGGCTATATGCTCTCGGCGGTTGGTCCTTTGTCATCTACGGTATTTTTGTTCGCTCAGTGTTCCTATGGCACGCGACCTGGCTTGTGAACTCTGCCACACATACCTGGGGCTACCGAACCTTTGATGCCAAAGATAACGCTCGCAACCTTTGGTGGGTGTCTCTAGTGACCTATGGTGAAGGCTGGCACAATAACCATCACACCTATCCCCGTGCTGCTCAAACCGGTTGGAAGTGGTGGGAAATCGATGTCACCTGGTACACGATTCTGCTATTTGAGCGACTAGGCTGGGCCAAAAAAGTAAAGAGGATTCCAGCAAAGCGTCACTAATCAAATAGCTGATTAGATAGAACGAATCAACAGCCCTGGGTAAAAAACCTGGGGCTGTTGGTTTATATGCTTATCTACCCACGACGCCCGCCTCCACCGAAGAAAAACGCAATAAATAGTAAGGGGGTCGAGAATTATCACTGCCCTGGCTTAGTGCTGGTGAATTTTGCAGCTGATTGACCGTCACGTAGATGTAGCTATCTGGGCCAAATCCAAATCCGTCGGCCCAGCTAATGGATTCGTCCTGGTAAAGAATTCGATAGGCACCTTCTGGATCAACCACGCCAATAGCGTTCTGGGTAATGTCAGTAACGTAGATATTGTTGCCAGCGTCGATGGTAATACCGTCGCTAATAGGTTTGTCACCAAATCGTTCTACTTTTCCAGATAGCTGATCGGGTGTAAGTGTTCTATTCAGCAAGTCTGACGTGCGAATGCGATAAAGCGAACGCCCAGACATAGGACCGTAATAAACCCACTCATTATCAGGATCGATGGTGATTGGATTCACACCAATACGCGCTTCGGCATCACCCAGCATCATGGTGCGGCCATCAACCACAATGGGAATATCCTCAGGTTGCATGGATGAATGTCCTTCCAATACACGGCGGGCATAGCCTGTAGATAAATCAACCACGATCAGCGCTGAGTTGCTACCGCCAGCGGTATCAGCGATGTAAACAGCATTGTTGTATGAGTCAATGGCAAAGTCGTTGAGAAACGTATTGTCTGGAATCACCGGCTGGGTCAAATAGACTACCTGGTGCAGACTATCGCTGCGAGTATCCCAACCCACCAAACGACCACTGTCCCCATCGCCGGGATTGTCTAGCATCCAGACGACTCCTTTGCCATCGGCACGGATGCCCAGTACGTTGTTCAGACCGATGCCATTAGCATCGGGGGGAGATGCCCAAGCTTCGTTAGGAAAAGGCTCCAGGGTGCCATCGAGCAAAACTTTGACGACTTTAATGTCGGTGCCGTAGAACTGATGCTGACTCATGATCAGCTGACCGTCTGGAGTGACGGCGATATTGCCGGGGGGATTTGCTCGCGGCAGTTCTGCGACAACTTCAATGCCTGATGGAAAAGTCTGAGCGCTTATGGGTTTAGCGATACCCACAAGGGCTGCTGCCATTAATACGAAGGGGAAAAGCCGATTCTTCATGACACCGTCTCAAGCAATGATGTTGAGTATTCTAGGGTCTGGCGTATATGGTTTACAAATTGGGGAAGTGCGATCGCACAAGCGCTGTCTTGTCAGCTGCGACTATGCCTATACACAAGAGCCCAGCAGACGAGATACTGGATTACGTTCTTACACCAAGAACCCAGCACTCAAACCCCTTTAGTTTCGTGGCCTATTACATCTCACCCCGTTTTCTAAATGCCCTGGCGGTCCACATTACCAAGAACTTTTTGGACCTGCCCCAGGTAAAAATGCCGCTGATTCTAGGAGTTCACGGGCGCAAAGGAGAAGGCAAAACCTTTCAGTGTGAGCTGGTATACGAGCGTATGGGTGTCAACGTCGTTCATGTTTCTGGTGGTGAGCTAGAAAGCCCCGATGCAGGCGATCCGGCCCGGCTGATCCGTTTACGCTACCGAGAAGCGGCAGAGCTAGTCAAAATTCGCGGTGAGATGGCGGTGCTGATGATCAACGACCTGGATGCAGGAGCCGGTCGCGTTGACGGCATGACCCAATTCACGGTCAATACTCAGCTGGTGAACAACACCCTGATGAACATTGCCGATAATCCCACTAATGTACAGCTGCCCTGTAGTTACGACGAAACGCCGCTGCCTCGTATTCCCATCGTGGTCACAGGTAATGACTTCGCCACTTTGTATGCGCCGCTGGTGCGCGATGGACGGATGCAAAAGTTTTACTGGGAGCCGGACCACGATGACCGTCTGGGCATTGTTGCTGGTATTTTCTCTCCCGATGGTCTCAGTCGCAACGATATTGCCACGCTAGTGGATACGTTTCCCACTCAGGCGATTGATTTCTACGGAGCGCTGCGAGCCCAAATCTATGACGAACAGATTATTGATTTTATTCACCGGGTTGGGGTGGAGAATGTCTCTCGCAACGTGGTGAATACCAAAACGCCCCCCAGCTTCAAAAAGCCTGATTTTCGTATTCATCACCTGATCGAGGTAGGACAGCGGCTAGTGAGAGAACAGCGTCGCCTTCAAGAAATGGGCTTAGTCCAGGAGTATAACCAGGCGTTGAATAGGTCGGGCAGCCCTCGTAGCAATGGCAATTACTATCGCGCCTATCAGCATGCGCCGTCGGTCCCACTACAGCCAGTGCCATCGAATAATACGGCGACGGTCTCGTCCGATAGTGCTCGCGAACCTGAAGCTCAGCCTCCGATGTCATCGCCATCTCTTGCTGATGAGCTGCAGCAAGAAGTTCGTAACCTGATGGCTCAAGGCTATCGAGTGGGGATGGAATATGCTGATAAGCGCCGGTTTCGGACTAATGCGTGGCAGAGCTGTCCGGTCATCAACGGAGGGAGTGACATTCAGGCACTCCAGACAATTGAACAATGCCTAACAGACCATGGACAGCACTACGTACGCTTAATCGGGATTGATCCTAGCAGCAAGCGCCGCGTGCTAGAGCAAATCATTCATCGCCCTAAGGGATAAGGATTTTATAAGGTCCAAAAAATGAATGTTGGAGAGACGTTCCATGGAACGTCTGTACGTCTAATATTAGAGCCTAATTAATTTTGTTTCCTTAGCAGCGTTGTTTATGAAGCTGCAAAGTCAATCAGCCACTGAACCAATCGGGTCATTGTAGGTTCTCCGGTTACTGTTTCATGCCAGTCATATCCCCCAATATTGCCCGCGTTAATCTCACTGAGCACCCATTCCCCGTCGTTGCCCATCAGAAAGTCATAGCCTAGGGTATAAACCCCTCGGCTGCTGTAGTGCTCATAGGTGTTGGCAATTATTTCTTGTTCTCGCTCAGTTACTGTGGAAGCATTGTAAGCAGCTCCTGCGGTGACATTATGGACCCAGGTCCCGGTTTGAGATTTTCTGAGCAAGGCCCCATAGATTGCCCCATCGACCACAAAAATACGTTTGTCCCCTTGGTCAATATTTTTGAGGAATTGAACAAATTCATATTCACTATCTGGATCAAGCTCAGCCAGATGCTGAACAACATCCTTTAGAGAAGAATATGTCAGCAGACCTTCTTTAACGTTGTCAGTGCAGATAGTCTGGCCATCTTGCCAAATCTTGAAAACACCAGCCCCTCCATAGCTGACATTCATTTTGGCAACAATGGGATTAAACTGTTGAAAGAAGTCCTCTATCTCTCCATAAGAGGATGAAAAAATGTGTTCTGGCATATACTCTCGCCCGCATTCTTCTAAAAAATCTTTTCTTCTGGTGTAATCAATCTGAGACGGTCGATTGACAAAGCGAACGGCGGTCTCTAGCTGGCTTAGGTTGTTGAAAAAGCCTGTTGGGATAGGTTCATCGGCTCGACAAAATACTAGGTTCAGCTCAGCTGGATTAATTGTTATTAATGGTTGCTTGTCTAAGCTCATAAAATCATCAGTACTTAGATCGCCTGAGAGATTCACTCCTCTAAACTGACCTGAGTTGTCGATACTAGCTACTGACGCATGAAAAAAATCGATCTCTGGGTGAGCAGAAAATGCTTTGTAGAGACTAATTGTTGTGTCAAAATCAGGATGGGTTTTGGGATCTGTGATGCACAATAATTTCATTGCAGTAAATTAATAGCAATACAAAAGGGCACTTGGCTAAAGTCCGAATATGGTAAGGTAAATCCCCCAATCCGTAAGTGCTAGCGATCATCATGAAGGAAAGCTTCTCTCTTATTATCCATGGTGGCGCAGGCTCATTAGAGCATCTTAAACGAGAGGGAAAAGGACCCGAAATTATGGATAGCGTCCGCCGTATTTTGGCAGGTGGACGGCATATTCTAGAAAACGGAGGCACTGCGCTAGATGCGGTTGAATACTGTGCGGCTGAGCTTGAAGACGACCCGCTTTACAATGCCGGACGGGGCTCTGTCCTGAACGAATATGGCGAGGTAGAAATGGACGCCGCTATTATGAATGGCGCTACTTTGGATGCGGGTGCGATCGCAGGGATAACAACCATCAAAAACCCCATTAAGCTAGCCCGCCAGGTACTAGAACGTAGTGAACACGTCATGCTGATTGGTAAAGGTGCCCAAGAGTTTGCAAAAGTATGCGGACTGCGCACCATGCCAGACGACTACTTTTTTGTTGATCATCGGGTTCAGCAGTGGCGTGAAGCTCAAAAACTTGGGGGCATGATGTTAGACCACGAAGACGCTGCTCCACCCAAAAAACTTGGCACCATTGGTGCCGTTGCGAAGGATATCAAAGGTAATCTAGCCGCGGCCACATCCACCGGTGGTATCGTCAACAAGCGCTGGGGACGCGTCGGTGATAGCCCCATTATTGGTGCCGGCGTGTTTGCGGATAACGAGACCTGCGCGGTTTCGGCGACAGGCTACGGTGAGCAATTTCAAAAGACCGTTCTCTGTAAGATGATTTCAAATTTTGTCTACTTTCAAGATAAAAATGCGGTCGCTGCTGCTAGTGCTGGCATTAACTACCTGATTAGAAAGGTAAACGGTCTGGGAGGAGTCATCGTCGTTGACAGACATGGTGGCTGCGCTGTCGATCACTCTACTTCTGGGATTATCTACGGTTCGATTGAGAAAGCTGGACCCAGTATTTGCAAGTTTACAAAATCATGACGGCCGGAGTGCCAAAAAATCAGCTCTTCGTGGCAGATATTGAGCGTTCCTCTTGACTGAGGCAATGATCGTTATCATCCACCCAGCGCAAAACATTTTTTGCAAGCTGACTCTTACTTTTAATCGCTCGAATAGCGCCAGCTAGATCCAACTGTTGTGCGGTTTCGAGATGCTCTAAATCAAACAAACCGGTGTTGACTAGATCAATCCGATTAAATTCGTCTTCTAGGTTAGTAAAAATTGCTAAAAAATGCAGAGCCGTTTCTAGCTCTGGTGGATCAAGAATTGGACAGTCTGGACCAGCTAAAAAGGTATTCACAGGATATCTAAAAACTGCATAGACAATGGGCCTCTCTGCTAAGGGGGCTATGCAGATCGTTCTTAAACAAGATACCCAGAAAAGGATTGAGCCTTATCCTTTGAAAAAGAGTATCACGGCTTGCCTATTCTGACGTCCGGGTACGCCTCGTTGCATTGAGTACCCGTGTAGGATCCCTTAGTATTCAACAATGACAGGGGTATGATCGCTGGGCTTTTCCAGCTTGCGGGGTTCAATATCAATCCAGCAGCGCGTCGCTTGCTGATAGAGTTCGGGAGATAGGTAATGATGGTCAATACGCCATCCCATATTGCGACGGAATGAAGCCGCCCGATAGTCCCACCAGCTAAAATGGCCACCTTCATCAGTAAACTTGCGAAAGGCGTCAGCCAGCCCTACGGTTAACACGTCGCTTAGACTATCTCGCTCCATGGGGCTACGACCAACGGCTAATACATCCTTGAGCGTCTCTCGTTCCTTAGGAGATGACATGATGTGCTTATCGCGCTTTTCGTCGGTGTAAATATCTTTGTTTTCTAGAGCAATATTAAAGTCACCACAGACGTTGAGCTTAGTGGTTTCTTCTAAGGTTTTAATCAGATACTGCTTGAGTAAAGCCAGCCAGCGCAGCTTGTACTCATATTTCTCGCTGCCAATGGATGAACCGTTAGGAACATATAGATTAAGAATGCGCACCCCGTTGAGCACACCGCTAATCACACGTTTTTGATCATCGAGATCGCCGACTACCTCTGGATCAAGGACAGCCCCAAATCCCATACGGATGTTGTCTAAGGGAGCTTTACTAATCAGAGCAACGCCGTTATAAGCTTTTTGCCCATATATAGACGTGTGGTAACCCAGCTCCTCAAAGGGGGCTTTAGGAAAGTCTGCATCGACTACTTTAGTCTCTTGCAGACACAGCACATCCACAGCCGGATTGTCCTGAAGCCATTGAGTGACCTGGTTAAGACGAGTGCGAACAGAGTTAACGTTCCAAGAAGCGACTTGCATTGGGTTCGGTTTCAGCAGGGACAACGCTGTCTAGATCGGTGGTACCGGTCTGAATTAGCTCTCGTATTTTAGTATTGGGCAGCGTTGATAGGGCAACCGATGGAGCCGATACGATCTGTAGAGTCGTTTCGGCAATATCAAATTCGTTCTGAAGTGACCTTTTTAGTCGGTTCAGCAGCCAGTCACGACGAGCAAGATTGCTTGTGGTCGTCAGGTTTGCGGTTAGATATACCTGCCCAGGTGCAATGGTCCAAATGCGTAGCTGCGCAATTTGGGCAACGTCTTCAAAGGTAAGGAGGTGCTGTCTAATAGCATCAGGGTTGATATGCTCTGGCGTCTGCTCTAATAGAATGCTTAGACTTTGGCGAATTAGAGGAATCGCCCCGGCAAAAATAAGCAGCGCGATCGCAACGCTGACACCCCCATCCATCCACTGCCAGCCCAGCCAGTGAACAGCAGCGGCGACCAACAGTACGCCCAAACAGCTGAGGGCATCCGCCATCGTATGTAAAAAAGCACCCCGCAGATTCAAATCATCATCAGTATGGCGGTGGAGTAAAAATGCGTTGATCCCATGGACTCCCAATCCACCTAGGGCGGTGAGCGCCATTGGGTGGGTCAAAATTTCATGGGAGGGCAGCTGCAGCTGAGCTATGGATTCTTGCATAATCCAGCCCGCAATCAGCAGCAGGCCAATGCCATTGACCAGCGCTGCTAAAATTTCTACACGCCGATAGCCAAAGGGAGCCCTAGCTGAGGTCGGCCAGCGGGTAATCCAGGCAGCTAGTAGGGACATTGCGATCGCAAACACATCAGCAACCATATGCCCGGCATCGGCCACCAGCGATAGACTGTGGCTGTGATGGCTCATCCTCAGCTCTACAGCTGAAAATCCAGCCACCATAACCAATGCTATGGCCAATACTCTAAGTTTCTCAGGCGACGTTTCTGTTGGGCAGTCGCAGCTCCCAAGACCGTGATTGTGCATACTTAGAGAGTGCCATGCTTAGCTAAAACCGACAATTTACTATGTGACACTGTGTGCCTTGTACCCAAAACTCGATGACTGACCAGCCACTTCAGGGAGACGCCCTGATCAAAGAAACCTGTCGCCGAATTCGTCTTGCTAAAAAGCTATGGGATGCCCATAACAACGCGGCCTGTCGTCGTGAGCGAGAACGGGCTTTAAAGTTGTATAACCAACTTTCAAAGCCACAGAAGGAAAAAATTCCGCAGCAGCTGCGAGTTTGGCTACGCTACCGTAGCGAAAAATATTTTGGTGCTCATCGTACACCACCGGGTAGCAAACATCGCTCGTCGCGGCGGCGGCGATAGCCCTACGCTTTTCTTTTTGCTTTTTCTACTGGATCTAGCCAGCGTTCTAACCAAGTAAATCCTTGGGAAAATAGTAGGTTGAGTGCCAGATACATCAAACCCACGGCGGTATAAATCTCAAACGCTCGAAAGTTGGTGGCTACTGTTAGCTGTCCTCGCCGAAACAGTTCTTCCATACCGATCACAGCGACCAAACTGGTATCCTTGAGCAGGGTTGTAAACTCATTGCCCAGGGGCGGAATCATTCGCTGTAATGCCTGGGGTAGCACGATGTAGCGCATAGCTTGAATAGAGTTGAGACCCATCGACGAAGCGGCTTCCCACTGTCCTCGGTCAATTGACTGAATACCTCCCCGAACAATTTCGGCAATGTAGGCCGCCGAGTTAAGGCTTAGCGCCAGCACGCCAGCAGACCAGCGATCAAAGGTAAAGTCAAGTCCTATGCTTTTAAACAGAGCTGGAAAGCCAAAATAGATCCAAAAGATTTGTACCAGCAGCGGCGTCCCACGAAAAAAATCAATATAGGCACGAGTGGCTAAGCGCACGGGCAAAAACTTTGATAGTCGTGCCGTCCCTAGTAAAGTACCGCCAATAAACACAAAGAAAATGGCGAGGGCTGTCAGCTGAATGGTCGTAACCGCACCCTGGAGCAGGGCAGGTAGAGCGTTGATGATATATTCCACGGGGCGTTCTGTGCCTTAAGGGACTGTTGGCTAGACAATACTGCTTTTGAGGGTATGAGGGATGAATGTTGCGAAAGCGTCATCCATCCCAATTCTGTGGTCTTAAAGTAAATCAACTAAGACTACAGGGCTGACTCAGGCAGGGTTCCAGTAGGTGCCGTACCAAACCATTTTTCGTAAATTTCGTCGTAAGTGCCGTTATCGATTAATTCAGCTAAGGCGGTATTTAAGGTGTCTACATTGGGAGAGTCTTGAGGCATAGCAATTCCGTAGAACTCTTCGGTGACCAGTTCGCCTACAACTTTCACGCCGTCAATGTTGCCAGATGCGATCGCATCTAACGTTACCGGGCCATCGTTGATGACTGCATCGGCATTGCCATTAGACAGCTCCTGAAGTGCTAAAGGCGCTGAGTCAAACGTACTAATTTTGGCTCCCTCGACTTCAGCTGCTTTATCCGCGCCGGTAGTACCAATTTGGACCGCAATGGTTTTTCCTTCCAGACTCTCAAGGGAGGTGGTTTCATTGTCGTCTTCAGCGACTGCGATCGCGAGACCTGCGCGAAAATAGGGGCGCGAAAAATCTACTGTGGCGGCGCGTTCTTCTGTAATAGTCATACCGCTAATGGCGGCTTCGATTGTGCCAGCCTGAAGTGCCGGGATTAATCCATCAAAGGGCAAACTTTCAAATTCAATATCTACTCCAGCCTGCTCTCCAATAGCCTCCATCAGGTCAATGTCAAAGCCCACCAGCTCACCACTGTCATCTTGAGATTCGAAGGGAGGAAAAGCAGGCTCTGTCCCCACTACCCAAGTGCCTGTAGCTGCGGCATCGCCGCCATCGCTAGGGGCTGATGCTGTATCACCACCACCGCCGCAGGCCGCGATGAGAGTCGCTGCACCTAAGCTCAAAAATGTATTTTTTAAGAATTGAGACCGTTTCATCTGTGTATCGTGTCCTTCGTTTGTTATTGACCAATAGACTCATCGGGGGATAGACCTCGTAGGTACGATCACCCCATATCGATGACCTAGAAGTGTAGTTTAATTTACCAGGAATTAAAAAACGGTGTTATTTGTAGCTTCACCGCAGGGACAACGCTAATATGCTTGTCTAGAAGTCATTTATGGTGTCCTCGTGACAGAAGCAGCAATTTACTTCGCAAATCTACAGAAAAGCTATGGCGATCTATCGGTGCTCAAAGGCATCAACGGTCAGATCGAACGTGGCGAAGTAGTTGCCATTATTGGTTCTTCTGGATGTGGCAAAAGCACGCTGCTGCGATGTTTTAATCGCTTAGAGGACATCAGCGGCGGTCAGCTAGTGGTCAACAATATTGATTTATCCGTCGCTAATCTGAGTGCTAAATCACTACAGCAGCTGCGAGCTAAGGTTGGCATGGTGTTTCAGCAGTTCAACCTCTATCCCCACATGAGTGTTTTAGAGAATCTGACGCTGTCACCCCGAAAAGTTTTGGGGTTAGAGGCATCTGAGGCCAAAGAAAGAGGGCGTTTCTATTTGGCCAAAGTGGGGCTAGCGGAAAAAGAATCGGCCTATCCCGACCAGCTATCCGGGGGCCAAAAACAGCGAGTTGCGATCGCGAGATCGCTCTGTATGCAGCCTGATATTCTACTGTTTGATGAACCCACCAGTGCCTTGGACCCCGAGCTAGTTGGTGAAGTGCTCGAAGTCATGCGTACTCTGGCTGAAGACGGAATGACGATGGCTGTAGTTACCCATGAGATGCAGTTTGCTAGAGAAGTCGCCAGCCGAGTCATGTTTCTCAATCAGGGCTTGGTCGAAGAAACAGGCGCTCCCCAAGATATCCTGCGCAACCCTCAAAGCGAACGGCTGCAGACCTTCCTCAGCCGAATGAATGGCTTGGTGGTGTAGTTAAATAAAGCTCTCCTGTGAGACTTAAAACCCTTGCTGTATGGTGGCTAACCCGCGATTGTAGATTTCGCCAGCGTAGTCAGTCCATTGACCCTGCCCCCAATAGCGAAAGCAGCTGGTTTGCAATACTAGGTTGTATAACAGTGCCTGTTTATAGTTAGCGTTTAATGTCAGTTGAGCCTGCTGACTAGCTGGGGCAGCATTAATGGCTTGGTGAAATCGAGCACTGAGCCGTTCCATAGGACCAATAACATTCTCATAGCCCTCTACCCAGCTACGATCGTTTGTCCAAGAACCACCGGTAAATGAGATGTGGTTTTGACTCAGCTCAGCGATTGCACCGCTTACTGTTTCAGACGTAATTTCACGGTCTTCTAAACGCTGCCATAGGTGATGTTGTCCAACTGCCTGACAGATGGGGAAGTCGTCTTCATTAATCCCTGCGGCTGCCAACAGTTCTAAATATTCTGTTCCATTGATGCCCGTTATGTTGTGCTCATGGCGAGACTCGTGCCAGGCACGCTTAAATGCACCTGGAAATTCATTCATCATGACACCGCCATTCTCACCATCAGAAATCTGACTGACCAGGGGCGGAATAGACTGACTACCCAAAGGTGTCTGACCTAAAGTCTTAGCTTCGTAATAGGGCTGCATCTGACCAATTAGCTTAGTATCAGAACCCTGGGTTTTAATCAAAGCCGTTATTGAGATTTCTTCACCCTGGCTGTTGCGGGCTACCAGTCGATGGGGCAGATGAGGCTGCTGAATGCTCTCGCCTGTCAGCAGCTCAACGGTATGTTCCTGCACCATGACCCACCGATAGTTGCCTTCTTTGAGTGCCTGGATCAGGGTATACAGCGCATCTGGGTGGTTGGGCAGCTGCATTTCAGGTAATGAAAACCCACGCACCCGTTTAAGCGCCTCTAGTCCAAAAATGCTGACAAACTGATGCTGCCATGCCTGAATATGAAGCCGGATATCGGGAAGTGGCGTAGCCGCAGCCACAGCATGTCCCCAAAATGTACCCAGCCACTCTACGTTAGGCTGATATCTCGGGTCGCAGGTAATGCCTTTGAGCTTATCGATAATGTCGTTGCGTCCCATCTGCTGTAGACCCCACAGCAAATTGCCTGAGTAGTCCAGCATAATTCGTGGATTACAGCCCTGGTCTACTAGCTCCGGGATGAAATCTCCCATACGGGCATAGCAATAGGCAAAGGGACCGGCATTATGATTGTCACCGTCATAAGGGTGCTCAAACATATATTGCAGGTGACCAATGAGCTGCCCCTCAGGACCGGCTGGAATGGTGGGTTGGTGCATGTGTAATGCGATCGCAAACCCGGCTGAAAGATCGCTCAAATTTAAATTACTGCGCTCTAGAAATACTGGCCGATCAGAGCGGCCAATTTCCTGGATCGAAGACTCCCATCCGCAGAGCGTTGGCAGCGTCTGGTTGCAAATAGCTGGAGGAGATACAACAGCGGACATAGTCTAAAAGATTTTTAAAGGTGGATTATGCTTTGTAATCTATTTTCCCAGCAGCAGGCATAAAATAAACCATCCTTATACAAAAGATAACGCTGGATTAACTCTCTTCTAGATCGTCATTACGCTACTCAAATGAAATAGCCAGCTCATCTGTTAGCCAGTTCAGAATTTGGAGGCGTTCTCCCTCGGTTAGGTACAGCCGACCTGTATGACGTAATCGATCGTTCACGTCCTCTATATCTGAAGGCGTCATCAATCCGACCATGACCCCGATGTTATACAGCGCATCATCGCGATCATCCTGGGTTTGACAGCCGTAGCGATATCTCGAAATCTGGCGACCAATATAGCGAAATGCTTGAGGGTCCGTTGACTCTAATCGTTGCTTTCGTTCATCAGCAATGGGTTCACCAGCAACCATAGCGGCGTAGTCCGTATCCAACAGATCTAATTTGATGATTTTGGCTGATTGGTTCGATATATTGCTCACGGTGGTCTCCCCACATGTTCTCCGCTGTGCTTAGATTGTGCACTCCATAACTAGGAAGCGCGCGAAGCTTTGGTATTTCGCAATTGTCAAGTTGCAAACGTTTGCGAAATCGATACAGTTTGCTAAAGAGTAATTCGATATCTAAAATTTTATACGCATGCTGAGGTCTAGCCAGGGAGAACGAGTAATAGGCGCACTGCTAGAAATATAGTCAACGCCTGTAAGTGCGATCTCACGAATCGTTTCCAATGTGACATTACCCGAGCCCTCAATCTTGACTCGAGAACTATACTGCCGAATGAGTTGAACTGCCTCCTTCATCAAGGCCGGAGCCATATTGTCCAACATAATAATGTCGGCTCCCTGCTCTAAAGCTTCCTGCACCTGAGTCAAGTTTTCAGTTTCCACCTCAACGGTCAGTGGGTAGGGCACTCGTAATCGTACAGCACTGATTGCCTCAGCGATCCCACCCGCTGCAGCAATATGATTGTCCTTAATCATCACACCATCATCAAGCCCCATCCGATGGTTGCGAGCACCTCCCATACGAACGGCATATTTCTCTAAGGCCCGCAGTCCTGGTGTAGTTTTTCTCGTGTCAACCAGCTGAGCTGGAAGATCTTCAATTTCATTCACATATTGCCGAGTGGCTGTCGCAATACCACTCAAATGCATGGCTAAGTTCAGAGCAACTCGCTCCCCAGTGAGTAGTGCAGATACGGTGCCCTGTATTTGCGCAATCGTTGTCCCAGCTTCTATCCACGTACCTTCAGCAACACAAGGCTCAAATTTGACAGCAGCATTGGCACCATCAGCCTCAGACAAAATGCTAAATACTCGCTGGGCGATCGACATCCCGCAAATAACTCCAGGTGCTTTGGCCAGCCAGTAGCCCTGACCCAAAGATTGATCTGCTTTAGCCAGTCCTAACGTTGTCTGATCGCCGCGCCCAATGTCTTCCTGTAACCATTGCTTCAGATTCTCATTGAGACTGACCCAGTTGATATTCACGCTGCCAACTTTCCATAACTTCACTGTC
>JBHJIL010000007.1:0-47334 GCA_050043465.1 Leptolyngbyaceae cyanobacterium
ACTGGTCATAATCAATGTCGGCTATGGGCAGGCAGATCGTTTTATCCCCTGCTGTCCCTCGTTGCTTGCGTTTGGCCATCATAGCTTGGCCTCCAAACTCGATGACCTTATGATATCCAAACAAACTTAGTTGGAACTAGAATTAAGCTCATAGTTTGATTATGGCTATTTTCCCTAAATGGAAAATTAGATAACTTTTCCTTTTAGAATTTTGTCGCCGCGCGCAAAATTCTAAACCACCTCTCCAAATGCCCAAAGAGGCTCTTAGGGATATCGCGAATGTTTTCCCGTCGGGTTCTAGGGCGGCGGAACGCCCTAGCCATGGGGGTGTGGGGAACTCGGAGGGACCCCACGCAGTCGATTTGGCATCCAATCAATACCTGAAAATAATTGTGAATATTGACCAAGTAGCGATGAGGGCTGCTCAGGGCTTTCCTCCCTGACACCCTCCTGTTCGTGGGGGCCTAAACTCCCCCACGAACAGGAGGGTGTCGATTAACCTAAAGATATTGGTGTGGTATGAGTTACGGCGAGGTTAGGGAAAAGGTTATGTTCTTTAAATCATGAAATTGTTTCTTAACAACTCCTTACTATGCTCAATTTATCCGCAGGAAGTGTCGTTGCTATAGGCGGCCTCAATCTCAGTCGACGAGAGTTCACCGGTTTTGCTTAAACCGTACAATTTCTACTCTGACGTATTAAGGCTAATGTCGGCAGGCTTCTATAGTCTGCCCTGTTTCACCTGCGACTGTTTGATACTCAAACACCCAGCAAGCTTCTGAAGTCTGACGATACAGAACCGCGCTCGTCGCTCCAGGCGTTGTTAACGAATCAAAGGCCAACCGATACTCACCATCTTCGGTTTCCGCAAAATCTGTGATCAGCGTCGAGACAGGCTCACCATAGCTACCCCCAAACGGGCTGGGTGTGCGCTGCGCCAGGGCATCAAAAGAGCCCGGCTCTATCTGCAGCTCAGGGTCAAAAAAACCATGATGGCAGCCGACAACATAAGGCGGGGTTTTGGTGGTGAAATGGACAAATCCACCCTCTGGTAGCTGGATCGCGTTGCACTCATCTAGTGCTTCATCGGGTAAGTAACTCAGATCGCTATATCTACCCCGGCCATAATAGTCATCTCCTCCTTCACCAAAATAGACAGGAGTACCGTCAAGGCCAAAAGCAATCGGCAGTTCAGGATTATGCTCATCCATCAAACAAACCGGTGCGTAATGGTAGTGATAGTCTTCTCCTTGTCCTGAATGGCCCCCGCACTGGTCTAATTCGCCCTGCACAACAGTATCGTTACGCTCCTCGTAGTTCTCTAGCGACGTTGAAACATCGGGTCGGCGCTCGTAGTGGAAAATGGGCACCCCATCAACCGCAACCGCTATGGGACCCCGCGCGCTGGCTTCAACAGGTTCAGTTAGCCAAGACGGAGAAAGGGGAATCCGCCAATTATAATCGTAGGGAATTGGAACTCTTTGTATCCAAGATTGGATGCCAACCATCGGCAGATCTTCGTGACTTCCAGACGTCAAATCGGGGAGACCTGTCGCGGTTACCTCAAGGAAGTCAGCTGTACAATTAGCGGCTTCAGGATCGAGGTGTAACTCAAACGCTGCTTCATAGGCTGTGCAGTCTGCTGTAGCTGGTAAACTTTGGGCCAAATTGGTGGGCAAATGTTGACTCACACTAGAACAGCCCCAGGTCAAAAGCACCATGGCTATCGTCAGCTTGGCTGCACGCAAAACCCGACCGATCTGTTTATTATGTCGCACTGGCATGATCAATCTCCTCTCTAAACGTAGTGGGCCACAGTGACTTTGACTCGATCGGTTAGTTTTCCTTCCCCTGCTCCCTGTTCTCTCCTTCCCTGACTCCAAGGCTAGGTACAGCTCTAACCACGGTTGAACCGAGATAAGGCACGTGAGCTTTTAGTTGTTCTTCTACGGTATTCGTAATCTCTTGAGTTTCTTGGAGAGAAAGGTTGGGCGGTAGTCTCATATCCATTTCCGCATAGAGCCGATGCCCTAGCCAGCGAGTTCGTAGATTTGAGATTGCGTCAGTTTCAACTTCAGGCACATGACTGATGGCATGATGGATCGAGTCTAGGACCTCTGGTTCCACGCCATCGAGCAAGCGACTCAGAATCGTCTGTCCCGATTCCCAAACAATTTTGAGCAACACGGCTGCGATCGCTAAACCAATCACTGGGTCAGCCCAGGCATAACCCAAACTCACACCCACAGCACTGAGCAACACCGCCAGACTGACCAAGCCATCTGCCATCGCGTGGTAGCCATCGGCTATCAGGGCCGCACTATTGATTTTCCGCCCTACACGAACGCGGAAAACAGCCACAATTTCGTTACCAATAAAGCCGACGAAACCAGCAATGGCTAAGGCTCCCAAATGATGCAGGGGCTGAGGATGGTAAAATCTCTCTACGGACTCATAGGCGGTAATGATGGCACTCAGCAAGATAATCACCACAATTATCACCCCTGCCAAGTCTTCCAATCGAGCAAAGCCATAGGAAAATCTTGGGGTTGGCTTTCGCCCTGAGACCAGGAACGCCAACCCCAAAGGCACGGCGGTCATGGCATCTCCTACGTTATGAATCATATCGGCCAGGAGAGCCACACTACCAGAAAGCCAAAATATCCCCGCCTGTACAATGGCTGTGAGTAACAATCCCACCAAAGACCATTTCACAGCCCAAATGCCTAGGGCAGAACTCGCGATTTCCGGATCGACGACCCCGTGGGTGTGGGTGTGATCGCCGTGATGGGAGTGAGGCTCCACCTTGAATCTGGTGAGTTGAGGCACATCAATAGAACTAGAAAGTTGTCTCATAGTACTCGTTAAAACAGGACATTTATCTAGGCATGAGTTAGGTCAACGACCTACACTTCTCTACTTGGTGGCTCATTACCGTTAGGCGGACCGTCACTACCGCCAGGAGACCCACCGCCTGGTGGGCCACGCCGTGCCGACGGATCGGGCGTTCCTTTCACGCAGCGCTGCACGAAGGGGTAAGTGTCGGTCGCGTAGTAGTGATAAATGCCTTGCGGGAATTCCGGCGTTACTGCAAAACGGCCATTACATTCGTCAAGGTCACCAGACCCTTCAACATATTCATAGTCTTGGGAAAACGTACCCATCGGTATGAGGTCGATACTGGGACGCTCCGGATCCGGCGTGGCTTTCAATTGGTAGCTAGGTTCCATGGCACGCAAGGCACTTGTGCTAGATTCGGGATCGCTGTAGCCATACCGCGCATAGAGCGGAAACCCATCTGCCGCCCAAGCAATTTGCTGCATCGATTCGCCTGCCAAATTCTGTTCTGACAGCATGCCTACGGGCATACCGTGATAGTGATAGACCCCACCCCGCTGCACATGGGCATGATTGGCATCTTCACCAAAGTCAAAGGTCGATTGGCCTAGCGCTTCCATACTCCACTCCCCAGTGCTACCAGGCCTCAAACTGCACTCAGACACATCGGTGATATCGGAGGCACACCGCCCACCTGTCCCAGGATTAAAATTCACTCCGTTCAGCGCATAGGCGGGTACTATAATTCGCTGACCAGTGCCCGTACGCGCAACAGGATTCAGCGGCACCGCGACATTGACCTCGTGGGCCGTAATGGGATTGCGCTCTCCCACGAACTGTTCACCCGTTTGATGATTCGGCACACCGTTTGCAACCAGCTGCCGCTGCTCATTAGCACAAGACCACTGGGCCTCACTTTGCAGACCCAATTGCTCGTTCAGCTCATTGGTGCTGGCATCACACAGGACGCCCGATGTGTCGGCCTCGGTGGATGCAATGGGTTCTCCTACGTCACCTTCTGGCCGATCACCACCCGGTCTGCCTCTGGGTACACCGCCTGCGGGTGGGCCACCTTCTGGCCTGTCTTGGGCAACTTCTTGAGTCACGCGACCCTGCTGGGCCATCGGACTATATAATCCGAATACCAGCACTGCGATCGCAACGCTCAATGCAAGAACGATTAGTCCTATTTTTTTCATGGATATAGCCCCAGTCAAAGAAAACGCTAAATAGCGCAAATAAGCTTGTGTTTTATGAGTGATTTCCAGCCAAATTGTTGGCCAGTTTTACCGCCGCAAAAAGATTACTCAACAGTTTTTCTAGCCAGCACTAGGTTGTCTAAAACTAGATTAGAAGACCAGATAAACTGGGCATCAGCGCCTATGAAAATCTCTGAAAAATTGGTATAGCTCGGTTTGTTATCGACACCGACCGCTGCATTAGAATAGGTCACAGCTTCAGGCCATGCACCATCATCAAAACTATCTGAGAACCAGTCTTCAGGAATCGGATAGTGCAATGCATAACAAGACTCATCACAGCTAATACTGTTTGCATTGGCCTCAGAAGAATCGCGCACGGGTCCGTCTTCTCTTACACTCTCTAGATTTTCCAGAGGCGCAATATAAAAAGTCTGGGCTCGCCAGCTAGCATCGGTAACAGTACCGTCGCTAAAGCTAGCTACAAAACCACCATCACCCGGATGATACGCTGAACCACGGTTGCTTTCTGTTCCCAGCCCCAGATTCTCTTCCCAATCGATTAGCTTGACGGCATAGGTGATAGGCTTTTTCACTCTGAAGCGAACAACACTAGAGTTAAAGGGTGTAAAGGGCACCGGATCAACAGCAATAAGCTCTCCATTGACGTAGAGTTCAAAGTAGTTGTCCGCAAAAATATACCCAGTTATGATTTCACCATCCGAATCAATTTCCGTAACGGGAATCGATTCTAAATCGACCTCTTGAATACTTCCATAGGTTGTCTGAGTGCACTCATTGTACAGATCGGCTGCTTTAGGGCCTGTTTCAAAATTATTTTCTGCAGGTACAGTCCAATCTGTTCCATCAACTGCCGTGATGGTGCCCAAAGCACTGACGCGTGCTCTAGACCCAGCACAATTTAGTAAATTCCCTACTGTTGTGGTCGGGGCCCGTCCCTGAGTAGTAGAACCAGGTAGGCTAATCGAATCTGATATACCAGCAATAGGTGCAACCTCTGCGTCATGCACTTTCTCAAGAGATGAAGTTACAGTACAAGAGAGAGATATTAAAGAGACTGTGGCAACAAAACTTAGGGTCGTCAATTTTAGAACCATGGCAATTATTAGGGTAAGAATAGAGATTCCTACCCTATGATTTTGTCAGATACCGTGCGAATGATTCGACGGGGCAATTGAAACCGCAACCTGTTGTTATTCTATGTTTATCGTGAGTCTGGCAGGCGACCTCGGTTCTGGAGTCGGTGGTTCTGGTGCCCTCTCCACTCTTTTTGGTGGTTCTGGTGCCCTCTCCACTCTCTGAGCAACGGCATGACGGTGAGGTGACCTTCCTTGCACCTCACGAGCTTGTGCACTAGCAGCTGTAGCTATGATAAAGCCTGCACAAGAAACACTTGTCAACGTTGCGGTTAGAAAGACTTTAGCTTTTCGATTTAGTTTCATGTTACAACTCCTAAAGTTTAACAAGGAGTGATGTTTAGAACCTCTCATCGCCAGGTTTTACACCTGCGACTCAAGGTTCACACAACACCTGAATGAATAAACAATAGAAAAAATGCCAACAGAAAGCATCCGTTATAAGTCACGATCAACCCATGACCAAAGTCACAATAAGTTAATCAGCAAGAAACTCGTGGCCAAATAACATTCTGGTGTAGAGTTTGCCACTCGACACTACAAAACCTTCTGATGACGACACAGACTAAAAATCGTACGACCCGTATGTGGATCTGAACATACAGCAGATGCCATGGCTAGCCAACTGAGTTTGGTGGGAGGTAATCTCTAATCTCAATATATAGCTTCCCGTTTCTAGCTAGCTAAATAATTCGAGATTTATCTAACAAAAACTGATAAGCCACATCTGTGTAATAACTAAACCAGCTAGTAATGCCTATCAGCTTAGCTCCATCTTCAAGCAGAGACTTCCACTCTCCAAGGGACAATAGCCACGGTTTAAGGACGGTATCAGCTCCAACAGAAAGACTTAGAAACCCAATCGCTATCAGCATAAGTCCATATTGAGTTCTCAAGATAATTCGTCGAAACCAGAAAAGATACACAACAGCTGCAATCATTATTAGCATCAAGACCATATCCTGCGAGATCCCCATGTAGGTGGGAGCTAGCTTTTCGTGAAACAGGAAAAAATCGTCAATTAACAGATATGTAGATAGACAAGCAGAAGCTAGAAGAAAATGGACGACTTTGGAGTTTTTGGTCTGCCTCAAAACACCTGCGACAAAGAAGCAGATTGTTGCCGTGGCACACCATAGAAGAACGCCAATATTTGAGAGCAAACCGGAGAGTGGATGAATATCAGCAATCGAAAAGACATCTCCAATTAAATTATAAATAGGGACTTGAAATAGTACTTTAGCTAGTCCAACTGCCAGAATCAATAAAATTGAAGGAATAAATATAAGTAGTTTCCAGGGCTCTTTGGATATCATAAGGAGCACATC
The DNA here is from genome assembly GCA_050043465.1 of Leptolyngbyaceae cyanobacterium. Taxonomy (GTDB): domain Bacteria; phylum Cyanobacteriota; class Cyanobacteriia; order Phormidesmidales; family Phormidesmidaceae; genus Leptothoe. The sequence continues at coordinate 6,523 of JBHJIL010000007.1, forward strand.
AAAAATCTCTATTGATAGTCTTTGAAGGAGTACCTATAGCCAGATATCCAGGCTCTTCTTGAGTGTCAAACACACGATTCCATGCTTGATAGTAGGCAACTGCCAAACATGTACTGAGCACAAAACATCAGCGCTCTACAGCAACAATTCAATCTTCTTAGGAGATCTAAATCAGCTATATTAGAAGAGTTTTACCAATCCTGGAATCTTTCACCATGGCAGTTTTAACCGAAAACTTGATGTAAATTGTATTGACTAAGGTACGCAAAATCACAGGCTTTGACTCAGTGATTTTGAATGGTCGATGCACTAATTCACCCTGTTAACAACGCTTTAAGCATTAGTTGCTCAACTAGTAAGAGCTTTTTATGCACAAAGCACAAATTCTTAACTCTGGGTTAAGAACAGGTTAACACAAGTGGCATGGTTGCCACCACAGCACGCCCCACATTAGCCTTCTTGCAAAAATGCTTACGTGCTAGAGGTCAATGCCTTAAAATAACTCAGCAGCCAGCAGCCGAACAATCTGTAACTTTTCTGATTCAGATAATTGCTTTGGTGCAGACAGGAAAGCCGATAAAACCGCAGCCTAGAGGTTATTAGTTACTTCGTATCCTTAATATATCGTGATAACTGAAAATCAGTCTCAGTGTAGGAGTATACGACTTCTGCGCTCTGTCAATACAACATCCATCTATTAGAATCTATGGGAATAAGCCTTCTTTAAAGGCAATCTATTCACATAAAAAGTAAAAGTATGAGAGATTTTCGTTCTGTGTAGCGCCAACCGACGCATTTATCTCTTTTAAGGATAGCATAGCGCATAACGACGACCTATAGCAGTTATTAGAAGTTATCGAGCAACTGCTGGCAGATACCTCTGTAGAACAATAATATCTACACCAAAACGCCACAATACTTTTAAGCAGTATAGAAGTTTGAATACGCCAACACCCGGTTGGTAGCAAGCGGTATCATTCCTCACCCAGCCTGAACCCTATTAGAAATGCCCTGACAAGAGTTTTGTCAATGCTCTTTGGGTTCCTAAGGTATACAGCTGCTGTAAGTGATGCGTCACCGACTCTGTAAACCGCGCGGACTCTGGTAGATTGCCAAAAAGCGTCCTTATATTGAGTAACTCTATCGGATCGCTGCCTGCGGTCTGAGCCTGTTTGGTTAGAATATCGGCCATCGGATCGTTAATCGGTAGCGGCTGACCTTGTTCATCTTTGCCATTTAGGTAGCGAAACCAGGCGGCGATAGTAAAGCTTAAATATTCAATGGAGCCACCTTGTTTAAGGTTGTCTCGTAAGCTACCTAGGAGGAACTTAGGCAGCTTGTCTGAGCTATTAAGACAAAGGCGAGAGAGCTGATCGCGCACTTTAGGATTGGAAAATCGTTCGATCAGGGTGTGTTGGTATTCGTTAACGTCGATGCCGGGTAGAGACGGTAGAGTGGGAATCACTTCTGCTATCAGCCGCTCGGTCGCAGTTCGGATCAGATCGTTGGCCATGGCCTCAGAGGTGTAGGTATAGCCTAGCAGCGAGCCCAGATAGCCCACCAGTAAATGGCTACCGTTAAGCAGTCGCACCTTCATCATCTCGTAGGGATGAACATCGTCGGTCATTTGCACTCCCACCGATTCCCAGTCTGGACGACCGTTACAGAAGTTGTCTTCAACTACCCATTGGATAAACGGTTCTGCAACAACGGGCCAAGTGTCTTGAATACCAAATTGCTCGCTGACCATTTGAATATCAGCGGGTGTTGTAGCGGGTGTGATGCGATCTACCATACTGTTGGGAAAAGCAACGTTTTGGCTGATCCACTGGCCCAACTCTGGATCTTGTAACGTGGCAAAAGCCGTCAGCATTTTGCCAGCAATGTTGCCATTTCCCTGAATGTTGTCACAGGATAGGACAGTAAAGGGAGGAAGACCATTCCGCCGTCGTTGCTTGAGTGCAGCGGTGAGAAATCCGTAAACGCCCATGGGCTGTTCCGGATGCTGCAGGTCATGCTGGATGGTGGGGTGTTGCGCATCAAACTCGCCAGTGCCTTCAATGACAAAGTAGCCGCCTTCTGTGATCGTGAGGGTGACAATGCGGCACTGTTTGTCAGCGAGGGTATCAATAACAGCTTGGGGATTATCGGGTGCTAGCAAATACCGGGTGATTGAGCCGATAATGCGGGCCGTGTCGTTTTCTGGCGAGCGTTCGACTAATGTGTACAGACAGTCTTGAGCGTGCAGAGTGTCTCGCATCTTCTCATCGTATTTGAGCAGACCCACACCGCAGATCCCCCAGTGGCTAGCGGGTTCACTGGTTGAAGCCCGCGCCATCTCTTGCTCTATATAGCTGTCTATGTAGAGCGCCTGATGCGCCCGGTGAAAGCCTCCTACACCGATATGGACAATGCCATGGGTCACCGCCTTTCGGTCATAGCGAGGCATGCGGGCTGTCTGCTGTGGCAGGGATTTTTCACTTAGGGGGATAGCAGTCTTTATAGTCTGGCTGCCAGAGTTTGGGCTGTTAGCGCTCATTCGTTTTTTCTAGGGTGAGATGCTGTTGTTGAATTTTTGGAATCGCGTTGTCATCGGCATCGAATAAATGACACAGATTGCCGTCGATATAGATGGGCACGCGATCGCCCACTGCGACGGGTCTATTACCCTCTGTTTCGACAATTAATGTGTCACCACCGGCAACTTTGACATAGAGATAAGTGACGTCGCCCAGGTGCTCAACAACCAGAATTTCGCCCATCAGCGTCGGGTTGATCGCATCGACCCGCAGTGATTCGGGCCGAATGCCGAGGGTAGCACGATCGCCCACCGACAACGTAGGCTGTACGGGCACTGTTACTGATGCATCGCCAGGCAATCTCAGCGTTGTTTGTGAGTCTTGAACGCTGATCGTTTTCACTGACAGAAAATTCATCTTGGGCGAACCGATAAATCCGGCCACAAACCGATTGCGAGGATGGTGGTACAGTTCCATCGGCTCGCCTATTTGCTCAATAACACCGCCCTGTAACACAACAATTTTATTAGCCAGAGTCATGGCTTCTATTTGGTCATGGGTGACATAGATCATGGTGGACCCAAGGCTGTTGTGGAGGTTTGCTAGCTCCAGTCGCATATCGCCCCTGAGGGTGGCATCCAAATTGGATAGGGGTTCATCTAATAAAAAGACTTTTGGGTTACGCACCAGGGCTCTGCCTATGGCTACCCGCTGTCGCTGCCCGCCAGAGAGGGCTCCGGGCTTGCGGTCCAACAGCGGTTCTAGCTGTAAGATACGGCCAACTTCTTTAGCGCGCTCATATCGTTTAGCTTTGGGTACACCCGCTAACCGCAGGCTAAAGGCCATATTTTCAGCCACGGTCATATGGGGATAGAGGGCGTAGGTTTGAAACACCATGGCCAATCCCCGCTCATCGGGGGGCACATTGTTCATACGTTCGCCGTCGATCATTAGATCGCCAGAAGTAATATCTTCTAGTCCGGCGATCATCCGTAGCAGTGTAGACTTACCACAGCCTGACGGTCCAACAAAGACAACAAATTCGCCATCTTTGATATCAAGGTCAATGCCTTTGATGATCTCGGTGTCGGTATAGGTCTTGTGAATGTCTTTGAGAACAACGGTTGACATAATGGGCTCGCTTTACTAAACAATTTTGAGAGAGTGACTTCCAGTAGACAGCAGGGTCTCAGTCCTATTTGACGGCTCCAAAGGTAAGACCGCGAACCAGCTGTTTTTGACTAAACCAGCCAAAGAGAAGAATGGGTGCGATCGCAAGTGTCGACGCCGCCGATAACTTGGCCCAAAACAATCCCTGGGGGCTAGAAAATGAGGCAATAAACGCGGTCAAAGGAGCAGCATCAAAGGTAGTCAGGTTCAGACTCCAAAAGGCTTCATTCCAGGACAGAATCACTGACAGTAACGCCGTAGAGGCAATTCCCGGCAGCGCCAGCGGCAGCAGTACATAGACCACTTCTTGATAGGTGGTGGCCCCATCCATGCGGTCGGCTTCGAGAATCTCTTTGGGCACCTCTTTGAAAAAGCTATAGATCATCCAGACCACGATGGGTAAATTGATCAGGGTGTAAATGATAATCAGCCCGATGCGGGTATCCAGAAGCCCCGATTCTCGACCTAGAATATAGATGGGCACCAGCACACCCACCGACGGCAGCATCTTTGTAGAAAGCATCCACAGCAGAGTGCTTTTTGTTCTTTTGGTTGGGAAAAAGGCCATGGCATAGGCAGCTGGAACCGCCAGCAGCAGCGCAAAGACGGTGGCCCCTAATGAGACAATAACGCTGTTCCAGGCGTAGTTAAAATAGTCCGCCCGCGCCTGAACGTCGATATAGTTTTCCAGCGTTGGGGTAAAGAAAAGCTGGGGCGGCGTAGCAACAGCGGCCACTTCTGTTTTAAAGCTGGTGATAAACATCCAGAAGATGGGAAAAAACAGAATACAGGCCACCAGCCAGGCCAGGAGTCCAATCAGCCACGAGCCGCGTTTTTGGGTGTTTGCCATGTTGAGTCATCCAAATCAAGTACTTAAATCAGGTCTCCAAATTAACAGCTTAGGCAGTTGTACATAAACAAAATCCTTAACATGAACGAGTGGTACAAGATTCTCCCCTTACCAAGGGGAGGTGCCGAAGGCGGAGGGGTCTTCGGCCATTTGCGCAGATACCGGAACCCCTCCCTAACGGTTCCCCTTGGCAAGGGGAACCAGATATCGCCAAGCCTCATAAAGGTGTCTTGTTTTCATACACATCCCTCAGCTATCCAAATTACTGGCCACGCTGCGGATGAGGAAAATCGCCACCAGGTAAGCCAGCACCACTGCGATTAATCCCCCTGCCGAGGCTCCGCCGACATCAAATTCCAACAGCGCTTTTAGATAGATGTAGTAGGCCAAATTAGTCGTTGCGAGACCCGGCCCCCCGCCTGTGGTCACAAAGATTTCCGCAAAGATTGTCAGAAAGAAGATCGTTTCGATCATGGCGACCACTGCGATCGCACGGCTCAGGTGGGGCAAAACCACAAATCGAAACAAGCTGACAGACTTAGCTCCATCCATACGCGCCGCTTCTAGCTGGTCCGTATCGAGAGATTGAATCGCCGTTAGCAAAATCAACAGTGCAAACGGCAGCCATTCCCAGGAGACAATAATAATGATCGACAGCAGCGGGAAATCAGCAAACCAGTCGATGGCCCCCAGACCTAGCCCCTGGGTAATCTGCGCAAACAGGCCGTTGGCCGGATGCATCAGCATATTTTTCCAAATCAGGGCGCTTACCGTCGGCATGACAAAAAACGGTGAGATGGCCAGCACTCGTGCCACTCCCTGGCCTGGAAAGTCTTGATTAAACAACACCGCTAGCAGAGTGCCTAAGCCAATGGTGATTCCCAGGACAGACGCTACCAGGATGAGCGTCGTACCAATGGAAATCCACAGCGACGGGTCGGTGAGAATAAAGGTGAAGTTCCGCAACCCGGCAAACCCGCGATTGTCAGGAGCTAGCAGATTGTATCGCTGAAAGGAGTACCAGACCGCCATCGCCAGCGGTACCACCATCCAGAGAACAAGAACAATTACTGACGGGGCGACCAGCGCCAGGGCCGGAATCTTGCGCTGTGATTTGGCGGCAGATCGCTTGGGCGGCGACTGTGTTGCAACTGACGTCATTATCCCATTTCCTCCATTGGCTGATGTACTCTGAATGGCCTACTCGATGTATCCGGTGTGGCGCATAAATCGCTCGGCTACCGCTTGCGATCGCTCCAGGGCCTGTTCCACCGAAACCTGATCGGCCAGGGCCGCCGCCATCCGCTGCCCCACCTGGGTACCAATGGCCTGAAACTCTGGAATATCCACGTACTGCACCCCTTTGTAGGGTGTGGGTGATGCCGCCGGACTCTCAATATCCGCTGACTCAATCGAACTCAGCACCGTTTTGGCAAAAGGAGCAACCTTTTGGTATTCCGGATTCTCATAGGTGGAGGTGCGTGTCCCCGGTGGTACCGACACCCAGCCCGACTCCTCGGCCACCAGCTGGATGTAGTCTTTGGATGTCGCCCAGGTAATAAACCGCTGGGCTGCTTCTGGCGACCTGGATGTCTGAGGAATGGCTAGCGCCCAGGACCACAGCCAGTTTGACCCATTAGGATAAGCGTCAATCGGAGCCGGGGCAAAGCCCACCTGATCGGCTACCTGCGACACATCAGGATTAGACAACAATCCGGCGGCAACGGTGGCATCAATCCACATGCCGCACTTGCCTGTTGAGAATAGCGCTAAATTCTCATTAAACCCGTTGGAACTAGCACCGGGAGGGCCATAGTTGTTGAGCATATCAACATAGAAATTGACCGCATTGTTCCACTCCGGTGTATTGAGCTGAGGCTGCCAGTCCATGTCAAACCACTGACCGCCAAAGGTGTTCGCCAGCGTTGTCAAGAATGCCATATTCTCACCCCAGCCCGGCTTGCCCCGCAGACACATGCCATACACGCCGCTGGCCGGATCGTTTACCTGGCTGGCCCACTCTCCCACCTGGGCATAGGTGGGGTTCTCGGGCATGGTAATACCGGCCTGGTCAAACAGGTCGCGGCGATAGTACAGCATCGAACTCTCACCGTAAAACGGCAGCGCATACAGGGTGCCATCCTGGGAAAGTCCCTGACGGATAGGCGTAATCAGATCGTCCACATCGTAGTCATCAGGCAGCTGGTCCAGGGGCTTTAGCCAGCCCCGCTTGGCCCAAATGGGGGTCTCATACGCGCCGATGGTCAAAATATCAAACTGACCACCCTGGCTGGCCACATCCGTTGTTGTCCGCTGACGCAGAATATTCTCCTCTGACATCATCCATCGCAGCTCAATGTCAGGGTTGTCGGCTTCAAATTTACGAGAAAGCTCTTGCATCATCACCATGTCGCCATTGTTGACGGTGGCAATGGTCAACCGCGTTTTTTCCGCTGCCCGTGGTCCAGCCCCGCAGGCATGTAGCAATTGCATTAAAAGGACGCCCACCAGGAACGTTGCTATGACCTTGGCGAAGCGAAATATACGCACCACTCAGCTCCTTTTGTAAGTAGACAACTCGGGCTCGCGCTTTTGATCAAATGCCTAATAGTTGAGCAAAAGCTCAATAAACAAAATATATAGTGCTGCCCTGACAGAAAATGAGAACGGGAAATAATTCGAAACATTTGAAGGCGTTAGCCCTCCTAAAGACATAAATTCAAGGGTTTTTACATCTGCTGTTGGGTAGATTTTTTCATTTACACTTTGTTTCAGTTTGAGACTAGCTGCTCAGTCTTGGGCAGCTAGCTATATATTGAGCGTATGTTCAAATGAAACCGACAATGTCACTTTTTGGTGCAATTGAAGCGGGCGGCACTAAGTTTGTCTGTGCAGTGGGAGCGAGTCCTGACGATCTGCGAGCAGAGATGCGGATTCCAACAACAGCACCAGCCGAAACGATTGCCCAAGTGATCGATTTTTTTCGGCAACAAATATCGCAGTTTGGACCGTTGGCCGCGATTGGGGTGGGGGCGTTTGGGCCAGTGGATGCGCGCCTTGATTCGCCCTCATATGGCTGGTTTCTTGACACTCCCAAACCAGGCTGGCAACAGATTGACTTTGCTGGGGTGCTCCAGCGGGAGCTATCGGTGCCTGTGGGGTTTGATACCGATGTGAATGCGTCAGCCCTGGGGGAATACCGCTGGGGCAATGGCCAGGGATTTGACACGTTTTTATATATGACCATAGGTACGGGTGTGGGCGGTGGCGCGGTGGTCAACGGTCAGCTAGTGCACGGGCTGCTGCATCCTGAAATGGGGCATATTCGCATTCCCCACGATTTATCTGTCGATCCGTTTCCGGGGACCTGCCCGTTTCATCAAGACTGTTTAGAAGGATTAGCCTCTGGATTTGCCATTGAAAAACGGTGGCAACAGAAGGCGGCATCGCTGCCGGCTGACCACCCGGCCTGGGCGCTAGAGGCCCACTATTTGGCCGTGGGCTTAGTTAACTTTATGCTGGCGTTTTCACCGGAGCGGATCATTCTGGGTGGGGGTGTGATGGAGCAAAAACAGCTATTTCCCATGATCCGCTCGCGGGTGCGTCAGCAGATGAGTGCTTATCTCAAAGTGCCAAAAATCATGAACGACATTGATAGCTATATCGTTCCGCCCAAGCTTGGTGGCAAGGCCGGTATCATGGGTGCGTTTGTTTTGGCTCAGCAGGCCGCATCTGGCTAGCACAGATGTTTTAATAGTAGTTCTGTCAGTCCTAAGAGAGCATATGGGAGATTCGCGTGCTGGCCGACACTCACGCCATCGTAAACTTGATTTGGCTGCCCGCGCCGCGTGGCTTTACTATATTGCCAACAATACGCAAGAAGAAATTGCTACTAAGCTGGACGTATCTCGTCAGGCAGCCCAGCGTTTGGTGGCATTGGCCGTCAGTGAAAAGCTGATTACGTTTCGGCTCAACCATCCCCTCAGCAACTGTATTGCGCTGGCCGAAGCGTTGCGCGACAGGTTTAGCCTGTCTACCTGCGACGTGGTGCCGAGTACCCCAAACAGTCTGCGCACCGGTTTGGGCATCTGCGCGGCCAACTATCTGGAGACTTATTTGGTGGCTAAAGCCCCAGCCATCGTGGCATTTTCGTCGGGGCGGACGCTGCGGGCGATGGTGGAGCAGATTCCATCAATGAACCAGCCCCAGCACAAGATTGTGTCGATTGTGGGCAATATGTCTCACTATGGCCGCGCCGGAAGACATGAGGTGGTGATTCATTTGTGCGATCGCACCGGAGCCGCCGCTTACCCTGTCCCGACACCGGTTGTCGCCACCAGTATCAAAGAGCGGGAACTGTTGCAAACGCAGCGCGCATTTTTTGCGGGCAAGTCCCTGGTGGAGCAAGCTAAAGTCACCTTTGTCGGCATTGGCGAAATCGCCTGGAATGCCCCGCTTCACGAAAGTGGTTTTATCAACGATCAGGAAATCACCGAACTAATCGAACTGGGGGCCGTGGGAGAAATTGCCGGATGCGCCTACGACCAGCAGGGTAAATTATTACACGCTGGCACCAATCAGCGCCTTGCCGGCGTACCGCTCGAACAGCCGGTTAAGCGGCTGACGATTGGAGTAGCGGGGGGGTTACACAAAACAGAGGCTATTCTCGCCGCGTTAAAAGGCAAACTGATCAACGGGCTGATTACAGATGAAGCCGTTGCTGAAGCCATTCTTCAAATAGCATAGTCACCTGCAGTCTTTTCCGTACATGAACTGTGAGCGTTCGCCCAGAGCTTGCCCCCGTCTCATCAGATTCATTCCCAACGCCAGCTGGTCGGTTTCCCACGCCTTGAGCGCTTTTGGCACATTGTGATTGTGAGCAACAAGCGCGTCTGCAAGTGCGATCGCATTGGCTGCCGCCTTAGCGGTACTCGCCGCTGTATGGGGCCGAGGGATAAAGGCGGCATCTCCCACTAGCGCAATCCGATCAAATACCATCTGCGGCACGCTTAAGTCTAAAATCGATTGAACAAATGGCTCTTTAGTGGCCTCTACCAACCTTTGAAACGGCTCAACCAGCACCTGATTAGCATAGGCACGCATCTCTTCTTCAATAGCAGGAGCCATCATCCCCGGTGGAATAGAATACGGCCGCCGTCTGCCATTTTTATCCGTCAAAAGACGAGGTAGCTCCGTCTCTTGCTCATAGTTGACGTACCAAACCCAGTTAAATCTGCGCTCTCCAGGTACCAGCGACTCATTTTCTCCTGGAATCACATATGCCAAAATATGAGAGTTGGGAAAGTCATAAAACACAAAGCGCTCGGTAAAGATTTTAGCGGCTTCTGGTTCTAAATCTGACTCGTCAATCAAGCCTCGATAGGCAACATAACCGGCATACTCAGGCGTGTGAATTGGCAAAAGCTGCTGGCGCACTGTCGAGGTGGGGCCGTCGGCTCCGATCAGCAAATCTCCTGTTTCGCGAGTCCCGTCGGCAAAGATCGCCGTTGCCTCGTCAGGCTGAACCTGCGTTAACACTTTACCCTGATGATAGTGCTCATCTGGAAACTGTCGTCGCATTAGACTATACAGTAGGTTCCAAGAGGTCAGAGTCTGTCGCATTGGCATGCGTTCAATACGGCCGTCGCACTGCAGATAATAGCGTTCATTGGCAACAACGCCCAAAGCATCGCGGGGAATCCCCACCTTTTGAAACGCCATGACGACGTCTGGCTGTAGTACAATACCGCCACCGCGACTGTCTAACTCATGGGGAGATCGTTCATAGATATCTACCTGCCAGCCAATAGCCCGTAGGAGAGTGCCTGTAAACAACCCGGCTAGCGAGCCACCAATGATAACAGCCCGTTTGTCGATTAAGGTCATACAGTCTCCTTTAATCCGCTAACAGCTCTTTGCAGGATTGCCGCTAATGCCTCAACCGGCTGCGCCCCAGACACGATCTCATCGCCAATGCGAATCGTGGGAACGCTTTGAATGCCCAGTGCGATCGCACGCTGCTCTAACGCTCGAACTTCCTGGATGCCTACCTCCGATATCAGAAAGTCTCTGACCGCAGTCTCCTCTAAACCAATCTCCATCGCCAGGGCCGCCAGTGTGTCAGTATCGCTGATATTCTGACCTTCGCTAAAATAGGCCCGCAGAATTCGCACTGCCATCTCAGTCGCCAATCCGCTTTGGCCCGCAAACCAGGTCAAACGGTGGGCATTAAACGTGTTGGGCGTAATCTCCATCTGGTCATAGCGAAACTCAACGTCATCTGACTGAGTGGCCTGGATTGTTTGAGCATCCAGCTGCTGAGAATATGCCCAGCTACCAAACTTTGTACTGCGATAAAGCTTTCGATCTATCCCAGCGGCTGGCATATCTGGATTGAGTTCAAACGGGTACCAAACCCGCTCAATTTCGACAGCGGAGTCGAGCTGTTCAATCGCCTTGTTGAGCCTTGATTCGGCAACTAAACACCAAGGACAAATAAAATCAGAGGTAATACTAATTGTCAGGGCCATCGTTAATTGCCTCGCTTCAACAGAGATAGCCCAACTATAGTTCGACTCAATAAGAATGTTAATATGGCGTTTATACTAATCACCTTTGCAAAAAACGCAAAAGTCAAAGACCGATGGATCAGCTGGCGGCCATGCGCGCATTTGTAAAAACGGTAGACTCGGGTGGTTTTTCAGAAGCCGCTAGACAACTGAGGCTAGCTGTTTCCTCGGTGACCCGTCAGGTCAACAGTCTTGAAGCCTCACTAGACACTCAGCTGCTCAACCGTTCTACCCGTAGTATCACCCTCACCCCAGCCGGACGCAAATACTACGACAGAGTGGTCAAAATCTTGCAAGATATCGAAGAAGCAAGACTTTGCATTGCTGAGCAACAGGACATCCCCCACGGTGTTTTGCGAGTGGGTCTGCCGGTGGTCTTTGGGCAGCTCCATATCGCTCCGCTGCTTGCTAACTTTTTAGAACGGTATCCCGGTATCAAACTTGAACTGCAGCTAAGTGATGGATTAGCCAATCTTGTCGAAGAGGGGCTGGACTTAGTCATTCGCGTGGGCAATCTTGAGCGGTCAAGCTCCAAGCTTATTCTGAGTAAACTCGCTTCGTACACCCGTTTACTGTGCGGCGCACCTGAGTACTTTGAGCGCCACGGCATCCCTCAGCATCCAAACGATCTCACTCAGCATAACTGTCTGCTGTTTGCCTACTCTGCTGGGTATGGCACCACCTGGCGGTTTCAGCGAGCAGATGAACTATACGATGTGGGGGTACAGGGTTCTCTGTGTGCCAACAACTCAGCGCTGCTGCGTCAGATGTGTTTAGACGGAGCGGGGCTGATATTGATGCCAACCTGGCTAACGGGGGGTGATGTTCAAGCCGGACGGCTCCAGGCCGTACTTTCTGACTTTCAAGCTCAGCCTCACAGTGAGGCAGACACTGGCATCTACGCGCTTTATTTGCCCAGCCGAAGAGACTCTCTCAAGGTGAGCGTATTTATCGACTTCTTAAGTGAGCAGTTAAGCAGCCTCAGCTAACTTGCAACTGGTGAAGCCGCGTTGGCCCGCATCTTTTGACGGGAGCAGCCCCCTCTCAAAGGTCTAGCGCAAAGCCTGCCAGGCTCCAAGGATAGTCCGTAAGCCAGCAGGCAAATCCTCATTTTCAGCGCTAATCTCAACAACAGTTTCAGCATCAACAAGCGTGATGCTGCCGTGGGTCGCCAAATAAGGGTCCTCATTGATGTAGCTCATTTGATTAAAATTAGAAAAATTCTGTCGCTGTAACAGCATGCCAAATTCGGTGGCGGCTGAGTGAGATATCTGACGTGGGGGGAGAACTTCTGATGCGGAGTCATCGTTTGGATCAAGACTTATAATCTCCTCACTCAATGTGCCATCAGCTGTTAACGTTGTGATGAATACACGTCCTTCATAGTCATTACGCATCTTCGTTTGGAAAATAACTTGAGGATCTAGGTCCTCTCGACGTTCTAATGAACGGTAAAACCAGCTGGCTGTTCGGCCATTTTCATCACTGGCAGCTGTATTGTGAACAATCTCTGAGGCATCTTCATTTAGATGATATACCCATTCTCTTTGAAATACTCGATGCTCTGGCCAGCTGTCTCTTTGCAGGTTGCCGACCTGGTCTTTGGGTCCATCGTTGACCAGTACTCGAAATCCTGGAATCGCCTCTTGTGTGCAGGCCATGTCGAATTCGGCGATGCCAAGACAGCCATCCCAGGTGGCGGCCTGTACTTCTAGAATTTGTAGATTTTCGATGGGTTGCTCAACCTGTTGTGAAACCGTTTCGAGGAGCTTTTGGCTAATGTCTGCTGAGAAATCGCTTTGATTGAAGTCAGTGCTGTTGGGCAAGGGTTCTAGATACAGACGACGGGCAGTGCGATCGCTGCGATAGACCCACCGTTGCTGCGAGCTTTCTACCTCTATTCGCCATCCTTTTGTCTCTGTGTCTGTACAGCTTTCGCTCGGTTGCGTCAGCCCCAGACATTGATCGTTCCAAGCTTGAGGTGTCGCTGTTCCAATAATGATATTTCTAGCTGGGACATTAAGACGTCTGGCCAAATCTAGCTGAATGCGGCGAGCGACTAGACCCGGAAGCGTAGACGGTAAGGGCGCATCGGCAGGCAGGGACTGGAGAGCATAGGCTTCTCCATTGGCTAACACCATTAAACTGGCAACAAGGCTGGCAGCTCTAATAGACATCGTAAAAATAGTCTTATGTAATGCACTGATTCATGTCCTAACGTATGAAAGATAGCCAAAACGTTCACGCCGTAGGTGCTAGTTATTAAACTGGATACAAGAGGAGTCCTTTTAGGAGACCGTGTTTCATTTAACAAAGTGGTCAAAATTTTGCAAGACCCGATAGGGTTAATTTTCTCTTTGGAGCAATCCATCTTGTACATGAATGACACGGTGGGTTTGGGCGGCAATATCAGGCTCATGGGTGACAATGATGACGGTGATTCCCTGGCTGTTGAGTTCGCTGAGGAGGGCCATCACTTCGTGGGACGTTTGGGTATCAAGGGCACCCGTGGGTTCGTCAGCCAGGACCAATGCTGGCCGATTGACGAGGGCGCGTGCGATCGCAACTCGCTGCTGCTGTCCCCCAGAGAGTTGGCTGGGTCGGTTGCCCATGCGATCGCCCAGCCCTACACGAGCCAACGCTGATTCTGCCTGCTTCCGTCGCTGACGACGACTCACCCCGGCATAGACCATGGGCAGCATGACATTTTCTTACGCGGTGGAGCGAGCCAACAGATTAAACTGCTGAAAGACATAGCCAATGCGCTGATTGCGAATATAGGCCAGCCCTTCATTGTTTAGGGTGGTCAAGTTTTGTCCTTCTAGAACATAGTGGCCTGCAGACGGGCGGTCCAGACAGCCGATAATGTTCATCTGGGTAGATTTGCCGGAGCCTGAGGCTCCCATAATCGAGACATAGTCCCCTTCTTCGATGGTTAGATCAATCCCCTTGAGTACGGAGACATTAACTTCACCGAGCTGATAGGTTTTGCGGATGTCTTCCATCCAAATCATGGCGGCCATAGACGTACAGACGTTCCATGGAACGTCTCTTCATGTTCTAATCGCTTCTTAGGGCAATAATCGGGTCTAGTTTTGCAGCACTGCGGGCGGGAATCACACCGGCAACAATACCAATCACAAAAGAAAGCCCCACCCCTAAAACAATCGCCCAGAGAGAAATGACAAAGGGAAAATCAAAGAGGGTGGCGGCGATCCGGGCAATCGCGACTCCTAGCCCCACTCCGAGGCCTCCACCTACGGCTGAAATTGAGATCGCCTCTGTCAAAAACTGACTCAAAATCGCCTGATTGGTCGCACCGACGGCTTTACGAATACCGATCTCTCGGGTGCGCTCTACCACCGACACCAGCATAATGTTGGCAATGCCGATGCCGCCTACGACTAAAGAAATGCCTGCGATCGCAACCACCATAATCGTAAACAGCCCCACCGTACTAGTCAGTGTCTCCACCAAATCGGCAGCACTGACAATCCGAAAATCATCTTCATCACCCCTGGCAGGATAAATGTTATGACGCACTCGCAACAAGTTTGTAATCTGAAAATCAGCCGCTTCTAACTGGGCTTGCTCAGTCACTTTGATCGCGATCCCCTGAACCGCAATCCCGCTCAGGGCGTTGTTGCCCACCAACCGAGCAGACATATTCGTAAGCGGCACATAAATCTGTTCGTCAGGATTCTCTCGACCCTGGGCACCCTTCTCATTGGCAATCCCAATCACGCTGTACCGCTGCCCTTGAATGCGAATGCTTTTGCCAATAGAATTATCGCTATTACCAAATAATTCCTCTTCCACAGTTGGCCCCAATACCGCCACTGGCTGAGCAGCTGTCAGCTCATCTAGGGTAAAAAAACGCCCCGACTGTAGGGTAATGTTATTCACTTCTGCATAATTTGTATCCGTGCCCAAGACAGTAGTAGACATATTATTTTGGGCGTACACCACTTGAGTGGTTTGCTGCAGATAGGCCGTCACCGTTCCAGCGGATAACACCTGGGACTCAATTGCCTGGGCGTCGCTCCAGGTGAGCGTGGTGGCGCTGCCGCTACCCTGGCTGACGTTGCCGGTATTTGCAGCCCCGGCCCCCACCTGCAAAAGGTCTGCGCCCAAACCCTGCAAATTTGCTTCTGTAGCCGACTGCACCCCTTGCCCCACCGAAGTTACCGCAATCACAGCGGTGATACCAATGATGACCCCCAACATGGTTAAGGCTGTGCGCAATTTGTTGCTCCAGAGAGCTGCGATCGCCATTGCTAAAATCTCTGCCATAGAAATTGATGGCGGAATTGATGGCAAGTGGGCCAAACGTGCTTGAGTCTTAACCACCAGGACCTCCTCCTGGCGCGCCGCCACCGCTCCCCGGTAACAAAGGTGGACCGCCTCGATTTTGACGATTTTCAGGTAATCCCTGAGCCGCACTCAGCACAATTTTTTCATCTCCCTCAAGTCCTGAAATCACCTCTGTCTGATCATCGACTGTTAATCCGGTCTCAATCGGCTGAAATCGGGTTGCTCCCTCTGCGGTTAGCACCAATACCCCTTCTCCCTGCTCCTCTCGCACAACAGCCACCGTCGGTACCACCATCACATCAGTCAGTTCACCGGCTTGAAATTCAATATCAACATTCATTCCAGGCTGTAGCTGCGCTGCTTCAGAAAGATTGACCCGCACCTCAAAACTAGTCACGTTAGAGCTGACCGTTGCTTGCTCCGCCACCTGGGCTACGGTCCCTTCAAACTGCCGATCTGGGTAGGCATCGGCTTGAATCATAGCCAGCTGCCCGGTTTGAATCTGAGCAATATCAGTTTCTGCTACATTCGCAACAACCTGATAGTTAAAGGCTAACGAGAGAATTGACGATGACGACGATGACGACGTTTCGCTAGCGGCAGTAGATGGAGAGACAAAGTCGCCTGGATCGGCATAACGGGCCGTAACAATGCCGCTAAAAGGAGCCCGAATTACCGTATCTTCAATCTGAGTTTCAACTGTGGTTAACGCGCCTTGCGCCTGCGTAACAGCGGCCTCAGCCTGGGCAATCTCTTCTTGACGGTTACCCGCTTGACTAAGATTTAGTGCCTGCTGTGCGCTTTTTACCTGCGCCTGCGCCGTATCGCGAGCGGTGCGATAGGCCGTAGTTTCTTGCGCAGACACCGCCCCTTGGGAATACAGTGCCTCATAGCGATTGAGTTCTTCTTCAGCCTGGTTTAAGCTCGCTTTGGCGCTGGCCAGGGTTGCCTCAGCTTGAGCAATCTCTTGGGGACGATTGCCAGCCACCAGCATGGCTAGATTTGCTTGGGCGGAGGCCAGCTGCCCCTGCGACTGGAGCAGCTGGCCCTGCAAATCAGAATCGTCCATATAGGCCAAAACCTGGCCTTCTTCTACCACATCGCCTTCGGCAACGGTCACGCTTTCTAAACGATCTGAGGTTTTAGGACTAACATTTGTCAGCTGCTCGGGCTCAACGGTGCCATTGGCCGCGATCGTAATCGGTAATGTGGCCGTTTCCACATCACCCGTCAGCGTCTGGGCCTGTTCTTGCTGCTGAGGTATCACAACAAACTGCCGATAGAGAAGATAGCTGCCACCTGAGAAGATACTCAACATCAAGAGGCCAACAGTCCCTTGAACAAGACGGTGTTTAGCTGGATGCTTAAAAGCAGTTCGTGCCTGCGGGATATGTTCAGAAGATTGGGGCAATGGCAAACTCATAAAAAGAGCCCTGGTCAATGCCTCTAAATTAATAGACCCTTGCTTATTTTTAATCTGCTAAAAGTCACGACCGAACCATGAAAATTTTCACAGTTCTCGCTTAAAGCATCGAAAACTCCACTACCATATAGTTCTATCCGTAGTATTACCCTTACCCCAGCCGGGCGTAAATACTACGAAAGAGTAGTCAAAATTTTGCAAGATATCGAAGAAGCCAGACTTTGCATTGCTAAGCAACAGGACATCCCCCATGGTGTTCTGCGCGTCGGTTTGCTGGTGGTCTTTGGGCAGCTTCATAGCACTCCGCTTCTCACTGATTTCTTAGAACGGTATCCTGGTGTCAAGCTTGAACTGCAGCTAAGTGAAGTGGCTCCCGACAGCTAGAGCTGACATTCACCAACAGTATCATTTTGGGGGTCACTACAAAGACCTCGCGATAGTCCTGCAGAAAGCTTTTAACGTAGCCCCCCAGCTAGCGGACAATGCATCAGAGCTTTCCCAGCGACGGTCCACCTATTGTCTTAGATAGTCGAACGACCTAACCTTCCAAGTCGTATCGTAACTTAGAGCATCCATACTACTCAATCAAGTACGATGGCATTACATTAGCTGAAGGGAGCAGCATAATCTATACAGCAGGCTCATTAAGCTATGCAAACTAATGCTTCAAGTTTGTCAATTTGGTGATGACACTCACATCACATCAAAATGCAATGATTTAATGTAAATATGTGCATCCTACATCTAACAGTTAATCGTTGCTAAGGATCATCTACCAATGTCTACTCATACTAAGCTTATCCGCCTCGAAGATAATTCGCTCATTGAAGTAGAAGCCTCAGTCGATGAGTCGCGTCAAGTTGCGGGCGGTGCAGCAGAACGAGTCAGCTCTACATTTGATAAGATTTCTCCTCTTCTGAAGAAGGTTTGCACACCCATTGCTAATACCTGGCAGGAATTGAATAAGGATGTGTACATCGATCAAGCTGAGGTCGAGATAGGCTTAAGTTTTGAAGGCGAAGGCAATCTTTATATTACTAAGGCTAAAACTGGCGCAAATTTGAATATCAGACTTGTGATGAAGCAAAAATCCGAAAGTAGCCTTTCATAATGTCTCCAAATATTTTCAGCTAATTGCCAGTATCTGAGAGACCAGCCAGCAGCCTCGATCCTTCACCTGTAAGATTCTTAGTATAAGGTTATTAAAAACGATGAGCATTCTAAGAGCTAGTGCTCCAAAGGAACCAGAGTTAAAATCATCGATTGCGTTAGTGGAAGGTACTACTATTGACAATAGTGACTTTGGCAGTGGTTTTTTAATTTATAAAGATCCTAAGGGCCGAGCAACCTATTGGTTAACCTGCGCTCACGTAGTAAAAGCAATTGGCGACTTACAAGGAATTCGTGTTGGTAGACTTCCAGCAACATTAGTCGGCCCTAGCAAGAAAGAACTATTTTCTCTCAAAGATAGCTTCGATTTGGCCGTTCTAAGAGTAGAAGGTTTATTTAAGAAAAAGCAAGTATCTCTTGGAAAACCACGAGATACAGAACGTCATCGATTTTTGGCCACAGGTCATTTTCAAAATACAAAAACTAAACAGTTATACCTGAAAGAAGTTTCAGGCATCCTAAGGATTGATCATCAAAATGTAGTGTCCAGTAATGATTATGCTTGGGTTTTAGATTTACAAGTAGATGATAAATTTACTTTAGAACCTGGCTACAGCGGTTCTCCAGTTTTTATGCCCAATTCTCGTAAGGTTATTGGTGTTATAGAACAGAGTCAAATCTCTGGAAAGAAAGGACAGGCCATTTCCATAGATGCTGCAATCAACATTTTTCGAACAGTAGAAGAACTAAGACCCATGTTGCGTAGTCAGGTATCGCAATCTTTCGAAGATCGATTTTTAGTTTGGGCTATGGGAGTTATAGAGCATCCCCTCCGCTGGATGGCTGGCAGCCAAGTTAGGGAAGCATTAGATTGGTTATTGCTCCAAGGCCTATGCAATGTAGCCCGAAAGGCGAGAGAGCACGCATTGGAAACATCGGCAGAAGTAAGATCTGAGATTGAACAATTTCCTGAGAAAGATAGGCCACAAGTAATTACGAACTTTCAGTGGGAAATTGAGAAATATTTAGAAAGGATATATGGTTCTTTACTTACTGACAATCAAGATCTACTGGAGAGGAATGAAATTGCTCCTTCTCTTTCTTCAAATGCTTACGAATGTGCTTTCTCATATATTAGAGATACCCTACCTGAAAGTCTTTCAGGTAGAGTCAGACAAAGAACAAATCATCTTATTGATGTCTTGATCCAAAACCTCTATGCTGATATCTAAGGAAAATTAGTAACAGCTCAAGTGTTTTAGAGAAATCTATCATGCCTGGATTTTCTTACTGTTTTTAATCGCGCTCTGTAGCTAGCTCTGTTTCTGTTATCACGGCCTTGAAGCCTTCTCATCATCCACCTGAATATTGGCCTCAAAAGAAATAGAATCACTAAAATGATTCCAGCCACAGCAATCAACCATACCCACCAAGCTGTTGCTTCGTACCACATTGTCTTGTCTTATATATTTATATTGTTAAGTGCCAATCTGCGTAAAACATTGGGTTTTATATAAAAACAAACCCGATCACCCCTTCATTGAATATTTACCCAACATGAAGGAACAATCAGGATTAATATATTGCTGATTAAAAATTTGACTGAAAGATTTAATAATTGGCGGAAATGTTCAAAGGAGCCGGCTTACCGAGAGTTGAGTAGTTTTATGCACTTTTGGGGAAGCCAAGCAAAATCCATAAGTGCCTGGAATGCGGCTTCACCGACTCCAATGAACTAAACCCCTAATCCAAGCTCACAACAAGCGTTCTACCGTGAAGAATACTACAAGTTTGAACTTAGGCGTGGTTTAAGAAGAGTAGTCTTCTAATATTGGAATATGCTCACATCAGTTAAATATTGAGCGAATGCTATGAGTACATTACCCCCGTTTAGTATTACGATTACGAGCCTGTTTCTCCGATTCTTGTCGTCTAACTAGAAGGAACCGATAAAATCCGCCAAGTAAATTTTGCATAGCTAACTAGAACAAACAGTAGTTCATGCGCATTATTTAGTACGCATGAACTATACAATAGATCAAATATACTAGTCTGTACGTATGGATTTACGGTTAAAGGCCAGGGAGGATTCATTTGGGAAAGGAAAGAATTGTTGGAATGTCATGAGCTAAGAATCGCCTAGCTTTGGTCAAAGAATGATAGCCATTATGCCGTGCAATATTGATGAGCATATTTCGGATACTGGACCAGTTGGTCGCTGCATTGAACGCGGCAAAGGGAGCGTGATCTTCTCCCATGACCACATCCTTGACCCAATGCCCCCGAATGCCTTGAGAGTGAGTTCGAAAACTAATACTAAGCAGCCTGAGACGTCTTTGACCTCCACCGTCGTTGATTATCAGTTAACCGACGCAACATTAAGCGAATCATCACCACATAGACTGCTCCTTCATGGTTTTCAGGTAACACCTCATAGTCTCGGCACAGACGTCTGGCCTTGCCCAACTAAGCGAATGTTCTCTCAATAACCTATCGATAAGGTGCCGGAATAAACCCTTCTCTCAGTTTTGTTGTAACCTCTAGAATGCAGTGATGAACGTGTTTTATTATTTCTCTAAGGGCTCCCTTGTACGCTTGGTCAGCCAACACTTTTTCAAGCCTCACATAGGTCTCTAATACAGGCTCTAAGAGGGCCACGGCTGCTTTAACATCTGCCATATTGACAGCACTGACAATAACAATTCAACACCATACCTAAGATGTCAACAACGATATGACGCTTACGCCCCTTGACACACTTGTGACCGTCCATCCCTTGGTCAGGTCCTTTTTTCTCTGAGGTCTCACGGATTGACTATCAATGCTCGTCAAGCTCGGTTGCTCCTCTCGTCCCTCTGCGAGTCTTACCACCTTCACCAAGTGCTCATTAATCTTCTCCCACAAGCCTATCTTGACCCAACGACGATAATCATCATAGACGGTTGACCAGTAGGCATCATGGGGCATCGCCCGCCATTTGATACCGTTATCGACCCAATACCGAATGGCATTCACGATCTCTTGTAAGTTGACTTCTTGAGGATGACCGACGCCCTGATAGACAGGGATTAATGGCTCAATTAAGTCCCACTCGTCATCGCTTAAATCTGAGAGATAAGGAAGACGGCTCATAACCTCCTCCAGTGTTAACAACACTGCTGGTTATACAGGGCCGGAAGGAGGGATATTCACTCCTTTACAATAATTTACGAACCCATTCTTAACGGACTACTAGTAATGTTTTACCATGCATCCCGTCCACCTTCAAAAGGCCATAAGTCTCCATAAACTACAACAAACCTTAGAATTTATTTACGCATAGGAGAAAGCACTTCAACTAAGTAGTCAATAAATACACGAGTCTTTGCAGCAAGATATCTTGTGTCTGGATACAGTGCGTAAATTCCTGTTGTAGGTACCGTCCAGTCAGCAAGAACAGGTTTTAATGTACCCGTTTGGAGTGCGTCTGACGTAATAAAGTCGGCCAGCAACGCAATCCCTGCACCTGAGATCGCAGCTTCAAACAGTACGCTAGCATCGTTGGCCTGTAACCACGGTGTGATAGGAGCAAGATGAGATTTGTTATTTTTATGCAGTTCCCATCGATGCCCCGTCTTTAAATGAGAAAAATGAAGACACTTGTGCGCTGAGAGCGCCTCTGGCGTTTTGGGTACGCCATAGCGTTCTAGATAGGTGGGTGAGGCTACTAAGCGACGATGATTGTCGGCGAGTTTGCACAAGCGCAGAGAAGAGTCTTCCAGTTTGCCGATGCGAATAGCAACATCTACCTGTTCCTCTACCAAATCGACAAAGCGATCCGTGAATTTAATAGTCACACGAATATCAGGATATCGGCATAGGAAGGTGGGAATCGTTTGGGCCACATGTAACCGACCAAATGTAGCAGGTACTGTAACATTGAGCAGTCCAGCCGGACGAGTACCCAAGGAAGCCGCTGTGACGTCGGCCTCTTCTAAATCAGCGATGATGCGCTCCACCTGATTGAGATAGAGTTCGCCCGCCTCAGTTAGGGTCACCCGCCGCGTTGTGCGCACCAAAAGCTGTACGCCAAGTGAATCTTCTAAGCGTTTTACACGCCGACTGATGGTGGATGGGGTGAGATTGAGGGTTGCAGATGCCCCGGCAAAGCTTAACCGACGGGCTGTTTCGACAAAGGCCTCTAGGAGTGCCAGTTTATCTTCAGACGAGATAGGCGAGATTAGCGAACTATTATTGCGTGCCATGCAATTATCTAGGGTACTGAATGGGGTTTATCCTAACGCAGCAGAACTAATAAGCTGTGCAAGTATCGCAAGAGAGGACATTGGTATGCCAGGTCTGCTTGAGGGTAAAGCTGGGATGATAACAGGCGCTAGCTCTGGGATTGGTGCAGCGGCGGCGCAGCTGTTTGCGGCTGAGGGAGCGCAAGTAGTTCTTGTCGCTAGGCGACAGGAGAAACTTGACCGGTTGGTAGATGCAATTATTGATACAGGAGGTAAAGCCTTTGCCTTGACAGCTGACATCAGCCAGCCTGGAGCACCCAGCCAGATTGTCAATGAAACAGTTACCGCATTCGGGCGGTTTGATTTTGCGTTCAACAATGCAGGCACCATTGGCAATTTTGTACCCATGCTTGAACAATCTGAAGAGGACTGGAATCAAACCATCGAGACCAATCTCAAATCAGTTTGGCTGTCTGTGCGCGCTCAGGCCCAATACATGGCAAATCATGGCGGTGGCGCAATCGTCAATACATCCTCCTGGCTTGCAGCCGGTGCGCTGCCCGGTTCTACCGTTTACTCGGCCAGTAAAGCGGGCATAGATGGCCTGATGCGTCCGGCAGCACTCGAACTCGCACCCTTGGGCATTCGCATCAATAACATCAATCCGGGTGGCATCGATACCGAAATGACGAGAGCAGCCTTTCAGCACGATAGCGCTGTACTAGAAGCGTTTGGCAAGTCTCACCCGAGGGGCCGCATGGGCACGCCCAAAGAGACTGCTGAGCTAGCTGCTTTTTTGCTGTGCGATCGCGCCGCAAATATCACCGGACAAACCATTTTTATTGACGGTGGCTACAGCATTCCTGGCCAACGAAGCTAAGTAAACCCAGCACTTAAAACAATGATAAAACGTCTATTCTTTAGCAAGATAATGGTGAGCTGCGCCTGTTTGACTACTCTCGCAGGCTGTACCAACCTGACTGAAACATCCGTCAGCTATACTGAGCTACCACCAGATTTTGAATATCCCAACGGCATCACAACAGGGCCAAACGGTCAGCTCTATGTAGGCTCAGTCACCAGCGGTAATGTGCTGCAGATTGCCCCCGATGGAAAAATTACAACAGCGTTTGAAGAAACAGATGAGGTGTTTGCTGGTACGTCGGTGCGCTTTGATCCGATTACAAATCTTTTGTGGGTGGCATCGCCTGATTTTTTAGGAGAAGAGATTAACGGCGAGATAGTTCGTCGTCCTCATCGTCTTGCCGCGGTCGATCTCACTAGCAATCGCGTTGTGTGGTCATCCGCAATACCAGATGACGGCTTTGCTAACGATATGGCCATGGACGGAAAGGGCGGTATCTATATCACCGATAGTGTGCGAGATCGCATTCTATATTTATCAGAACCGGGGGCACCTTTTGAAACGGTTGCGGTTGACCCGCTCATGGAGCCGGGCGATTTGGGGCCTGCCGGGATTGCGATCGCACCCAACGGCGATCTGATTATCGGTCTATACAGTGACGGCGCGTTGCTGCGTATCAGCCTCGGCACCCACGAAACACCAGCCCAAGTCACCTCGATTAATCTGCCACGACCGCTCGAAAACCCCGATGGACTTGCGTTTGCCCCGGACGGACGACTCTTGGTTCTTGAAGGCGCTGCTGTGAGTGGCAATGGCAAACTGCTGGCCGTTGATCTCTCAAGCCCTGAACCTCATACTATTGACGTACTCCTTGAGGGTCTCGATTCGCCGCTCAATCTCACCCTTGCAGACAACAGCGTTACTATTACCGAGGGGCAAATCCGCCATCTCATCGTAGATGATGCAAGCCTCACCGTGCCAGAGTCATTCCGCGTCATAACCGTTCCTCTGAGTGACTTGGAGGCAGATACTGTGCAAAGTCATTATCCTGAACAACTTGACAGACAAATATCCTCCTAAAGTAGGACCCTATACAAAGTGTCTCTCTCAGGGGGGATGCTCAGAGCAAAACGACTCTGTAAGGTAGATCCGCACGAATGAATGTGCCTAAGTGCCTTCAATACCTATGGAGTTTTGAGAAATCGTATAAAAGCTTATTTCTTTTATAAATAGGACACAAAATTTATGCCATCCGATCATCTACCCTACAATGGGGTTTCAACGGATAGTAAAGGTTTGACACGGTTAAGAAAACAGAATTATTCTGGGCTAACATTAGCAGCTTATTGGATGGGTCCGATTCTAATTGTTGTCTGCCACCTTGGGATTATTCTTTCGTTATTTACAGGTTTAAGTGTAGGGGCGTGGCTATGGGTAATTTTACTCTACTGGGTCAGAATGTTAGCCATTACAGCTATATATCACCGTCTACTAACCCACAAAGCCTACAGTAGTCCCAGAGCCATCAAATGGATCGGCAGTTTAGTAGCGACAACAGCTGGCCAAATGGGACCAAGCTGGTGGAAAGGGCATCACGAAGAACACCATCGTTTTACCGATCAAATAACTGAGCCCCACGCATCAACTGTCGGTTTCTGGTGGGCTCACTATCGGTGGCTACTCTCCAGCAATTTTATTCCTACTCGGCTGCCGTCAGACATTGAACAGGATGCTGCATTAAGGACCCTGGACCGTCTACATTTTTTACCTTTGATTGCTCTGGGTGGGCTCTCCTATGCTGTCGGAGGGCTTGAATATTTAGCGGCATTTTTTGTTAGTACAGTTATTCTTTTTCATGGAGTTGCCTTGGTCAACTCGGTATGTCATAAGTTTGGTTCACAACCGTTCATCACCGATAACAACAGCCGTAACAACGGATTAGCTGCATTTCTCACCCTTGGAGAAGGATGGCATAACTTCCACCATGCGTTTCCCTGGTCGGCTCGTCAGGGGCTTACAATCGTCGGTGAAAGGGTTTGTTATTTGCCCGATTTTACATTTTTGTTTATTCGCTGTCTTGCATCGTTGGGGCTTGCAGCTAAGATTAAACAGCCGTCAAAGGAGACGGTGTTGGCGTCTCGCTCATGCTATCAAGATAAATCAAAGGCAAGAGATTTGCAGCACTTAAGAGTGGGTTCGTAAGCTAATACTAAGCAGCCTGAGACGTCTTTGACCTCCACCGTCGTTGGTTATCAGTTAACCGACGCAACATTAAGCGAATCATCACCACATAGACTGCTTCTTCATGGTTTTCAGGTAACACCCCATAGTCTCAGCACAAGGGCCACGGCTGCTTTAATACCTGCCATGTAGGCAGCACTGACAAAACAATTTAACACCATGCCTAAGATGTCAACAGCGATATGACGCTTACGCCCCTTGACACACTTGTGACCGTCATTCCTTTGGTCAGGGCCTTTTTTCTCTGAGGTCCTCACGGCTTGACTATCAATGCTCGTCAAGCTCGGTTGCTCATCAGCATCTCAACCCAGCCAGGAAGATCGCGACTTTCATGATGGCAAGCATACAACATTCTAAACCACCGCAAACTCCACTACCATGTCGTTAAAGTCTCGGTCACCCAGTCCGCTAAGATCTTCAAAACCAAAGGTATTATCCCCTAGCAGTCTGGCATGGTCGTTTTTGCTAGCGTTGGCCCTGGCATGACTAAAGAATACTTCACCTGTGAGTGGATCACCCCCGCCAGCAACCAAGAATGTCGCTAAAAAGCCACCCGCTGTGAGTTCAGCTGAGAACGTTTTTTCCTGACCATTCTCGCCAGTTAGCTCTATATTTAGTCGATTGGCTAGAGCCGCGTCTCTATAGCCAGCATCGCCAGGTCGCAAAATATTGTCTGTTAACGGGTCTCGAATACCACCATCAATAAAGTCAGTGGTGTAAAGACCCACCGTACTGTCTAGGGCGGCTTCACGATAGACCGTAAAGTCAACGTTGACCAGACCGGTTTGAGCACTCAAATCGATGGCGGCTGCATCATCAACTAACAAATTTGTCGTAGTCGTTTGGGTAAAGGTCTCTGCTATCAGCTGGGTACCATCGCCAAAATCGAGAGAGATTTGAGTATCGCTAATGGCTGTGGCTGTGGCAAGACGGGTTTCGCCATTGACCACCAGCTCAAATTCTAAAAACTGTCCTTCTCTCACCTGGTCATTATCGAGGCTAAAGCTGGGCGCATAGGCATCGGGCAGCTGGCCCCCTTCAAGGATAGCGAAGCTAGCAATTTGAGTGCGGCTGGCTGCATCTACGCTAAAGACCAGAATCTCACCAACCTCATCAATGTTGACTTGATCCACCTGTAGACGAACCGTATTAGCATCACCCAGCCCCGTAATTTCCAGACCCGATAGGGGAGTTAGCTTGGCGGGGAAAGCCGTTGTCCCGTTATTGGCAAGGGTATAGGTTTCGTCTACAGCCGGTTCTGCTATGGGTAGCTTATTGTTGACAGGGTCTGTAATATTCTGACTAGCGGCTAAATCTAAACCAACCGTGCCGTTAAAGCCAGCCAGGTCTCCGCCAGAAACAGTAATGTCATAGACGGTAGCACTAACGGCTGTAACACTGACGATCGTAGCGGTTGTTCCCCCTGTAACATTAAAGTCGGTTCCATCAACATTTAAGACACCCTCGTCAAAGGTGGCTCGAAATACCAAACTGTCAGCATCAGTATTTTCTGTTGCGGGAGTTTGTCGTGTGATGCTAAGCAAGCTAGGGGCTACATCCCGGTTAAAGGCCGTGATGGCTCCATCTTCAAACCCGGTGACAAAGACCTGTTCATTATCGGGGCTGACAACAACACCAATGGCTCCGGCTAGCTGGTTGGCTCCATTACCATCTTGATCTTGAATGAATTGATTAAAGGTTAGACGTCCAGAGAGATCGCGGTCAAATACGGTGAGACCATTTTCCTCAAAGCTGGCAACAAACACCTGTTTGCCATCGGGACTGATAGTGACACTGCTAAATCCTTTTATTTCTGGAAAACCCACAACGTTGGTACCAGCAAAAATGTCGCTCGCACCGCCAAACAGCTGGGCACCGCCTTCATTATCTCGCAGCACCTGGGCAAAGCTTAAGGTGCCATCGGCATTGCGATCAAACACGGTCAGGGCCGCATCGGTGGCGCTGGCGACATACACCTGGTTGCCATCAGGACTGACAACAACGCTGGACGCTCCAAAGAGATTCTGAACATCCCCATCCCCATCTTTAATGGTTTGACGAAGCGTCAAGTTTCCCGAGGCGTCGCGGTTAAAGACGGTAATGGCCGCATCGATATGGCTGGTGACAAAGACCTGATCGCCTGTGGGGCTCACGGCCACACCCGAGGCTCCAAACAACTCGTTCGCACCGGCTTGTCCATCCGCAACAGACTGTCGTAGGGTCAAATTACCCGTTGCATCTCGATCAAATACAGTGATAGCCGCATCGGTCAAACTAACGACAAAAACTTGAGACCCGTCGGGGCTGACGGCGACATCAATGGCCCCCGCCAGGGTATCGATATCGTTCTCATTGGGATCACGCCGACCGTCTCTCAGGCGCTGCTGCTCGCTCAGGTTGCCAAATTCATCGCGGCTAAAGACCGTAAGCCCATCATCACCGACGCTGGTAACAAAGACTTGACTACCGTCGGGACTAACGGCCACACCGAACGCACCGGCTAACAGCTCTGAGCCTAAAATTCCACCGACGTCAGACCCGTCGCGAATGGTCTGGCTAAAGGTAATATTGCCAAATTCATCACGGTCAAAAACCGTTAGCGCCGATTCAATGGCGCTGGTGACAAAGAGCTGGCTACCGTCAGGGCTAACGGCCACACCCGATGCCCCAAAGAGTCGATTGCTGTCTTCATTGCCACCATCAAAGGTGCCATCTTTAATATCTTCTTTAAAGGTGAGTACCAGGGTGGCTGTGTACTGCTCAAGGACCGTTTTTTGAAAGATTTGAGCGGCGGCTGTAGGCCACTGACCATTGCCCACGGCGGTTGCTGCGGCTGTGACAGCGGTACCGGTTATGGCTGACAGTTCCTCAACAAACTCTATACCCGCATCGCCAGCAGCCACATGACAGGCCAACAGTGTGAGCCGAGCCGCCTCTGCCGGTCTAAACCAGCTGCCTAGGTGGTGAGAATATTGGTCTAAATTACCGAGTTCTAAGCTACCAGACCCCAGCTGTAGGCAACCGGGAGCACCGTGGGCGACCAGGGTGAGCGAAGGGGTCGGATAAAGCTGCAGCAGCTGACTAATTTGTTCAACACCGTCGCGGTCTGGGTCTAGGACATGGGCGCTTACTCCCGGTCGCAGCCCCGTTAACAATACGGGCAGATCATCTACACGGCTGTCAAAAATAACAAGGGCGGTCTCGTCAATTTGGATCTGCGGTGTCAGAGGCTGACGATAGGCAGACATAGCAGTATTTATAAAGGATGTCGTCATAGGAGCTTTAATATTGCGAGGCGGCGAAACCCGTACTTCGAGAGAGCCCGTCTTTCTTATAAAGATGTCCATTGCTCTTTGGGAGCATCCGAACCCTGATATGGGCTGAAAAGCAAACTACACTAAAGGTTTATGGGTCTTTACGGGACTCACAAAGACGTCTGAGCGGCATATCCTTCACGCCAGCGGCGAGCTATGTCAAAGGATAGATTTTTAGGTATTTCTTGAGTTTTCGATGCGGACAGCTTGTCGGTAAGCCTGCGCGTCCCTATGATGTAGCCTGACCATTGGTATCTGTATGTCATGCTTCTAGATAGCGTATTACCTGATTTCCACGGCATTCTGGCTACAGCTACAGCCGCCGCAGATGCGATCGCAGAAAACGAGGCGATTGAGCAAAATCTGCGTCAGTTTTTGCTGGTGCTGTCGGTATCGTTGGGGGTAGCCACGCTGTCGCGGGTGGTGAGCTGGCTACGTAATATTCCCTACACGCTGCTGCTACTGCTGGTGGGTCTGGGTCTGGCGGTGCTCAACGTGCGGCTAGTTAATCTATCGCCGGAGCTAATCCTATTTATATTCTTACCGCCGCTGCTGTTTGAGGCCGCCTGGAATATTAAGTGGGAAAATCTCAAGCGCGACTGGTTACCCATCGTGCTGTACGCCATCATCGGCGTTGTTATTTGCATCTCCGCCCTGCTGTGGGGATTAGTCAATGTAGCGGGAGCATCCCTGGCGACCGCACTGCTCGTAGGAGCCAGTCTCTCAGCCACGGACCCGGTTTCGGTAGTCGCTCTGTTTCGAGAGCTGGGGGTGAATAAACGACTGACGACACTGATGGAAGGGGAAAGTTTGTTCAACGACGGTGTGGCCGTTGTTGCCTTTAACCTGGTGCTCGGAATTGCCCTGGGGGTAGAACAGTTTGATCTATCCGTTACCATTGCAGAGTTTTTGGTCTTTACAGGCATTGCCATCAGCACCGGCGCTCTGATTGGCTTTGGTATTTCGTTTTTGACCCAGCGATTTGATTTGCCATTGGTAGAGCAGTCGCTGACGCTGGTATCGGCCTATGGCACCTACATTGTGGCCGAGGAGCTGGGAGGCTCTGGCGT
This sequence comes from Leptolyngbyaceae cyanobacterium, assembly GCA_050043465.1. GTDB lineage: Bacteria > Cyanobacteriota > Cyanobacteriia > Phormidesmidales > Phormidesmidaceae > Leptothoe. The sequence continues at coordinate 36,191 of JBHJIL010000007.1, forward strand.
TATTGCTGTGGTCACGACAGCGCTGATTTTAGGCAACTTTGGCTCGCGTATTGGTATGAATCCTCGTACGCGGCTGGTGGTATCAGAATTTTGGGAGTTCCTGGCGTTTTTTGTTAACTCAATCGTATTTTTACTAATTGGCGATCAGGTGCAGTTTAGTACGCTGAGCAACTACACAGCATCTATTGGTATTGCGATCGCAACCATGCTGCTAGCCCGACTTATCAGCGTCTTTGGCCTCAGCTTCTTTAGCAACATGATCACCTCCGACAGCGAAGATATTAGCTGGCAGGGACAGACCGTACTGTGGTGGGGAGGCCTGCGGGGGTCGGTCTCCGTAGCCCTAGCGCTGAGCGTACCGGAGGCCCTAGCAGAGCGCGAAGAGATTATCGCCACCGTTTTTGGAGTCATGCTATTTACCCTGCTCGTTCAGGGACTCACCACCAAGCCCCTACTAGAGTCCCTAAATCTGCTCGGCGATCAGCCCTTAAGGCAAAAATACATGCAAAGTATTGCCCGACGGGTGGCCCTCAACCGAGTCATCACCCGAGTTAAAGAACTGATTGACCGTCAAGAAGTCGATGCCGAATTTGGCCGCTATCAGCTAGCCCTAGTAGAAGGCCAGGTCACCAAGCTCCAAGAAGAAATGCAAAAAATGCAGGTTAGCAACCCAGACTTGCAAGCATTTGCCGCAGAACAAATCAAAGAAGAACTATTAGCGATTGAGTCCGACACCTACGCAGAATTTATCCGAGCTGGGCAAATTAAAGATGAACTAGCCCCCTTACTACAGGATGTCTTATCCGATTAAAAGAGACCGTCAAGGAACTCACCCGGTGTAACATCCATCTTTAATCATGGCGTCTGTGTTTGTATATTTACTGATGAACTAAGTATGTATTGAGAGAAAAATGTATTAAAGCTGACATCGTGGCAGCTAATTTATTAGCGATTGCTGACCAAAGATCAGCAATGTCTGCTTAATTTCTATTGAGTCAGGATTACAGGTACTTCACTCTGTATATGGTGCTGGTGTCGCGGGCAATGTCTTGAAAGGCTCTGCTGGCATACAGATATGTTGGACTGATATCCGCTGAGCGGTCCCACGCCTCCTGAGAGCACTATTAGCCGTTGCTGATGGGATGCGCTGGCCGCAGATATCATCCCGAGGATCAGCCACGCCCACTATATACTTGCCAGCTAGTTTATGCAGATATAGGAGTTTTTATGAAAGCGTTTGTCACCGGTAGTACCGGTCTGCTAGGCAGCAACCTCACCAAGCTGCTTTTAGAGCAAGGTTTTGAGGTCATTGCCCTCACCCGTGAGCTGACCAAAGCCAGCAAAGTTTTAGGGGAGCATCCCAGCCTAAAAGTGGTTCAAGGCGATATGCAAGAAGTCGATGGCTTCGCGCAATATCTCAAAGGCTGCGATGTTTTATTTCATACCGCCGCCTATTTTCGAGAAGCGTTTGACTACGGTGACCATTGGCAGCAGCTCAAGGCTATCAACGTCGATGCCACCATTCGTCTGCTGGAAGCGGCAGATAAAGCCGGTGTATCAAAGGTTATTTATGTCAGCAGCGCCTGTGGCTGTGTTGGCATTATCCGCGGTGGAGCCCCTAGCGACGAGTCCACCCCCTATCAAGACTTTAACCATAAAAATCCTTATTTCAAGAGTAAGCTCATGGCCGAGGAAGCCATTGCTAACTTTCTAAAAACCCACAAGCTGCCCGTTGTCCTGATTTTGCCAGCAGAAATGATGGGCCCCAACGACGCGGCCCCCACTGAAATGGGACGCTTTATTCTCAATTTTATTAGAGGCAAGGCTCCCCTGGTTCCCAGCGGTGGTTTCCCCATTGTTGATGCCCGAGATGTAGCTATGGCGATGCTTTCTGCTGTTTATTCTGGGCAGCCCAACGAACGCTATTTAGTTACCGGCGGATACTATTCGGTCGGTGAAATTATGCGCAATATTTCTGAAGCCAGCGGCCAGCCGGTTCCCAATCGAAAACTACCTCGATTTGCTGTCCGTCTGTGGGCGTTTATTCAAGACCTGATCGGTCGCATCAAAGGGCAGAAGCCTTTTCTACCGGGCGACAGGATCAAAATTATGCTCTCTAGACAGTGGTTTGATGCGACCAAGTCTGCCAAAACGCTTAAGACCACCTATCGTCCCTTTAAAGACACCATTAAAGATACTGTGCAGTGGTACCAACAGAATGGGTACCTGCGCGATGTGTAACGGCTAGACTCCACCAGCTTTTTAGAAGACTTTGTAAGGGTATTATGTGGAGTCGGGCAGACAGTCCGGTAAATTTACGGATCGTCATGAAAGTAGGGCCAGAAGTCCCAAGCCCATCTGCGGAGATGCGATCTATGGCACCTATCAAAAGCTGTGCGGTTCTTATTCTGAGTAGCCTGCTGATTGGCGGACCTGCCAGGGCCCAGACTATCCCCTCGGTTATTCCCAACGGGGCGGACACAGCTGTGACCAGCGTCGATGGCACCCATGAAATTACCGGTGGCACCGTCTCAAACGATGGGGAGAATCTGTTTCACAGTTTTGAACAGTTTGGGTTAGACACAGCCGAAACAGCTAATTTTATTGTTCAGCCCGATGTGCTCAATGTAATCGGTCGGATCAACGGAGGGCGTCCGTCTGTTATTAACGGCCAGCTACAGCTAAGCGGCGGTGAGGCCAACTTATTTTTATTAAACCCGGTAGGGGTATTTTTTGGACCCGAGGCGACCCTAGCGCTGCCGGGAGATTTAAGTATTTCAACTGCAGACGGTTTGGCCTTTGCAGATCAGACATTTGATGTGGTGGGTACCGCTGACTACGCTAACTTAGTGGGCAGCCCCACCGGACTGCTGTTTCGGTCTAGCCAGTCTGGTTCAGTGGTTAACACAGCAGATTTGACCCTGGGAGCCGATCGCTCTTTAACGCTAGCGGGAGGAACCGTTGTCTCGACGGGAACCGCATCGGCAGGCAGCGTTGCGATCGCATCGATTGCCGACCAGCAGCTGGTTCGACTCAGTCCTGACGGGGCGATTTTGAGCTACGAGATTATTCCCGACGATAGCGCCAGCGGCCTATCTCCCCTGACGCTGCCTGCGCTGCTAACCGGAGCCGGTAACATTGCCAACAGTCTGCAGCTGGATGCCGACGGCACGGTACGACTGGTCAATGCCGACCTCACAGTTCCAGATACCCCCGGTACCACGATTGTCAACGGCACAGTTACGGCCAGCGATATTATCCTTCTAGGAGATACGGTCGGTGTAGTCAGCAGCGTGTTAGACGCTAGCGGCGGTGGAACCATCCGCATCGGCGGCAGCTATCAGGGCAACGGACCGCTCCCCAACGCCCAGCTCACCTATGTTGATGCCGACTCAGTCGTCAATGCCAGCGCCACCGAACTGGGTGACGGCGGCGAGATTATTGTTTGGAGCGACGGAACTACTCACGCTCTCGGGCAGTTTTTAGTGCGGGGCGGCACCGCTGGCGGCAACGGCGGTCTGGTAGAAACCAGCGGTCTTCGAGGACTGACCCTAGGAGATAGCCCAGATATTTCAGCGCCCCTGGGCACCGCCGGAGAATGGCTGATTGACCCGTTTGACATTGTTATCTCCAACGCAGGCGGTGATAACGGCTTTGACCCAGCCAACCCGTTTGTTGCGATCGCATCGCCTGCACAATTAAATGTCTCTACCCTGGTTGAGGCGCTCGGCGCTGGCGGTACCGTGAGGGTGACCACTGGCAGTGAAGGAACTGAAACTGGAAATATTACCCTAGACAGCAATCTATTATTCTTTATTGACGGTGAAGCCGAACTGTCGCTAGAGGCCGCAGGCAGTATTTTTATCAACCGCGAAATTAGACCTAACGATTCCAGCGGTCCCCTAAACATTAATCTGCTAGCCGATACTGATAATACCGGCAACGGCCAGGTGGTATTTGACAACCAAAATGCCGAACCAAACGCCATCATTGATACAGCCGGTGGCAATCTCACGGTAGTAGCCAACAGCACCACCCTGACTGGTGTGGCCGATACATCAGCTATTATCTTGGCCGCTAACGATGACATTACCACTGAAGGAGATATTGGTTTCCCCGGCGCAGCTGGTGATGGCTCAGTTACCCTGATCGGCACAGCGAGCAACAGTCCCGGTATTCGCCTAAATGCCGGTTCAACGATCGAAACTGACGGGGCTTTGACTCTCGTTGGCCAGAGTGATACCGACACAGCCGTTGTTGTCGAAGGGGGTATCTTTAGCGACGGGGGACTGCTCTCAGTCACCGGTACAGCCAATACAGGCGCCACTGGCATTGTTCTTACTGAAGATATCTTTGGCGGCGGCGGTGTGAGTCTAGCCAGCAATCGCGATATTGAGGTCAGTACGCTGATTGGCGGAGAGAATGTTACCGTCACCACACCCCAGTTTTTTAGAGCCACCGGACGGACAGACGTGATTGAGTTAGACGCCAGCGTTGTCAGCCAAAAAGGCCAGGTGACCATCACCCACGGCGGTAACGGCGAGACTCCCTTTATCGTCGGCAATGCTGAGGTCAATGGCACGGCCAATCCAATTGTGGCCGCAGAAGGAACAAGCGAGATTGAACCAACTCAGGCTTTTTTAGAAGACTTTATCCAGGGAGATATTGCGATTCTTACCGGAGATTTTGTCGAGCCCGAGCCCCCAGTTGTTGAACCTGAGCCCCCAGTCGTTGAGCCCGATCCCGAACCAACCAACGATCCGCCCAATGTTAGAGGCTGTATCGCTGACTGTACTACAAACCCTCAGCCCGATCTATCTGATACCAGCGATCCGGGAAATCTGCTAACGGTGGACCCACAGCTGATCCCTGGAGCTGAGGGTGCCATTCTGCGCAATGAAAACAACTATACCGACGAGTATCGTCAGTATCTAAATCTCGAGGCGGCAGAACACCCTAAGCCCGATTTACCCCAGCTGCAGTTTGAACTGTCGCTCATTGCTGAAGAGACGGGAGAGCCTCCGGCAATTGTCTATGTGTCCTTTGTCCCCAGCGGTGATGAGGGCACTGCTCAGATCAAGGCCGAGCAGGAAATTCAGCCCACCGATGTGCTAGAGCTGGTGGTGGTCACCCCAGACGGGCTGCCCATTCTTAAAACGCTGTCGGTACAGCATGAGCAGGTATTTAAGACGGTGGATCGGTTTCGCAACAATGTGACCAATCGCGGTCGGGTACGCACCCGCACCTATTTGGGCGCGGCCCAAGAACTCCATTCCTGGCTGATTGAACCCATCGAGGCTGAACTGGCCGAGCGTGGGATTACCAGTCTGGCATTTGTGATGCCGCCGGGGCTGCGATCGCTACCGGTGTCGGCCCTGCACAACGGCAGCTCATTTTTGGTGGAGCGCTACAGCGTAGGGCTAATGCCCAGCGTCAGTCTGACCGATATGCGCTACGTAGATATCAGAGAAACCGAGGTACTGGCCATGGGAGCCTCCGACTTTGAGGACCAGCCGGAACTGCCCGCTGTCCCCATTGAGCTCAGCACCATTGCCGACCAGCTATGGGCCGGTGACTTTGTTATTAATGAAACCTTTACCCCAGATTCACTGGTGGCCAATCGGGCCCGAAAACCCTACGGTATTGTGCATTTGGCCACCCACGGTGAGTTTAAATCTGGCAGTTTAGAAAACTCTTATATCCAGTTTTGGGATCAAAAGCTCAGCCTGGACCAGGTCCGCCAGCTGGGTCTGAACAATCCGCCAGTGGAGCTAATGGTGCTGAGCGCCTGTCGAACAGCTTTGGGCAATGTGGAAGCCGAGCTGGGGTTTGCCGGATTTGCGGTTCAAGCCGGGGTGAAAACGGCCCTGGCCAGCCTTTGGAAAGTCGATGATGTGGGCACAGCCGGGCTAATGACCCAGTTTTACACCAGTTTACAAACCGAGCCGATCAAAGCTGAGGCCCTGCGACAGGCACAGCTAGCGATGATCAACGGAGATATTCGAGTTGAGAACGGTCAGCTGCTCTGGGCGGGCGGCACTCTAGAGCTGCCTGCGGCCCTAGCAGATATTGACAGCAGTCTTTTTTCTCATCCCTACTTTTGGGCATCGTTTACCACCATTGGCAGTCCCTGGTAGTGCGGTGCCCGGGTGATTTGAAGCTATAATTAGCGGGGTCTGGAGCATTTTGGAGGTTATTGCAGGTTATGGAACGGTTTCGATCACTAGCCCGCTCGCTCATGGGTCTGTTCTTGGTTGAGATCGCAACCCTGTTGGTTAGCTGTAGCTCAGGTACAGTCGCCACGCCGCCAACCTATTCTGCCGAGCAGCTATCTCAGATTTCGATATATACCGGGCGGATTCAAACATCCAAGGACCGTCTGCCTGAGCTAGCCGAATATGTTCGAGAAAAAGATTGGGCCAATATCGACAACTTTATTCACGGTCCTCTCGGTGAACTCAGAGAGCGAATGAATCGTCTGGCCTATCAGCTGCTACCCGCTGATAAATCCGAGGCGTTAAAGCTATCCGAAAAAATTTCGAACGACCTCGAAGATATGAGCGCTGGGGTTAACGCCTTTAACAGCAATCGTACCAACGCGGCGTACATCAAATTTGCCAAAGACTTAAGCACCTTTTTAGACCTTATTCCCACCGCAGACTCATCGGCGGCCTAGCACAAAATCAATGACACGAATTGCTATTGTCGGTTGTGGAATTATCGGTGCTACCCTGGCGTACGAGCTGAGTCGCCACAGCGATCTAGAAATTCACGTCATCGATCAAGAAACTCCAGCCCAAGGCTCTACCCAAGCAGCCTTGGGCGTTTTGATGGGAGTCATCAGCCATAAAGTCAAAGGCCGCAACTGGCGCTTGCGTCGCGACAGCATTGAGCGCTACAAAACCTTAATTCCTGAGCTAGAAGAAATCCTAGGCCAGCCGATTCCCCACATTCAAGGGCTGCTTAGCCTCTGTTTTGACCCAGAACAAATACCCCGCTGGCAGTCGCTTCAGGCCAAGCGAGAGACCCAGGGCTATCCATTAGAGATTTGGTCCCCAGACCAGCTGCGCCAGCGCTGCCCCCAGATCGATGCCCAAACCGTCAGCGCCGCCATTTATTCACCCCAAGATGGTCAGGTTCACCCTCGAAAACTGACCCTGGCCCTAATAGAAGCGGCTAAGCGTCGAGGCGTTATCCCCCACTGGCAAAGCCCCGTTTTAGCTCTCAGCAAACGCGACGGCTACTGCTCCCAGCTGCAGCTGCCCGACGAAACCCTTGATATTGACTGGGTAATTTTATCGGCCGGTCTAGATTCAGCCGACCTCAGCCAGCTAGGATCAGAACCGCTACCGATGATTCCGGTACTGGGGCAGGCCCTAGAAATCGAACTCGATCAGCCCCTCGGCCACGCTGATTTTCAACCGGTGATTAGCGGTCACGATGTCCATCTAGTTTCCCTAGGGCAAAATCGCTACTGGCTAGGGGCCACGGTTGAATTCCCTCCCGGTGGCGACGAGGCCAAACTGCCACTGGATGTAGAGTTGGCCCCTGATCCAGAGCGGTTAGAGCAGCTGCGTCAGCTGGCAATCGGCTACTGTCCAGCGGTAGCCGATGCCAAGATCCTACGCCAGTGGAGCGGCTTGCGACCTCGCCCGCAAGGGCAGGGAGCACCGGTAATTAAGCCCCTAGCAGGCTACGAAAATGTGATTTTAGCCACTGGTCATTACCGCAACGGAGTACTCCTAGCACCCGCAACAGCTATGACCGTAGCGGAACTGCTAGGTATAGCAAAAGCGGAAAAAAGCTCAGAAACGCCATAAGCTCAGATTTTGCATGTGGCTCATGCATCTATAAAGCCTTTGAGAGCCGCAACAACAGGTTTAACCACCGGATGATCGATAGCTTCTTCAAGGGCAGTGCTACCGCCTTCTTTGAGCGCATTGACAACACGGGCTTTGAGTGTAGGGTTATTATCGACGGATTCGACTACTTTGGCTGTCATCATCGCCTTGTCGACAGGTTTTGTAGGATCGTAGTCGGTTTCAAGCTGGGTTAGGAGAGCTTTAATATCTTTGGCAGCTTGTGCCAGGTCTTGGCTGTTGTTAATTTGAGTATGGATTTTATCACCCATAACTTTGTCACCTGCAACATTGTCACCAGCGCCATATTGATGGATGGTATTGCCCATGGTTTGTTGTTCTCCGGGTGTGTAGATTAGCTTTAGGACCTGGCTCGTGTGGAGCGGTAGCATGGCGTAGGTTTGACCATCGTCATCGCTAAATTCAACTTCGTAGAAGTTGGGGGCTAATTCCTCAACTAAGGTACCGACTTGACCAGCGGTGAGGCTATGTTCTGGTAAATCAGATTTTAATGCGACGACATCGAATAGTCGTAGATAAACTGCTGAATTCATTGAGAGCAATAAATCGCTGCTAGAATAATCTTAGATTTTATGCTCATACGCCTGTTTTATTCCCTTCTATAAGGTCTCCGGCAACATTGTCTCCACTGCCTCTCTGAATGATTTTAGTACGTGCATCGGTAACAGAAATACTAACTCCATCGCCTGCACTTTCTATATCTATCCCCTTTTGCTTAAGTCTGCGCATCTCAAGAGATTCATATCCGTCAAGTAGGTGCCGCAGATTGAGCCTAAGCTTAAGCTCACCAATCACTTTATTTTGCTCACCCATATCTTCTAAGCCAAGTAAATCTTGATAGTTCATGGGCGGATAGTCAGGATGGCCAGGGACGGGAACATGCTCGGTGGGTTTTGCAAAGTTGGCATGTATTTTGTTAAAGACGTCGCGAATAAGCCCTAGAAATAGCCTACGAGTGGATTCCTTGCCACTGATGGCGATAAAGACCTTATTGTCGGCAGGGTCGGCTTTGATACGAGCAATATTATATATTTCGTTGCTTTCTTTGTATGCAAGCATGACACCGCTACGCCAAAAGAGCTGTTTATGAATCTTTTCGTGAGTGAGCACAATAAATCGAGAGATTACGCTATCGGGTAAGACAGTGTAGTGATACTGGAACTCCAATGTATCGCCTTCTAAGGCCGTATCTTCAGGTTCTTCTTTTGGCAGGATTCCAGGAATGAGATAGCGCGGAGGAGAACATTCTGGCAGTTGAAAACAGAGCTGAAATTCTTTCATCAGCTCTATGAGATAATCATGTCGATGTTCTGGATAGCGATCAGCAGGAAGAACGCGAGTCAGATCATCTAATACTAGCTGACCCTTTGATTGAGTCTTTAGATCGTCATCACTGAGCAGGGTGTAGATACCTTTTGTTACCCAGTCAGGATTGAGCACGTTGGTATATTTCAGTAAAGGATGATCGCTGTAGTTGAGCACTAAGCCCAGATTGTGTAGCAAGTTAATTAACTGAGTTTGGTCTTTCTCTTCTTCGATACCTTGCTTTTCGCAAATACCTTCGTACTTAGAGTATTTAATAAAGTCTCTGTCTAAGTTTTCAAGCTCTTCTTTAACTTCAAACCAGGATAGAGGCAATAAATCATAAACCTCTTTCAGCTGCCCAACTTCTTTCAGGATCGCCTGATTGAGTTCATCAATCCCAGTCCCCTTCGAACAAGAAGTTTCAATAATAGCTTTGATATTGGGATATTTATCACGTAAGGCCTTACGGTTGATGTCTAAGGGCTGCTCGTCGCGCTTGTTTCCAACGATAATAACAGGAGATTCATCACCAAAGCTTTGAATGAGCTTGAGCCAATAGTCGAGACGATTTTCTTCTTCGCTAGTGCGACAGTTACAGACAAGTAGGTATAGGCTACGTTTGGTTAAAAAGAACTGGTGGGTAGCATGATATATTTCTTGACCACCAAAGTCCCACACATTCAGGCGTACGTCTTTTGTATTGACGTTGACCATCCAGTTAGTAACGTTGAGACCATCAGTTTGTTCCTCATTTGGATTGAATTTATCATCTATTAGACGATTAATTAGAGACGTTTTACCAACGCTTCCTTGTCCAACAAGGATAAGCTTGGCCTCATTTAGAGGGCGTACTTCACTACTACGGAGCTGCTGACAGTAATTAAAGATGCTAGAAATTGGGCCTACTTGCGACTTTGACCCCAGTATCTCTGGAGAAATAGGAAGGGGATTGTCACGTAAATCGAGAGACTTAAGTTCGCTTGAATTTTCCAGAATTTCAGGAATCTGAGTAATTTGGTTAGACCCCAGATTGAGGGTTTGAAGAAACGCCAGCTGAGCCAACGAATCAGGAATCTGAGTGATTTGGTTAGACCCCAAGTAGAGGTTTTGAAGAGACGTCAGTTGAGCCAACGAATCAGGGATCTGAGTGATTTGGTTAGACCCCAGGTCGAGGGTTTGAAGAGACGTCAGCTGAGCCAACGAATCAGGAATCTCACTGATTTGGTTAGAATCCAGGTAGAGGTTTTGAAGAGATGTCAGCTGAACCAGCGAATCAGGAATCTCACTGATTTGGTTAGAATCCAGGTAAAGGTCTTGAAGAGACGTTAGCTGAGCCAATGAATCAGGAATCTCACAGATTCGGTTAGAATCCAGATTGATGACTTGAAGAGACGTCAGCTGAACCAATGAATCAGGAATCTCACTGATTTGGTTAGACCAAAGGTAGAGGGTTTGAAGAGACGTTAGCTGAACCAATGAATCAGGAATCTCACTGATTTGGTTAGAATCCAGGTAGAGGTCTTGAAGAGACGTTAGCTGAACCAATGAATCAGGAATCTCACTGATTTGGTTAGAACTAAGGTAGAGGGTTTGAAGAGACGTTAGCTGAACCAATGAATCAGGAATCTCACTAATTTGGTTAGACCTAAGGTGGAGGGTTTGAAGAGACGTTAGCTGAGCCAATGAATCTGGAATCTCACTGATTTGGTTAGAACTAAGGTCGAGGTCTTGAAGAGACGTTAGCTGAACCAATGAATCAGGAATCTCACTGATTTGGTTAGACCTAAGGTCGAGGTCTTGAAGAGACGTCAGCTGAGCCAAGAGAGTGATCTGAATTTTGTGTAAGCGGTCTAAGATCCAATTAATGAAGGAGACCGCTCTACCATGGCTCGCAAGAAAAAAGAACCTAACCGCGTCGATGACCTGCTAGACGAATTGCTCGAGGACTGTAAAAGTCCA
>JBHJIL010000008.1:0-148642 GCA_050043465.1 Leptolyngbyaceae cyanobacterium
GCATATCAGAAATGAGTAGCTTGGCCTCAAGTTTACCAATGCAATACAGTCTATAGGGACACTGCCACAAAATCACTGACACATATTTGCCGGTATTGAGTCTGTGCAGTCCACCGATGCCCATCAAAATCCCTAACCAAAGTAAGTAACTAGCTCGTTTGCGCTCTTGAATTTTTTTGGGTGGCACAATGGCAGACATAGCTCAACCAAGGGTAGGGATATACTCATAGCTTACAAAAGGAAAACTGAGAGCGTCCATAAAGATATAGTCGAGTTGACCGAACCTTATTCGCGACGAAGTTCTTCTAGGAGCTGTTGGGCTTCTTCTTCGGTCATATCCATGCGATCGCGCGAATGCTGCCAAAACCGATCCCACCAATCTTCCGGTTCGGTATGCTCGCCCTCATACTCCGTTGGACGTCCCTGACGACCGTCTAGCACCAGACTGCCAACATAGTCAGCATCGTCATACACCTGCTGAATTTGCGCGTGGATTTCACGCATGTCATCGGCCGACACGACACCGTTGCTAGTCGCCTTATAAAACTGCACCGTCACCCGGATGGGAAAGTCCGGATCGCGCTCAATCTCTAGATTATCAATCTCAGTAAACGGCCCTTCCACCTCGCCATGACCAATCACAGCCGCTTCTACATTACTGCTGCGCTGGATTTCGGCTGACTCAAAGACCATCGCATCTTCCATAGGAGCCGCCGCTAACGGTGGCAAAAAAGGCTGCTTTTGCTTGAGCGGTATCTGAATCAGCGTTACCATATTGAGCCCCGCTGTCTCGGCTTCATTACTGCTGGGGGCGCCCGAGGGTTGTCTGTCTTCTGTAGCGCCAGCTTGAAAATCACTCAGACGCTGTCCTGTTAGACTAGCCCGCTCGCCATTTTGGTTAAAAAATAGCCGCTGTCCCCATGTTTGGCCAGCATCAAATGCATCGCGCTGGTTATCAATAATCGTAGCGCTAGTCCCTTCACGGGTAGCGAGCAGAGTTAGGACAGCTGGATCGCCAGGATATGACTGATAGTTAAAAAGAACGGGATTAAATATCGCCTCGTCACCCTGGGGAATCGGCAAAAATGCGGCCTGAGCACTCACCAGCACGTGGGTATCCCTTTCAGCTAGCAATGATTTTTCGCTACCCTGCCAAGAATCAGGTTCGCTGAGGTAGTTCCGCAAGTCTCCTAACACCTCTTCTAGAGAAACTCGCTGTAGTTCATCCCCCTGTTCATTACCTGTCAGCACATAAAACTGGTCTATCGGTACATCCCCAGTGAGATCGGAAAAATTAGGATAGCGGATCACCGGCATCAGATGAAGAGAATATTCGCCCGTGGCTGGGTCCTGCTGCTGTACCTGGATCGTCATATCGCTGATATTGGGGCCAACAGCAGAGTTGTCATAGCGCCCCGTATCCTCCCAGGTTACATCGAGAATATCCAACCCCCAGCGATCCGCTAAGGACTGGCTGCTCTGGTCATAAATCATCGACCGCGTTTTCTCAATAACCTGACGATAGTCTTCAAACTGCTGGCGGCGAACAATACGCGGAGTCTCCTGAGGCATAGCTGAAGACGGATCGGATAGTTCAGACAATAAATTGGCCTTTGCTTGATAGGTTAAGCCCATCGTTGTTAATACACCCAGTCCTAATAACCACAGACGTCTAGTCATGACCCGATCTCCTTTTGAACGCTACGCCTAGCATAAGCAGGGATACAGCCCTCGCTCTACGAGTTACAAAAACTGAAACTGTCTAATCTAAATATTTGCTACGGCAACAGCAGGATAAATACAGTTACAGCCTAGAGTCCCTACCTTTGAGGTCTGGTGTTCTAAAACGTTGATGAGTCCTTATTATGCCTTTACCGCTGGGAATCGCTATGATTGGGGCTAATTAGCTTTGTGCAGCTGTCCTGCAGTGAAACTATCGTTACGAGCGCTGATTGCTATTCCCTTAATTGCTCAGGTCGTTGTAGTGACAGCGGCCACAGGTTTGCTGACATATCGTCATAACCGGAAAGCGATTCAAGATGCCGCTTACCAGATTCTTGAAGAGACTGGCGAACATTTTGAGCACGAGTTGACTAACTACACGGACATTCCAAAGCTGATTACCCAGGAAAATTTAGACGCTCTCGAATTAGAGATGCTAAACTCCAGCAACCTAAAAAGCTGGTTTCCTCACTTATATCGGCAAATTCAGCGATTTCCAGACGTTACCTATATTTACTATGGCAATAGTCAGGGTGAGTACGCTGAGATCAACCGACTGCCAGCTGGTGATTTGGAGTTTGCCCTCAAAGATAGTTCCATAAGCGATCGGGTCACAATTTACCCAATTAGTCATGATGGACGATTGGAGTCTCCTCAGCCAAAACAGGTTTACGACCCTCGTAAACGTCCCTGGTACACAATAGCCCTGAACTATCGACGGGCCCAATGGACCGATGTATACGATTTTGAAGATCCTTCACCCACGTTAGGTATCAGCTTCGTACGTCCCTACTCGGATGACGATAGCAGTCTTAAAGGCGTTCTAGGTGCAGACTTTTCTCTGAAAGACCTAGAACTTTTTTTAACTCGTGACCAGCCTAGTCAATCTAGCGTTTCGTTTCTAATGGAAGCTGACGGTGACGTTCTTGCCAGTTCTAGAGGATTCTCCTCGTTTATAAATCAGCCTCCCTCAGCATCGCCAAAACGGCAACAACATCAGACTCTTGTCAATACGACAGTCGATCACATTCTGGAGAGAAGAGAGTTCCAAGAACAGCTTCAGATAGAACAACAGTTTAGGCTGCGTATTCAAAACCAAAACTATTGGGTGCAGGTTACACCGTTCTCTGGCAGTTATGACCTCAGGTGGTATGGCATCTCTTTACTCCCCGAGATAGACTTTATCCAACAGCTGCGGGCTAATAACCGAGATACGATTTTACTGTGCCTTCTGGCGATGGGTCTCTCTAGCGGAGCCAGTTTTGTCATTGCTCGTCTTATTAGCAGGCCGATTCAACAGCTGGGTCTCGCATCTCGTGACATCGTTACACAAGATCCGGCTCCTCGATGTGTTTTGCCATCGTCAATCTATGAGATCAATCTGCTGATTGAAAACTTTAATCGCATGGGGTCAGACTTAAACCAGTCAAGAGCCCAGCTCAAAAGCTATTCGCAACGGTTAGAAGAACTTGTTGATAGGCGCACCCGAGCGCTTCAGCAGTCGGAAGAGACGTTTTCTAAAGCATTTTGCGCTAATCCTAATGCTATTACGCTAAGCACTCTAAGAGAGGGGCGTTATCTTAAGGTTAATGACCGCTTTGTTGAACTGCTAGGGATAGCCAGAGAAGAGATTATCGGTCGAACCAGCGTCGAGCTAAATATCTGGATTGCCCCTCAAACTCGGGACGTGTTTCGAGAACGGCTTTCTCAAGGTGAAATGCGTAATCAAGAATGGAGATTTCGCAACGCTTTGGGTGAGATCAAAACAGTGCTGCTGTCTGCTGAGGTCATTCACTTTCAAGCAGAGTCCTGTGTTCTTGTCATTGCTAATGATATTGGCGATCGCATCGCGGCAGAAGAGCAGCTACGGCAAAGTGAAGAGCGCTGGCAGCTGGCCTTAAAGGGTAACAACGATGGGATTTGGGATTGGAATATTCTGACCGATGAGGTCTTCTACTCTGCCCGATGGAAGTCAATGCTGGGCTATGAAGAAAACGAAATCAAAAGTCAGAAGTATGAATGGGAGAATCGTCTTCATCCAGAGGATCGAGAGCGGGTTTTACAAGCAACTCAGGCTCATCTAGAACGTAAGACTTCGTTCTTTTCAGAAGAATATCGCCTGCGCTGTAAAGACGGTCGATACAAGTGGATTTTAGATCGAGGGCAGGCGCTGTGGAATGCCGAGGGAATTCCTATCCGGATGACCGGCTCCCACACGGACATTAGCGATCGCAAACAGATAGAAGACGAGCTGCGTCGCAGTCAGGCCAGTCTTGCCACGGCCCAGCGCATCGCTCATGTGGGCAATTGGGGCATAGACTTAACCACCCATACAGCTCAGTGGTCACAAGAACTATTACGGATGTTTGGGTTTGACAGCAACGGCCCTACCCCAAGCTATAGCCAGGTTTTTCGACGCATTCATCCCGATGAACAAGCGGCCTGGAAACGACGCTTTCGCTATGCGCTAGACACTGGCATCCCCCAAGAAATTGATTTTCGGATTGTCTTACCCAGCGGAGAGGTTAGATACATTGAAGGTCGCGTAGAAGGAACCCAAGACTCTCAAGGAAACGTTAGCCGGGTCTTTGGCACCGCTCTCGAGATCACAGTCAGAAAGCAGGCCGAAGCCACCATTCAAAAGCAGGAACAGTTTTTACGCAGTATTTATAACAGCGTGGCCACGGGCATTTTTGTCGTTGATGTCCTTGGTCCCAGAAAATTCCGCTATATTGACTCTAATACAACGGCTGAATCTATATCCGGCAGCAGCAAACACGCGCTAGTCAACGCCACACCAGAAGAGCTTTTTTCTGCAGAAACCGCTGTTGAAATTATTAATAAGTATCAGTACTGTGTAGACCGCAAAGCAACGCTCACTTTTGAAGAGAAGCTGCTGATCAACAATCAGTGGCAGTGGTGGTTAACCACGCTACATCCGGTACCGGATGACATGGGTCAAATACATCAGATTATTGGCACTGTATTTAATATTACTCAACAGAAAACTGCCGAGGAAGCGTTGGCTCAGCAAGTAAAAAATGAGCAGCTTTTGACCAGTATTAGTAATCAAATTCGTCAAAGCCTAGATGCTCAAAAGACCTATCAAACCACGGTCGAACAGATTGGTCTAGCGTTTGGCGCAAGTCGCTGCTGTCTGCATTTATATGGCGATACACCGACGCCCAATATCACGACCGTGGCAGAATATTTGGTGCCTGACTACGGCTCTCGCTGGGATACAGCAGTCCCGCTATCAAACAACTCTCATATCCAGACGGTACTATCCCAGGACATCGCTCTGGTGACAGACGATATTACCCAAGAGCCCTTGCTAGCAACGATCCTACACCGCTGGAAACATCTGCATATCAAGTCTATGCTAGCCATTCGTACCTCGTACCAGGGTCAGCCTAACGGGGTGATTGAAGTGCATCAGTGCGATCGCAAACGCGTCTGGCTACAGTGGGAAATTGAGCTCCTAGAGTCGGTTGCCACCCAGGTGGGTATTGCCATCGCCCAGGCAAGTCTCCTGACCCAAGAGCACGCCCAGCGAAAAGCGCTGAGCCAGCAAAATATTGTCCTAGAAAACGCGATGCAAGCTGCCGAACAGGCCAATCAAGTCAAAGGGCAGTTTCTAGCCAATATGAGTCATGAGCTACGAACACCCCTCAATGCCATTTTAGGCTTTGCTCAACTGATGCAGCGCAATCTTAGGAATAACCCCAAACGCTTTCAGCAAACCTCTGCAGACCATCTACAAATCATCCAAAACAGCAGCGACCACCTGCTTGCCTTAATTAACGACATTCTAGATATGGCCAAGATTGAGGCCGGTAAAGTCAACCTCAACATCCAGCCCTTTGATTTGCCCAATCTCCTACAGATTTTGGTAGCGATGTTTCAGCCAAAGGCCGATGCCAAAGAGCTTACTTTAATCTGCGAACAAACGTCAGATCTGCCTCAGTATATTGAAACAGATGAAGCAAAGCTGCGACAGATCTTAATCAACCTTGTGGGGAATGCTATCAACTTTACCCAGACTGGGCACGTCATCATCAAAGTTTGGTTTCAGCAAAATCTCTTATACTTTGCTGTAGAAGATACCGGGCAAGGGATCTATCCCCAGGAGCTAGAGCATCTTTTTGATGCTTTTTACCAAACCGAAACGGGACGACAGACCCAGGGAGGTACCGGTCTGGGTCTAGCCATTAGCCAAACCTATGTCAATCTTTTAGGAGGAGAACTAACGGTCAGCACCACTCCCCATCAGGGGAGTACTTTCCAATTTCAAATTCCAGTCACGATTAGCGAGCATGCTGGCTGCCACGAAAGCGAGTCTAATCGAACAGTGGTGCGTCTGGCTCCTAACCAGCCCAACTACCGTATATTAGTTGTTGAAGACAAATGGGCAAGCCGGACGCTGCTTGTACAAGTGTTAGAGTCTGCAGGTTTTAGCGTCCAAGAGGCATCCAATGGCAAAGAAGCTATTCGTATCTGGGAGAAATGGCACCCCCACCTCATCTGGATGGATATGCGAATGCCTATTATGAACGGCTATGAAGCGACCGAGTATATTCGTACCCACATTCAAGGACAGGCAACAGCGATTATTGCTTTGACCGCCAGTGCGTTGGAAAGCGAAAAGCAAATCGTTCTCTCTGCTGGCTGTAATGACTTTGTCCGTAAGCCTTTCCAAGAAAAGACTATCTTTGAAAAACTTCAGCAGTATCTAGGCGTCAGATATGTCTATGAGCAGCCCACTGATACCCCGCTACAGTCGTCAGAGAATGTAGCACATATGATTACGCCTGAGCAGCTCTCAAAGCAGCCCCATGAATGGCTCGTACAGCTTTATTCAGCAGCAAGCCTGGCGGATGCCGAATGGGTCTTCCAGCTAATTCAAGACATTCCCCTAGCCAATGCCCCACTGACCACCGCTCTAACTAAACTAGTCAAGGGCTATCGCTGCGATCTAATTGCTGAGGTCGCTATCCTGTGCATAGAACAGCAAAAACCCTAAACTTAGGATGTCAGCGCCGCCGTTCGACTTCACATACTTTCATCAGAACCATTCACACTAGTCCCGTTCCCTGGATTGTGAGTACCATGCCCTCGTCATCAGATACCTTAAGAGATACTGCCATCTACGGAGATATCCTGATCGTGGACGATGTCCCCCCTAATCTCGACTTTTTGTCCACAGTACTCACGCAGCAGGGCTACAAAGTTCGTAGCGCTATCAATGGCAAAGTGGCGCTTAAGATTGCCAAAGCCGCCCGGCCAGATCTGATTCTCCTTGATATTAGAATGCCAGATATGGACGGCTATGAAGTTTGCCGTTTGCTAAAAGCCAGTCCTCTCACCCAAGAGATTCCTGTTATTTTCTTGAGTGCTTTAGATGCCACTGACGAAAAGGTCAAAGCGTTCAGTATCGGAGGTGTAGACTACATTCCGAAACCGTTTCAGACAGAAGAGCTGCTAGCGCGGGTCGACAATCAGCTCAAGCTTCGAGCGGCTCAATCTGAAGTCCAAAAGCTTAATACCGAACTAGAACAGCGCGTTATCCAGAGAACAGCTCAGCTGGAAAAAGAAATTGGCGAGCGTCTACGGATACAAGAAAAAATTGTCCAGATGGCTACCCACGATAGTCTTACGGGCTTACCCAACCAGGTCTTTTTTCTACAGCACTTGCAGCAAGTACTTACTCAAACAGGCACTAGCCGTCGTAGTGGCTCAGCTATGGTTTTACTTCAGTGCAACAAGCTTGAGCTGATCAAAAACTCCCTAGGGCACCAGGCTGTTGACCAGCTTTTAATAGCCATCACCCGACGACTAGAAACATTTATTGACTCTACATTTCTCTTAGCAACGTTTGGAGATAACACGTTTGCTATTCTGCTTGACAGTTCTAGGGGAGAGACATATCTTCTCGATTTTGCCCAGCGTCTTCAGCGAGAATTTAGCACTCCCTTTTATATTAAGAATTACTCCGTTTATAGTCAGATTGATATTGGTATCGTCTTAAACTCTCAAAAATATCAAAAAGCCTCTCACATGTTGAGAGATGCCAACACCGCTCTATCTATGGCCAAAGCTAGCGGCATCGGCAAGATCGAGCTGTTTAGTAAAAAAATGCACCAAGAAATTCTTTCTTCTTTTCAAATACAAAACGAACTTCATAGCGCATTGCGCAACGGTGAACTGATACTGGTTTACCATCCGATTATTTCTTTGGCAGATAATTCTTTGAATGGCTTAGAAGCCTTAGTCCGTTGGCATCACCCAGAGCGGGGAATGCTGACTGCCGCAGATTTTATCACGATAGCAGAAGAATCGGAGCTGATTCTTGACATCGATCGATGCGTCTTAGGTCAAGCCTGTCATCAGCTTAGAGAGTGGCAGGAGCAAAATCTATTGCATTCTTCTTTTAGACTGCACGTTAATCTTTCAGCACAGCAGCTAGCCCATCCTGAGTTTATTCACTATCTCGACAACATTCTGACAGAAACTCAAGTCGATCATCAAAACCTGGCGTTTGATATCACCGAATACGGCCTGATGCAAAAAACCGACACTGTCATGGCTACCTTAGATCACCTCAAACGCTATCAAATTATGGTTAGCATTGATGATTTCGGCACCGGATACTCATCTTTGAACTATTTGTACAGCTTAAAAATTGAAAACTTGAAGATTGACCGCTCGTTTATTCAGCAAATGAACAGTACGGCCAAAGGACTCAAGGTGATTAAGGCGATTGTTAACCTGGCCCATGAAATGGGAATGACGGTAACTGCTGAGGGGGTAGAAAATTCGGTCCAGTTAGCCACATTAGAGACTCTGGGATGCGAGTACATGCAGGGCTACCTCTGGGGTAGACCAGTTGAGGGGAAAGCTATCACTGTCCAGTTGTAACATCATCCCCTTCAGCAAGGCCAGCACATCGGCAGGGTAGCGCTGTTGCATAGAAATTTGTTGCAGCAACCCACCATGGGCCCCAGTATATCCAATCTGGGAGTTTAAGCACCTGATAGCCAATCAACAACAGCTTTTAGCGATCGCACCCCATAATCGGCATGGTCTGACCACATAAATTCTCCTGTATTGTCAATATAGACCGTGGCTGTTCCGGCCCGCTTGCCTGCCATCAGGTCAAACTTATAATCTCCCACCATGACGGCGTCGGCTGGCGCAGACTGCCACCTGTTCAATAACGCCAAAATACCATCAGGTTCTGGCTTAGGTGCATGACAGTCACGACTCAAAACTAGGGTGGGTTCAAAAAAATCCGTCAGACCACAGGCCTTTAGGGTGGCATGGGCAATATCCTTACCATTGCGCGTCAGAATGCCGATTTGCTTCCCTTGATCGATCAGCAGCTCCAGCAGAGCCTGGGCACCTGGTTGAATCGTCGCTTTTTGGGCAATGTCTAGCTCAATCTCTCGCAGCTGTTTATGTTTAACCGTTGCAATATCTGTGGGCAGCCGGCGCAGCGATTCTAAAATTGGCGCTCCGGCAGGTAGGTCTAAGGTTGCTCGAATTGCTTCAAAATCGTGGATACCCAGGGTCAAGGTGCCATCCATATCAAACACCCAGCAGGTGCGATTGGCTAGATTTTTACTGCCGGTGAGTTTCATCGCGTATGTCAATCACGTTTTGATCAGTCTACCGTGTCAGGATATTCGGAATCACGCCGGGCACTCTGTAGCCTAGTAAGACTTAATTTTGCACGTCGCTCGAATGATCTCAAACACCTGGAAATCCACTGCCCGGATGCTGCTATTGATCGCCGCAGGCATCTTTAGTATTGGCTGTACCCCCGTTAGCAGCCAAGTAGCCGCGCCTCTGCCCGCACCTCCAGCCACAACTCCTGAATCATTGGCTCCAACAGATTCTGATCCGGCCAAAACATCGGTATCGCCAGAAGAGGTGGCGCCCACCGACTCTAAAATTGCTCAGAATCGCCCAGAACAAAATTCTCTACCTGAGATTATTACAGGCATGGAAGTGGGTATGCCCTACGCAGAAGCCCGTGCTTTGATCGACCCAGAGATTTGGGGGCCCAAAACGCATCCTCCACTCGACCATATCAGTACGTCTGTGCAGACGATGCGAGACCTAGGCTACGAAGAAGTGAGAGACTGTGCTGGGACCGGGCTGGGACTGTGCCGGATGGAATTTATTGAGCGCGAAGGTCTCGTTTTAGTGATTGTTGTGACCACATCTGAAGCTGAACCAAGGGTCTGGGCTTGGGATGTGGAGTAGGCTGTCCTCAGCTGTGATAATCTCTGCACTTCGTTCTAGGATAGAGCGTCAACAGAAACACCGTTGTTGAGGTATTCGGCTAGAACGACAAGACAGTTTGCGATCGCACCCAAATCGGCAATCTCATAGCCGTGAGTGTTCTGGGTGGGAAAGCTTAAGCAGGCTCCCCGAGGCACATGGCCAAATTTCATCGCAATCGATGCGTCGCTGCCAAACTGCGAAATAACGGCCTGCTGCAGATGAATTCCGGTCGCTGCAGCCGCTGAGAGCAGCTCTTGATTGAGCAACTCGTCATAAAGACCGTAGCTGTCTTGAGCAAAGAGCACCGGTCTAGGACCGTCTACAATCGGATACTCTTTCGATAGCGGACAAATTTCTAGCGCAATCAGCCGACTAAGCCGCTGCCGCTGACTAAAATACAGGGCTCCAATAGCCCCCACTTCTTCTTTAGCCGAGGCCACCAGATATACGTCTACGGGCGGTGTTTTCACCTGTTCTGCTAGACCCAGTAAAATAGCCACTGAGGCTTTGTTATCCAAAGTGTAGCTAGCAATGTGATCACCGAGCCGAAAGGGTCGCTTGCGATGTTTGCCAACAACCATGCGAGTACCGGGGCGAATACCCGCTCTGACTAATTCTGGCGTGGAGAGTTTGGTTTCGACCCAGGCTGTCTCCCAATGGACGGCTTTACCTTCCTGCTGAGATTTTTGAGGCGACTCGTGAGAGACATGACGCGAACCAAAGCTGAGAATTCCTGAGATTGTTGCTTTGTCTCCTAGCAGATCCACTACGCCTTCGCCATAGACCCAAGGATAGGCCCCGCCCAATCGCCTGACCTGGAGTCTGCCTCCAGATTCAATCCCTTTGACCAGTGCTCCGATTTCATCTTTATGGGCGGTTACAGCAATGGCCCTCTCACTGGTGCGACCGGGAATTTTAATCACAATGTTGTCGGCTTCATCCTGCCAGTGGTTAACGCCCAGATGGTCTAACCACTGCTGAATATAGCGATCCACCTCGCCTTCTACACCGCTAGGAGAGTGGCAAAGAACTAGCGCTTCAATCACGCTAAAGAATCGGTCAGCATTCCAGGCAGGCATACTAGGCATCCGAGCGAGATCGAACCAAACCCTGGACCAAATTTTCCAGCTTTTCCTCAGAGCAGCATTCAATCAGCGCGTCAAACACATCTAAAAGCTTAGCGGCTTCGTCACCGTGCATCGGACTCAGCCCCCATATATCCTGAACCCAGTCTTTAGGAGCGGTTTCTTCAAAAATGATGCGCTCCAGCAGCTGTTTAGATTCCACCTTTGACAGGGCCATAGTCTGCGCTCAGTTGCAACTACCCTATCCTGCCATATGAGGAGAGCGTCGTTATATCTGAAAGCCGCGCTACAATAGTTCAAGATTTTCGTACAAGGCAGTCATGATCGATCTTTACTACTGGACCACACCAAACGGCCACAAGATCACGATTTTTCTAGAAGAAGCCAGCGTTCCCTACACCATTCATCCGATCAATATTGGTAAGGGTGAGCAGTTTCAGCCTGAGTTTCTAAAGATTGCCCCCAACAACCGTATTCCTGCTATCGTCGATCAATCGCCAGCAGACGGTGGTGAACCCATCAGCCTGTTTGAATCTGGAGCTATCTTGCAATATCTGGCAGAGAAAACAGGCCAGTTTTTACCCCCAGACCTGCGAGGCAAAAATGAGGCGCTGCAGTGGCTCTATTGGCAAATGGGCGGTTTAGGTCCCATGCTGGGTCAGAACCATCACTTTTCGGGCTACGCTCCAGAGAAAATCCCCTATGCTATCAATCGCTATGTCAAAGAAACCGCGCGTCTATACGGTGTACTCAATCAGCGCTTAGCCGACCGTGAGTATGCTGCTGGAGACTACTCCATTGCCGATATGGCCATGTATCCCTGGATTGTGCCCTACGAAAAGCAGGGGCAGGATCTCAATGGCTTTCCCTACCTGAAGCGATGGTTTGAAGCGATCAAAGCTCGTCCTGCTGTCCAAAAAGCCTATGCTCAGGCAAAAACAATCAACCCTAATGCTAAGCCTCTAACGGACGATGAGAAAAAGCTGCTCTTTAATCTAGAAAAGTAGATCTAGAACAGCAGAGAGCTTTGCCATCAGACGATCCCATGGATGCCATCAGGGGATTCCATTGGTGAATCCCCCACAAGTTGTCACAATGGATGGGGTCATTCTTTACAGACATCATGGGACAGGACCGCGCGAGACAGCTCAAACCGTCACAGCTACGGGTACTGATTGCGGTGGTTGATGGTGGCAGTTTTAGCGAAGCGGCACTGCAGCTACAGCTATCGCAGTCAGCGGTTAGCTATGCCATTGCCACCTTAGAAGAAGAGCTGGGTGTGGTGCTATTTTCCCGTGGCCGCTATGGGGCCGTGCCTACTCCGGTGGGGCAGCAAATTGTTGAGCGCGCCCGCCATGTGCTGCACCTGATGGAAGATATTTATCAGCAGGCCAATCTGGCCAAGGGGTTTGAAGGCGGGCGGCTGCGGATTGCGGCCTTTCGCAGTGCGGCTACCCATATTTTGCCGGAGGTGATTGCTCAATACTGTCAGCGGTATCCTGCGATCGCAATTACCATTGCCGAATATGACGATCGCCCTGATGTTGAAACCGACTTGCGTAAGGGCAAAGCCGATGTTGGCATCACCTATTTGCCCCACGCCCCTGACATCGAAGCGACAAAACTGACGCAGGATGAATTTGTGGTGTTGTTTCCCCCTGATGCGGTCTTACCACATCCGCTCACCTGGGAAGCATTAACCAGCCATCCGTTGATTATGGCTCCTGACGGCGATAGCTGTGATGCCATGGTCATCAACCACGGTCGTCAGTACGGGGTTGAACTCCAACCCACCTACCAAATTCGCTCTGATGCCACTATTGTCAACATGGTAGCTAAAGGTCTAGGTGCCGCCATTACGCCACGTCTAGCCGCCGAACCGATTCCTAAAGACGTACAGATTTATAGCCTACCTGAACCGTTTTATCGCACCATCTGTGTTGGCACTCTAGTCGATGCGCTACTACCGCCACCTGTCTTCGCATTTATGGAATTGCTAAAAACCTCTGTGACGGACGCTCTCATCAGACCCTAAGAAAAATCTCCTCAGCGGTTAGCCAAGGAGATTATAGACAGGATATTTAGGAGTCACTTAGAATTCCTGACATCCGAGTTTTCTCAACCGAAAACCTCAAATATTCAGATACAAGCACGATAGACGTTGCTCAAAATTCAAGTGACGTTCCACGATTTAGTGTTGTTACAAACGTAACTTATTGATTTGTTATTTTCTTGAGTTTTTAAGAAATGCTTTATATTTACCATCTCGCTCAAACCTAATTAGGCTAAGGGTTTTCAGCTATTCAAAGATTCAGATTTATCAGACTGACTATCCGTAGTGCGGAGATTTTTTCGTGTAAATACTAAGCCTCGATAGTACAGGCCACAGCTCCAGCAACAACCAGCCTCTTGTTTACTATCGTCATTCGTTTAATTACCTAAAGTTCAATAGTCTTTGATCGTATAGCTGTCAATAAAATCATCTATTGATAGCGTTTATCTCAAATTTAAAGAACAACCGATCGCAGCGCCACTGGCAGCGGTCAAAGAAAAAGCCTCTCAAGCATAGTACCTGGGAGACCTTTTGACAGGATATTTGGAGGCGCTTGAGATCGGCAATAACCGGCAGAAATGCAGTTACCCATAGGCAACATCCCTGATGAGACCGATGATTCTAGCGTTGCTCCGGGGTTTAGTTTCATGTACTAACGTATCTAAATATGTTGATGCTTGTCATTATCCAAAGGTGGAGTATTCGTGTTTTTATATCTGGGGATATTGAGAGTTTAACAGCCTGTTGTTGTCCGCTGATACGCTTAGGATCGTTCGAGCAAGCCACAGATGCGGAACGACTGTCGAGCTGGAGATCGGATGCAACCCATGAGAACTTCTATGGGTTTTCACGGAAACTCTTCATCCAGGATCGATGCCCTCAGGATGTCTACAACAATTCTTCTAGACGTGTCAACAGCTGTATATTTTGTTCTGGCGTACCGACCGTAATGCGAAGTTTGTCTCGCAGCCCTGGCTGGTCAAAGTGACGCACCCAGACCCGGTTTCTCCGCAGGTCGTCATGGAGCCGTTGGGCTTGAGCATGAGCAGCCAGAACAAAGTTGCCATGGGATGGATAGACCTGAAACCCTAGCTGCCGTAACGCGTCAGCCAGCTGCTGCCGACCGAGCTTAATTCGGGCAACGCATTTATTTTTGTAGGGCTGATCGGCCATGGCTGCAGCGGCGACTTGAATTGCGATCGCATCCACCCCATAGCTATCTTTCACCTTCCATATCTGCGCAAGCAAAGCTGGCTGGGCGATCCCAAACCCAAATCGCAGTCCGGCCAGACTATAGCCTTTTGACAGTGTTCGCAGCACCATCACATGGTCATACTGCTGCACCAGACCTAGGGCCGACCCCTCCGCAAAATCCACATAGGCTTCATCAATCACCAGCAGCCCGCTGACCCTGGCGGCAAGCTCCCCCAGCTCAGCTAGGGATGATTGATAGCCAAACGGACTGTTGGGGGAAGCTATCACCGTCAGAGCCCCGTGGGCGTCTACAAGCCGATCAATCGGCAGCGGATAGGCAGCATCATATAGAATCTCCACAGACTGAGCACCGCAAATCTGAGCCAGAGTCGCATACAGGCCATAGGTAGGAGCAGGATATACAACCGGACGCCCAGGACCTGCACAGGCGCGAATCAATAAATTAAGCAGATCGTCGCAGCCGTTACCAGGGATAATCCAGTCTGCAGGCACGTCCAAAGCCGCTGCCGCCACAGTGCAAAACTCTTGCGCATAGGGGTCAGGATAGCGTCGTAGCCACTCACCATCCAACGTTCTTAAGGTATCGAGAGCCTGAGGAGAGGGCGGGTACGGATTCTCATTGCTGTTCAGTTTGAGAATCGGCGCATCAGGGGATAGATAGGGGCTAGGGCGATGACCAGCGGCCTTAGTAACAACTGGCCGAAAGTATGACATGGGCCGATTATTTCCTATAAAACAGAGCGTCGTTTTCACTCTAGCGTGGGTGCTCCGCCCTCATCTTTAACCAGCCCAGCATCCTGGGAATACTACATTCACAGGCATAATGCAGCCGTTGACTGATATTGACATAGTGCAAATGCCTTTACTGCCCTAGCTGTCAAACTGTCTGAGCCACTATGAAAGCTGCCGTTGACAACATAACGCTAATCGATGCGTTTCTTAAAGGTGACGATTCTCTCTTAGCCAATCGGGAGATGCGAGTCGAGAAAGTTCGTGACGAAACCCAGCTTTTGACCACCCAGGGTATTCTATTAGCAAAAGGCCGGATCAAGAGCCGTCTGCCCAGCATTGTTGTCCGACTACAGTCTGACTATTGGGAACTGATTCATCAGCTAGCGCTTAAGGCTAGTTTGATTCCGCTGCAGATACAGCAAGCCCAATTAGAGAAAGCCGCGTTTGCTCAATATGACTATCACAGCGTGCCTGCAGGATATCAAATTCACTGTCAAGAAGCGTCAGCTTTTTGGAAAACCTGGTGGATCAATCATCGCAAGCTCCAGCTAATGGATCTGTTGCTGCTGTATAACAAGCGCTGGTATCCCGTCAATCAGATGCAGTGCGAAACTGGCACAATCTATGTCAAAACGTGGCGTGGAGAGAAAACTTTCTCGATTACAGATACGGTCATTTGGCTTGATCGCAACACTCACGAACAGCGACAGCGCAGACAGGCCCAAAAACCGGCGCAGATAAAGTCTCTCCGTAAAAAGCCCCTCGCTAACCAAACAACAGATCACCCAGCCATCCCTGATGATTTACGTCAGGTCATTCAGGCCAGCAGCAATCGTCTGATCGTCCACACGGTGCTAGGTCCTGTAATCATAGAAGGTCAAAATCTGACCTGCATGCTAGCGCGTAAGGCCGCTAGAGTGCCGTAAGCTAGCCACCAACGTCAATCCGCCCCACCGACGTGTCCGGATAGTACGCCGATAAAATCTCGTAGTAAAGATAGCCCTGTTCTGCTAAATCTAGGGCTCCTGTTTGACTCATGCCGTAGCCGCTGTGGGCATCGTTCACAATATCTTGATTAGCTGCATAGAGCGACTCCACCACTCCACCGCCATAGCTAATAAACTCACCAGCGGTTTCATGGACGGCCCGATGGGTGGAGCTGGCCTCGGTCCTCACCCCTTTGTAAGCCTGGTAGCGCTGAGTATCATCGAGATCATAGGCCCGGCGCTGATGACGTACGGTATGCACGATGGCATAAGAGCGCGCCGCAACGGCCTGAGCTTTGAGCGCTTCTATCGACCAGCTAGCGGACATTTCTGCGCCTACCACGCTGTAGAGATAGTCTTGTAGCATCACATGGTTGACAGCCATGACGCCGTTATTTTGCCACAGCAGCAGCAGCCGTCCCCGATACCAGCGATCGCCCACAGCCACATAGCCACTGTCCGGCTCTAGCCAGACGGCGGTTGGCACCGGCTGACCGTTGACAAATAATCCTCGCTCATCGGCACTCACCTGGTATCCCACATTCGCGGGCAGGCTTTCGATCAGCTCTCCACTGCCGCTGACAATGGCTCCTCCTTGGGAAGCAGCCACGGTTACAGAGGATGCCTGCTTGGGCAGCGCCACCCGCATTTCTGTATAGCTGTCGATGGTGGGATTGTCAGAGGGCTCTGGCGGCAGAGTACTGACAGCGGCCACTTTGGGTACGGACGAGGTCTGCTGCTGTTGTACCGGTTTGGCAGCGGCGGTAGTTTTTTCAGCAACGGGCTTCGTGGCGGCAGCAGGCTTAGCTACACTCGCAGCTTGGTCGCCGTCTGCGGGTTTGTTCACTAGAGTTCTGACTGACTTGACCATCAGCCACTGCCCCAGAGCCACTGCATCTGCTCTGATAAAGGGCTCAATGGGGGCGGGCGTGGAGATACTTCTTTTCGTTTTTTGGCTATCGCGGACAGTCTGGGACGATGCTTTATCGGCCTGCTCTGGGCTTCGCTTTGGAGCCACGGTGGGTGTGGACGGGGTCGATGCTTTTGCAGGCGCTTCCTGGGTCTGACTGCTTTGAGTACCGCCAGATGTTTGGGCGACGGCGGCTGTAACGGCTCCGGTCAAATGGGTAGCGGCTACCAAACTAGAAAAGATTAAGCGAATAACCTTTGACGATCTCAGTGACATATAAATTTTTTAATAAGCCAGACGGCAGATACCGACGTGCGCAGTTAAAAATAACGGTTTAATAGTGGTTCTTAGCAAACCGTCTCTATTATAGGCGGACGGCATTCATTTCAGACGGGCGGTGCAAATTTAGCCGCTAGACCGTTAGGAGCCGGGAACAAACTGATCCCAGTGGGTGATGGCATCAATCTGGGGTGGCGCTGCTGCAGAAGATGTTCTTTCAGCAGAGCGATCAAAATAGATTGAGCGCATACCCAGCCGCTGCGGTGCGATCGCATCGTTCGTCAAATGATCGCCAATAAACATTACTCTGGCCGGGTCTGGGTTTCCGGCGACTTCCAAAGCGATTTGATAAACCGCATCGCCAGGTTTACGCTGACCGCACTCGGCGCTGTCGAGCACAAACTTAAAATAGTCTCGTAGACCGTAGCGCTCCAGCATTTTCGCAGGCCAACTTGCCATAAAGAAGTTAGAGACCACCCCCATGGCCACATGGCCCTGCCACCGCTGCAGCATATTTTCTACTCCTGCTGGCAGTCTGAGCGTGGGGGGAAAACAGTCCATAAACTGGACTTCCATCTCTGCTAGCACCTGATTGACTGTGGAAATATCTGCCTCCGGACGATAGACCGCGAGCATATTGCGAAATCGTTCCTGTAGAGACTGCTCTTGGGGTTTTCCGGCAATGTACTCCCGTCGCCACTGGAGGTAGTCAGTACGCACATCTTTGACAGTGGCGTATAGCCCAGCGGTAACCGGCACCTGATACATCGGCACCAGACCGGCTTCGTAACCAGTGGTATCAAAGTCGTCAATCAGGGTGTTAAAGCAGTCAAAAAAAATCCAGTCGAGGGATGTGCTCATAGCCATTGGATCGTCCCAGACGCTCAAAAGTCCTTTCCCAGGGTATCGCCATTAGGCGCGTTCCATATGGGCACAGTGAGCTATTTAGACACGGTTAGCTGCTCAAACTGCGTCACACTTTCAGTAACAATACTCAAACTAGCTTGCCAAAACTCAGGCTGGGAAATGTCCTGCTGCAGGTGGTGGGCCACTAGCTCTTCGGCGGTCATCCGACCGGTATCGCGCAGTATGGCAGTGTACAGCTCGTTAAAGCGGCTGCCGTACTGTTTTTGCTGAGCGTAGATCCCCAGGCTAAAGAGGTAGCCAAATAGATAGGGATAGTTATAAAACCCCAGCTGAGCAATGGAGAAATGTAGCTTGGTGGCCCAAAACATGTCGTCATAGTCTGACAAACTATCTTCGTACCATCGCTGCCAGCTATCGCTCATCATGGACTTGAGCTTGGGTGCGATCGCAACGCCCTGTTTGCGCGTCTCCACCAGCTGTTTTTCAAACTCAAACCGCGCTGGAATATTGAGTAAAAAGACCGCTGCGCTCTCGGCATCCTGCCAAAGAATCTCTAGCTTTTGGGCCGGTGTCTGAGCCTGCCGAAGCAGCGCGTCACGCACCAGGGTTTCGGCAAAGATGCTAGCGGTTTCTGCCAGGGTCATCGAATAGTAGGTCTGTGTCAGCGGCAGATCGCGCATCACCCAGTTGTGCCAGGCATGTCCCAATTCGTGAGCCAGGGTGATGACATTGGTCATCGTGCCCTCATAGGACATAAAAATCCGAGGCTCGCGGGGTTCAGCAAACCGGGTGCAGTAGGCCCCCGTGGCCCGATTGGGGGTGGGCTGAGCGTCAATCCAGCCTTTTTGCGCCATCATCACGGCAAAGTCACCCATCTCGGGGGTTAGCTGACGAAAGGCGTTGGCAATCAGCTCGATAGCCGCGTCAAAGGAAATCGTGTCGGCACCGTCGGCGGCTGGGGCCGGGGCTCGCAAATCCCAGGGAGCCATCTGCGGAATATCCAGCACCTGGGCCATCCCCTTAAGAGCACGTTGGCCTATAGCCCGATGCTCATAGGTGGTAGTCATCAGCGCATCTAAAGTAGATCGCTCAATGCGGCTTTGATGACAGCTTTTATCTAAATAGTGCAGCTCTCTAACCGTTGCTCGCTTTTTGGTTTCTTCTAGCCGCCAGCCGTTAATGGCATTGATAATAGTGGCCGATGTTTCCTGGTGGCCAATCCAGGCATTGCGCACCCCCTGCCATGCGGCCAATCGGGTCTCACGCTGCGGGCTGCTCAACAGATTAGAGGCTTTGGCCAGACCCATGGTTTCCCCTTGGACCGTACATTTTAGGGTACCGGCCAGCTGAGTATACAGATTGCCCCAGCTTTGTAAGCCGCTCACTGAGAGACCTGCAATCAGATTTTCCTCAGCAATACTGAGCAGCTGGTCCTTGAGCTTGCGCTCATGGGTAATCAAAAAGCCCATTTCCGAGAGTACCGGATCGGCCACCAGCATCTGAATAAATTCAGACCGGACCCGATTGAGAAAGATATCCATCGGGGTCATGGCCTGACCTAGCTCTGAGCCGACCTGCTGCAGCTTAGACAGCAGCGTACTGGCGCTGGCATCGGTGGCGTCTACGCTTAAAGCCGTTGAGACATAGACACGGACATTGCCCAGCTTTTTGACCACAGCCGTTCGCATCTGGTGAATCTCTCTTAGAGAGGCCAGCAGCGGTTCGAAGTCTCCTTTGGGCAGGGTTTCTGCAGCTTCGACCTGCTGAGTAAAGGGCTTACAGGCGGTAGCAATCTGAGCGATGGCCGCGCTGATTTCACTCAAAGCAGCTGCGATCGCAGGGTCGTCGGTACTCTTAAAAAAGTGACGGTTGTCCCAGGTTTGACGAAGAGGCATGGCACTAGCAGAGACGGGTCTTTATTTTAGTTGGCGTTTCCGATCCTCGGCATGACTTTATCTGCATGATTTTGCAAGATCCTGATACCTGGCATTTTCAACAGATGGGTGTATCACCCCAATCAGCGACAGGTTCTCGTTTAGCCTTTTGATGCCCTGTCTCCAGTTGAGCTATTCAAGGGTTTTGCGCTTAACTGAAGAGGCAAATTAACACCCAGCCCCGCAAAACTAATCGTGTCAACTATTCAGACCATTTTGATTACCGGTGCCACCGGTGGCGTAGGACAGCTGGCCGTTGCCTACGCTCTGACCCAGGGCTATGCCGTACGAGCGGTCACTCGCAATATTCCTAAGGCGCGGGCGCTCTTTGATAGTCGAGTCGAGCTGGTGGAGGCCGACCTACGGGTACCCGACACCTTGCCCGACACCGTAGCAGGGGTTGATGCCGTCCTGTGCTGCAGCGGCACCACCGCGTTTCCGTCGGACAAGTGGCAGGTCGAGCTGCCGGACGATCCGTTAGAGCAATTTTTTGGCTGGGGTCGTATTTTTCTAGATGCTGACTATCGGCAGCAGCATACCAAGAATTCTCCTGCGATCGCAGATGGTGAAGGCGTTCAAAACCTAATTGCAGCCGCCAAAGGCCAGTCAGTACAGCGGTTTGTATTTGTCTCCTCGCTAGGGGTAGCTCGCAACCAGGATCTGCCTTTTAGCCTGCTCAACGCCTACGGTGTGCTGGATGCCAAGGCGACTGCAGAAAATGCCCTGCGTCATTCAGGTCTGGACTACACCATTGTTCGACCGGGTCGGCTGATTGACGGTCCCTATACGTCCTACGATCTCAACACGCTGCTCAAAGCCTCTACCGGCGGCAGCCAGGATGTAGTTTTAGGCACGGGCGACCGTCTGCTGGGCCAAACCAGCCGCAAAGATGTGGCAGCGGTCTGTGTGGAATGCTTAAAAGACGTAGCCACTCAAAACAAAGCTTTTGAGATTATCAACCAAGGCAGTCGCCCAGCGGCTATAGACTGGTCTGAGCGGTTTTCTCAGCTGGGGTAGGGTATTGGTTGCGATCGCAGCAGCCTGTAGCACATCCCTATATATACCAATACATAAAACAGAACCGAGCTAGAGGGGCAAACTCTAGCTCGGCCTTTTTCATCTGTTGAGATGTTGCTACAGATCGTAAAACAACGAGCGGAGGCTGTCTCTTGCACTATGCAGTTACTACATCAGCCAGATGACATTCAAGCATCGGCGGCTGGTCTGTCTACTCAGCCGTTTGTTTTAGCTCTGCTAGCACCGATGCAGTTGGATTCGTCTGCTCAAGGGGTGGATTTTCTATCTCTGTCACCGTTACCCAAGGCTCAATTCCCTCACCATCAATCCAGGCAGAATAGTAGGTGATCTCCGTTGAGTCAGGAGTGAGGTCTAACAGCTCAAACTCTCCCCGCATGGTTTTCCAATCCACGATGTAGTTCTCATAGTTGTCAGGGCCAATTCCCTGGGGACCGCCGCCCACATAGTTAGTTGCCACCTGGTCTCGGTAACGAACAAAGCGTTGACCATCCCAGCTCCATTCACGCCCCGGCCACCAAAAATACCCATCGTCCGGCTGACTTTCTGGCCCTACGTAGTAGTCTGCTCCCTGATTGAGCTGTGTGGTAATCCCCGGCTCATAGCTAATTTCGTATCGCAGGGTGGACTCCGGCGTGCTGATGTCAGTATCGGTCACCCACAGCAGGTCTACCGGTCCAGCCGTTTCCAAGGTTCCCATGGAGGTCTCAGCTAGCAAGCTGCCATAGAGAGCCTGGTTGGCAGGGAGATCCGCCATCACCGAAAACTGCCAGCAGGCCCAGCTGTCGTGGGTATCAACGGTGGCCCATTCGACTTCGCATACACCGTTAGCGCTGGCTACCCATAGGGTATCGGCTTCAGCCCATAGCCGGGTGGGAATGGCACCGACCAGGGGACTATTTTCTACGGTATAGGATTCAACGATGCCGGTATCCGAGGGGGCAGTCTCTGAGATGTCGGCATCTGAAGCGTCGGCATCCGAAGCCTCAGTCTCTGGAGTATCGGCATCTGAAGTTTCAGTCTCTAAGGTATCAGTATCTGAGGTTTCAGCCTCTGAGGCGGCGGCTGGGCGATAGGCCACTAGTCCTTTGGCTGGTAGATAGGGGTTGCCCTCACCCGAATATTGGGTCCCTAGCCACAGGGTGAGATCCTCATCAGCACCGGTCACCGCCAGGTCTGTAATCTGGGCACTGCCTAGCTCATCAGGCTGCCAGACAATCAGTTCCTCCGTCGCCAGGTCGTACTGGACTAGAGTAGCTACACCGCTAGCCCCTTCACCCTGCTCAAAGCCAATGGACCACCATAGGGCATCATCGGTGACTAAAGACCGCGTCAGCTGAGGCACCCCGGCAGAGGCTCCCAATTCACGCTCAAGAATTTCCGTATTGGTGTACAGCACCTTGGAAATGGGCTGACTGTCTCCCGGTTTAATCAGCTCAAAAATCACCTGCTCTAGATCGTCGCCTCCAGACGCAGTCTCATCCTTTAGCCAGGAGGCATCCAGACGCACTCTCGCTTGATAGGTCCGATCGTCATCAGCAATCGTTTCGTAGTCTGGCTCGGACAGTGCTTCAAAGTATGCGGCGTAGTCTTCCTCCGATTCGGCAGCTGGATTTAGCGCCGTGACCCCCCAGGTGCGATCGCGCTTACAAAACCGAAAGCTGTAGCGTTGGCTCTTAAAGCTGAGGGTGTCCTCGGTCGCGTCAACCTCAAGGGGACGAAAATTTAAGCGCTCAAAGGGGAGTTCTCCATCGGCAGCAGGCTGCAGAGGAATCTGATCGTCTATCGGATCGCAGCTGGCTGGCTCAGCAACATCGGCAGACTCTGATATGTTGTCATCCGCTGCCGTAGGAGGCGTATCTGCTACCGGGGCCGAGCTACAGGCACCAGCGAAGATGACCAACCCAATCCAACATCCCCAACGCCAAGTGTTCATTACTAGCACCTCCGTGGGCTGCCCCACATCACTGTTACATCTCTTAGGGTAGCGAGTTATACCCAAAACATTGCGTTCTGGGGCCCACCTGTGTAACTGGCTAGGCCGCTGATAAAGAACATCGTGAGATGGAAAAACTCTGTGCAGATTTTAGAGATTACTTTTAAGATCGGGGGGTTGGTTGCCCCCACCCTAGCTCGCCCATGAAAGATTTTGATATTCAAGCCCCGTTTGAACCCAAGGGCGACCAGCCAAAAGCGATTAAAGGGTTACTCAAATACTTAAAGCAGGGACATCAATATCAGACGCTGCTGGGGGCAACCGGCACGGGAAAGACTCACACCGTAGCACGAGTCATTGACAAAGTTGGCCGTCCAACGCTGGTGCTTGCCCATAACAAAACCTTAGCGGCCCAGCTATGTAATGAGCTGCGTGAGTTTTTTCCAGACAACGCCGTCGAATATTTTATTAGTTATTACGACTATTACCAGCCGGAAGCCTACATCCCAGTTACCGATACCTATATTGCCAAGACGGCATCCATCAACGAAGAGATTGACATGCTGCGGCACTCAGCGACGCGATCGCTGTTTGAGCGACGCGATGTGATTGTGGTTGCTTCCATTAGCTGTATCTACGGTTTGGGAATTCCCACTGAATACCTCAAAGCCTCTATCCCTCTACGGGTAGGCATGGAGCTAAACCAGCGTCAGGTGCTCAGAGACCTAGCCTCGGTGCAGTACACCCGCAATGACCTCGACCTCGGCCGGGGGCGCTTTCGCGTCAAAGGTGACGTGTTAGAAATTGGTCCAGCCTACGAAGATCGCATTATTCGAGTCGAGTTTTTTGGTGATGAAATCGATGCGATTCGCTATGTGGACCCGGTCACGGGCACCACAATTCAAAGCATGGAAGCGATCAATATCTACCCGGCCCGTCACTTTGTTACCCCAGATGACAAGTTAGAAGCGGCCTGTAACGGGATTCAAGAAGAGCTGAGAGAACAGCTGGAGCTGCTGGAAAAAGAAGGTAAGCTGCTAGAGGCACAGCGTCTAGAACAGCGCACTAAGTACGATCTAGAGATGCTGCGAGAGGTCGGCTACTGCAACGGCGTAGAAAACTACTCGCGACATCTAGCCGGACGTCATGCCGGAGCCCCGCCTGAATGCCTTCTCGATTACTTTCCTGAAGACTGGCTGTTGGTGATTGATGAATCCCACGTTACCATTCCTCAGCTGCGAGGTATGTACAACGGCGACCAGGCCCGCAAGAAAGTCCTGATCGACCATGGATTTCGTTTACCCAGCGCCGCCGACAATCGCCCTCTTAAGGCAGACGAATTTTGGGAAAAGGTCAAGAACTGCATCTTTGTATCGGCTACACCAGGAGAGTGGGAGCTAGATATCTCTGAAAAGAGAATCGTCGAACAAATCATTCGACCCACAGGGGTGCTCGACCCGGAAATTTTTGTGCGACCGACAACAGGTCAGGTAGACGACCTGCTAGGAGAGATTAAAGACCGCGTCAGCCGTAATGAGCGCACCCTAGTGACGACATTGACCAAACGGATGGCAGAAGACCTCACTGAGTATTTTGACGAACATGGGGTGAGAGTCCGCTACTTACATTCTGAAATTCACTCGATTGAGCGCATCGAGATTATTCAGGATTTGCGCAATGGTAATTTTGACGTGCTGGTGGGGGTCAACCTGCTGCGAGAAGGATTAGATTTACCCGAAGTCTCATTAGTGGCTATTTTAGATGCCGATAAAGAAGGATTTCTTCGGGCAGAGCGCTCGCTGATTCAGACGATGGGCAGGGCGGCGCGTCACGTTCAAGGACAGGCAATTCTCTATGCCGACAATCTCACTGACAGCATGGCTAAAGCCATTGATGAAACTGAGCGTAGACGCGCTATTCAAGCGGCTTACAACAAAAAGAACGGCATTGTACCCA
This sequence comes from Leptolyngbyaceae cyanobacterium, assembly GCA_050043465.1. Taxonomy (GTDB): domain Bacteria; phylum Cyanobacteriota; class Cyanobacteriia; order Phormidesmidales; family Phormidesmidaceae; genus Leptothoe. The sequence goes on from JBHJIL010000008.1 coordinate 25,000, forward strand.
CTCCCATTGTGCGGCGTAAGAGCAACGCGATTCTCTCATTTTTGGAAGTATCGCGGCGTCTCAATGCCCAGGAGCTAGAAGAAGTCTATGAGCACAGTGACGATCTGGCTCTAGAAGATATTCCAGAGCTGATTGGCCAGCTGGAAAAACAGATGAAAGCGGCTGCCAAAGAACTAGACTTTGAAGAAGCTGCCAAGTTTCGCGATCGCATCAAGCATTTGCGTGAAAAACTGCTAGGCAAACGCACACCCAGCTGAGTCCTACGGCTTGTCTTTGGTGTAATAGCGATATAAAGACACCAGCATCACCTTGAGGGCCCGATTGAGACCGTCTGAGGTTTCTAGACAGTGGGCTAAAATCGTCAGCTTGCTTTCAAAGTCGCTGTAAGTAGGGCAGTACTCAAACGTTTCTTGCAGCAGGTCCCGCAGCGTCTTGGTATGAAAAATTTGTTGCTGCAAAGGGCTGTTGGCATAGGGGCCATAGAGAACAGAATACAGCAGCACTCTGACCTGGTTGATATCGCACTTTTGGGTCAGTTCCTGCTCTAGAGGGCTCAAGCTATCAGGAGTCGCCACCACCGGCATCGCGGTGGTTCTGTACAGCGGTCGAAATGCGCGTAAAATCTCGCGCGCAATGATCTGGGTACTGGCCCGCGTCGGCTGATGCTTTAGCACATCGACCAGACGCTGCTTTAGCTCTGAAGGCGTTGGCGACTGGCGATGGGTCATCTGCACCAGACTGAGCAAATCAGTACTCGCGGTCTCTGCAATTTTGCCGCGAGCCTGTCCTAAATAGCCCAGGAAAGTTTTGATAATGTCTAGATTTTCAGACTGATATAGAGCATCCAGTACCGGCTTATATAGCTCCACTTGAGACTGAGACTGGACTGATGCCGATAGATTGGCCGCCTGTTGGTCGGTCGAAGGAGTCAATGTCTGCGCAGGCAAAAAAACGTAGCGCAGATAGTAGACAATCACATTTGCGATCGCAACATACAGCTTTTTGCGATTGAGACTGTAGGCTTTCTGATATAAGCTGTCGCGACACTGACGCAGGCTAGAATAACGTCCTAAAACGACGTTTACCAGCGATTGCAACGAAACATTGTTTAGGGTAGGCCCCTCATTTTCCCACGTTCCATAGCACACACAAAACAAGAGCTTTTTAATTCGTACATGCTGGGAGTGCTGCATTAGACTGCTCACTGCCTGCTCGACGGCATCTTGTTTGGTGGTGAATGTCAGTTGGGAATAGTCAATCGAAAGACCGTCAGGGGACATGGTAGTTGGCGGCAGATGGCAGTGCTATTGAGCTTGACTAATATTCTTATCTTAGGACGAAATTGGCTACTTCAGTTCACCTACCTTCATTAGAATTGGTCGAATTCGTTAAGTTAAATATTCATAACTTTACAGAACATAAAGATACATCAAGTATGATTGATACTTAGTGGCCCACCGTCGCCATTGCGGCTCTTTAGCCACCGCTGAATCGTGTATTGACGGAATGTTGAGTCAGCGCCTGCATATCAAAGCTTTCAAAAACCAAGAAGAGAGAAATCGAGATTTTTAGATAATTTGCTCAGTTTCTCGATCAAATAGATGAATACGATGGCTGTCTATTTGCAAAACCACCGTTTCCCCCGGTGTGACTGTGGCTCTAGGATCCAATCGGGCCACAACTTCGCTCCCGTTGGCTAATGTGGCGTAGACGATCAGCTCATGCCCCATGAGCTCAATGACAGAAATTTCCGCTTTGATATCGATTGGGTTAATGCCAGGGGGCCGGTAGTTGGGATGATAGATACCTTCGGGACGAATCCCTAAAATAACGGAACGATTTAGATACGGAGCCAGACGATCGGAGGAAGTCGACAGGGGTAGCTCAAAGCTGGCTGCTTTGGCAAACAGACCGTCATCGTGACTGTCTATAGTCACCTCCAAGAAATTCATAGATGGACTGCCTAAAAAACCCGCTACAAAAATGTTGTTGGGCTGCTCATAAATGGTCTGAGGCGTGTCAACTTGTTGCAGAATGCCTTGGTTCATAATGGCAATCCGGCTACCCATGGTCATCGCTTCGACCTGATCGTGGGTGACATAAATAAAGGTTGTTCCCAACCGCTTATGCAGCTTGTTCAATTCAGCCCGAGCCTGAACCCGTAGTTTGGCATCCAGGTTTGAGAGGGGTTCATCCATCAAAAACGCAGACGGGTTGCGCACAATGGCCCGACCCACGGCCACCCGCTGTCGCTGTCCGCCAGACAGCTGCTTCGGCTTACGCTCTAAAAGAGCCTCAATCCCTAGCTGCTGAGCCGCCTGCTGCACCCGTTTTTGAATGTCTGTTTTGGCAACACCTTGGAGTTCTAAGCTAAAGGCCATGTTGTCAAATACGCTCATGTGAGGGTAAAGCGCATAGGATTGAAACACCATGGCGATATCACGATCTTTGGGAGGGAGATCGTTGACTCTGCGATCGTCAATGTAGAGATTGCCGCTGCTAATACTTTCTAGTCCGGCGAGCATGCGTAGAGAGGTAGTTTTGCCGCAGCCAGAGGGACCGACTAAAACCAAAAATTCGCGATCGCAAATTTCCAGGCTGAGGTCTTTTACCGCGACGTACCCATTTTCATACTGTTTGGTAACGCGCTCAAACCGAACACTGGCCATGGCTGTCTTCCTGCTGCTCTACTCCCACCTCAAAATAGTAACGGCTAATCATGATAGATAGTAATGGCAGCCGCTAAACCTCGCCATCCATCAGCAATTCACCAAAGCTATGACAGATAAACCTAAGTTGCTTGGTCAGATAGAGTCCGTCGTCAATAGCATTATGGGCGTGCAAACGGAGGATATCCCCCAGAAAGACGCTGGCACCGATAGCACTGCCGACTGGCGCGCTATCGGGACTTACATTGCCGGAACGCTGGCTCAAATGGGGCTGATGCTCGTTGCACTGTGGGGGCTACAGGAATTTACCGTGGGCTGGTCAGGGGCCCTAGGCAAGGGAATTGCGATCGCATTTTTTACCCTGGTTGCTATCCGTTCTCGACTGTTCTCTCCCCTGGACAACGCCCGCAGTCGCACCACCTACAGTAGCGTCGTTCGTCCTGGCTGGGCACCGCCTCCGCTAGCATTTCCCATCGTTTGGATGAGCATCGGCGTTTTACGAGTGATTTCGTCCTATTTAGTGTGGCAGACGCTGGGACAGACCTATTTATCGTGGCCCTTAGCCATCTTTATGATGCACCTAGCCCTGGGGGATACCTGGAATACTATCTTTACCGTCGAGGGGCGTTTGGGGGCAGCAGTCCCGGCTGTACTGGCAGGCCCTTTAGCCTCATCCATCTTGGTAACGGCAGTTTACTGGCAAATTGTCCCCTTAGCGGGACAGCTGCTGCTGCCGATGGTCATTTGGCTAGGAATCGCCAGTGCATTAGTCCTCTCCATCTGGCAGCTCAATGGAGCTGAGCCCTGGTATCCGCTGCAGTTGGAGCAGTAGCAGAGACCCTGAGGGCAGGTATAAGCAGCTCTTATTTTTTAGACATTAGCGACAACTTTGTTGTCCTGCTGACGACGTGCTTTAGCAAAAAGACCGGCAGCAGCGGCTCCTAGCCCAAGCAGCATACCAGGCTCAGGAACTTGCTCTGTTTCATCCGTGTAGTCGCCCAGTTTGACCAGACGTGCAAACATATGAGCTTCACTGGTACCGTGCTCCTGGGAGATAAAGTCGGTAACCGCTCCAGCATCAAAATCAGCCGTATCATTAAAGCCAACCAGCTCAAGGGTGTATTCCTCCCCTTCATATTCAAAGCTGTTCTCAGCATTAAGAGCAAAGTCCCAAGTGATTTTGTCAGAACAGCCAGCTCCTATCGTTTGATAGGGGCAAACACCGCCATCATGGGCACTCGCCTGGTTATCAGTTTCTTCAACGCTGAGGGCAAAATCGAACTGTTGCTGCCCGATACCTACATCACCAAAGTCTAGCTGCAGGCTAAAATCCGCTTTGGTCGCATCGCGCCCGTCCAGCCAAATCGTATTGTTGTAATGCTTTAAGGTACCAATATTAAAGACCTTGCCCACCTGCAGAGCTACATTGTTAACTCCACCAAATCCGAGCCCACTCTTTTTGGCAGTGTAGTCTCGATGCCAGCCATATTGGTAATCTTTGCTACCATCGACCGTTTGATACCACCCATAGTCCCAGTTCCACTTCGTACCACCCTCAAAGTTCTTATTGGTGTTGCTATAGACACCGTCACCCCAGCGAACTTGAGAAACGCCATTAATATCAATGAACTCTACATAGTTGTCATCATGATTATTGGCGTAGTTGATAACAGACGGTTCATAATCACTAAAGTTGTTGTTAACAGCAGCTCGGCCAACGGTTTTGCCATTTGATAATCGAGCATTGTTAAAAATAGCAGAGGTGCCAGTGAGGGTAAAGGCATAGCTAGGGGCGACCTCGACAGCGCTAATCATCACGGCGAGACTGAGCGCGGCACGAATATTGAACTTGTTCATAATAGTCTTAGTTGATTGTTGCGTAGTTGGTACGTATTTTCAGCCCCTGTAGGTCAAATTTAATACCTGAGACTGCCGCTGAGATGCTGGTAACCACGCACATCACCCTTAAAGTTTTTGTTACCCCCTTAGCTTTCTAGGAGACTTTTGTGGAGTTTCTAGAAAAGATTTAAAAATGTTGTTGGCTAGCGTTAGTCAATTCTACAGATGTGACTGAGGTGCCGGAAGTACGGTCTCCGTAGGTATCCGCCAACAGGCCATTTATCCCTAGGCAATCAACGCTGACCTGATGTTACGAGCAGCCATGGGACTGGCATATTAAAACGTGAATACCAGATGCAGAGTCCAGTCGCTATCGTTTCGAATCACTTGAATATCGCGAATAAATTCTCGAAAAAAGAAGCGTCGCTCGGGTTCCGAGAGATCTTCCCAAAATTGAGGAATACTGACCGCCTGGGCCAGTTCTTTTAGGTTGACCGGGGGCAGCTGGGCCAGCGACTGACTCAGCTGGGCAATTTCGGTCTGTACGCTGTAGGTACGCAGCTCGGCGGTCGTCTGATCCAAGATGCCTGTCGCTACCAGCTGAGGGAGCTGGGTCAAGACTGTTTGCTTGGCTGCGATCGCAGCCTCTAACGTCTGCTTAGGTCGGCTGCTCAGGGGCGGCAGCTGATCTACCGCCTGAGGTAACTCTACACAAATCGCCTCAATCGTTTTAGTCAGCAGTGCCCCATAGGGCAGTGCCTTACACTGACCTGGGCAGCTAGTAGCCCGCATATAGATATAGTCCTGAGACCGACGATGGGCACTGACCCGACTCACCGTGAGTTTTGCCTGGCAGGTTTGACAGGTGACTAGCCCTGCCAGCGAACGGGCGGCACTGGCCGTCTTAGGCGGGAGGGTGCGATTACGTCGCAGCAGTCGGTCAATCTGGGCCGCTTCGTCTGCTTCTAGTAAAGGGCGATGGGTGTTGAGCACGGTGCCACCGTCGCCATAGCGGGTATGGCCTCGATAGATCGGATGCTTCAGCCAGCGTCGCCCGGTAGAGGCTGAGACCTTTTTACCGTATTGCTTCGCGATATGGCGCACCGCTCCTCGCAGCGAACCATAGAGCAAAAACTGTTCAAAGAAGGCTTTGAGCACCGGGGCGGCTGTCCGGTCAATCACATAGCCCTGCTTACCCCGACGATATCCATAGGGAGCTTTACCCGGCGGCGGTAGCGCTTTAAGTCGTTTAGCCGCATGTCCCTGACGAATTCGCCGCTGACGATGGGCCATTTCCACTTCAGCCAAGACTACCGGCAGCTGCACATTAGCGGTGCCAGGTGCCGGGGTTTGATACACCTGGTCTGTCGCAATCACGGTCGTCCCCGCCGCTTCTAGGGTCGCCAGGGTCGCGGCCACCGCTGGTAAAGAGTCTCCTAGCTCATCTAATCGCCGGACTAGCAGGTAGGTGGGTGCTGTCGCTGCTAGCAGCTTTTGCAGCTGTGGCCGGTTGGCAACAAGGGTCGTATCTTTATAGACATGATCGACTTCCCAGCCCCAGATGCTGTCATCAATTGGCGGTTCCAAACGAGGATCGGTGTAAAGATAGGCAGCGATTTGCATACAGCGCAGGTAGTGTTTGCCGGGTCCAGCAGCACAGGCCCCTAAGCTATCGCTTCTGTTATGGTCCTTGCCCAAAAAACTGGATCAATCTTTAGATTTTTTCTGGTTTGGCGGGTGCGCTACACTCCAATGGAAGCTGGTGTCGCGAAACCATGGATAAATTATCTAAAAATCAGCAACGGCAAACCTCGCTGATGGTCTTGCCCTTAATGCTGCTGCTCCTGTTAGTCAGCTGTGGTCGCTCAAACACGCCCGAAGACGCGCCCGACACGGCCGAAACAACTGAAGCAGCCCCCGAAACTGATCCCGAAACTGACGTGGAGCAGCCTGCGGCTGAGACCACCCCCGAGACGCCACGTTCTGAGCCCGCTGATACAGCTGAGGAAACTACTCGTCCTGCACCTGTAGCCCTCACTAAACAAGACTGTGGGCAAATGGCCACCCAGTTGGAAATGAACCAGTGCGCCGCCGAGAACTACAGCATCTCTGACAAAGCGCTAAACCAGATCTATCAAGACGTTCGCCAGAGTCTGAATGATACGGCTAAAGCGCAGCTCACCACCGCTGAAGAACGCTGGATTGTCTTTCGAGATGCCCAATGCACCTTTGAAAGCGACCGATATGAGGGTGGCTCGATTGCGCCCTTGATTCAAGCGAGCTGTATGGAGCAGATTACCGATAATCGCATTGCGGCTCTAGAGCAGTCGGACCAAACTCAGCTCAGCTATGCTGACGCCGACGCCCAGCTCAACGACGTTTATCAACAGATACAGGCACTGCTTGACGAATCACGCGCCGAGACACTCACCGATGTCCAGCTAAGCTGGCTAGACTACCGGGATGCCCACTGCGACTATGAGGCCAGTCTGCCGGCCGGCCCTGCTCGGAATACTTGTTTGGCCGAGCTGACTGAAACTCGGGTTTGGCAGCTGGAGGCGCTGCAAGACGAGCTATCCCTATAGGCTGGACGGATGGATAATGGCAATTGAGTTTCTGGAATAGTGTCATAGATGACTATATATAAAGGGCTGCTGGCTCTGGCCCTATCGCTAGTCGGAGGGTATGGCGCGATTTGTGTCGGACTATATTTCTATCAAACCAGACTGATATTTAAACCAACGGCCTTATTAACTCAAACGCCTGCCGATAGGCAAATAGCCTACGAAGACGTTTGGATCGATCGTCAGGGCCAAACAGCACCTGCGGGGAAGGGGCTGCACGGCTGGTGGTTGCCAAGGCTGTCAGGCCCACTGCAGCCGCTAACGCTGCTGTATCTCCATGGCAATAGTGAAAATATCGGCGCTAATTTGGGGCTGGCCCACCGCTATCAGCAAATGGGTTTTAACGTACTGCTGGTGGACTATCGCGGGTATGGGCTGAGCCCTGGCCCTTTTCCCAATGAACAGCGGGTTTATGAGGATGCGATCGCATCCTACATTTACCTCACCCAAACGCGTCAGATTTCTCCCCAGCAGCTTTGGCTGTTTGGTCATTCCTTGGGCGGTGCCATCGCCATTGAGGTGGCCACCCAGCGTCCGGCAGCGGGTCTAATTATACAAAGTACCTTTAGCTCCATGCTAGAAGCCGTCAGACTGAGCGGGCAGTATGACTGGATACCCGTCAGCTGGATTTTGACCCAGCGGTTTAATTCCATTGCCAAAGTACCGCAGCTGTTGCTGCCGGTGCTCTATATCCATGGGGTAGAAGACACCACGACAGCGGCTGCAATGTCAGAGCAGCTGCACACAGTATCGCCCGCACCCAAACAGCTATGGCTGGTGCCTGAAGCCGGCCACAACAACGTTTCTGACACCGCTGGAGCCGCCTACGCTACAACTGTCGAAACCTTTGTTCAGCAAACGCAACCCGCTGTGTCTATTCAACCCCACGCGACTCCCGTAGAATAGACGATGGAGTTATAAACCAAATAGCCAATCACGGCTCGTAATTAAGGAGAACGGCAATGCCCGAGGCAGTTGGATCGCTAGAGACAAAAGGGTTTCCCCCTGTGCTAGCCGCCGCAGATGCGATGGTAAAAGCAGGACGAGTCACGTTGGTTAATTACATTCGAGCCGGTAGTGCTCGCTTTTGCATCAATATTCGCGGCGACGTCTCTGAGGTCAAAGCGGCCATGGCAGCGGGTGTGGAAGCTGCAGAAAATGCCTATGGTGGCGTTTTAGAAACATGGGTCATCATCCCTCGTCCCCATGAAAACGTCGTTGCCGTACTCCCCATTGACTTTAGTGAAGACGTACAGCGGTTCCGCAACGCGGTTGAGCAGCCTATTTTGCCAGGTAGACGTTAGAAATTGGTAGGGGCACGATGGTGGGGACATTGCATGCAACGTCCCCACCATCGTAAAGAGATTTAGGTTAGTCGGAGGTGCGGAGGCTGGCTTCAGGTTCCCACAGACAGACGGCATAGCCTTTTGCTGTGGATGCGATCGCACTTCTATTACCTCGCCGCGTAAACTTAGCCGCCAGCTCCAGGGATGCTAGAGCATCCAACCCCGACTGGTAGACGCTGTAAAAGTCATCGCCGTGATGTACGGCCACCATCGGCTGGATCACATCGGGTGTCTGCACATAGCACTGGTGATACTGTTTAGCATCGCCCAGGATAAGACATAGGGCGGGACCACAGGTGGGCCATTCGATACTATTTTTCGTGCGCTCAAGCACTTGGGCATCAGGCTCTAGTGCCCACATCACGTAGCTATCACCTTTCTGCGTGAGTGCCAGCTGGTCTCCTTGTTGAGCCAGTTTGCCCAGGGCCTTCATAGCGGCTTCAGCACTATCAAACCGACGAAACAGACTGTAGTAGAGGTCGTCTAATTTAATAGCAGGCAGTATGGTATCAACATCAGGAAACTTAATATGACAGGGACTGTACTGACCTTTGTAGGTCAATAGCTTGCAAGCAGCGACAGACATTAGGAACTCACAGGAACAAATTGGGCACCGTCTTAGAGCACATCTGCCGAAAACTGCCGAACTCCAGCAATTACAGACAAAGCGACCCTTGAGTCGAACAGCCAGATAAATTCTAAAGGCTGAACATGAGACAAACACCCCAGAAGTTGCCGAGTTTCATCGGCACGATTACTGAAGTGCAGTGATAGAGTATCTAATACGTTGATTAGCGAAAAACATGCAGGCCCTTGCGGACACCCCCATTACATTTCCCTTAATGGCCGTTGTTGGTCAGGATGCAATTAAGCTTGCCCTATTATTGGCCGCCGTCGATCCCGGCTTAGGTGGCGTTGTGATTGCAGGTCGGCGAGGAACTGCTAAGTCGGTATTAGCAAGAGGGCTGCACCAGCTGCTGCCGCCCATCGAGATTATCAAAGAATCTTGTGCCAACGCGGACCCCAACAACAGACGGGAATGGGATGATGCAACCATAGAGCGCTTTAGCAACAGCGAGTCTGAGGATTTGCCCACCCAGGTGATTCCGGCTCCTTTTATTCAGATCCCCCTAGGAGTAACCGAAGATCGGCTGCTGGGGTCGGTAGATGTGGCCAAATCGATTCAGACCGGTGAGTCTGTCTTTCAGCCAGGGCTGCTGGCAGAGGCCCATCGCGGCGTGCTTTATGTGGATGAGGTTAATTTGCTCGACGAGCAGATTTCTAACCTGCTGCTGGGCACGTTGACCGAGGGACGCAACCAGATTGAGCGCGAGGGCATTAGCTTTCAGCATCCGTGTAAGCCACTGCTGGTAGCCACCTACAACCCAGAAGAAGGGGCATTACGACAGCATTTGTTAGATAGGATTGCGATCGCGCTTTCCGCTGACCGTGTCCTCACCATGGAGGAGCGAGTAGACGCCACCGAGCAGGCCACCAACTACGCCGACGGTCCCGAAAGCTTCCTAGCTGGCTACACCGACGAAATCGACAATCTCAAGACCCAGATTATCCTGGCTCGCGAGTGGCTAAAGGACGTAGTGATTACCTCCGACCAGGTGGAGTATCTGGTCACTGAGGCGATTCGAGGTGGGGTAGAAGGCCACCGCGCCGAACTATTTGCGGTTCGAGTAGCCAAAGCCAGCGCCGCCCTAGAAGGTCGCACCGAAATCAACGCCGACGATCTGCGCCGTGCGGTAGAGCTAGTGATTATTCCCAGAGCGCTCAACCGGGATCAGCCACCGCCAGAAGATGAGCAGCCGCCACCGCCACCGCCACCGCCGGAAAACAAACAAGAGGACGAACAAGACGAGTCTCAGGAGAATGACGACGACGAAAACGATGACGAGGACGAGCAGGACGAGGAACAAGAAGAATCTCCTCCCAGCATTCAAGAAGAGTTTTTGTTTGACCCAGAAGGTGTGGTTCTAGACCCGTCGCTGCTGTTGTTTGCCGAGACCATGAGCAAACAGGGTAATTCCGGCAGCCAGAGTTTGGTGATATCTGAAGATAGAGGCCGCTATATCAAACCCATTTTGCCCCAGGGACCGGTACGACGCATTGCGGTAGATGCCACTCTGCGGGCAGCGGCACCCTATCAAAAAGCTCGGCGGGCCAGACAGCCCGAACGCAAAGTAATTGTCGAGCAGGGTGATATTCGCGCCAAGCGCCTAGCGCGTAAAGCAGGCTCGCTGATCATTTTTGTTGTCGATGCATCGGGTTCAATGGCGCTTAATCGGATGCAGTCGGCCAAAGGTGCGGTGCTTAGTCTGCTGACCGATGCCTATCAAAATCGCGACCAGGTGGCGCTAATTCCGTTTAGAGGAGAGCAAGCTGACGTGCTGTTGCCGCCGACGCGTTCGATCACCTCAGCTCGACGGCGGCTGGAGACCATGCCCTGCGGCGGGGGGTCGCCCTTGGCCCACGGTCTGAGTCAGGCGGTGCGCGTCGGAACCAACGCCCAGCAGTCGGGAGATACAGGCAAAGTAGTGATTATTGCCATCACCGACGGTCGGGGCAATGTGCCACTGGCACGATCGCTAGGCGAACCGATGGATGAAGATGAAAAGCCAGATATCAAGGCCGAACTGTTGGACATTGCCGGTCGGATTCGCATGACCGGATTTCAGCTGCTGATCATTGATACCGAGCGCAAGTTTGTGTCTACCGGCTTTGGTAAGGAGCTGGCGAAGACCGCAGGCGGGAAATATTATCAGCTGCCAAAAGCAACGGATAAAGCGATTGCTAATATGGCACGCGGCGCGTTGGCGGATCTGCAGTCGTAGTGATGCATTCGAGTTCTCTTTTGTTCGGCAGCAACTGCTCGGCAATCTATTCTAGCGGCTGCACTCGATCGGATGGCCAGTAGATTTTGTAGGCTGGTCCTAGAATGTTAGCGTCCGGGACATATCCCCAAACGTGGGAATCATAGCTGCTTGAGCGAGTGTCACCGAGCACAAAATAGCTGTTGGCAGGCACGGTTTCAGGTCCCCACTCGTAGACAGCTGGTGTTTGAATATAAGGCTCTGTCAGCGGCCGCTCGTCAGTATAGACACGACCTTCTCTGACGGCTATCTGCTGACCTGGCAGACCAATCACACGTTTTACATACAGAGGATTCTCGGGTATCTGAGAGAGATTTTCGAGAGCCTGATTGGGTGGGGTAAAGACAACAATATCGCCAACGTTAGGCTGATACGTCTGACTACGTCTGACAAAGAGACGATCCTCGATTTGTAAGGTCGGCACCATTGAATCGCTAGGCACAATACACTGCTCAACTGTCTGGCGAATCCAACCTGGGGTTGAACTTAAAACCAGTCGTACGATTAAGAGACCCACCACTAGCAGCGCGATCGCATCCGAACTACGTCCTACCCGATGGCGAGAGCTGACATACACGTGATAACAGCTCAGCGCCCAAATCAGCGGTGGCACCGGTACCAGCTGAGGAACAGAATTGGCTAGCCAGGCGCATACAACTCCTGTGAGCAAAAATAATCCACCAACCAGGGCCTGCTGCAGATACAGGTGTCCCAGACCAGGCAACAGCTGTGATAAAAAAACGGCATACCAGGGGTCAGACTTTCGAGGAACTGAAATCCGGGTGGCGTATCCTGGCTGGGTACCGCGATAGGCATCCAAAATGCTAAAGCTGTATACGACAACAAGACTTACTATCGTCCAGAGCCCATACAAGGTTTGGCCATTGGCATCAAAAATGGACCAAACAGCATAGCCGAGCATCGCAACGGTGATCAGTATCAGGCTAATTCCTTTGGTCCAAAACGCACTATACAGCTGCCCCAGGCCTGGAAACACCAGCGAATAGTTGACCGCCAGCCAGGGGTTTAGGCGATTTGTCGTAACTGACCGAGATGATTTCATTTCGAGAATCCGGCAACGCCCGTTTTATAGCAAACGTCTTCAACAATGTCACCAGTGCTATGGGTATCCGCTAATGTGACCGTTATGCTAGCAATCTCTTTTAGCGAGCGCCATGGGGTTGCCTTAGGTTTATCTGATGGAGAGGGCGCGATCTCAAACCGCACCCATTTAGGGGAATGCAGCACATACATACGCGATCACAACTTGACAGCGCCCATGCATACCGACACCGCCGCCAGTGGATCGGCATAATGCAAAGATTATCTATTTATTCAAAACATTCATGATGCTGATGTCTGACCATAAATATGGTTTGCTGTGAAGGTAGCATCAATCCTGCAGAGAAAAGTTGATATGTCTATTGCAATCTGGATTGCCTTCATCATCGCATCCATAGTCCTACTCATCATTCCGGGGCCAACTATTCTCACAGTCATTAGCTACTCGTTATCTCATGGACGGCAGGCAAATATTCCTCTCGTGATGGCAGTGTCTCTTGGCGATTCGACGGCTATGACGATGTCTCTTCTGGGGTTAGGCACTATCCTGGCTACCTCGGCTTTTTGGTTTGGAGTTATTAAATGGATCGGTGGTTTGTATTTACTCTATCTAGGTGTCAGGCTTTTACTAGCAGATGTTTCTTCGAGCAATGTGACCGCCCTTAGACAATCTAGCCCTCGCTGGAAACTGTTTGTAAATACCTACCTAGTGACTGCTCTCAATACTAAAGGTATTATTTTCTTTGCTGCGTTTTTGCCTCAGTTCATCAACACTGGCGCCAGAGTTGCCCCTCAACTCTGGATTCTTGCCCTCACGTTTATAGCGCTATCTACTATCAATGCCACACTCTATGTCCTTTTTGCAGGTTCAGCCCGTAGACTACTCGCGTCCTCGAGAGTAAGGCGACGTTTTAACTTGGCTGGTGGCTCAATGCTTTCAGTAGCGGGCTTATGGACATTAATGTCAAAGCAACCTACCTGATGTATTGAGGAACTGGTTCTAATTTGGCTAGTAACTACGAGAGAAGAATGGACTAACCGAATTGCCAAAGTTCTCCTATAAGGCAAGATAACACTGCGTTGCAACGACGGAGCATAAGCGAGTTCATCAGAAGCCAAAGTATTGGCAAAAGTTTGACACCAAGCTAGATTAAGACGGCTGGTTACCTGCAATATAGGACTGTGCTGTGTGGAGCTGTGCGACCATTTCTGTACGCGACGAGACGCTTAGCTTACGGAACATTCGCTTCAGAGCCTGTTTGACAGAATTCTCGGTAATCCAAAGTTCATTTCCGATTTCTGCATTGGTGCGTCCTAAAGCAACCAGATGGGCGATCTGTAATTCACGAGGTGTTAATGGCTTAGTGCCCGATGGTTGTTGCCGAGGTCTGATTGGGCTTTGCGCGACTCGCGCGGCTGCAGTCCAAGTAGACAAATGCAAACAAACGGCACCTAGATCTGCTAAATCCTGATTGTCAAAGGCTGGCATCGATTTTTCACGAGTGCAACCTATCGTACCGATTAACTGACCGCCATTAACAATCGGCCCTGCCATGACATGCCAGTGATCCGGACGAGGACAGATCAGCTTCCAAGCTTTGGGTGTTGTTACCAGTCCTTCGTGAACGGGAGTATGACATTCTGCAAGGTAGCGGGCTACAGGATTATGTTCAAGAGATAAAGCCATTTTGAGAACGCTTTGCAGCTTGCGTTCGGCCAAGAGCTGGTCAAAGAAAAAGATTCCTGAGCGCTTGGCAGCAAAGTACTCACCCACCTTTGGTGCCATGTGCAATCTCAGCTCATCCTCATGCTTAAACTGATGAATTTCTTCAAATAAAAGCTTTAAGGAAATCGTCATAGCAGCTAAAAGAGTACTCGATCGAGGACTATGCGCAGTGGGTTCGCATTTCTACTATAAGGATAGTTCACTTGCAATGACCACAAGGACATCCGTACATGACTGATTCACAAACGTACACCATTGGTTTAGTCTTTTACCCTGGTATGACCGCGTTAGATATGGTGGGGCCGCAGCAAGTTTTTAGTGCTTTGCCTGGTGTGAAATTGCTTCGAATCTGGAAAAGCTTGACTCCCATTACGTGCGATGACGGATTGGTTATTTTGCCGGATACAACCTTTTCAAACTGCCCACCCTTAGACGTCATTTGTATCGGCGGCGGCCTAGAACAGCAGGCAGTTATAGACGATCTAGAGATGCTTGACTTTCTTCAAAAACAGGGCAGAATTGCGAAGTTTGTCACCTCTGTGTGTGGTGGCTCAGAGTTTCTCTCAAAAGCGGATCTGCTACAGGGGTATCGCGCAGCGACGCACTGGGGAATGCGTGAACAGCTGATGGCAAATCCAGGGGTTGAGGTTGGCACCGAGCGGGTTGTTATGGATCGTAATCGCATCACGGGCGGCGGTGTGACAGCAGGAATCGATTTTGGCTTAGCGATCGCAAGTATCCTTTACGGGGAAGAGACTGCCAAGATTGTTCAATTATTAATGGAATACGATCCCGCCCCTCCCTTTAATGTGGGTTCGCCCGAGAAAGCAGGGCCCGAATTGGTCAAAAAAGCACTGTTATTTATGCAAAAGATGTCAAATTTAGACATTGAAAAATCAGCAAGCTGACATGACTATTTCTTCAAAAAGAGAACACGATATTGTCACTGCAGGCTGGATAAACGTTAGTTTTTACACGACTTCTATCATCTTTAATATTTGCTTAATTGCGCAGATATTGACAGTGGGTGTTGCTTACTTCAGCGATCCTGCCTGGTGGAATCTTCACGTGGGGCTGGTGCGAGGATACAGTGGGCTATCGCTAATCTTACTAGTAGAGTCGTTGATTGCTCCATTCTCAAAGAGAATCCGATTACTTGCCGCTTCCCTGCCTGTACTGCTTAGCCTCCAGTTTTGTAGCATCCATCTCAAAACGCCTCTTCATTTAGAGATTCTTCATCCACTAATCGGCTTCACGCTATTCTACGTTTCTTCAAGCCTAGTTCATCACATATGGCGTGACGGGTTGAAACAGTCAGAGGCTATAACGCAACAGGGCCATCGGGACACGAATCAAAAACGACCTTGACAATCGCCGGAGGTGCTGTAAAAGATACTCACTATCCCAACGGACAAAAAGAGAGCTGAGTCTTTTAGCTCCTCAACGTCCGATCCTTGAGCCAAGTTAGCTACCCTAGAGGACAGCTATCCTCAAACAGAACTAGCTATGAAAAGGCGTGACTTGGGCTACGTTGTGATCGCTTTGCTGGTAGGCAGCAGCCTTTGCGTTTTCTTGACTGGTTTAGTCGCCGATACTATGGGGCTGCATCACTTTAGCTGACATAGTCAGGTGGGCTACCTTTGGATTTCCTTGGCAACAATCCACCTAATACAGACCTGGGGCCGAGTCAAGGCATTTGCTCGCAATCGTTTTCGAGCGGGATCTGCAGCTCGTTCAACGCTGCCCTCGCCTGTACAAATTTCAAGCGAAGTCTCGATCGCCTCTCCGGCAGCAGATAGCGTCGAACCTGAGAAAACACTCCCCTTGCTGGAAGTACCGAAAAGAATTTTAGGGCGGCGCTATCTGTATTTTACCCCTAACTCACTTATCTCAGCTGCTGTATCTGGCTCACGGCATTACTTAGGAAAAGAGAGAGTTTTGAGTAGTGCCGTCCTCCGGAGCCCTATATCCCCTAGAGCTTTATCCCACCTACCGCCATGTGTTGATGGAAGCTGGGCACCTAGGCTAAAACCTATATTTAGCGGCCACGGCTTTGGGACTAGACGTTTACGGCATTGGGGCGTTTTTAGATACTCCTTTAAACCAATTGCTAAACCTGGATGGCGAACAGGAAGCTGCTCTCTATTTGGTGACGGTGGGAGGACAGTAAAATAGAAAATGAAGTAGATGAGCGATAGGGAACACCTGCTGATTTTGCTATCAGATGTCAGATCAGTGTGTTTCACATTAAAAATAATGAAAATTGATGCAAAAGAGATACTGTAGGGATTTATAAGCTATAAACAGAAACCGTATCTAAAAGAATGTTTCCAACCCTTACGATTGATTTTTGACCAAGTTTCGATATATAAAACCTGAGACTGATATGGACAACAGCAAGCGTGAGCGGCTGATTTTAGTTATTGACGATCACCATGACCATTTAGCGGTTATCAAGCAAGTACTGGCCGACAGCACTATTCCTTGTCAGGTCTTTACTGTCTCTAGCGGTAGTCAGGCTATTGATTTTCTGCGCCACCGGGGCGATTATCAGCAGGCTCCTCGACCCGATCTAATCTTGTTGGATTCCCATCTGTCTGATGGCAACGGCCAAACCGTTCTTTCAGAGGTCAAAACGGACGAGTCTTTACGTCGTATTCCCACGATTGTGCTGAGCCCGACAGCCGACCGTGATAGCGTAATCAACAACTATCAGCGTCAGTGTAATAGCTATGTAATGAAACCTCAAGATTTAATCCATCTGCAAGATGTTATGCAGGTGATCGAATCTTTCTGGCTTAATATTGTAACGCTGCCCTCAAACTAACTCTACTCATCAACACAAATTGAACTACCTACTCAATCATTTTATGCGTCAATAGATATTTAGTCATCATATAAACGCCTTGAGTTTCCGACATTCAAGGTGTTGCAGAAGACATATTCTAGAAGCTTCTTTTTTATTTAATTATTCGATCAGAGCGTTTGTTAGAGTCGTGAGATATTCTGCAAGATAACTATCGAAATTATGCGCCAAACGAACAGAGTCTGTCGGTCGTTTGTTGGGCGTCTACTTCCCTGATGTCCATGGAGGACAGTATGGTACGCACAAACCTGACTCAATTAGACCCTAGCTTGGCCGCGTTAAAGCAACCTACGATCAACAATCTCACCAAAATTCAATCCCACGGCGTTGTCCTGGTACTCGACCCAGACGATCTAACGGTGTTACAAACAAGCACCAACACAGTTGATGAGTTTGCCATAGACCCTAGAAACGTAATCGGCAAATCCTTAGATGAAATTTTAGACCCCTTTCAGGTTGAGCAATTTAAATCGAGACTCACAGAAGAGAAACTAGATTTTATTAATCCAGTCAAAATTTGGGTGCATCGGGACGGCGATGACTATAACGTGTTTGACGCTGTTTTTCATCGCAGCAAAGAAGGCTTTTTAATTCTTGAGTTAGAACCGGCTCTAACTCAAGAAAACATTCCTTTTCTCAGCTTCTATCATCTGGCTAGAGCCTCTATCAATCAGCTAGAACTAACGGCAGAACTCCCTGAATTTTGCCAGGTGATTGTGCGAGAAGTGCGCAAGGTGACCGGGTTTGACCGCGTTATGCTCTACCGGTTTGATGATGATGGCCATGGTGAGGTTGTCGCCGAAGAAAAATGTGACGAGATGGAACCCTATTTGGGGCTGCACTATCCCGAGTCTGATATTCCCAAAACGGCGCGTCAGATGTTCCTCTCTAATTGGATCCGAGTGATCCCCGATACGGCAGCGCCAGCAGTCGATCTCTACCCGGCCAAAAATCCGGTGACCCAACAGCCAACTGATTTAACCTACTCAATTCTTCGGAGCGCCTATCCTTGTCATCTCGACTATCTCCATAACATGGGGGTAGGCGCATCATTGACAATCTCTCTGATGAAAGACAATAAGCTATGGGGATTGATTGCCTGTCACCATCGCACGCCGAAATATGTGCCTTATGAGCTGCGCAAAGCCTGTGAGTTTCTTGGACGGGTGATCTTTTCAGAAATTGCCACTAGAGAGGAAGTGGCCGATCATGCCCAGCGGATTCGTACCGCTAACGTTCAGTCAGACCTGATCGATGCCATGTCCCAGGCCAATTACTTTGTTGAGGGCCTAGTGGGCGATCAGGCCAGTCTGCTGGAGCTGGTTGGGGCTACTGGGGCAGCGGTTTATTTTGGTAATCAGTGGACTCTGGTAGGTCGGACGCCTGCAGAGGATGAACTGAACTATTTGGCCCAGTGGCTCAAAAAACATTTAGAAGATGAGATTTTCTATACGGAATCCTTGCCGCTAGTCTATTCAGACGCCCAGCAATTTAAGGATGTGGCCAGCGGGCTATTGGCCATTCCGATTTCCAAACGTAGCTATGTACTCTGGTTCCGGCCTGAAGTGATTCAAACCGTTAACTGGGGGGGCGATCCTAACAACGCCTATGCCGTAGAAGACTCTGAAGATGGGTTACGACTATCGCCGCGGCAGTCTTTTGCGCTGTGGAAAGAAACAGTGCAGTGTAAGTCCCTGCCCTGGAAAGGATTGGAAATCAAGGCGGCTCTAGAACTGCGCAAGGCGATTGTCAATGTGGTTCTACGTCAGGCCGAAGAATTGGCTCTGTTGGCCCAAGACCTAGAACGCTCCAATGCTGAGCTGAAAAAGTTTGCCTACGTTGCATCCCATGACCTCCAGGAGCCTCTTAACCAGGTGGCTAACTTTGTGCAGCTGTTGGAAATGCGCTATAGCGAAGAGCTGGACCAGGATGCCAAGGAATTTATCAACTATGCCGTTGGTGGTGTCAGCCAGATGCAAACGCTGATCGATGACGTGCTGCTGTATTCCAAGGTGGATATTCAGGGCATCGACTGTGCTTTGACCAATGTGGATACCTCTTTGCAAAAAGCCCTGAGAAATCTTCAGGGACGGATACATGAGACCGGTGCGACGGTTACCTATGACAAAATGCCCATGCTGGTTGCCGATGGGACCCAGCTGATGCAGCTATTTCA
The DNA here is from genome assembly GCA_050043465.1 of Leptolyngbyaceae cyanobacterium. Classification (GTDB taxonomy): domain Bacteria; phylum Cyanobacteriota; class Cyanobacteriia; order Phormidesmidales; family Phormidesmidaceae; genus Leptothoe. The sequence goes on from JBHJIL010000008.1 coordinate 44,190, forward strand.
AAATTTGATTGGGAATGCCATTAAGTTTCGCCGCTCTGAGGTGCCGCCTGAAATTCATATTGGTGTAGAGCGTCAGGAAGATGACTGGCTGTTTTCAGTACGAGATAATGGGATTGGCTTTGGCCCCGAATTTGCTGACCGGATCTTTGTAATTTTCCAACGGTTACATACCCGTGACGAGTATCCTGGCTCAGGCATGGGATTGGCTATTTGCAAAAAGATTGTTGAATGCCATCGAGGCCGGATTTGGGTTGACTCTGATGTGGATCAGGGGGCTACGTTCTATTTCACATTGACAGTTGGAGGTCGAGATCGTACCAGTGGACGCAGGACGCAAAGTTATTTTCTTGATCGAGGATAATCGCGGTGATATTCGTCTAATCCAAGAGGCCCTCAAAAGCGCAGGTACGCCCTGTGATGTTGCTGTTGCCAGAGATGGTGTAGAAGCCATGGCCTATCTGCGTCAAGAGGGGGACTTTCAACAGGCGCGTTTGCCAGATTTGATCTTGCTCGACCTTAATTTACCGATGAAAGATGGACGAGAGGTATTGGCTGAAATTAAGGCCGACCCTAATCTCAACCATATTCCAGTTGTTGTATTGACCACATCGCGGAATGAAGATGACATATTCAATAGCTACGACCTGCATGTCAACTGCTACATTTCTAAATCCCGTAATTTAGCTCAGTTATTCACTATCATTCAAGGAATTGAAGAGTTTTGGTTGAAAACTGCTACGCTGCCCAAGCCTTTACAGGCAATCGATTAGGGTCTGGTAGCATCCAGGTGTTGCTAATTGAAGATAGTGCTGCCGATGCTCGTCTTCTGCAAGAATTTCTCAGGGAAACTCTACGGGATGAGTTTGAGCTTACCCATGTAGAACGCTTGGGGAAGGCGTTGCAGCAGCTGCAGGCTGGCGGCTACGATGTGATTTTGTTGGATTTGACCTTACCCGACAGTGATGGTCTCAGTTCACTCAATACCTTATTGGGGCAGACGCCGAGTACGCCGGTAGTAGTTTTAACCAATACCAACAATCCTGAGCTGGCGGTAGATGCGGTACGACAGGGCGCTCAGGACTATTTGATCAAACGCCAAATGCACCCTGAGGTGTTGGTGCGATCGCTACACTATGCCATTGAGCGTAAGCAACAGGCCGAAGCCCTACGAACTGCCAACGGAGAATTAGAGCATCGAGTCCAGGCTCGCACTCAGGAGTTAGAGTTAGCCAATCAAAAGCTGCGTCAGGAAGTCAACCACCGCCAGATTGCCCAAGAACGGTTAGCCTTGGCCCAAAAAGCCGGTAAAGCGGGAATTTTTGAATGGAATACCCGCTCTAACGAAGTCACCTGGAGCGCTGAGTTGGAAGCACTCTATGGGGTGCCGCGTGGTGATTTTGATGGCCATTATGACAATTGGATTAAAGCCATTCACCCGGAGGATCGCTCCCAGATTGAACAGGAACTGTGGCGCTCTATTTCCGTTGGCACCGGACTCAATGCTGAATTTAGAATCTCTCATCCCTCTGGAACTCGCTGGATTACGGTCAAAAGCAGTATTTTTAACGGCGACGATGGTAAACCCTTGAGAATGTTGGGAATCCATCTTGACATTACTGAAAAAAAGCAGCTAGAGGCCCAGTTTTTACAGGCCCAGCGGTTAGAAAGTTTGGGGGCTTTAGCCAGCGGTATTGCCCACGATCTCAACAATATTTTGACCCCAATTTTAGCGGCGGGACAGCTGTTACCCATCACCCTAACGACCATCGACAAGCGCTCACGTCAGCTGATTGAAACCCTTAACTGTAGTGCTCAGCGAGGAACCAAATTAGTTCAGCAAATTCTCTCATTTGCCCAAGATGGCAGCAGTATTAGCGATGTGTTATCCATCGGTGAGCTGTTGATAGAAACCAAGCAGATAGTACAGCAGACGTTACCCCCGTCCATCGATATCTGCTTTGATGTGGCGGCCGACCTCTGGTTAGTAAAAGGCAATGAGACCCAGCTGCATCAGGTCTTTATGAACCTCTGCGTCAATGCTCGCGATGCGATGTCTAGCGGGGGAGTTCTGAAGATATCTGCCAAAAACTTACTGATTGATGAGCCCTTTTTGCCCATGCATGACAAAGCCACCCTGGGTCCTCACGTGAAAGTCACGGTGACGGATACAGGCACGGGCATTGCCCCGGATATTCAAAAACAAATTTTTGAGCCCTTTTTTACCACTAAGGCTAAAAACAAAGGTACGGGCTTGGGGCTAGCCGCAGTGCTCAATATTGTTAAAGCTCATGGTGGCTTTATCGATATGCAGTCGGTGGTGGGTCAAGGGAGTCAGTTTCACATCTATCTGCCTGCCGATCCCCATTCGGTCCAGGTACCAACACCGTCGCTAGAGCTGCTGCGAGGGCATCAAGAGGTAATTTTAGTCGTGGATGATGACCCGGCTATTTGTAAGGTGCTCCAACTTGCATTGGAAACCTATGGGTATCAGGCTCTGGTTGCCCATGATGGTTTGGGTGCGATCTCAATGCTAGCAGAACATCGCGCTCTAGTAGACTGCATTTTAATCGATCTGATGATGCCAGATATGGATGCTCAGACGGCCATTCTGCTTTTACAGAGACTTCATCCCAGCGTCAGCATAATCGCTATGACAGCAGAGGCGATTGTCTCCATACAAACCGCCATCGTCATTGAGCTAAAGCTAAAGGCTACCCTGAGCAAACCCTTTACGACCCAAGACCTGCTGCTCGTGCTACAGAGATCGCTTGCATCTGGGTAACAGTCTGACCATCATCGTCAAAAGGACTTAAATCCTGATCCAACCGCCGGATTTAACGTGGGAATGGAAGGCGAAAAGCCCGGTAGATTTAGCCAGACTGCTGCCGAAATTGATGAAGTTAGATCGCGCTTAGAAGGCTACTCTGATGACGAATTAATAACATTCCTATACTCAAGCCTGGAACGCGCCTAAAGCAAGGAGCGGTCTACATCAATCTCAGAGATTCGGAGCGCAAAGAGTATACCGGTATGGCAAACGTTTCTGCTACTGAAGAGGATTACATTATTCCTAAAGCTGAGATTCGTTATGAGCTATGGGCTCGACTGACTGGAGAGAATAAATAATACAGTTTTGGCATCTTGATTGAATACGCCTCGACGACATTGGTTACTCGGTGGGCGGGGTCGGCATAACTACCAGCTCAGTAATATCAACACCGGGGGGTTGCGAGAGCGCAAACAAAACGGTACGGGCCACATCGTCCGGACGGAGCGCATCGGGTTTTGGGTCATCAAAAAATGGGGTATCTACCATCCCAGGCTCAATCAGGGTAACCCGTACCCCTGTACCGCGCATCTCTTCTCTCAGGTTGTACCCAATGGCTGAAACCGCCCATTTTGAAGCGGAATACATGGACCCGCTCAGCACTTTGCGACCAGCAATCGACCCTGTGATGACCACATGTCCCTGGGCTTTCTTAATCGCTTCCAGGCTAGCTCGCAGGGTATAGGCCACCCCTAAGATATTGGTATTAACAATTTTTTGCCAGGACTCCACCGGAGCCCCTGAAAAGCCCCCGGCCTCTCCACCGGTCCCGGCATTGGCAAAGACCGCATCCAGACGACCAAAGGCTTTGATGACGTCATCTACGAGCTTTTCTTGAGAAGCGTAGTCGGTGACATCGCAGGTAAAGGCGCGGACGTTATCAGACCCTAGCTCTTGCGTCAGCTGTTCAAGCTTATCCATCGACCGAGCCGCCAGAGCCAGCTGAAAATTTTGAGCAACGGCTTGGCGAGCAGTAGCAGCGCCAATACCGGAGGAGGCTCCTGTGATCAACAACGTTCGTTTACCTGACATATTCAGCACCCCAGCAGCCAAAACCTTCATGGCTATTCTGCCACAGATACGAATTGTCGGTATTTGGACAATGCTCAACAACTGTCGCTAGTTGGAACCAGTTCATGCTCGCCAGGTGGTTCTTTTTGTTCGCAGTTGAGCCGTCTAGCTAATGCGTTTACCATCTGCGTCAATCATCAGCTTCCCATCTTCCTTCGCAAAGGGGCCTGTGGGCCAGGTATCTAGTAAATCCAAGACCGCTTCGCTAGGACGACAGAGCTTAACGCCTTTAGGCGTACAAACAATAGGCCGATTGACCAAAACGGGATGGTCTAGCATGGCGGCGAGTAAGGTTTCATCATCGATATCCGGTTCTAATAACCCCAGTTCTTTAGCTGGTGATTTTGTTTCCCGCAGTGCGGCGCGTGGCGTTAGGTCTGCGGCTGCAAATAGTCCCTGAAGCTGGGGGCGAGTCCAGCCTTCTTTGAGATATTCGATAACAACCGGGTCGTAGCCCGCAGCCTGAATAATGCGAAGAACGTTACGAGACGTACCGCAATCTGGATTATGGTGAATAGCAATCATGGGGATATCTGTTCAGTCAACAGAATTAACTCTACCCTTTCAATTGCAAAAAGGCTCTCAAAAAGCCGCTGCTGATTTAGGGGATGCACCGATCTGTTAGCAATGCGATATGGCAGCACCTTGCAGATGAAATCATCCCGAGGATCAGCAGCGCCCTCAAAAAAGTATGACAGAAAATAACAACCCGACAGGTTCTTAACCAGTCCTTTACGCTTCCATAACCTAAAGAACTTAGGAAACACAATTACTGTTTAACAGTGACTGGGGCTGCTTTAGTTAATATCCCAGCCTTAGTCTGATTCCATGCGTCTGATACTTACCCAGAAGCGATATTGAGTTTGCCGACGGCAAGAAGTTTCCCCATACAAAGATATACAGTAATATAACGGTCAATAGTGTGAATGCTATCCGCACATTGGTAAAAGATGGTTTGGGTATTCATTTGGGGCCAGCTTGGGTATTTAAAGAAGCATTGAATCAAGGAGATGTTTGTAAAATCCTCTCAGGATACGCTTTAAAGAGCTTCCCGATTCATGCTGTATATGTAGCGCGATCCTATTTGCCTAGAAAGACAGAAGAGTTTATCCAACAGCTATCGAGACATATACAGCATAGTATTTGAGAATCTCTAACGAGCACTGTTTTGAAAATGGGGCATGCCCTGTTTTAGCCAAGCGCTTATTGTCTGGGCATGGCACAGATTGGAAAGAGAATTGTGTAGAGGGGGAGGTATTGCGATCGCACCCATCCTCTCCATAACTCCTACTTAATCGCCACCCGTTTGGTCAAAATGGCCATCACTTCATTGGGTCGTCCGGTGGAGATGGGTTTACTCCAGTCGTTGGGTTCGGCGTAGTGCTTGCTGTGCAGGTCTTGGATGGTTAGCCGCACGGCGGTAAGGCTGCCAAAGAGTAGATGACGTACTGTTTCGTATTGATGGTTGGGCAGTGGTTCGGTGCCAACAGGAAGCGTAGACGCGACTGCGTCCTGGGTGATATCGAGTAACATAAGCTTTGGTCTCCAGACGTTTAGGAAGAAACCAAAGCTCAAATTTAGCTGCCCCGATTATGTGATGCAAACCGGGGCAGCAATAGGATAAAGTATCCCAAGCCTCGGACTGCTGGTTCAGCCGGGGTTAGCCAGCGGTTCGGTGGTACGAACACCTGCCGCTGGTGCTAAATATTGAGCTTTGTAGTCATGCCCACAAGGGCGTGAGAACTAAGGTACTCCTAAGTTATTAGTAACGTCAAGCAAAAAATATTACGATCGACAAAACATCGATAATGTAGACGAAAAGTTGCCTCGTACCATAGCAAAGATTGCTTAGCTAGGATGTGCCGTCCGCCTAACAAGTTTGCTGTGAAATAGGTGGTTAAATTATTTGGTTAGTGGAATCTTAGACTAAACAAATGAAGAGGTAATTAAAAACTTCAAATCGGGTATATATACATATACAGCAGATGCTTCACTTAACGTAAAAGGTTATGTTTTAAATATAAAACCATACCGATGAGTAGAGGCAGACTTGAAAATTAAATTCAACGGAGCACTGAATATATCAAATAGGAAAAGGCTACTGCCCTCAGAAAAAACGTATATTTTCTTAATTAATTTGTTATTTTATCTATTAGCTGGAGTATTCATATGAATTTTGAGAGGCGGAAGATCTCATACAAATTTTACCTGAAATTGTTAGAGAGAGCTGAAGCTCAACTAATTGACTTTAAGGACAAAAGAATCAAACCCAGTAAACTCTGTCAGACTGTTTCAGCACTCGCCAATTCAGATGGAGGAGAAATATTTGTAGGAATTACAGAGCAGCCAGAACGAAAATTTGCTTGGGATGGCTTTAGAAATGAAGAAGAAGCGAACGGAATCATTCAAGCGGTAGAAGAAATTCTATATCTCAACTGTCCCTTTGAGGTAGATTTTCTAGCCCATGAGAAAAGTGGATTAGTATTGAGAATAACAATTTGCAAGGCAAGTAAAGTCATTTACACCTCAGCGAGAAAAGCCTACAGAAGATCTAATGCGCGAAATGTAGAGCTAAAAACTGTCGACGAAATTAGGCAGCTCGAATTGAATAAAGGTGCTGCCACCTACGAAGATATGCCTATAGATGCTGCGCTTGAAGTTATAAGTGATTCTGAAGTAATTTACCAGTTCTTAATTGATAACGATTTTGATATTGAACCTAATAATTTCCTTAGAAAGAACAATTTAATCAAGCAAGATAGTCCTCGTGTAAGCGGGGTCTTACTTTTTGCTGATTATCCTCAAGCTTTTGTCAACAGGTGTGGAATAAAAGTTATTAGGTACAACACTTCTGCCGATATTCCCGAACGGAAAGACATGTTAGATACTCCAATGAGCGTAGAAGGATGTCTTTATAAATTAATTTATAGTGCTGTTTCAAAGGTTCAACATATTGTTGGAACAATGCCATGTACTGATCAAGGATACAAAGTTGATTATCCCCAAGAAACACTTCATGAGATTATTGCCAATGCGGTTCTTCATAGGGATTACTCAATTCAAGATGATATACATATCCGTATTTTCAATAATAGGATTGAGGTCGAAAGTCCTGGCCTTCTACCTGGTTATATAACAGTTCAAAATATTCTAAGTCAAAGATTTTCGAGAAATGGAACGCTTGTGAGAATAATAAATAAATTCTCAGATCCACCGAATAAGGATATTGGAGAGGGTTTAAATACCGCTTTCGAAGCGATGCGACATTCTGGCTTAATTTATCCCAAAATCAAACAGAAAGAGAGTAGTGTCTTGGTCGTAATTTACAATGAAAAACTGCCTAATTCAACCGAGGTTTTTCTCGAGCTGCTAAGTTCTCATGAGATTTTAACTTCTTACGAAATCAATAGAAAGAAAATATTTAAGAATGATTATCAAAGAAATAAAACGATTAAGAAATTGAAAGACACGGGCGTTATCGAAAAAGTACCTTACACTTGGGGAATTGATACAGCTTACCGATTTACTATTGGTAGCCGAAAGTAGTCTGGTAGCTGCGTGACTAACGCAGCTATGACAAACTTTAACCGATTTAAAGACTTCTCTAAGCGCTTTTCGACCCAAGTCACTACACAACCAAGGGATTCATTGATACGTTATCTAGGTAATAAGGTAGATGCCTCCAGCAATCCAACGTTGTCGATAATTTAGCATCCTGATAACGGTCAATGAAAATATGCTCAAAATCTTTGTCACACAATATATTTGGTGTTTTCAAGAACGCACCTACAGTGCAAGCTGCCAGAATCAAGCAAGTTATAATTGTATCGTGAGCGCAATACATTCAAATGGTACTTTTCTAACGTAGAAATGGTTACAACCCTTAAACAGCCATCCTCATTGATACATGAAATCCGACTCGAACCAGTCGGTACCTGGTACTTGTTCAAATTTAGTGAATCACTCCAGCTTCAAATGGAAAGCCTGCTAGATAAAAAGAAAGCAGACCGGCTCACACTTGAGGAAATCGCAGAACTAGATGCCATATCAGAGCTAGATCGCATTTTTACCCACATGAATGCAATGCTGGCTGCTCAGTATGCCAATTAACGATGAAACAAAACGAGCAGTTCGAGAACGAGCGAACTATTTATATGAATATTGCCATTCCTCGGAACGTTTAAGTGCCAGCCGCTTTACTCTCGCACTTGCCTGTCGTCGCTGCAATGAACGACGTTATAACTTTGTTGCCAGCATTGATCCAGAGTCGCAAGAGACAGTTTCTATTTTTAATCCTCGTCTCCAAGAATGGGATAAACATTTTGCTTGGACAGATAACGGCACCTTAATAGAGGGAATTACACCCATTGGTCGTGCAACTTGTATTCGTCTTGACTTGAATGATACTCGCTACCCAGAAGAAGAATCCATCCGAGAAACAAGACGCTTTTGGATTAAGACAGGGTTACATCCACCATAATCTAGCCATGGACCTCAACCGGCTATCCCACACTAGCAATGACTTGCTCAATATCCTGAGAGGGTGACGATAACCGTTTGTTTGAGTTAAGGGAGATGCTGTCCTTAGTCCTATAGACGGTGCGTTGTCATGCACCAGCCATTTTTTGAGGATAGAGAGAATGCCCATGAATCGTTTCTCTCAAGCCATAATGTAGCTTGAGGTGCAACTTTGTTTCAGGCTGAACTAATACACACTCAATGGTGCTCCGTACTCTTGAGTCATTTTTATTCAAAAATTTAAAGGACTTTATGAAGTCTACAAAACTAAAATCTTTTATCGGGTTACTCACTGCCGGAATGCTGGTAGTAACTATTCTGACGATGACTGCAGCCGCGATCGCAAAACCCCACGTCGACAACCCATTTGTCGGAGCAACGGCTTACCTAAATCCGGACTATACCGAAAAAGTAAATAAGCAAGCCGCTCAAACCACCGGCAAATTAGGTGAGCAAATGGCCCAGGTTGCCACCTATCCCACCGCAGTCTGGATGGATCGCATTGGCGCCATTACCGGAACCGCCGCCGATGGTACCAAAATTGCCATGAGCCTACGGGAGCATTTGGATGCGGTCTTAGCGCAAAAGCTTTCTAACCAACCGATCACCTTTTTGATGGTGGTCTACAATCTGCCAAACCGAGATTGTCATGCGCTGGCTTCCAATGGCGAAATTCCCCATGGCGGCCTTGAGCGTTATAAAAGTGACTACATCGATCCGATTGCAGAGATTCTCAGCGATCCAAGGTATGCAGATATCCGGATTGTTGCTGCGATCGAGCCGGATTCATTACCTAACCTCGTCACCAACCTTTCGACGCCTGCCTGTGCTAAAGCAAAATCCAGCGGCGAATATGTTGAAGGGATACAGTACGCCCTAGATCAGCTGCATCCAATCCCCAATGTCTATACCTATGTTGATCTCGGTCATTCCGGTTGGTTGGGCTGGGACAGTGCATTTGGCCCGACGGTCACCCTGATCACCGATACGATCAAAGGCACGCAGGCGGGCGTAGATGCGGTGGATGGCTTTGTTTCAAATACCTCCGGCACCACCCCGGTAGCTGAGCCGTTTCTTCAAAAATATACCGGTAGCCAGCCAGTCCGCTCCGCTAATTTCTACGATTGGAACCCCTATGCGGATGAAGTCAGCTATATGAGCGCGATGTACGATGCGTTTGTGGCTGAGGGTCTACCAACGACGATTGGCATGGTGGTGGATACTAGCCGTAATGGCTGGGGTGGCCCAAATCGTCCGACCACTGCCAGCACCTCTAAAGATGTGACTACCTTTGTCGAAGAGTCTCGCGTCGATAGACGTCCCCATCGCGGTGGCTGGTGTAACCAGATCGGCATGGGTATTGGCGAACGCCCGGTCACAGAACCTTATGAGCATTTTGATGCCTTTGTGTGGGTGAAGCCACCCGGAGAATCGGATGGGGTGAGCGCAGCAGGCATTATTGATCCCAACGATCCGGCTAAAGGATTTGACGGCATGTGCGATCCAAACGCGGCCAATCGAGACAAACCACAGTACTCCACCAATGCTATGGCGGGAGCCCCCCATGCCGGATGGTGGTTCGCGGAACAGTTTGAAATGCTGGTGCAAAATGCCTATCCCCCGCTTCTGTAACTTTCAGTAAGAGGTATGCCTACCGCTGGGGCGCACAGGATTATTTTCTAGATACGACCTGTCCCAACCGATGTGACCAACGCTATAAAAGAAGAAACTGCAGTTGATCCATCGCGACAGTATGAAAATCCATCGTAGAAACGGTCGTCGTCAGTTTCTTGCCACTAGCGTTACGACTGCCTCAGGTCTGATTGGATGTTCGACGCAGCAACAGAGACCCACGGCAGCACCGTCGAACGAGGCTGCTGCCGCTTTGGTCGAGGCCCCCTCGTCCCCGATCTCATTAACAACACCTGCCGCAATGCCGCAGCGGGTGTTGGGACGTACTCAAGTAGAGCTACCCATTTTGGGTCTAGGTGGAGCCGGTCGCACGCCACTATCGAGCCCGGATCAGGAGGAAGCTGCTATAGACCAGATCCAACAAGCTTTAACTCTGGGAATTCGTTATTTTGATACAGCCGCAAGCTATGGACCCAGTGAACAGTATTTAGGCAAAGTGTTGCCCCCGTATCGGAGCGAGGTTTTTCTAGCCAGTAAAACAGCGGTCTTCGACTATGATGGCGCTTGGCGTCAACTAGAGCGCTCGTTGCGCAGGCTCAACACCGATTATCTCGATCTCTGGCAGTTTCACCATGTCTCTTTTGAGGCTGAACTTGACACGTTGTTTGGAAACAACGGTGCCATCAAGGCGTTAGAAGAAGCCAAGACACAAGGGTTAGTTCGCTTTAGCGGTATTACCGGTCACCATGAACCCCAGGTGATTGCCACGGGTCTGCAGCGCTATCCATTCGACCATACGTTGATTCCCGTTAATGCAGCCGATATCCACCATCCTCGACCGTTTATTCCGACGGTGCTGGCAGTCGCTCAAGCTCAAAACGTGGGTGTAACGGCGATGAAGGTCCCGGCCTATGGGCGGTTGTTAAAACCGGGGGTGTTGGATGGCATGCATCAGGCGCTGGGGTACACCCTGTCCCAGGCCGGAGTTCACTGTGCCGTAATTGCCGCTGAAACCATCGCGCAGCTAGAAGAAAATGTGAAGGCTGCTACGGAATTTCAACTGTTGAATGAGACTGACTTAGCCAACATTGAGCAGAAAACAGCCACTGTTTGGCAAGATAATACGTTTTTTCGAGCTTGGACATGAGCTGTGGCATCTGTCAGGTTAGCCCATAAGCTAATGATGTAGTCATGACTGCTGCGGTAAGCCGATGATTGCAGGAATTCCTCTCCTGGAGACCAAGCTTTATCTCCCCCAATGGTCTGCTGCTCTGGTTTCGCGATCGCACCTGATCGATTGCATCCACCCAAAGCGCAAGTTAACCCTGGTGTCAGCCCCGGCGGGGTTTGGCAAAACGACGCTGCTATCAGAATGGGTAGCAGCTGTACCAACGAGACGCGCTGCCTGGGTTTCTTTAGACCAAAGTGACAATGATCCGGCTGTTTTCTGGAGCTATCTGATCACCGCGCTGCAGAAAATTCAACCTGGTTTAGGGGAGCGATCGCACTCGTTACTACAATCACCCCAGCCCCCTTCCATTGAGTCGGTCTTAATGACATTGCTCAATGAGCTGACTGCGGTTGAAGCAGATATTGTCCTGATCCTGGATGATTACCACCGGATTGAGACCCCAGCAATCCATCGCGGCATCGGCTTTTTGCTTAGCCACTTGCCGCCCCATGTGCATTTAATCATCGCCAGCCGATCCGATCCGCCCCTGTCCCTGGCTCGGCTAAGGTCTCGCGGAGAATTGACCGAACTTAGGGTGAACGACCTGCGGTTTACCCCGGACGAAGCGGCGGCTTTTCTACACCAGGTGATGGGGTTAAAGATCTCTGCGGCGGATGTGACCGCTTTAGAAAAGAGAACTGAAGGGTGGATAGCAGGACTGCAGCTCGCGGCGCTATCTCTGCAAGGGCGTGAGAATATCTCTGATTTTGTTGCGGCGTTTTCAGGGAACGATCGCTACATTGTGGACTATCTCCTGGAAGAAGTCCTACAGCGACAGCCCAGTAACGTCCGTCGCTTTTTGCTGCAAACCGCCATTTTGGAACGACTAAGCGGTGCTCTCTGTGATGCGGTTACCGACCAAACCGGTGGCCAGAATATGCTGGAAACGCTGGAGCGGAGCAATCTGTTTCTCATTCCCTTGGATAACAAGCGTCAGTGGTACCGGTACCATCACCTGTTTGCCGATGTGCTCCAGGCCCATGCGGAGCGGCCAGAATACATACCCAGCCTGCACGGACGAGCCAGTAAATGGTACGAGCAGCATGATCTGTTCTCTGAGGCGATTCATCATGCTCTGGCGGCCCAAGCGTTTGAGCGGGCGGCAGGTCTGATCGAACGGGTGTGGCCCACCATGCGTCGGCGTCAGCGAGAAACCACGGTGCTGGGCTGGATCACGTCACTGCCTGACTCCCTGATTCGCCACCGGCCCGTCCTTAGCGTTGCCTATGCCCTGGTGCTGTTAAACGATGGCCAGTTAGACGCGGCTGAAACCCGTCTGCAAGACGCAGAACGCTGCCTGGGAGCAGATTCACAGGAACCGCTGGCGGTTGCGGACCAGCTGCGGTCTTTACCCGCCTCCATCGCCAATGCCCGCGCCTATCGGGCAGTAGCGCTAAGGGATGTGTCTAGCACGGTGAAGTACGCTCAGCAGGCCCTCGAACTGTTGCCAAAAGATGAGGAGTACGAGCGCGGCACAACCATGGCCCTGCTAGGTCTGGCCTACTGGACCAGCGGCAGGCCAGAGGCTGGCTACCGTTCCTTTGCTGAGGGGCTGGCAGTTTTTAAGCAGATGGGTCTCACTCAGATTACCATTGGTGGCACCATGCTCCTGGCACAGATGAGCATAGCCCAGGGGCGTCTCCACCGGGCAATTGATATTTGTGAGCAGTCTTTAAAGCTGGCAAAGGAACAGGGCGACCCGGTGCTGGCGGGCACACCAGAACTGTATTTGGCCTTGAGTGAAGTGCACTACGAACAAGGCGATCGGTTAGCTGCCAGCCAGCTGGTGCTGAGCGGTGAAACGCTACGTCAGCAGGCTTCGCTATCGGGAGGTATATTTCTTTGGTGGGTGGTGCGGGCAAGATTAACAGCCGCCGAGGGCGATCTAGAGACCGCCCTCAACCAGCTTCAGCAGGCCGAGCGACTCTTCTCCCGAACGTCTATGCCAGTTCCGGATATGCGCCCAATTAAGGCGTTAAGGGTGCGATGGTGGCTGCGGCAGGGAAAGCTGGCTGAAGCGCTGGGCTGGGTGCAGGAGTGTGGTTTGTCGGTAGACGATGAGCCCAGCTATCTGCATGAATACGAATACCTCACCCTGGCTAGAGTTGCGATCTCACAATACAGACGAGAGCGCATAGACAGTGCCCTTGGTCAGGCAATCGGACTCCTTGCCAGACTTCTAGAAAGTGCAGAAGCTGAAGAGAGAACCGGCAGCAGCATCGAAATTCTGATGGTCCAGGCATTAGCGTATGAAGCGAAAGGGGATTTGGCAAGTGCGATCTCATCTCTAGAACAAGCCTTAACCTTGGCCGAACCAGAGAGCTATATTCGCATCTTTGCAGAAGCTGGAACCCCGATGGCGCAACTGCTGCAAGAGGCCTTGACTCGCGGCATCACCCCCACTTATGCTCAGCGACTATTGACCGCCTTAGCAACCTGGGGACAGCCAGACGCGACTCCTGCTTCTGATATACTAACTTTCCAACCTTTAATCGAACCCCTTAGCCAACGAGAGCTGGATGTTCTGCGATTACTCAGCACCGAACTCTCTGGCCCAGAAATCGCCCGTGAACTGGTCGTGGCCTTGAGTACCGTCCGCACCCACACCAAGCGGATTTACAGCAAACTCAATGTCACTAATCGTCGGGCTGCCGTAAAACGAGCCACGGAGCTGGAGCTGATTTAGAGTAGGTCAGTGAGTGGGGAGGCGTGAATGGTAAATAGAATAGGCGAGTGGACCTTCTGGCATGAAAGCCCACTTGCACCATTCCTAAAAACCTACAAACTGAGCAGTTGCCGTACGACCTTTTCCGCAGCAGTGTAATTGTGACCTGAATCGATAAAATAAGCACCGATCAGCGCCTCAACAGCACCACCAAGAATTTTGTAATTAGTACGACATCCCTGCTTTTCTGCACTAGCAGCTAGATATAGCTGCTGCCCAAGATGGAAGCGTTTTGCCACCTTTGCCAGTGCTTTATTACTAACAAATTTGGCTCGCTCCTTTGTCAAACGACCTTCCGAGTAGGTTGGATAACGTTGACTTAGCAACGATGTCACCACTCCCTGAAGAATGCCGTCACCGATAAATTCCAAACGCTCGTTGTGATTAGGCAAAGAGCAATGGGTTAAGGCTTGACGACGCAGAGCAGCGTTTTTTAACTTTGGCAATTTAGCCATGCGAGTTTCCTCGTAATGGTGTACATTACGCACCGCGAATAGCCCAAATTGTCCGCCTAAAATGCGGACTAAAACATTGCCTTAATAGTTCAGCAGTAATCAAAGAGCGCTTGAAATATTTATTCCTCAAACTTGCGATCGCCAAGATCAGTCGTCTCTAGCGTATTGCCCCGCACATCGCAGAGCATTCAGCATAACCCGAACAACAGAGAGTAGAACCAAGCAAGAGACTGCTTATTCAGCAACTCTTGTCCCCATAATCTCGGGGGGTCCGCTCCGTTGAGTGGAGTAGCTGCTGCTTGGGGAATAAATATGCCAAGTAAGCCAAATTGATCTTATGAACAATCAGAGCAACGTTGGATTTTTCTAGGTTCGTATTCACAGGTATAGCTTTCAGGTCATAAAAACGTCAAGAGGAATTTTGACAAGCGTGATCAGTTCAGACAGTCTGAACAGTTTTTAGCCTCACAAGCAGCATGAGGGAAAAATTTTTGTCTGGAATATGGGTGGAACTAGAGAACGTCTAGCAGGTCACAGAATAGTTGCTCTATCTCACTGTGGTGAGTATTGATATCTTCCACAATAACGTTAAGCTTCTCAGCATCAATCAGGAAGCCATATATTTTAGTCGCTACATGGCGAAAAGCCATCAGATTAGTGATAATTACGACAGTCTCTTGGGAGCCTGCTATGTTTCTTTCACTGAGTAAGCTGCCAAATTGCCTAAGCGTATCTCGATGAGAGAATTTTCCCGTAGGCAACTCAATACTGAGATATTTTAAGAAACGAATCATTAAATGCTCAATGGCATTGTAATATCCTAAGCATTCATAGGTGAGTGCAGAGATCTTTATCTTTGGATTGACCTCTAGTTTGGCAAACGTCTCAATGTTGCCATAGATTTTATTCAAGTTTTCCAGGCCAAAGGCAATTTCTTGCTTGAGAATGTCGATGCTCATTAATATTTTCCCTTCCGCTAAAATTCGTTCACGGAAATAGCCGTGGCTAGTATCAAAATCAACGATACTCAGTGAACGATGGGATGCCATCAGGCACTCAGCTAAAGCCCGAAAGAAGTTTTTGCTAGGTAATCCTGCCACACAGAGATCAATATCTGAATCGGGTCGATAGGTTCCCCTCGCCATAGACCCGTAAAGAATGACCTGATTAGCACCGTAGCGCGATAAAACAGAGCCTGCCATGGTGAGATCTAGCAGGACATCAGCAGGAAATAAAGCGTGTTCAATCGCTAATTTTTCCATGACATCGGAGTTACACGGTATGAGTACTTTAACGCGTTTTATCGGCATTAAAGTCATACACTTAGCTCAAAATTGTAACGGCTCTGGCTCACTCACTGTTGCCCGCCACGCAGCACGAACCAAGGTGTGGTTTAGCGGTTTTCACAGTCATCCCCTTAAGGCCCAGTTAGCTCATCTGTAAGATCCCCACATTCAATCCCCACATCTGGGGACAACGGCTCCCCACATCCGTTTGTATTTTTGAATTGTTAACGCCGGTAGTGATTAGAGCAGACGCTCGAAACTCCCATGAACCAACCATGTCATTCAGCTAAAAGTCATCCCCAGTATGAAATTTGTGTCAAGGGGCATCTTGCTCCCCATTGGAGCCATTGGTTTGAAGGATTTGCGATCGCACCCAAAGACAACGGTGAAACACTGCTGTCTGGCCCGGTAGCCGATCAGGCCGCGTTCTATGGCGTGCTGACTAAGATACGTGATTTGGGGCTACCGCTGGTCTCTGTCATGCCTGTCCAACCCAAACAAACAGAAAACTCAGACAAAGGAGAACAATCATGAATTTACAGCTGCAGGTGCTGGCGATGAAAGCCAAGCTATCCACCCTGTGGATGTTTTATCTCTTCAATACGATATTTCGAGATATCCATGAATTTATAGAGCCTGGATTTATTGAACAGGTTATGACCGGAACATTCAACGGCATTCAGATAACAGAAAATCTGTTGCTCTTCGGTGGTTTCGTGGCTTCAGTGCCAATTTCTATGGTTCTCTTCTCTCGACTATTGCCCTATGGTGCAAATCGTTGGGCTAATATCGTTGCCGCTTTAGTTACCCTCGCATTTGAGATCAACAATGGCACTACCGATCTGGATGATACCTTGCATATGATCCTTAAAATCGCCGCTTTGTTATTTATAATTTGGTCAGCCTGGCGGTGGCGAAATCCATATCCCAAGCGCTACCCAAGCAGCCAGGAAGCATAGCGCATACAAGAAATGAAGAAACTGTTAAATGAAATAAACGAGGATACGATGAACGCTTCAGCTAAATTTTGGAATAAAGTCGCCGCAGGTTATTCAAAACAACCGATCGCGGATGAAGCCGCCTACCAGAAGAAACTACAGGTCACGCGTGATTATTTTCAACCCAATATGGACGTGCTGGAGTTTGGTTGCGGCACCGGATCGACGGCTATTGCCCATGCCCCTTATGTACAACATATCCGAGCCATTGATTTCTCATCAACCATGATTGAGATTGCCCAAGCAAAAGCCGATGCCCAGAATATCCAAAACGTCACCTTTGAGCAAGCCAGCATTGACCAGATCGTCTCCGACAGAACTTACGATGCTGTGCTGGGATTGAATGTTTTACACCTATTAGACAATAAGGAAGAGATAATCGTCAAGGTCTATAATATGCTCCAACCTGGCGGACTTTTCATCACTAGTACAATATGTCTTGGGGACACGATGGCTTGGTTCTAGCTAATTGCCCCTATGGGTAAAGTCTTGGGACTTTTTCCATTAGTCAAAGTCTTTACGGTAAAAGACTTAGAGAAAAGTTTGACGGATGCTGGGTTTGCAATTGATTACCAATGGCAACCGGATGATTACAAATTGCCCATCGGAACCGCAAAAATCGTGTTCATCGTGGCTAAGAAAGCTGAGTAGAGTTGGAGGTTGAATCCCTATGAAAAAAGTTGCTGTATTTGGTAATACGGGGGGAGGCAAGTCTACCCTAAGCAAACGACTGGCTGAGATGACAGGGCTACCCTGGGTGCCGCTGGATTCGCTGCAGTACCGGCCTGGTGGCGGTGAAATCTCCCACACCGAGTTTAAAGCCGCCCACGATGAGCTACTCAAACAAGAGCAGTGGATTGTAGATGGCTTTGGCTCGATAGATACCGTATGGAAACGACTGGAAGTGGCCGATACCCTGGTGTATTTAGATATGCCCGTACTACGGCACTATTGGTGGGTGACAAAACGGTTTCTCTTAGGGGCTTGGGTGCCTCCTGCTGGTTGGCCGGAGCGTAGCCCACTGCTCAAAGGGACTCTGAAGTCCTACGCTACCGTCCGGCTGTGTCATGCCAAACTGACCCCAAGATATCGGGAGTATGTAGAGAAGGCTAAGGCGACGAAGCAGGTTTATCATTTGAGATCGCGCCAAGACATCACCCAGTTTTACCAAACCATCGCTGCACTACCCAGGAGCTAAACCATGGCTCAAGCCAGCCGACTTTGGGACAAGATTACCGAAAGATACTCAAAGCAGCCCATCGCCGATATAGTCACCCACTAGAAAAACCAAGTGCTATGACGCTAGATCACGTTTTTATACTGGTTGAGCCAGAAGCTAAGGTTGCTGATCGGCTACTTGAACACGGCTTTCAAGAAGGACCCAGAAATACCCATCCAGGGCAGGGCACTGCCAACCGTCGGTTTTACTTTGCCAATGGCATGCTGGAGTTTATCTGGGTGCAAGATGCCGACGAAGCTAAAAGTGGACCAGGCCAAAACCTACACTTTTCTGAGCGAGCTGACGATCCCAGCGCCTCACCGTTCGGCATCATTTTTGTGCCCCCCAAAGACAATACCAGTCGCAACATGCCCTTCCCCGGCTGGCATTACCAACCCGCTTACTTTCCACCCCCCAGAGGCTTCCATGTGGGCGCAAACTCTCACAATCTTGCCGAACCCCTCTGTTTCTATATCCCATACCAAAGTCCAGGAGTTCCTAAACCCCAGCCTAGCCGCAACCCTCAGACGGTTAGTGAGGTGATTATTTCCACCCCCTCAACAGATACGGAAGGGGTGCTAGAGCTGGCTTCACAAGCGGATCGTCTCTCAATAAGATCAGGCCCAGAACATCTTATGGAAATCACGTTAGATCATCATGTCTCGGGCTGTACAGAAGATTATCGCCCTGCCATGCCGCTAATCCTGTATTGGTAGACAGGGATATCGCAATTGATGACCACCCAGCGCAGTCCCCAAGCTGATCTAGTCTTTTAGTGAAGACACCCCCCGAGCAACGTTGTTATCGACGTAGGGGATGATCGCTATCTCTCCTCCCGGTAGGGTGGGCAGTGCCCACCAGCTGTTTTAAGCAACCGTCGAAGCCTCACAACACAGCTTTAATTCAGCAACCTTCCGGCGCGATTGTTTAACTCTCTGTTCTAGGGTCGCTACAGCTTTCCATCTATTCAATCGCATCGACAACGCATCTAACCCTCTGCAACAAGAGGGTCAATTTCACTATGCCACTAAACACAACAATTCCAACATTAGACCGCTGGAGAATCCCTCCCGACATCGACACGCTGCGTATGCGCTACGATGCATCTGCCCATCAATGGCAGGACAATTTGACTCGTCTGGGTCAGCTCCACGATTATCAGCTGTTGTTCAACAGTCAGCCTGTGCGCTCCTATTTGAGTCATCTTAACCAAATGTCAAAAATTCTTGACTGTGGGTTGGGAACCGGAGCCTTCAGTCTTGCACTTTTAGACAGCATCGATCAGCCAGCCTGTATCTCTGGTATCGATATTTCCTCCCCCATGTTGACCCGCGCTCAACAGATTCTGGAAACGCGCTGCACAACTCTCGATTTGATCAGGGGAGATATCAGGAGCTTGCCCTTTGACAATGCATCTTTCGATGCAGTCATATTTGCCCATGTTTTGGAACACATGACCGACCCTGTAGAAACGTTGCGTGAGATGGCCCGAGTCCTAAAACCGGGTGCCCCTCTGATTAGTTCAGTGACTCGCAAAGGACTGGGGCAAGTTCTCATGTCCCTGCGCTGGCAAAATCGAGGATACACCGCCAACCAGCTGGACGCTTTCTTGCAAGCAGCAGGGCTTGAGGCCGTGAGGTCGTTTGACTATGGCACTGGTTGGTCAAAATGGATGTGCATAGCCGCTCTCGGAGTTAAACCATAGAACGCAGCCCCGACAACATCAGGGATTGGCGTGAAAAAAAAATACCCGGAGGTAGAGTTTCGACTCCGCTCAACTCTCAAAGTTAGACGGCTGAGACTTCAACGGTGAGACTTCGGCATGATCTCAGCCGAACCGCGAACTCTCAACCGGGATAATCAGGTATGTTATTTAGCCGTAGATTCCTTAGGATTAAACCTATCGCTGTGGAATTAATACCATATCAATTACATGGATAACACCATTGGTGGCTGTGATATCCGCTGCACTAACAGTGGCATCATTGATCATGATTTGTTGGCCCACCTCTACTTGTAAAGGGAGCCCACCCGCTTTACTATCTACAGCTCCTGAAGAAAGCTGGTCAGAGGTTACGCTACCGCCAATCACATGGTAAGCCAGAACGTCATATAGCATCTCTCTATTTTCAGGTCTATAAAGACTTTCAATTGTGCCTTCAGGTAAACGGCCAAAGGCTGCATCTGTCGGAGCAAAGACAGTAAATTCTTTTCCATTAGAGCCATCAAATGCTCCCACCCAACCGGCCTCTTTCAAGAGAGCCGTGAGCACATCAAAGGAGTCGTTCGAGCTAGCAATTTCAGCAATGCTTTGAGCATCAGCACTTTGAGCGGTTATGGGTAATGCCATAAACAAACTGGCGAATCCGATACCAGCTGCCTTGAGACATCGCGAAGTCAGTTTAGAAAGAAGTGCCATAGTCTAGTAAATTTCCCACAGATAAAATGTTATGAACTCAGCCACCGTAAATCACTAAATGGCTCAAACTAGCCAAGGCAAAGCCTCAGGTACACTTTCAGTAACCCATAAGAATCTGAGGTGGAGATTAATCTTTTTTGAATGTAGGCTTAGAATCACTGTCTGATTGCACGCCCCTTCTTCATCAGCAGATTGGTAGGGCAACAATGTGGGAAACCTCATTAAGCCAAAATAATGCTCAATACAGCTGCTTCAGTGCGAAGGGCTATCTAGGTCCGATGAGCACAAAGGTAAACTTTTATCTGTTCTTATTGCCAGCTCTAATCGCAGTACCCTTTCACCGCATCCATTAAAATAGCTCCACAGAAATCTGTATCTTTAGTCGTCACATTATAGAGACGAGCATGGCGCAAATTTGCCCCTTGTAGATTAGCGTGGTTAAGATTTACAGAGTCTAGCTTAGCCCACCTAAGATCTGCGTTACTCAAATCTGCACCAGCCAAATCTGCATTCTGAATGTGGACGCCTTTTAACCGACAGCCAGGACAGTTTTTAGTAACCCTGAGAGCTACTACCCTCAGAGGTGTTTCAGCCTGTAGGACCAAAAGAACAATCAAAGTAGTGAGCAAAACTCGGAATAGCTTCATAGCGTTCTCTCCGAATCAGAGGGTCAAGCTTGAGATGACTGCAATGTAGCATCTCAACAGGTACAGTTCAAGATCACAGGCATCAGATTCGCACCGCCCGTACATCAATTATTGAGAATCAGGCAGTTGCACATTGATAGAGTTCCAGACAAAAAACAGTGAGAAAAACCCTCTCCTACAGTCCTGCGAACATGTCCGGAAGCCAAGGCCAAGAGCAGCTAGAGACTTTCAAACTTCAAACCGTTTTTTATTTTCACGCGGATTCTTTAGTCATTTGCTTGCGTCTGGTGAGTTTGTTGCCATCACCAATTACGACCACAAGAGAACGTACATAGATAGCCGATCTCATCTCTATGCCAGGTCACCGCTCGGTTTAACTGCATCTGCGCTAAATCCCTCGGGCTCGTCGAATAGGGCATTGGTTTGTAGCTTAGCCTTAGCTCGAATATCGGGCGTAATGCTCATGGCAACGCTGGCTAGCGCAGAGGCTATCGTAGTGAAATCATCGGTAAAGCCCACGGCGGGCAGCACATCAGGCACCATATCCACTGGCAAAATCCAGTAGGCCAATGCTCCAGCGATCACCAACTTGGCAGAGGCTGGCGTTTTGGACGAATGCAGCGCGTACCACATAATGTAAACCTGCTCGACCATGGCCTGACCCGCCTGAGCACCAAACGTTTTCATCTTGTGCAAGAACTTTGCGTCAGAGTAGTCCATCTGACTCATGGCCTGCTCCTGGGCGTAGGCCAGCGCCTTTACCGGGATACCCACTGATATCATCCGCTCAGCAGCTGTCTTTAATTCCGGCAGCGCCTCCTGGTTCTGTTCAGGTTTGGCTTTTGCCAGCAGCTGAATAAATTCACGAATCGCCTCAAGCTGAACGTCATTGATCTCAAATGTATCCTGGGCAAGTGCGATCGCATCTGACTCCGCATCCGACATTTCTCCATTGATACAAACCAGGTTGAGAATACAAAATATCAGACCAAATTTTAGCTCCTGATCGGCCTCCGCTAGCGCCTCCATTGATTCCTTTAGCGGCGGCGGATTATAAGAATAGGACTGTAGGATTTTCTGTTGATCAGCAGATAGGTTTTTAGCTTCAGGGCTAGCCAGAATCATCTGCAGCTCGGCCTCGCTAACCTGTTTATCAACGGCGGCTACCGCGAATAGCACCGCAAAAAACGCCAGCGTGTCATCATCAGAAAACGGACGCCAGCCTCGAACAGCTTGGACCAGGTTTGTTGTTTTAGCGCTAATGTTTTTACCTAAACTGCCAGCGGCTGAGGCTAAATCAGATGAGGTTTCACCAATAGTCTGACCGGCGCTGCTAGCCGTTTTTCCAGCGGTAGAAGCTAGTCCGGCAGCAGTTTCACCTAGGGTCTTGCCAACGCTGCTAGCCACACTTTTAGAGGCTTTCAAAGCTGACCCAAACCAGTTCGCCATAGCTAGCAACCTTTCTGACAACGTCTAAACGATATCCGTAGGGTGCCACGAGGGTGGGTAAATGTCATACCGCAAAAGGATGATTTGCGAGAAATTACAGCACAGTCTTGAGATGGCCTGCTACCCGTAGGGCGTTGGCAATAATAGTCAGAGTGGGATTCATGGCCCCCATGGAGGGTAAAAAGCTAGCATCGACAATGTAGAGATTTTCCACATCGTGGGCACGACAGTTAGCGTCAAGCACATTTGTCTCTGCGTCGTTGCCAAAGCGACATGTGCCCACCTGATGCCAAAACACATCCAGACCCATACGTTTATGCCAGAACATATAGAACCCCAGCTCTTTGAGGTGCTGCTCTAATAGACTGATGAGCTCAGTGTGAGGTTTTAGGTTGTTGGGGGTAAAGTGAACCTGAATTTGGCCATCGGCATTGAGCGTAACGCGATTCTCAGCACGGGGAAGATCTTCTGTGGTGACCCACCAGTCAACAGAATGCTGGGCCAGATAGTCGAGCCAATCCTGCGACAGCTCGGTTGGGGCCATAGTGCTAAGCCGTTGCCAGTTGGCTTTACCCGTTAGCTGAATCTGTCCTAGCGGATAGTCTTGAAACGGTCCACCAAAGTAGTAGTCGTGGATGCCTAAGGTTTTTTGGAACGCGGTTTGATTTTTTTCAGGTGCGATCGCAATCAGCGCCGAGTGATTGTGCTTCATCAGGTTGCGCCCCACCTGATCAGAGCTATTGGCCAGCCCGTCTGGATGCTGCTCATTAGCAGACTTCAGCAGCAGCGCGGCAGAGTTAATCGCACCGCAGGCGACCACCACTACGCTAGCCGATAGGATACTCAAGCCTGTATCAGTTTCTATTTCCACCCGATCCACACGGCGACCGTCAGCCGTTGTCAGCAGCCGAGTGACCTTAGTATTGGTCAACAAAGCAACGTTATCGTACTCAAGTGCCGGATCCACACAGGCCGTCTGAGCATCCAGCTTAGCGTCGAGTTTGCAAGGATAGGGATCACAGGTACTGCAGCGGATACAGGGTCCATCCTGGGGAGAATCAACGTTGCGGTCCACAGCCAAGGTGAGATGTACCGGATTTAGTCCCCGCTCGCTCATGCGATCGCTAATCTCCTGAATTCTAGGCTCATGGGGCAGCGCCGGAAACGGATAGTCTGCAGACATAGAAGGCTGTGTGGGATCTTCGCCCCGCTGCCCGTGAATTTTAAACAGGCTTTCAGCCTGGGTATAGTAGGTTTCAAACTCATCATACGCAAGCGGCCAGCTAGGAGACTCTCCATCCGCATGGTGCAGCGTTTCAAAGTCTTCGGCTCTCATCCGCTGCAGCGTAGCACCATAAAATTTTGTATTACCACCTACCATATAGTAGGCCTGGGGATCAAAGGAACGAGACTGGGCATCCAACCACTGTTCAGGAGCCTGATAGCGCCCTTCTAAAAAAATCTCATTTGGGTCCCAATTTTCTTCTTCTTTCGGTAAATAATCACCCCGCTCAATCACGAGAATACGTTTGCCCGTCGGGGCCAATCCATAGGCTATTGTGCCGCCGCCAGCGCCAGCGCCGATAATAATAATGTCGTAATCCATAGTCTGGTAATTACTCTGGTAATACTTCAGTGGGTTAACAGATGTGATCTAGTGACTTCGAACACTTACCGGAGCCGTATGAGTTAAGCGATGCCTAGATCAACCAATATTCGCCTCTAAATATTAAGAAGGTATAAGTTTCTAACCATCCTACTTTTGGAATAAAGTTGCTTGCGAGGCTCACACCGTTCGTATCAAACTGCATTTGTAGAGACGAAAACGAGCTTTGTAGATTGAAAAGGAGGCATAAGGATGAAAGCGATTGGCTATACGACAGCAGGCCCTATCTCAGCCGCAAATGCCCTCGTTGAGCTAGACATGGACATACCGCAGCCTGGTCCCAACGACCTGCTGGTGGAGATACGCGGTATCTCCGTCAATCCAGTCGATGTCAAACTGCGAGCTGGTGCACAGCCGGACGGCGAGTTTCGTATTTTAGGGTTTGATGCCGCCGGGGTTGTCAAAGAAGTGGGCTCGGCAGTCACGTGGTTTCAGCCCGGTGACGAGGTATTTTATGCCGGAGACGTTACCCGTCCTGGGACCAATGCCCAGTTTCAGCTAGTAGATGAGCGCATTGTTGGTAGAAAGCCATCGTCGCTTGGATTTACCGAAGCTGCGGGTATGCCGCTGACCAGCATCACGGCCTGGGAGATTCTCTTTGACAGTCTGGGGCTAAAAGAAGGTGAAGGCAGTGGCGAGTCGCTATTAGTGGTTGGCGGCGCTGGCGGTGTTGGTTCGATTCTGATTCAGCTTGCAAAAAAACTGACGGGGCTGACGGTTATTGCTACGGCATCCCGCGATGACACCCGCGCCTGGGTAACAAAGATGGGAGCCGACCATATTGTCAATCATCGCAACCCACTAGAAGAAGAGATGAAAGCTTTAGGTATTGCTCCTCGATATGTGGCCTCACTTACCCACACTAAAGATCACTTTTCATCAATTAGAGAACTAATCAAGCCCCGCGGCCATATTGCCCTGATCGACGATCCGGGCTCTCTTGATGTTGCTTCTCTAAAGCCTAAAGCGCTTTCCTTAAGCTGGGAATTTATGTTTACTCGGTCGATGTTCCAGACAGACGATATGGATACGCAGCAGCATCTCTTAAACAGGGTTTCAGAGCTTCTAGACAATGGCACCCTCGTCTCAACGGTCAACAACTATGGCGGTATGCTCAATGTCGAAAACCTGAAGGCTGCCCATGAGTTTCAGGAAAGCGGAAAGGCGATTGGTAAGACCGTGTTGGATGGGTTTAGTACCAAATAATCAAGATGAAAGTAATGACTAATTCAACAATTAGCCACTAAGGAGGTTAACAATGAAGTCTCTGCTCACCCCTGTAGCTTTGTTGTCGTTAGACAATTCAGCAAAAAAGTACGAACGGTTTCCCATTGATGGTCAGTGAGCGGAGCAAGGGGCTGGCTATGCTGAAGCTTGCCATGGGTATCCACAAGATGAAGAGACCATATAGCACACAAATTTAGGTAAGCCGCAAGCTTGCACGATAGTATCCTTAAAGCTAAGAGGTGACTCAACCAATAATCATGCCGCTGGTTGTGACAGAGCTGGATGATGGACAACTAGATGACTCGCGAGGAGAATTGCCATGATGCTTAAGGCTCTTATACTAGCGACGACGATGTCGCTTAGTGTCCTACCCGCTCAAGCAGCCTTCACAGACTTTAGTGACCTTACGGCTGGCGATAATTTCTTTGGACCTATCGGCGGGCCTAATAACACTATTACGTCATCCGCGATCGCATTTACCATCATCAACGCGGCAGATGCCACCGAGGATGGCAGGATCACCGTGGAAAATGGGACATTTGCTAGAGACCCCGTCTCGGGTAACCACCTCTTCTTTCAAAACCGAGTTGGCGTAGCCGTGGATCTTCTTCCCGGTACGGAATCACTTTCTTTTTCCTTTAATTCAAACTATGGCAATGTCACGCTGGCAGTAAACGACGAATCTCTATTCGCAGGTAGTGATCTGGTAAAACTCGACGGAACCACCATTGGGGACGCCCTGGTTAGCATCGACCTATTCGGCTCTTCTGGTCCATTTACCCAGTTCGGAACGTTGATGCTAGAAGGCGATATCAATGATTTTTCGATCACTGGAACCGAATTTGCCTTTGATAACTTTAGGGCAGAGAGCAATGATAGCGCTACACCCAGCGTTCCCGAGCCAGGAACTGCGGGAATACCCCTGATGGCCATGGGTGGACTCATGCTTCTATATCGACGGCTGGTGTGATTAGGACAAACCAGCAAAAAAAGTACATGTAAAACATATGCGAGCCAAGGAAGCCGTCACGACCCAGCTACGCCGAAAGGTTGCCTAACCGGCTCGATAGATTTTTGGGGTTGTCCCCGTCAGTCGTCGAAACTGTTTGCTCAGGTGGCTGTGGCTGCTAAAGCCGCACTCTAGGGCAATCTCAATAATTGAATTATCTGTTTGTTTTAACCGGCGTTTGGCTCGTTCTACTCGCTGCTGAATCACATACTGATGGGGTGAAATCCCCATGGATTGCTTAAACAAACGCCCAAAGTGAAAGGGGCTCATACTTAGGAGCTGTGCTAAATCTGCCAGTTTGATGTCTTGCACCAAATAAGCATCCACATAATCCAACACCCGGCTGAGCTGGTGAGGAGGTAAACCACCTTGATAACTGGGCAGTTTGGCCTGGTTACTGCCATAGTTTCGCAGCAGCTGTACCGCCAGCACGTTGGCCAAAGAGTCCAAATAAAGCGCGCCACCCGGCTGGCCTTGCTGCAGTTCTGCCAGCAGCATAGTGGCGATGGCTTCTATCTGCCCATTCTGCCTTTGAAACGCGGGGTACAGGGTGAGACGGCTGCCAGCGCCTGCCAGAGTTTCCTCAGCGACAGCGTCCACAAAGCGATCGCAAAGCTGAATCTGTAGGCAGTGCTCAGTATCCTGCCAGCGAGCAAAGAATGGCATATCCGTCGGAGTCAGCGTAAAGTCGCCTCGTCGAAACAACCCGGTGTGGGTCTTGCCATCTTGAGTTTGCAGATAATGAATCGGACGAGGGGTGAAATTGACAAACAGTGTATGGCTATTTTTATTGTGAACCCGGCCTTCACCTGGTGAAAACTGTAAATGCTCAAGGTATATCGTTTCTGTCTGCAGTATCTGGTTGCCCAATACATCAGGGGCTGCAAACTGCTGTGGCGAATCACTCATAGGTCCGGCGGCTTCCCTAGCGAGATATCAACGGGGCAACAAATGTTACAGAACTCCGATATTTGCTCGAAATTAGCAATAACTCCATCAATTTTAGAATTTTTGCTCCCGCTCCACAAGCGATCGCAAGAACATGACATCACCGCACCCCCGACAAACTTGAGATTCAGCACCCTGATGTCATCCGGATACCAGGCGATGTCATGGATACGGACAAAAGTTCTCATCTCAAAATCTCACAGGCTGACGTTGCAGACTTTATTTTGAAGCAGCTAAACGACAAGACCTATCTTCACCAAACTCCGAGTCTGTCGTACCGAAATTAAAATAAACGAAGCTACACGCTTGATCCAAAAATATTCATTGCTAGGGCGTGTCCACGAGAGTTACAATACGCCCTCAACAGACGGTGAGGCGCTCTGGCCATGGAAGGTTGGAAACTGGATCAGAATTTCTCGTCTGCAGAGGGGGCAGTTCGTTTTGGAATTTCGGGGACCGGAGCCGATGTCGTTCTGGTTCACGGCACGCCTTGGTCATCATATACCTGGCATCGACTGATACCCTTTCTCTCGGAGCAATATCGAGTCCACTTCTATGATTTTATTGGCTACGGACAGTCAGAGAAGAGGCCATCTCAGAACGTATCATTAGATGTTCAGGGAAGGCTCCTTGCAGATCTCTTGACACATTGGGGCTTAAAAAAACCGAAGATTATTGCTCATGATTTTGGGGGGGCCGCTTCGTTACGCGCTCATCTGCTGCATGGATGCGATTTCGGTAGTTTACAGCTTATTGACGTGGTCGCACTCGCTCCGTGGGGGTCACCGTTCTTCGCCCATGTCCAGCAACACGAGGAAGCTTTTTCCGGTGTGCCTGACTATATTCATCTGGCCATCGTACAAGCGTATATACGTGGTGCAATGCACAAATTGCTGGATGAAACGCAGTTCGATAAGCTCGTTGAGCCTTGGGTCACGGAAAACGGTAAAGCCGCATTCTATCGACAGATTGCACAAGCAGATTAGAAATACACTGACGAGATAGAGCAGAAGTACTCACAGATCAGATGTCCAGTATCCATACTTTGGGGCGAGAAAGATAATTGGATCCCCATTGAAATGGGACGAAAACTGCACAAAGTCATACCTAATTCGACGTTTGATAGTGTTCCTGATGCTGGGCATCTTGCCCAACTGGAAAATCCTGAATTCGTTCAAGCGAAAGTTTATGACTTCTTATCTCAATAGCGAACGGTAGATACCGATATGGCAGTTTTAATTGGTCGATTTATCCCACAGCTAGCGGCAAAGTAGCATCATGCCCGCGCAATCTACCTTAGAGACAAATAGACTGATTTTGCGATCGCTAACTCCCAAAGACGCACAATCCATTCAAAATACAGCGAGCGTTCATGCTGTTGCTAATACCATGCTCTCGATTCCCCACCCATATCCCAAGGGTGCAGCCGAGCAATACATCACAGCAAAACTTGCCGAGTTCAAAGCAGGGCGTTCAGCAGCTTTTATCATCGAGCGCAAACACGACAACGCATTTTGCGGAATTATCGAAATTCGAGCCATTGAAAAAGAACATTCTCAGGCAGAATTGAGCTTTTGGCTGGCCGTCGAGATGTGGGGACAAGGGTATATGAGCGAAGCATTACAGCCCATGCTTTGTTTCGGGTTTAGAGATTTAGCCCTTAACAGGCTCTATGCGTACCACATGGTCCGCAACCCAGGTTCAGGTAAAGTGTTACAGAAAAATGGATTTATCCAAGAAGGAGTATTGCGTCAGCGCATACAAAGGTGGGGAGTGTTTGAAGATGTCAAACTATGGGCAATGCTTCGACAAGACTGGCACAGCAACACCGCATAACAATTTGGGTACGACGAAATGATACAGGCTCTTGACGAGTGCACCCTCTCCCCCAGCTTAAGCCTCACAGCATGGGTCCACGCACGAAACTCTATTTTGTAGTTGTCGGCACAAAAACTGTCAGACAGTATTGGCTAGGCTGCCGTTGGCAAGTTAGAAACTTGTATCACTATTTTTAGGTGTTACTGATTCTTGACTTCAATGCTATGACCGAATGAACCCAAGGTTTTGAGAAATTCGCTCACTAGCACTACTAAAAGGTAGCTAGTTAAGCCGCCTCGGTGTATCACTGAGGCGGCGTCGCGATTTTCAGCAAATCCTTTAAGTTTCAGAGGTAATGCGCACATTCCGCAGGTTAAGTTTGAAAATCAGGTAATTTAAGCGGTAACGTTTTTGCAGAGCCGGTTAGAGAAGATGCGTGTCGAGGATATTGATCACTTAGGCATCATTGCCGGGATTGTAGACCAAATCGGTCTCGAAGCACTTGTGAATGGGTGTTTAGGCACCCATGTGCAGCAAAAGGTGAGTCCGGGACAAGGCATCAAAGCCATGATTTTGAATGGATTAGGGTTTGTGAGCTCGCCATTGTATCTGTATGAAGATTTTTTTGTTGGCAAAGCGACGGAGCACCTACTGGGCGAGGGGATTGCATCCTCCCATCTGAATGATGATTATTTGGGTCGATTACTCGACAAAGTATGGGCGTATGGACCCAGCAAATTGTTCAGTGTCATATCGATGGCCGCCTATCAAGCCTTTGGCTTAGATAGCCGTCGTTATCATCTCGATAGTAGTAGTCTGAGTGTTCATGGCGCGTATGACAGCGTGAACGAGGAGCCCGGATGTATCGAAATCACCTATGGCTATTCGAAAGACCATCGGCCTGACTTAAAACAGTTTGTGATGGAGACAATCTGTACGAACGATGGGGGAGTTCCCTTGGCGTTTGATGTCGCCAGTGGAAATCAATCCGACAAAGCCGTGTTTGCAGACCGATTAAAGACCTTTGCCGAGCACTGGAGTATCGAGGGAATCCTGGTGGCTGACAGTGCCTTATACAGTGCCGATAACTTGGCCATTTTGGGGGCACTGCGTTGGATTACCCGTGTCCCGTTAACGCTATCCGCCGCCCAAACGGTAGTGACCGAGATCGCTCCAGAGGCCTTTGTGACCAGTGAACGTGACGGCTATCGACTGGCTCGTGTGTGCACAACCTATGGCGGAATTCGACAAGGGTGGGGCGTTGTCGAGAATCAGACACGCGTCGAGACGGATTGCCAACAGGTGGATAAACAGGTTGCCAAACACCTCGTCCACGCGACGAAACAACTGCGTCGTCAACAGACGCTTGAGTTTAATTGTGCAGCCGATGCTCGCCACCAAGCCGACGCCCTAGCCACCCGCTGGCCCTATTATCGTTTGAGCCAGTTAGAGGTGGTTGAACAGCACCACTATGCCCAGGCAGGACGTCCGAAAACAGGCGCGACACCCACCCAAGTCACCTATCGAATAACGGCCCAAATCGTCACCGATGATGCCGCGATTCATCAAGCAAAGCGGAAGGCCGGGCGCTTCATTTTAGCCACCAATGTCATCGATGATGACACCTTGACTGACGAGATGATTCTTGCCGATTACAAAGGGCAATCGGTCTCTGAGCAAGGCTTCGGTATTCTCAAGGATCCTTTGTTTTTTACCTCCAGTGTCTTTCTCAAAACCCCTGAACGCATTGCAGCCTTGGCCATCATTATGGGATTGTCCCTGATGGTGTACACTCTAGCTCAACGACAGGTGAGGCAAGCCTTAGACCAGGCCAATGAAACACTCCTTGACCAACGTAAGCGACCGACTCAAACGCCCTCCTTACGGTGGATTTTCCAAAGGTTTCAGGCGGTTCATCTGGTCTGGCTCGATGAGCATCCTCAGGTCTCTAACCTCTCGCCTGAACGACTGAAGATACTGAAATTTCTTGGCGCTCCCTGCCAGAAATATTATTTGATGTGCTGACTAACCTGCGGAATGTCCGGATCAGCATTCGCCCACTAGTACCTATCTTCTTTGCGATCGCATTGACGCTTGTATCTAACACCCCAACATTGATTGCAGCGGCCAGGCATTTCTCTAAAAGCTCTTGCTTCTTCTGTGGTTCAGTAGAAGAGCCAATTATCAGCCTGTCTCTGAAGCAGATATCTAGAAACAGGGCAATAAAGAGCGATTTACAGTGACGCAACCTAACCAGATCTAGAAAACGCTGGATCCCATTAAATATGATGACGGATTGATAATTTTGGCAGATACCACCTTGGCAAATTATCCACCTACGGATCCAAGAAACCGGTAACTATGAAAACTGCTGATTTAACAGTATCAAGTCTCATATCAAACCTGCCATGTAGCAACAAAACGACTACACGGCAGGTTAAGGGAACTATTTAATTGTTATGGGACAGTCAGACATGGTCAGATAAGGCCACTGCCTAGAGCTGACTATCTCAGCTGACTCAATAAGAGTAAGCCAGTGAGAACAACTGCTATAGCTAACAACCACTGCCAAGGTTGGTTTAAGTCTTGCAAGAACCTTACCCAGCTCTTGTAAAACTTGACTAAGTCCGCGTATAGGCTGGGCGGCGGCTTGGGAGTAGAAGAGTCCGGCTCTGGCTTGCATACGACAGACTGTTTTCTCTCCTGGGAGGGCAACAGCGTTCTAGAACCATAGGCCCTTAGCGGACGACGTACAGAGGCAACAGGGGCAAACTCTCCGCGATAATGTTGGGTGGCTGCCCGCCCCCGCAGGGGCGGCTTTACCCGCGAGGGCCGACGGGGTAAACGACTCATCGGCCACCAATCCTCACAATGTCACCATCAAAGGTAGGCACGGAGAGCACGAAAGGATCAGTGGAATAGGTCAGAGCCTGCTCTTCAAGAATGCCAACAGCGATTTGCTCACCCATGCGCAGACTGTCGTAGTAGTCACTAAAGTAGTGAACACCCGCCATGTCGCGACCGATGGAGATATTAGCTGCGAGCTTGTTGAGTTCTCCTTCAAGGGTAAGAAACTCACTGCAGCTAGATTCTACCAGGTCACCTGTCGGGGCACCCTCTCCGGTGGAGGGATGAGACAGCTCAGGAGCGCGGAAAACAACAGGGGTATCGCCATGTTCCTCTCGCTTAAAGGCGACGGTACCATTGCTGCTTTTGGCTAAAACAGTACTCGTATCAAAAAACGCCTTCAGGATAGTGACACAGGCACCCGCAACAGTCGCATGACCAGCACCATAGGCTGGATGCATAGGCGACCCCTCAGGGAACGCCATGGGTAGAAAATGGGTGCCTTTACCAGGACCGATTTCAACTGCTTTGAGTGTACTGGTTAAAGCATGCTTGAGCTTGCCAATGTCGATGGCTAGGGCAGCTGGTACTTTGGCACCACAGCGTAGCAGCTCGACTTTGGCAGCTAAGGCTTCAGGACGTAGACGAATATGATTGTTGAATTTTTGAAAGCGAACGGCTTTTAGCCCTCGTGTTGCCACCTCAGTTACCAAGTTGAGAATATGGGGACCGCCATAAAGCGCAAATCCGCCAGCGTTGCGGCGAGTGGTTTTACCCCCAACAAAGGTCGTTCCACCAGAGAGCTGCGCAAAGCCTGGGTCAAAAGGAGTTCCCATACCCAGCAAGACAATGCACGCGTTTAAGTACGCTTCATACAAAGCGTCATAGTGGACGTAGGTGGCAAGATCGCGAGGTGTGGAGATAAACCGACGGGGAGGGCGATTGGGAGCCACAACGGGTACACCCTTTTTCTCACCATAGGTTTCATCGGGTGGGTCAATTCCCCGCTGCACGCTAACATAGTCAGCCATGGTGATCATGTAGTCTTTGCAGGGTTCGGCAATGGGAACTTTCTGATCGATTTGTAGGACACCATAGGTAATTTTGCCATCGGCAACGCTGCCACCACCGTTTTGGTCAGTGTTGCCAATCAGCATAAACTGAGAGAGATACGGTCCGACTTCAACACCAGGAGAAGACCCTCGGAAAATAGTCTGGGCGTCAAGCTGACCTGCGTCATTGACTTTGCGAGGACGTCCAGTTTGATTGCCAACGTAGGAGAGGGAGTTGAGGCGTGCGATCGCACTATCAATTTCCCCAGTAGACTGACCGTTTTCAAACGCATTAAAAGACTGGTCTCGCAGGACAGCTAACTCATAAACCTCGGCCATTTCCAACGCCAGCTCGGGGTTAACATCACCATTTTCATCCAGCAGCGCCGGAGCGGGAGCCATGGTCACAGCCTGAGCGTCAGGGCCTTCGAGTTCATATACTACACCAGCGGTTGGGGCTTCCCACTGTCTTAGTTTCCCAATATTGTCTAGATTGGTTTCGGGTTCAACTGCTCCCGTTGTGCCATTTACCTGGAACTTAGCACCGTGGCGAACCCGGTCAGTAAATGGATCGATAAACCCATCATCAATGGCGCGGCGAAATTCTACAAAGTCCTGAGGATCTTGCAACAACCCTGTGTGTGGGTTGTGGGGCAGGCCCTTAGTAAAGGACATAAAGTATTTGTCCCCAGCGTAGCGCTGTTCATCTCCATTGGCCTTATGCTCAGGATGCTGACGACTTCTGGCTAGCTCAGCTGCTTCTAGACGAACAGCATAGGATTCTTGACGACGATCAGACATAAAAATCTTCCTACACGAAACGTTAGATTGTTCTGATGCTGGATGCACCGAAAACCTAATAAACGAGTTATCTGATTCAAATCTAATCGTCGTAAACTCGGCTGCCAGTACCCTCACGGGTGATTTTGACAACTATAAAGATGTGTTGTTTTCTTCCGGAATGTACAGATGCCAGACGCCTAAATCGATTAGGTCTGTAATTCTTGCCAACGAGACTGAATATCACTAATTTTGTAAACTGCTTTGAAGTCAATATTGTTCTGCATGTAGTATTCAGCGCCTCCCTGTTGTCGATCAACTAGTGAAATCACCTGATTGACGGTGTAGCCAGCGTCTCGTAAACGGACGATCGCTTTCATGGCAGACTGTCCGGTAGTAACAACATCTTCTAAAATCACGACATTGCTTTTCTCGGGTAAGACCGGCCCTTCGATATAGGCTTGGGTGCCATGACCTTTGGCTTCTTTGCGTACAATGAGAGGGGTGATAGAGCGGCCTTCGTAGGCAGCAACAACGCTGACGGCGGTCACAATCGGGTCGGCTCCCAGGGTTAGCCCTCCCACACCAACAATGTCATCGTCTAAATAGTCGAGCATGACTCGACCGACCATTTGACCGCCTTGAGGATGCAGTGTGACCAGTTTGCCATTGATGTAGTAGCTGCTTTGCTGACCCGATGACAGGACAAAGTCACCCTCTTTGTAAGCATCGGTGCAAACTAAATCCAGCAGCTGTTGTTTGATGGTGGCAAGAGTCGCTGAGGCAATGGGCGTTGGAGCCATGGTGGTAAAGATGGAATAATCGGTGGGCATTGTAGAAGCAGCGCAGCGCGATGAAGAATATACCTAAAAAGCGTTGCAAAAGTTATCAAAACAGATAAGATGAAGGCCAAATTGGTTGAGCAATTTTGCTTGATTTTTGGGCGGCTTCATTATTAGCTGCTGGATATCAGTCAGTTTATCGATTTTTATGGACCGGGGTACTATATACCCCAAACTGTGAGGTAAGACCCATTATGAAACTTAAGGGACTAGTACTCGGTGCGACCGTTGCGATCGCATCCTTCTCAGCAATGACAGCCCGTGCCAATGCCCAGGTTCAAAGCAATAACGAGCCGTCCGTGCTAGAAACAATGGATGAAATTGGAGCTGCCGAGAGCGGCGACTATTCCAGCGACCGTAGCAGCTTCCGGCAGACGGCTCATTACTTTGGCCTAGGCGTACCGGGCAGATCGGCATTTCCTGAGCTAGAGCTAGATCGCAACAGCGATGCAATTCTTGAAGCTTACAAAGAGCTGCTGATATTGCAGACACAAAACACCCCCACCCTGCGGGTGCCCGATCTGGCGACGCCCTACAACACCTCACTGCAGCGGATGCCAGCCGCGCAGTCGCGCAGTCGCGTTGTCGGTAGCGAGCTAAACTTCCAACCGCTGCCCAGACGTTAGTCCGCCTAGACCCCCGGTTTTTGTAAAATCCTGAAGCTGTGCTCAGATCTCACACAAAAAACCGGGGTTCTAGCAAAAACCGGGGGTCTGGTGAGCAATCCAGGGTGCAGGAGTTGAACCTGCCTAAGGCGAATTATGAGTTCGCTGCCTCATCCGCTCGGCCAACCCTGGTTTAATGGCATATTAATGACCATTAGATTTGTTATATCACAGCCAACTCCTCAAAGTGGTTGAGTAATAGTTTTTGATATATTTGATTTGATAGAGCAAAGTTTCTAGCAATCGATTACTATTGCTGTCCAAGTATTTTGCAATACTGCCGTACTGTCTGACCCCATGAGAATTAATCCAGCGATCGCATTTACCTTAATCCTGCTGGCGGCCATGTTTGGCTCAGGTATTGTCAGCGCTTCTTGGGGATATTCACTCGGGCGGCAGGCTCTCATCGGAATTCGACAGCCCGAAACTCGACCGGCCAGCGCATCAACCGCCAGTCGAGGCACCACCCAAACCAGTGATTTTGTCTTACTCAAGGAAGAGGATATCCTCAAAAATATTAAGGCTCGTATCGAAGGTGGTTTGGAGACTGCCGAGTAGTTCAACAATGCAACATATAAAACCTAACCCCTTAGCGGGCAGGTGGTTACCGTGCAAGGTTTAGATACCGTAGGTGGTGGGTTATCACCCATTAGTGCTTCAGGTGTCGTGGTTCGTCTATTGGTAATCGCAGCGCTGATTATTCTGAATGCTTTTTTTGTAGCAGCAGAGTTTTCGATTGTATCGGTACGACGTTCACGAATTAATCAACTAGCTGCGGTCGGTGATATTCAGGCTCAAACCGTACAGAGTCTGCAGCAAAGTATTGAGCAGCTGCTGCCCACCACCCAAATTGGGATTACCCTGGCCAGCCTGGCCTTGGGATGGATTGGAGAAGATACCCTAGCGCTGCTGCTCCACCGCTGGTTACATGAGCTGCCCCTGCCAGCTACATTCTTATCCCATGGGATTGCCCTCATAGTGGCTTTTTGGACCCTGGCCTATCTACAAATTGTGTTAGGAGAGCTGGTACCAAAGTCCTTAGCTCTGAGCTATTCAGAACAAACCTCACGATTCCTAGGACCGGTCAGTCTTGCCGTAGCCCGACTGTTTTCCCCCGTTGTCTGGCTTTTAAATCTGTCGACCCAGGGATTTTTAAGATTGGTCGGGCTCCAGAACCGACGGCAGTTCGACGCCCAGCTCACCTCTGACGAGCTACAGATGATTATCAGCACACCGACCGCTGTCTTAGGGCTAGACCAAGAAGAGCGAGAAATCCTTAACAACGTCTTTGAGACGCGGGATTTTACCGTCGAAGACATCATGGTGCCCCGGACTCAAATTGTGGCGCTAGAAGACACCGCCACCTGGCAAGACTTACTCAACATCGTGGTGGAAACAGGCTATTCCCAGTTTCCCCTGCTGGGGGATTCCCTAGATAATATCAGCGGCATTCTAGACTTTAAGGCGATGGCAGAACCGCTGGCCAAAGGACAGCTGAGCCTGACAACGCCAGTCGCCCCTTGGATGAAATCCGCGCGGGTAGTGCCGACAGATCTCCCATTAAGTGATTTGCTCAGTCGGATGCAGCGCTTGAACCACTCCATGATGATTGTGGTAGATCACTATGGGGGGACCGCTGGGCTAGTCACCTGGGCAGACGTGACCGCTGAACTCATTGGCGATGAAGATGAGATCGTGCTAGAAGACGTTACTTATTTAGATGACTATTCAGCCCTGGTATCGGCTCAAATAGAAATCGACGCTGTCAATAAACAGTTCTTCCTATCGCTACCAACGACAGATGACTACCAAACGTTGGCAGGATTTGTCATCCATTCCCTACAAAAAATTCCCGGGGCAGGGGACCAGCTCAACTACGGCGACGATCTGGTCTTTACCGTTAAGACGGTTAAAGGGCCTAAACTAGAGCAGATTCAAATTACCCGTCGGCAGGTACCGTTACGGCGACGGATTCCCCGCAGACAGCCTGGAAATTGACACAATACCCGACATGGCAATGGACGACTATCGCCACAATTGCTGAACAGCGGGCGTCAACATGCAATGCCACAAACCTCCGGCAATAGTCAGCCGAAGAACCTATGGGTGCTGTGGTAATATCTGGTTGACTTTAAGGAAAGTAAAGTCATTTTGAGGGCGTATAGCTCTCTGGAGTGAGGGACCCCTGGCGTGCAACAACGAGATTCTCAAATCGCAAGTGATATGCATGAAGACTTGATCCGCATCGGTGTGATCGGTGTGGGCAATATGGGACAGCATCACGCCCGGGTACTAAGCCGCTTCAATGACGTGCAGCTGGGGGGTATTGCCGACACTTACGTTGAGCGGGGGTTATCAACCGCAGGCAAGTACGGCGTCCGTTTCTTTGAAGACTACGACGAGCTGCTCAAGCAGGTTGATGCGGTCTGTAGTGCAGTACCCACACGAATTCACCACATGGTGGGGATGGCCTGCTTACAAGCAGGTGTGCACATGCTGATTGAAAAGCCGATTGCCGCCAGTATCACTGAAGCTGAATCTTTGGTCAATGCCGCTGCCGCTGCTAACTGCATTCTACAGGTTGGGCATATTGAGCGCTTTAACCCGGCATTTCAAGAACTCCACAAGGTTTTGAAAACCGAAAAACTGCTAGCCCTAGAGGCTCGCCGTATGAGCCCCTATTCTCAGCGAGCCAACGATGTCTCGGTGGTGCTAGATCTGATGATTCATGACATCGATCTGCTGCTGGAGCTGGCAGAAGCGCCCGTCGTTAAACTTACGGCCAGCGGTAGCCGAGCGGGAGATTCCCCCTACCTGGACTATGTGACGGCCACCCTGGGGTTTGCCAATGGCATTGTTGCCACCCTAACGGCTAGTAAGGTAACCCATCGTAAAATCCGTAGTATTGCCGCTCACTGTCAAAATTCGCTCACTGAGGCAGATTTTTTAAACAATGAGATTTTGATTCATCGGCAAACGACGGCGAACACAATGACTGACTATGGTCAGGTGCTCTATCGCCAAGATGGTCTGATTGAAAAGGTCTACACCAGTAACATCGAGCCGCTCCACGCGGAGTTAGAACACTTTGTAAACTGTGCTAGAGGCGGTGGTAAACCGTCTGTTGGGGGTGAGCAGGCGCTCAAAGCACTACGGCTGGCTAGCCTGATTGAACAAATGGCCTTAGATGGTCAGGCATGGAACACTGACGATGAAATGGCAGGGGTGCTACAGGCCGTTACGGTATAGCGGTAATAACAACGGGTTCGATTGCGATCGCAACCAGCTCACTATCTTGGGCAGCGACGCCAAAAATAACTTCTCCCGCATGGGCGGTGAAAAAGCAACGGCGGATACCATCGATGGTGCGACACAAAGCAACTGTGCCAGAGCAAATTTGCCACGCCTGCTCAGGAGTATTGAGTTCGATGATTTCATCTTGTTCAATGCGGCACGCCATTTGAAGCTGGGGCTGGGGCGATACGCTCAAA
Source organism: Leptolyngbyaceae cyanobacterium (assembly GCA_050043465.1). Taxonomy (GTDB): domain Bacteria; phylum Cyanobacteriota; class Cyanobacteriia; order Phormidesmidales; family Phormidesmidaceae; genus Leptothoe. Next base: position 83,012 of record JBHJIL010000008.1, read on the forward strand.
GTAGACATAGGACTCTCAGAATTGGCTAATGCTAGTCTTCTAGCATAGTCAAGTAAGGAGACGGTCTAGAGGGTTTTCTCATTTATCTTAGGAATGTTGAAACAAACTTTATGGAAACCTGACGAAGTCGGTAGATAGACGGAGATACCTGTTCCCTAGTAGCAGCCCAGTCTCATTAGTTTATAGGGACGATAGGGACGGCAGCGGCGAAATATTTGGGCTTAATGCGGCAGGAGCAATCCCGGCTCGCTGGGCTGCGATCGCACCCACAGCTTCTAAATAAGAGCGTACCGGCATCACCTTAAGGTCTAGCGCCGCCGCATCCACCGCCAGCGCTGAGGTGTTGTCTTGAACAGCGATAATTCGCGTCTGAGAATGGCTCAAACTCAGGACCGCACTACCGCCTAAGGTACTGGCCGGGACGACCAACGTATCCACTTCGCCAGCGCTAATGCTGTGGGGCTGAGGCGCTGAACTAAACTGGGGCGCTTTACTCAGACCGGCCAGCACACAGGGCAAAAACGTGTAGCCAATTTCCTCAGCCGCAGATCGAGGTGAAATCGTGGGGTCCAGCGGCAGCGGCTGCAGGGCCGGCGCATGGGCACAGGGAATATGAAACTGCCGTACCACCAAGTGACTAATCACGGCTTCAGCCCCGGCTAACGGATCGACGCCGTCTCCCTGGCGATAGGCCATCAGCGCGTCACTCCCCACATCGTCCGGAAAGCGCGCTACGACAGCAATGGCCGTACAGCCGGTTTGGAGCAGCTGATCCACAGCGCGTAGCAGACTATCAGGGGCCGCTAGAGTGCCCCAGGTCGCAGCGTTGGCCTGCTTTAGCTGAACTCCCAGGGGAGTATCGGTAGTGACATAGCCCTGAATATCTAGACCTAGAGTCGCCCTGGCCGCATCTGCCGCCTGCAAATGTCGCCAGCGCAGGTCGTCTTCAATCGCCCGGTCAAACACCAAACCAATCGTATTTTGATGGACCGGATGAAGCTGCCAGCGACCGGCGGCAAACTGGTCTAGGGCATATCCCTCAACGTAGTAGGCATTGGGCAACGGCCAGTAGAGCTGAGCCCCGTTCAGCACGTTGGGATGGGTGATGAGTCGATCGGTAACGGCTGAGATCGCACGAGCTACTGGCAGCGCATCTCCGGCATAGCCACCAATGGCAGCCCCCACTCCCGTCGGCACAATCATCACCGTAGTATGGGGTCGATTCACGATGGGTCAGCAGCAACGGTCACTACAGCTTCGACATGAGCCGTAGCATCCTCTACGGATGTAATCGCCCATCTCAGGGGGTCACCATAGTCGCGCAGCTGGGTCTCAATCGTATCCCTGAGCTGAGGACCGCTGGTCGCTAAGGGCACCGTGATGCACACAAACTCTGTAGCTAGGGGCGATATTTGGGCCATATTGGGGAAGCCATTACTAGGTCCATCGCTGACCGTCATATTGACCCTATCCTTGAAATTGGCCAAACTGCGCCTGATAAACCTCGTCTTCTTTTTCAGATTCTAGCTTAATATCCGATGTGGGATAGGCCACACACAGCAGCGCATATCCCTGGTCTTGCAGTTCCTGACTGACTCCCATACCGTCTTCTTGGGAAACGCTGCCTGCGGTGATCAAGGCAGCACATGTGGTACACACCCCCGCACTACAAGAGGTGGGGAGATCGAGACCAGCGGCCTGAGCCGCTGCTAAAATCGTTTGCTCGCCATCGACAGTGATGGTTTGAACAGAGCCTTGATGCTTGATTTCAACAGAGTAGGTTGCCATGGCGCGAATTATCTAACAAGTAGTTTGAACGGTTGTCTTAAAAAAAGAAATTAAAAGCGCACATCCACAAAATCGCTTTTACGCCTGGGATTTTTCTTGAAAGACGCGCTCAAATTCGTCTAGCAAGTCATCCATCTCTTCTAGAGCCTGATTGACATCAATGCGCAATGTACCCAGGTTAGGCTGCTCTAGCAGCTGGAGTAGGGAGCTGCGTTTAAGTTTGATCTGCTCAATCTGAATCTTGATCATCTCTAGGGTCATGGTGCTGTCGTCTCGCAACGTCTACAGACTTCAGAATAAGCAAATTTGGGTGATTAATGCCAGGGATGAGAAAGTGCGACAGGCTATTACTATGGACTTAGTCCGTTTATGACGGCTCACCACTTAATTTCATTTTTACTCTACATATGCTGCGCAAAATTCCCCTTGGTGGTGTTTTACTATCCATTGGTTCTATCCTGACCATCGTTGGCTTTGTCGCCTACTTTAAGGATATGGCCACCTTAAATCTGGCCGGTTTTTTCTACGGAATACCCGTATTGCTAGGGGGAGCGGCATTGCGAGCAGCTGAGCTAGAGCCCGTGCCTTATACTCAAGAGCCCAGCGCTACGGTCGTCGATCTGCGGGACAAAACGGCCACCCAAACTCAAAATCAGGTACGTAAAGATGTCACCCGCTACCGCTACGGTCAAGACGCGCACCTTGATATCGCACTAGAGCGTCTGGGTCTGAGTCCTAATGATAAACAGCGACCGGTTCTCAGCGGTCTAAGAGAAGAGCTGCGCGACGGAGCCTACGCGCTGATCTTAGAATTTGACTCGCCCTATATGCCCCTAGAGACCTGGCAGGAAAAGCACGACAAAATCGAAAAATTCTTTGGTCCCAATATTCGCGCTGAAATTAATCCCATGACCGATGAGCAGATGGAGCTGGCGCTAATTACAGCCGCGTAGATAGCTCAAAGCTATGGTGACAGTTGCCATTGTCGGAGCCGGTATCGCTGGGCTAGTCTGTGGGCGCAGTTTACAGGCTGCTGGCCACACAGTTTTTTGGTTAGAAAAGTCGCGCGGGGTGGGCGGTCGTCTGGCCACTCGCCGAATAGAGGGCAGCGGCTTTGTCGATCAGGGTCTGCGCTACTGGGCTCCAGACTGCGCTGAACTACAAACGCTGACGACAGAGCTTATTCAGCAGGGGATTATCCATCCCTGGATGGCCCAAGGATTTGTTTGGGATAGGGAAGAACTAAGACCCCAGGCAGGTGCAATCTACTGTAGCGAGCGAGGGATTAATGCGATCGCAAAATACCTGGCTCGCTCCTGCGATATTCGGCGGCAGCACCGAGTCACTCAGCTGGTCAAAACGGCTTCCGGCTGGCAGCTGGTAGCGGCGACCTCAGCGGGTGACATCACCGTCTCGGCAGATGCCGTTGTTTTAGCTATCCCTGCGCCCCAGGTTTTACCCCTGCTGCAACCCTTAGATGCTCAGACAGACGGCGTAGCCGTTGACTATCGGCCCTGTCTAAGTCTGATGGCCACCTACGACACGCTCCCAGAGCTGCCGCCGTTGGAGCATCTAAGAGGCTGGTATATAGCGAGCAAACATCCGGTGCTCAGCTGGCTTTCCTTAGACAGCAGTAAACCAAAACAGCATCCAGGTATCAACGCGCTGCTTTTTCAAAGTCAGGCTGATTTTGCCGCACAGTACTTTAGTCAGCTGGATGCCATCAGCTCCGATGGCGCCACGGCTGCACTACAGCAGGCCACAGTCAGTCAAATGGTGAAAGCGGCTGCGACAATAGTACCGGGACTGGCTGCACCGACAGACTATCGTCTGCATCGCTGGCGATACAGCACCGTGCGACATCCCTACCCAAAAACAATGTTGATGACAAAATGGCCCAGTCTCATCGGCGGCGGCGACTGGTGTTCTCCAAATTCAGTTACTAATCTAGAGGCCGCCTACCGATCGGGCTTGGCTGCCGCAAAAAGACTGACCCAGCAGTTGTGATGTCTGTCATCAGATACTGACAATGCCAGACCACTGCACCTGCTTTAGCTGAGTCCGCCGGTACGAGAAAAATCGCTCAGGTTCTTGATAGGTGCAGTGAGGAGCCGTAGCCACCTGCTCAGGGGAAAGCCCCAGCTGCTCTAGCTGAATTTCATTAACCCGACGCACGTCTAGTCGGACATGACCAGGTTTGCTATCCGGCAGCAGAGGCGATTGCGCCAGGCTGAGTAAATGTTCAACGATGGCGGCATCGGTGGCCCCCCTATCAGAGCTGACGATGCTTCTGCCAGTTTCAGCGGCAACATCCTCCCCCACCTGATATACATCTCCAGCAATGGCAGGGCCAAGCAGTACTCGTAAGTCCTGCAGCCGAGATCCTTGAGCCTGAAGTTTGGCGATCGCAACTGGCACAATTTTTTGCGCCGTGCCGCGCCAGCCAGCATGGGCAGCGGCGACCTGCCCGGTACGGGTGTCTGCAATTAATGCAGGTGTACAGTCTGCAGTACAAACCCAGGCGGCCTGTCCCGCCTGGTGGCTAAAGCAGCCATCCGCGTGGGGCCGCTGAATATCAGTGGCAGCCCCGGCACCGCTAGCTACCAGGGCTCTGGTCCCGGCTTTAATGTCCGCTGGCGACAGAACAATATTGCCATGCACCTGCTTGGTGCGTAGGACCTCGGCCTCTGTCTGCAGGGCAGCGGTCAAGGTTTCGGGCGTTTGAGTACCAAAGACCGACGTAAAAAAGCCATGGGGCTGAGCAATGAGATCGCAGGTCAAGTAGGGCTTACCCTGCCAGTTTTGCCAGGTCCAGTTGTGCATGGGAGAGGATAGGTAAAAGGGTGAGTAGCATCAAGATTGACACGCTACCAGCTTAGCTTTTACTTGCGATCGCAGCTTTAGCAGACCATATTCTAGACCTTCGACTACAGCCTGATAGGACGCCTCTAGAATATTGGGCGACAGTCCGACCGTTGTCCAACGGCGGTTGCCATCGCTAAACTCCACCAGCACTCGGGTTTTAGCAGCCGTCCCCGAAGCACTATCCAAAATACGGACCTTATAGTCTGTCAGATAAAACCGCTCCACCTCTGGATAAAATCGCTCTAGTGCTTTGCGCAGAGCATGGTCTAGCGCTTCTACCGGACCGTTACCCTCAGCGGCATGCAGCAAATTTTTACCCTCTACGGCAACTTTGACCGTAGCGAGAGAATAGCCCTCTGTCGGCATCTTTGGAGCACGATTAATCGCAGCGCCGGGCATCCGCTCACAGTGAACTTGAAACCCTTGCACCTCAAACATGGTCGGTCGCTGACCCAAGGCGTCCCTCATCAAAAGCTCAAAGCTGGCTTCTGCCGCTTCAAACTGATAGCCCTCGTCTTCTAAGTACTTGAGTCGCTGCAATAGCTGCCGAGAAGCAGGATTAGTCCGATCTAGCTTGAGGCCAAAGCTACGAGCCTTCGCCATAATGTTACTAAGCCCGGCCTGGTCAGAAATTACAATCCGGCGAGCGTTACCCACCGCAGTCGGTTCAACATGTTCATAGGTTTTAGGATTACGCTCCACTGCACTAACGTGAATCCCGCCCTTGTGAGCAAACGCGGACAGTCCCACATAGGGCGCATGGTCGTCAGGAGCCAGATTGACCACTTCACTGACATAGCGGCTGGTTTCGGCCAGCATCGCTAGTTTTTCAGCAGCTAAGCAGCCGTAGCCTAGCTTGAGCTGCAAATTTGGAATTAGTGAGCATAGATTGGCATTGCCGCAGCGTTCGCCGTAGCCATTGATGGTGCCCTGCACCATAGCAGCCCCTTCTAGTACGGCAGTCAGCCCGTTAGCAACGGCGAGTTCTCCATCGTTGTGGGTGTGAATACCCAATCGAGGCAGGGTTTCTAGCCCTAGCGTGGTGAGCCACTGACTCACGGTGCGAACAATATCGGTGACCTGGTGGGGCAGCATACCGCCGTTGGTATCACACAAAACCAGCCACTCAGCCCCGGCTCGAATAGCCGCCTCTAAGGTTTGTACGGCATAGGCTGGATTGTTTAGATAACCGTCAAACCAATGCTCAGCATCATAGATGACCCGTCGCCCCTGCTTGCGCAGATAGGCAATGGAGTCATAAATCATCGATAGATTTTCGTTGAGATCGGTTTTTAGACTCTCGGTAACATGCAGATCCCAAGATTTACCAAATAGCGTGACCCATCGGGTTCTAGCGGCTAAAGCCGCCGCCAGGGTAACATCTTCTTCCACCGGGCAGCTGGGGCGTCGGGTGGAGCAAAAAGCAACGATCTCAGCCTGCTTTAGCGGCTGCTGATGGAGCTGAGCAAAAAACTGCCCATCCTTAGGGTTAGCGCCTGGCCATCCCCCTTCTATAAAGGGGATCCCTAAATCATCGAGGCGTCGAGCAATATTGAGCTTGTCTTCAACGGAGAGAGACAGCCCCTCGCGCTGAGCACCGTCCCGCAGAGTCGTGTCATAGATCCAAAGCTGGTTTTGGGGAGACATAGCAACAGAAAACACAAGTTAGAAAATGAAGCTGTGATTGAACTGGGATGCTACCTGTGGTAAGTGCTGAGTCGCAGATTTTGAAGTTTCTTTATCTTTTGAACAAAGCTTAACTTGAAATTTAAAGACCCTATGGCAAAGTTTAGACCTTAGATGAAGTTATCTACAACCCAAAATAAGTAGCGTTCTAATATCGACAATCCCTGCTAAACAGGGAGATTGAGCAGTATTTTATACATCCACCTGAAGGAGACTTTTCTACTGCACTCCAGCAGCAGTGTGTTTTAAATGATCTAAAAACCAAGAAAACCTTTGAATGCCTGCGAGTCAGAGTCAGGAGCAACCGAGGTATTGGGAGATTTTTTATGTCACGCTGTTTCGGTGTTTTACGCATTTAGACTGTTACTTATCAAACTACCTGGATGGTCGCGGATAGCGCCCATGCCTAAAAAACTTGGTTTTAGTTTGAAACTCTTAACCTAATAACGCCCATGCCAAAAGTGACTGCTCAAGGTAAGACCGTTGATTGTGAAACCGGTGCCAATTTACGACGGGTGCTTTTAGAACACAATATTGCCCTATATAACGGCAAGGCTAACTTGATTAACTGCCGGGGTATTGGCAGCTGTGGCACCTGTGCCGTCATGGTTGAAGGACATGTGTCCCCCGCTAACTGGAAGGATCGAGGACGACGTTCGCTGCCGCCCCATCAGGCGGAACGCCCCCTGCGCCTAGCCTGTCAGACTCAGGTTCTAGGAGATGTCACTGTGACTAAATACGATCAGTTTTGGGGACAGGGGCAAAAAGAGGTGTGGTAGAGCCTCTGATTTTTGGTGCAAATGGGAGCAAAGTTGTTAAAGTTATAGCGCTTACACGGTCAGTGATCCGGCAGCGAGTAACAACGCATTAGTGAGGAGAGCATTAGGTCTATGAATAAGTTTATCTTGGGCGGCATTCTAGCTGCAATTTCCCTGATGGCGATCTATGGCACTAGCGCCTCCAATGACGTCATTTCGCGAGTTGATGGCACCAGCGACGACAGCCCAGCAGCTCAAACCAACTTTGGTCAAAACCCCAACAACGAGACAGTTGCGGTTAATTCCACAGAAGCTGAAGGCGATTCGTTTGTAAGCGCCCAAACTCCCTTAGAAAAAGCAGGCAATATTCCTCAACGGCAAATTCCAAGTCAAACAACTGGAGCTAGCCCCAATTTTGGTGCGCCCACCGGTGACGATACGGATGGTGTACCGGTAGAAGCAAATCCCCCTGCGGCAACGCCAGCGCCTGCGGCAACGCCAGCACCGGCTCCCGCAGCAACCACGACTCCAGAAGAACCGATTCGAGCCCTTTGGTAACGACGGTCTGAGGCTGGGGAGCCCTGCCGCCATTGTTTTACAGTAAACACCTGATAGATTAGGCAGCGAACGGCTCGCCTGGGTCACCTGGGTCACATGACGCTATCGCTTGAGGTGTACCCAGGATATGGATTGTTCTAACCCGTATGGCCAACGTTATATTTAGCAAAAGTAGTTAATTGAAACTCATGGGTCAGGCAGATGTACTGGTGGTTGGTGGCGGCATTATTGGACTTGCGATCGCACTCGAACTCCGTCAGCAGGGCGCTACGGTAACCGTACTCAGCCGTGACTTTCAGGCGGCTGCCGGTCATGCAGCGGCTGGCATGCTGGCTCCCCAGGCCGAAAAACTCAGCGGCCCTCTTTTAGAGCTCAGTCAGCGCAGCCTGGCTCTGTACCCAGATTGGAGCGACAAGCTTGAAAAACTAACTGGTCAGGATGCTGGCTATTGGCCCTGTGGTATCCTGGCTCCTCTTTTATCATCGCCGTCGGTCCCGCCCCTGAACCAGGCGACAATGCAAAGCTACCAGCCGGATTTAAGCCCCGAGGTCACCGGAGGCTACTGGTATCCCGAAGAAGGTCAGACCGATAGCCGCGCCCTGCTCAAGGCCCTGCGTTTGGCCGCCCAAGAAAGCGGTGTGACCATTCAAGAAGGTGTGAGCGCTGACGCCTTTTTACAACAGGAACGCCGGATTCAAGGCATCCTGACATCCCAAGGACAGCAGCAGGCCGGGCACTATGTACTAGCAGCCGGAGCCTGGTCCAGTGATTTGCTACCCGTCCCCATTAAGCCCCGCAAGGGACAGCTGGCCGCGTTGGTAACACCCGCCAGTTCTCCCTATAGACTCAAGCGCGTGCTGTACGGCGAGCACATCTATATTGTGCCGCGTCAGGATGGACGCATTGTACTGGGCGCAACCAATGAAGATGTTGGGTTTGCGCCCCATAATACGGCAGCCGGTATCGCTCAGCTGCTGAATGAAGCCACGCGTCTGTATCCGCCTTTGGCTGACTTTCCGCTACAGGAGTGCTGGTGGGGATATCGTCCGGCCACCCCCGATGAAGCGCCGATTTTAGGCCCCAGTCAGTGCAGTAATCTCCCCCTGGCCACGGGACATCATCGCAACGGGGTGTTGCTGACGCCGATTACGGCAAAGCTGATTGCCAGTGCGATTCAAGGACGCTCAGACCCGCTACTAGAGGCCTTTCATTGGGCGCGGTTTATAGAGGAGTCTCATCCAGCTGTGTCGCAGAAACCCCAAGAAAGTAAAGCCCGCTCGAATTCTGCCAATGTTCATGATTTGACCGCTTCTAACTCAGCCCAGCCCATATCTTTTTTAACGCCGACACCTATGCAAACTCTTTCTGCTCCGCCCGCTACGCAGGACACACTGGTGATTGCCGGGCGGTCTTTTTCATCACGGCTGATGACCGGTACGGGCAAATTTGACAGCTTTGAGACCATGAGAGCCAGCCTGGCGGCTAGCGGCAGCCAAATTGTGACCGTGGCGGTACGTCGGGTGCAGACCAACGCCCCCGGTCATGAGGGACTGGCCCAGGCCATTGACTGGAACAAAATCTGGATGCTGCCTAACACGGCAGGCTGTACCAACGCAGAAGAAGCGATTCGAGTCGCCCGACTAGGTCGAGAGATGGCCAAGCTGCTGGGGCAAGAAGACAACAACTTTGTCAAACTAGAAGTCATTCCCGACCCCAAGTATTTGCTGCCCGACCCGATCGGCACGCTCAAGGCCGCAGAACAGTTGGTCAAAGAAGGATTTGCGGTGCTTCCCTATGTCAACGCGGACCCGATTTTGGCGAAGTATTTAGAAGAGGCTGGCTGTGCGACAGTGATGCCGCTGGGGTCTCCCATTGGCTCCGGTCAGGGGGTACGCAATGCGGCCAATATTCAAATTATTGTGGAAAATGCCAAAATTCCGGTGGTGGTGGATGCCGGTATTGGCAGCCCCAGCGAAGCGGCGGAATCGATGGAGCTGGGGGCAGATGCATTGTTGATTAATACTGCGATCGCAAAAGCACAGGACCCGGTCAAAATGGGACGTGCCATGGGACTCGCCACTGAGGCCGGGCGTTTAGCGTATTTATCCGGACGTATCCCGATCAAAGCCTACGCCAGCGCCAGTTCTCCGCTGACGGGTACCATTACAAGTCAGTAAGCCAGGGATACATCAACTATCAGCCGATCTCACGGAGTTGAGCCGCAGGAATGTTATTCCATGTTTAGGATTGCAGTGCTTTCGTCTCCGAACTAGTTCCTTCAGACAAGGTTCCAAATAACGTTTGGACTCGCACTAAATCTCTAACATCCTTGCAATCGCTCTGAGCACCAACAGTTATCAATTTTTGATAACTTCTCGTTGAAGTCAATTGGCAAACAGCTCATCTCTTATCCACATAGCTAACAGCTACGTGGAGCGGTGACCAATATTTTCTGCATCACTTACAATACTTGGCAACCGACTGCTCCAACGTGTTTTTAAACTGTTGGACCGAGATAAATTTACAACTTTTCTATCGCTTTTATCTTGTTGCTTTCTCAGATCTGAAAAAATGGCCTTCAAGTCATGATTAAAAGCACTAGAGTAGCGCTGGCGGATTTCATGAATTGTTTCTACAATCTTGTCCTGCCACATGAATCATTCTCCTAGCAACTCATAAGGGGTACAGATGAGTGGTAACGGATAGCCAAAGTCTAGACTAATCTCAGCAAGCTTGCTTTGAATTTGGGCGTTGGCAATGTGCTTACAATTCCACGTTAGCAAATAATTCATGCCATGAACCGTAGCTACGGCAATGTGAATTGCGTCCACATCAGCTTTTGGAGGAAGGTTGCTACGTGATAAAAACTGGGTCGCTAGAGCCTCAACATCTGCATTGAGATCAAGCAATGGAAAATCATTAGCAATTTCGAGACGCTGAGCTGCCATTTCAGAATCCCCTTGAGCCGTCTCCATCAGAACCGCTTGCGAGATATATAGCGTAAAATCCTTTCGACGAGCATTCCACCAATTCCTGGTTAACTCTATATTCGCAGCGATGATTAGATCTCTGGTGGATCTAGCTGTTAGGTATCCTAGAATACTGGTTTCAATGTATACGGATTCGCTCATAAATATGGATATTAGCTCAAGCGCCCCTCATATTAGCCATTACGGCTAACGTGAGCCAGGTAGCGTTCGTCTAAAATTTGATTTCAGCGGTTACCGAAGACATCCTTTGTGACAAAGGAGTAGATTTCAGGTTTTAGTAACTTGAACTCAAAAACTGGTACTCAAGAAAACGACAGCTTTATCGGCATTCTCTTGTCCACGCCCCACCGCATCTGCTAGCCGATTGAAGTGGGAGCGGACAGTGCCGGCACCGACAGACGGAACCGATGCATAAGCCGTGGGCTGTCAGCAGGCATCGCACTACGACCGTGCAAGACGCGTTGATTATCCATGATGACAACCTCGCCGGGCTGCATCGCAAAGCGTACCGATTGAGACAGTTCTAAGTAGCGATCCAATTCATCGAGCGCTTCGCGCAGCTCGTCCGACAGTGGACATTGTTCGCTTAACGCGGAGTCGATCTGGTTTCGGTAATAGCGAATCCGCCAATCATCTCCTTCACCCTGGAGAATCGGGTACTGTTTCTTATCGGTGAAAGGAAATACGGGTTGACGCAAGAGATTTACCAAGTCTTCGGGCAATGCGTGCACCAGATCTGACGCCGACAATATTACGCTCTCACCACCGCCTTGGGGGTCTGGCCGTTCCATAGCAAATGCCACCACGTTGGGTGGGACGGCCTTGTTGCTACAGTCGGTATGTAGAGGCAAGGCATCCGGTGTTCGACTGTAGCGTGTCACCTTTCCTTTGCGAGCGAGCTGTTTCACATCAACCTGGATCTTGGTCTTCGAAATGCGCGGCAGTTCAGCGCCACTCTGGCCCATGGCCGCCAAAACGTTGATCACCCTATCGAGGTCAATCGGATTCTGTTCTGTGACAAAGACCAGCCAGTGCGGCGATGCCCTCAGCCGAGCAATCAGCTCGGCGGCAATCTCGTCGGTCGACTCGATCGAGAGTTGCCCATTGGGCGCAACAAATTGGCCGAGGTGCAATTTGTTCATCGTCTGGATAGCGTGTTTGCCCAACATACTGACGTCAAAAACTAAGGAGAGTCGCCTTGGAGCCTATGACGGCTCGCGGTCGTACGCCGTTCGACCATGGCGGCAAACGCCTCCGAGACCCTTTCCAGATGGGGGCGAGTATATGGAAAATTCTCCGCATGGTCAAAGTTATGGCGCATGGCAGCATTGGCCTCGAATACGATCACATTGCGCTGCGAGTCGAGGGTGAAGTCAATACCAAAGAAATCCAGATCGATGGTGTCACGGATGGAGTAAAGCGCATCGATCGCCTTTGAGCCTAAGTAGTCTGCAGGATCACACAAGAAGCGGTTCTCGTCCTCCTGGGTTGAAGGCGTGGACGACATCACACGATAGCGATCGCCAGAATGAATCTGCCAAGTGTCGCTGGCCAAACTAGCAACGGGAAACAGTTCACCATCGATGAAGAATACGCGTGACTTATGGTAGTAACCATCCTGCCAGCGGCAATCGATAAAGGCAGTGACATAGGCTTCAGTGCCTGATGGTTGGGCCGCTATCCACTCGACTAGAGCCGCACGGCTGTCAATCTTTTCCATGGTCTTACCGGTCTGCGTGCCGCGATGGCGGACGATTACCGGGTAGCCGAGTCCAGCCGCTTCCACCTGAGCTGCGATCGCTGACGCTGTCCCTTCCAGGAGGAACAACTCTGTCTGCGGCAGAATAACGTGAGGGAGGACGCCAAGTCGGCGGGCGTTTTCGGCGCGGGTCGTGCGGCGCACCTGACGAGGTAAGTTGATCACTGGCACATCCGGGAACTTCGCCAGGAAAGCTTCTACATTGTCCAGCCCCACTGGATCTCGATCAGGGCAGCTGACGCCGTTTATGAAAAGGTCAAAGTCTGGCAACGCATCCGGTCTGTCCACGTTGTTACCGAACACGGTCGCAACGTAGATGTTGAAGCGGTCCCGGTCCATTAGATTTTTGGTGGAAAAGTGCCCGCCCTTTAGCCAGCAGTAACGCAGGCCGGTTTCTCGGTTAGTTTTAATACCGAAGTAGCTTTTTTCTACTGAGCGGAGACGCAGGATGTTGGGTCGATCTGGATGGGGATGACTGGGCCCTGCGATCGCATTAAGCTTTGCCATTGCCGCGATGCAGTGCCGCGCCTTTTCGGTCTCACCCTTGCGGTGTAACAGCGCTGCCAATACTTTAAGTGCTTCGGCTCCCAAAGGCCCGTTTTGTGAAGCCTGAATTAGCACGTCACGCGCTGCTCGGAACCTGCTTAGCTGAAATAAAACGGTGCCAAGCGATTCTAGGTGAGGCCAATCCGGTGCCGCCTGCTCGGCAGCGATCTTGGCGTGTCGTTTAGCTGCATCCAAATCTCGTTGTTTGATGTTTGAGATCGCTAACTGCAGCTGAGTTTCGGCAATCGCTGACGAATCGTCCCGTTGATATGCTTCGTCGTTCAAGTTGGACTCAGTTGATTCAAGGATCACGATTTCAGCCTCACTGTCAGTCGAAACACGCGCAGAGTCCGTTGCTCAAAAATGCTCAACGCTATCAACGCGGGCATTCTTCTTCACAGATCTCAAAGGAGGCTGCACACAAAGATCGGATCGATAGAAAGAACATCGCTGGGATGTGTAATCAATCGTATCCGTGGTCGCAACCACACTTTTGGACAAACACTATGATATCCCTCGCGAATATTTTGTTCCTGGGCATTGGTGCGCACGCTTATCGGGAGTTCCAGACTGTTGATTTAGGCAGATAGCGATTTGGGCGGGAAGTAGAGGCATGGCTAACATCGTTTTGCGAGTCTTTGTGTTTGTGAGTCGCGTGATTTGACCTTAAATCATCACAGTCAAATGAAGCCAGATACCGGCAAAACGCAGCGGCGGAAGATAGTACTGAACTCAGTACAAGCGGCTTTCAATCTTCCGCTGTCGTAAATTGTTAGGCTGGCAGCGATTTATATGCATATAGCTCCAATTCATTTAAGTAATTACTCTTTGTTCTGTCCCAAAACGCCAAGCTTATTTCATGGATGCAAGAAGTTCTTCAATACGTGCAGCAAGAATAAAATCTTTAATCGTTATATCTTTTCTCGTATGCGACCAGCTTTCAACTGTAATCCTTGCATAACCTGAGATCAGAATATCTGGATGGTGCTCAATTTGATGAGATAAAAGTCCAATACTCTTAACTTTCTCAAGAAGTTTACTGTATATGTACTCGTCCCATTCCTTCCTCAGTGCTCGTCTAGCTGCATTTGAATATGGAGTGTTAGTAATGCCCCAACCACGCGGAAGTTTGGCTAGCCACGAGTCTAATTCTTGATCATCTACAGCAAGCGCATCATGGTTATCTTTTATTGAAAGAGATAAGAGATCTATTTTTTCTGGTGCGGTATCTCGCTGTAAATTATTTGAATTACTATTTTCATATTTATCCTTTTGTTTGAGAACTGGAGCTAACTGTTCAGGAATACCCGCCATTTGAATTGCATTGCAACCCAAATCATAGGCAAACCCAACCGATCTACCCGCACCTAAAGCATCATAAAAACTTACTGAAAAGTTAAGTGCTGCTTGATCCCCGATCGCTTGCTGCATCCCGACAACGTTATCAATATATTCAGAAATCGACTGTGCCTGCATTTCTGAATAGCAACCATTTAGGACAACACACCTTACAGTATCAGAGAACAAATCAAATAATCTAGCTAGCGCATTTCCTTCAACCAGTTTGGGATTCCCCATTTCATCTTCAAATAATAATCCTTCCTCTCCACTGCCATGCCCAGAAAAGTGAACAATGTTTGGCTGAACATCTAGCATCGCCCTCTGAACATCTCTTGGACGTACCGCCCATCTTTGGATTAATTCAAATTTTTCACGATGTTTAGAACGTTCTAAACCCTCCACGATATCTCGTACTTCTTCATCCAAACGTAGCCTTGGCGTGCCTTTCGGATTAGCTGCCAAGAATAAAATTATTTGGCTAGAGTTTAGATTGTTCATATGATATTGAAACAAAAATATTTATTTGGGAATAGTTGTAAATATCAGACGAACATGATGCCACAGAAATATCTCAGTATACTCTTAGCTAATTAAAGGAATGAACAAGAGGCATAACGTGGCGCTGAGCGGCGGCCAATATTTTTATACTGATCCCAAATTATTCATTCCGTCCGCTCCTGCGTAAGGTTAGGCAACAAGGCAGAGGCTTCGTCTATGACTGCATCAGAGCTATTTTAAGTTTACATCGCTTGCTTCAAGTTATGTACGAGCAGGTCCGGTCCCTAAAATGTATCGATGGAGCATTGGACGTTGCAGCAGGGGTCGCATCTTACAGCTTGCTATTGCTTTTTAAGTCTAATCACAACTCTCTGTTTCATCGGGTTCAAATGGATAGTGAAGTGGCTATTTCAAGTTATGAAAGAAATGGTTATAATTTTGAGCAAGGCAGTGCTAGAGGTCCCTGTTCAAACCAATCTAAGTGATGAGAAATCTCACTCAATCGCTGACTTCTGGGGTCAATTCGGAATCACCTTTGATTGAGTCGACCCTCTCTTGCAATGACTCTTTGTATTCGTCAAAATTTGCCACTCTGTAATAATCTGATAGCGCGTCTCTCGTAATAAATATGATTATAAGTGAAATAATAACTATTATTGACTGACTGATAACAAGCAAGCTAATTCTTGCATACTTATTTTTGATAATCGGAAATGCCGCTGGCAGTAAGACGCTTGAAATCTGTAAAATAGCACCTAGAAGAGCAATAGTAATAAGTTGTGCAAGAAGATATTGGTTAAATTCTTGTGGAGAATTCGCGAAGAACTCAGTTCTTGTGAGCTGCTCCGAAAGGAGTTCAAGTTGTTCTAAAGCGGCTTCCTTACTTCGTGTTTCAAAAAATGATTGTACTTTAGGTGTGATGAGGTTTGCAGCTACAGCAAGTGGAATAGCAAAAAATATGCTCAGCCACCAGTTATTCTTTTCGAGAATTGTGATTAGCCTGTTGAAATTCGTCATTGTTATTGATCAATTAATTACCAACAAAATTAATTTAAAAATTAAGATCTCGGAATACAATTTCCGGGTATAAAGTCTCTTACTTTAGCATGCCTAACTCCTTATTAGAGGGAAATTTTCTACCTATCTTCCCCATATAGGTGATTAGGTGGAAATATTTCTGTCTAAGATTCTAATTGGGATGATTAGGTGGAAAAACATCAGCCTAATCTGCCGATATGGATGATTAGATGGAAAGTTTCAGTATAATCATCCCTCCGAATCTAAGACCAATGCTACTTAGGATTTATTTATCATATGGTCCTCTATCTTGATTTCATGTCATTGTCTGAAACTCCTCCTAAAAAACTACTTGACCAAGTAAGTGATGCTATTCGGCTAAAACATTATTCCTATCGAACCGAAGAAACCTATGTTCAGTGGACTTGTCGTTATATCCTTATTTTTGGCTTGACGTGAGAAATGGGTTAGCGGTACTTTAGTTCTCACGCCCTTCGGGGCATGACTACAAAGCTCAATATTTGGCACTGGCAGCAGGTGTCCTACCACCACGCCGCCAGCTAACCCCCAAGGCTGATAACGCCAGCCGGAGGCTTGGGATAGTTTATCCCACTGCTACCCCGGTTTGCATCCATTCTCGGGGTAGCTAAGTTTTGAGCTTTGGTTTCTTCCTAAACGCGACCAAATTAAGTCTGTAGTTTTCGGCTGCAAACGTCTAATTTTGGCTGTGGTTCAGGGTTTATAAACACTACGTTTGGAGACCAAAGCTAATGATTCTCGATATTTCTCAGGGCGCTGTTGCGTCCACCCTTCCTGTTGGCATCGATCCATTGCCCGACCATCAATATGAAATGGTTCGGCATCTAGTGTTTGGCACGCTAACCGGGGTACGGCTCACCATCCAAGACCTGCATAAAAAACACTACGCGGAACCCAACGACTGGAGTAAACCTATCTCCACCGGGCGACCCAATGAGGTGATGGTGATTTTAACTAAGCGGGTAGCGCTCAAACAATAGAGGAGCTGTGGTGTGGGTGTAGTTTGAGATCGCACCCTCATCACCTTAGAAAAAGCAGCATTGTGACAATACTTGCTAGCTTGGACTTGTTGCCTCTAGTAGACACTCAGCTGAGAGCAGTGTTCGACCCTGATCGCTGATCGCTGTGCAGCCAGGGACTAGCTGTTGTAGCGCGGACGGCTGTTGCTGCAGCTGAGTCATCGCCGTATCCCATTCGGTAACAAACTGTCTCAACCACATACGCGGCATCGCCTCGGGGTTAAATGATTTTTGATCGATTAACCAAAAATCAATGCCATAGCGATTAATCACTGACTGCAGCACCGATAGGTCAGGGCTGTACTGTCCCGCAATCAGATCCAAGCTACGCTGACGAATCTCACTGTAGTATTTTCGGTGATATGCAACACTGTGGCCGCTACTCACCAAAATCGAACGTCTGGTGAAGGCAGGAATATTCTCAGCTTCATTAGAAAGAGAAGCAATGCGAATATCCTTTGGCTGTTGCTGAATATATTCGTAAAGGGCAATCCGGTCCGACTTGGTATATACCACGTTTAAAAAGCTATCGAGCAGCAACGGGTAGCCGACCGTGACTAGGGCAACTCCAGCAACCATGGCTACAGCAACTAGCTGACGCCAAAGCGCCTGGGGGGCCTGAGACAATCGCCGCAGTCCTGAATCTAGCAGCGCTATAATCACCATAGCCGCCGCTAGGGCAACAACAATCTTCAGCACATGACGACTGTATCGACTAGGGAGATGCAGCAAAAATAAAGTGCTATGGGACAACAAAAACATCGTGACAGCCGCGCTTAAAATTTGCAGCAGCAGCACACCATGGCGAGTGCTTCTACTTAGCAGCGGCAGCCTGAACCACAGCAACGCTGGCAGCAAAAGGGAAAGACAAATTGTCGTCGGAACAATCGGTGGAAAAAATCCGCTGCGCCCAGAAAAGAGCCAGTATCGAGCCCAGCTGTCATAGAAAAAAGAATTTCGACCGATGGGCTGAAACTCTACCATTGTTTTAGCCTGCTCCAGCGTCACCACCGGCCCGTAGGGTGACGTCGTCAGGGCATAGGGCAAGAGAACGATGATAGCAGCGACAGCCCCGGCAACAAAAAATCTGATGGCGCTAAGCCGCTCTCCTCTAGACCATAGGGTTCGCAAAGCTAAAAATACGACCGATATCAAAACAAGATGAGGATAGAACAATCCCTGTAGTGCAATTACTAGCGTACATCTCCACAGCTGGCGTCGAGCGACATAAACCATCAAGGCCAACAGCAGCAGCACGCTAAACGCTTTAGGTGTCGCCGAGGCGATTTCGTCCCACATCCATAGAGACTGGTTGAGAATCAGGGTATTGACAAAGGCAATCAGGGGAACCGGAATAATGGCCAGGGCCAGATCAAAGGCATAGACGGTGCCAAACAAACAAATAAATGGCGGCAACAGCTTGTGAAACGTCAGCGGCTCAATACCAGCTAGAGCACCTAGCCGATAGAGCGACTTATAGCCCATCGGGGCAACAGACTGAAAGTAGTCAGCAATAATATCGTTGGGAAACAACATCGGATCAATATAGCGCCACATCCAAAACACATGCTGTCGTGCGTCGTCCTGGATAGCATAAGGAGCGTCAAACGCAAGTCGCCAAAATAAAATCCCGTAGAGTGCAGCCATAGCCAGACTGGCCGTCAGCCACATACGATCATTTTTGGGAGTAGAACGCAGACTGTAATGATTGATCCAATGGACGATAGTCTTCACAGCGATACCAAAACTGAGTCAGGCCCATATTACTAAAGGCTGCACTCACGCTGACAAATTGCCAAGAAAAAAGCCTCCCCGTGGGGAGACTTTCCAGACTATTGGACGATGGTACCAAGACTGAAACGCTACTTGGCTAAGGAATAAAAATTGAATAGTTTGCCGATATTTCCCCTCTTGGGAGGGGTGCCGCAGGCGGGGTGGGTTTCGACCAATTGCGCCAACGGCCAACCCACCCCGGAGCCCCTCCCCGGAGGGGAAATGTTATCTCAAACTTATTTAGGTTCAGCTTTGGAGTTTCTTAAATCCTCATGCCTAAGCAGCTTTTACCAACACGAGGTCGCCGTCGATGATGGCTTCGTATGGGGCTAACGGTTCGGTAGCAGGGCCTTCGACTACGCTACCGTCGGCGCTAAATTTAGACCCATGACAGGGACAGGCAAAGGCGTTATCTTCCCAGGCAACCCCGCAGCCCTGGTGGGTACATAGGGAGTTGAGGGCAATGATGTTATCGGCGTTATCTGGGTCGCGGATAACAATCACAGGGCCTGCAGCAAAGCTTTTGCTACCGATAGAGCCGTTGGCATCTAGGTCAGCAACGGTGCCCAGAGCGGCAAAGCCGTCTTCTCTGGGGGTTTGGTCGATTGTAGCAGCCGGAGCTTCTGCCGCATCATCGGCAGGGGGAGCCTCAGCTGCAGGTTCGCCGCCGCCACAGGCTGCGATCGCAACCGGCAAAGACGTCGCCAGCAAACCCAGCCCAAACAAATTTCCAAATTCACGACGGTTCATAAAATATCCTCTCTCTAACTCTTTGTACAATCGGCCCACGCCCTAAAATCTTTCGGACGTACAGACTTCCACGGAACGTCTCTGACCCTTGTCACTGTACAGGCGTGGAACGTCTCTTCACTAATTACCCGATGACTGCGAACTAACCACTGGACCAGGGTCTGACGCTGCCGTCAGTAAACCGTTAAACCAGCCCTGGTAACGGGCAGCTGTAATAAAAACAAACATGAGGTCCAAACCCACCACACCCGCTATCATCAGCTCAGAGCCGCCGGTACCAAAGCCATAGCTGTGTAACCCTGTACCCAGGACAAAGTTCACACCGTACCAGGCCATCAGCACCGCGTTAAAGGCAACGACGCTGGCAACGCTGATGCCAAAATTACCAATCCAGCCCACCAAACGACCGTGAAGCGGCACCAGATAGCACAGCAGCGCAATCAGCGCCCAGGTTTCCTTGGGATCCCAGCCCCAAAAGCGTCCCCAGGAGAAATGGGCCCAAATACCGCCAAGGATAATGCCCGCCGTCAGCAGCAATACGCCCACCTGCAGCACCCGGTAGTTGAGCTGAGACAGCAGCTTGATACGCGCTTTGGCATTGGGGGTAAACAAATAGCTGCCCAGCGCCACATGGCCCAGACCCAGCGCCAGGGCAAAACTGGCATAGCTCAGAGCGATCGTAGGAACGTGGATACTCAGCCAAAAGTTATCGCGCAGCACCGGCACCAGGGGCGAAATACTCGGGTCTAGCACGGCGGGCAAACTGTCCGCCAAAATCAGGCCCATGACCGACAAAGGCGCAGCCGCCAGCAAATAGTACTTGGAACGATGCAGCAGCTCAAACATCAGGGCAATGGCGGCAATACCAAAACTGACCCACACCACCGACTCATACATGTTGGTCACCGGGGGACGCCCCGCAATCTGCATCCGCAGCCAGAAGCCGTAGCTCTGAACAGCGACACCGGCCACAAATGTGCCCATGGCGGTCCAGTAGAGGTTAAACCGCTCTACCCAAAGCGCCACCAGCATCAGTACAAACGCGACGCCGTAGAGCTGCCAGGCTTTGGCAAATGGATGAAAGTGATTAAAAAACACCTCGCGGCGCATCGTGCCGTTACTTGGATAGACCGTGGGGCTTAAACTAGCTAGACCTTCCTTTAAAGAAGCGGCCACGGGAGCCAGCATGGGCAGATGGTCAGTGCCCGATAAAATGGTTTGCTTAATGATGGTAAAGCTAGCCAACAGCGGCGCAACGGATTCAGCGTCGTATAGGCTGGTCGCTTCTGTGATACCCAGCCATTTGCCTTTGATGTCGCTGGGGTGGGGGACAATTGCGATCGCATCATCATTTACCAGACTCAGCATCAGCTGCAGCCGGTCTTCAATCGTCAGCGCCTCACGCTCATCCCGCGTTAGCTCCTCTTCATCGATTTGCTTACTATGGGCAGAACGCACAATCTCTCCCAAAGGCTGATTTCTCATCAGCGTCTCAAACGAGAAATGCTTTTGCTCAAGGTCCAGTCCGGCCAGCTCCTTCAGCGGACGATAGCTCACCAACACAAACGGCTCTTGATTCCAATTCCGATTATTGAGCCACAGAGAGAGAAACGTCTCCATCGCACTCTCTTGAATACCGTCGTGTCTGTAGGTCGTGCCCCCATAGATTTTGGCAACAGATTCTTTGGCCACAGTATCCAATGGCTTTTTACGTCCTCCCTGCTGCACGGTCATGGTCTCCAACCCGTCTAGAGCAGATGGCTGAAACTGACTCAAAGGCATCACAATCAGTAACAGCCCAAGACATAATCCGATGGCAAACTTAAGAACTTTCATGGGTAAAAAATTATGAATCATGACACGTAGCATCTGGGTCGTTGCCACACTAGCGACTAGAGAAAAAGCTGAGAAGGGGAATTGGCGTCACGGTTTCATCCAAATCATCGTCACGTTCGTTAGGTTCTAGCAATTTACCCACAAGTTTGAGCTTTTTAGCCGCGGCTCGCCCGTAGAACATCACAGCAATACCAACGGTCACCATCATCGACCCCAGCCAGGTCAAACCTGTTACCCACCAGGGCTCACGCTTAACCTGCAGCGTAGATTGGGCCAAATCACCCGGATTCCAGGACGCTTGAGCAATCTTCCACCCCCTAAACCAGGTGGGATGATTCATCCACACACGACGCTCAGATAGGTCTCCGGTGGCTGGCTCCATTAGCGTCACCAGACTTGTCCACATCGCCACAGATTCACTGCCTTCATTACGTTCCACAATAAAGTCATTGAGCTTAAGGGCAAAGGGCAGCTGCATTAGTTTAGGGCTAAAGGCAACATACCAGTCCCCAGCAGCAGTGGTTAACGTAGTCGGCTCACCCCAAGGAATCCAAGCCGTCTCTCCATCGGTTGTAGCAACTTTCAAGGCGGGCTCCCCACCGTCTGTTCCCTCTGGCAAAGGAACAATCGTACGCTCAACCTGAGCCTGCTTTACGACCTCTTCTAACGTAATTTCAAAATCTGCCCAGCCGGGCGTAACCGACTGACCCAGGACAAATTCTCCCGTCTTGAATCCTTTGGAGGACTTGGCCGCATAGTAAAGGCTGCCGTCAGCATCGGCAATCACCTTAAAGAAGGCATCCGGCGAAGCATCAGCAACCGCCGTGTAACTAAGCGTAATCGCTAAAGGAGCCTCTCCCGACACCTGAGTCCGAATAGGATCAAATTCTTTTCTAGAAAAAACAAACCAGCGCTCAGTCACATCCCCCAAAGATACTTCTAGCTGCACGGCTGGATTGCGCAATTGCTGAGTTGCTGTTTCTGGTTTGCCACTTCCATCCAAGCGAAAATCAGGCCAGAAGTCTTCAATCACAAGACCGGTGTTACCGACCACAAGCGACTGACCCAGATTAGATTTCACATCAATCGTTTGTTGTATACCGGCCACTTCAAGAGTTAACGATCCCCATGGAGCCTTGTTCTCGTCAGACGGCATTGACAACGCCTGCTGCAGCTCTTCTGGTGAACTAACGCTCCGTATCTGTAGCTCGGCTGGACCAATATCCATCCTGCTATACGCAGATGGAGCCAGCGCTAACCAGCGGTCTAAGGTTTGTCCCATGCGGGCGCTGCTCAAAGAAAGCCGAACAGCTGGATTATCAATCACCGCCCCCTCTATAAAGCGGGCGGTCTTGATCGCATGATTGGTGTATTCCAAAAGCTGTAACTTGCCCACGCGCTCAGGAACAACGGTGCCATTTTCCTTAACAAATAAGGAAGCCTGCTCAGGCATCTGACCTGGTTGAGCCACCTCCAACAGATCGCCATCGACGCGTAGCGTACTAACAGGACCGCCATCGGTTCGCGCCAGCAGCATCCCCTCCACACTCAAATGAATCACCGCTGCAGACCCAGCAATAATCACTACTAGTCCCCAATGTGCTAAAGCAAAGCCAAGCTTACGTGCCCCTCTCCAGGGATAGCGAAGCAAGGTGGAGACACTGAGATTGACTGCGAGAAAAAACATCAGCCCTCCAAACCAGGGACTTTTGTAAATCTCTTGCTGAACAACAGAAGAGCCTACCTCTGACTCATAAAAGGTAGCGCCGATCAAAATCGAGCCGATAACCACCAGCAGAGGCACAGCTAACCTAATAGAGCCAACAAACTGAACTATTGCAGAAGTCATAGGCAAGAAATCATTAGAGTGCTGGCTTAGGAACAAATTACAACCAACAATATCTAGTTATCTTTACTGCGAACTCAAGTCTTTTTTGTATCTGTGTACACATAAAAAAGTCATTTAGGGCTCAATCGACAAGAATTATTCAAAAAGCGAATCAATCAATTTCAATAAACGCAATCTGCCTCTTTTTTAAGAATATTTAGTCACCCATAAAAATACTCATGACGTTCTAGCCAGATCTCCGAAAAGCATTGAATATAAAGGAAATAGAATTTTATCGGCAACCCCTAAACTATCGACTTATATTTTTTCTTTGTTGGGAGAAGAATAAATTCAATTATTGCAATCGGCATATGCACTAAAAGAATCTAGTCGTTATTTTGGTATCTAGACACACAAAAAAATAGCTGCACTCCCAATACTGTGATACTCATCGTGAGTAATTGCCGATCCGTTTTAGAGGTAAGAAAATGTTGCTTCTAATTCTTTGGCCTCACCACGACCTGATTTGTTACACGACCTTCTTAGAAGCTAGTTCAATTTATACGGAACAGTCTTTAGGTAGTCGTCACAACCCATGAACCCACCGCTTAGCTAAATGTATAGAGCATTGGCTAAGCCCTTGTTTTTGTAAGGTTTCGGGTTTCTTGAAACAACACTTGTATAAAACTTGTTGGAGTGAAACGAGCAGGCATGTCCTTAAATGTTGAGTTGTTGGAGCAAAGTTTCGAGCTTGTTAAGCCCAAGGCTGATGAGTTTGTAAGCAGCTTCTACAACAACCTATTCACCGACTATCCAGCCGCTAAGCCTCTCTTTGAACATTCAGACATGGCCAAGCAGCAGCAAATGCTCAAAGGAGCTTTGGTCATGGTGATTGAGAATCTGCGAAAGCCAGACGTTCTCAGCAAATCGCTTAAAGGTCTGGGGGCTCGTCATGTCAAATATGGGGCACTGCCCGAGCACTATCCCTTAGTGGGTAATAGTTTGCTTAAAACGATTGAGCAATATGCGGGTGACGCTTGGACTTTTGAATTAAAAGAGGCCTGGACAGGCGCTTATGGTGCTATTACTGAGCTAATGCTGGAGGGAGCTGACTATACGCCAGCAGAGGTAGCATTACAGCCTGCACCTGCTGAGGACAGCGGTCTCGAGGTAGAGCTGTTGGAGCAGAGTTTTGCTCTGGTTGCACCCCAGGCTGATGCTTTAATCGCAACTTTTTACAACCACTTGTTTACCGACTATCCAGAAGCCAAGCCGCTGTTTGAACATACTGATATGACAAAGCAGAAGGCAATGCTCAAAGGTGGTTTGGTGATGGTTGTTGAAAATCTGCGCAAGCCAGAAGTGCTCAGTAAAGCCCTCAAAGGGCTAGGGGCTCGTCATGTCAAATACGGGGCACTGCCGGCCCACTATCCATTGGTTGGCAACAGTTTGCTGAAGTCTCTTGAGCAATATGCGGGTACGGCTTGGACGACCGATGTCAAAAAGGCTTGGACTAATGCCTATGGTGTCATTACTGAGCTAATGCTCGAAGGCGCTGATTACGACAAGCAAGATATTCAGCTCGACTCAGCTATTCCTGCCGAATCTCCAGAAGGGATTGGAGCCGGAACAACAGCTGGGATCATCGGGGGAAGCGCAGCGGCTCTTGCCGTACTATTGATCATTTTGCTTTAGTGATTGCTCAAGGATTCAATGGCACGCTCTTTAAAGCAACGGCTAAGCAGGTTATTTTCGCTAAGGACAGGTATTGTCTTGGCGCTTATTCTTCTGCTGACATGGGTTTCTGCAGCATTTGCCCTAGATCAAAAACAGGTCTTTCTACCAGGGGAAACGTCTGTTGGGCATCATGTTTTTGAAGCCTCCTGCGCGTCTTGTCATGAAGGGTTTAAGCCTGTTAGCAACGAGAACTGTACTCGGTGTCATGAGGCTGAACTCGTCAATGATGTTCACGGTACCAAAAAGTTTCGCGACCCGCGCTGGGCAGAGTATCGTGAGCGGGTGGACGTTTTGACCTGTACAGCATGTCATAACGAACATGTGCATATGTTTGGACGCGGTGTAAATCTGCAGCCAGATCTGTGTATGGCCTGTCATGAAGAGCTAACGCTGACTCAGCTTAAAAGTCATGAGGGGTTTGCAGCCGACGGCTGTTGGACAGCTGGCTGTCATAATTACCACGACCACCGCACTATTTCTACAGGTTTCCTTAGGCAGAATATGGGAAAACCGGCGATGCTTCCTGTGCAGGCAGTCCCTGAGCGAGCAGTGACTACATCGCTAGAAACCGCGCCAGCACCAGACCTCCAAGGGGAGTTTCTAGGAGGTGGCTCATGAGACGTCGAGAGATCAGCCGGTGGCTGTGTTCTTTAATTCTAGTGAGTCTGCTCCTGGTCTTTTCTTTTGGGTCTGGGTTGTCCGCTAGTGCTGCGACAGAACAGGAGCTAGATAGCATTACAGCTCAATGGGCAACAAGCGCCCATGCGCTGAACGAAATTAACTGTACAAGCTGTCACCAAGATAGCGAGACTAAAGAGTTTATTACGGCTCCGAACTATGAAAGCTGTCAGTCCTGTCATGAGCAGTCTGTAGACACATTTTTACTTGGCAAGCACGGCATCCGCTTGCTAGAGGGAGACTCTCCCCTCACGCCTGCTATGGCAAGACTGCCCATGAAGCACGATGCAATGCAGAAGCAGATGAACTGTAATGCCTGTCATAGCGTCCATTCTGCTAATACCGTTGAGGCGTCTGTGGATTCCTGCTTAAGCTGCCACGATGACAACCATTCTCTCAACTACAAAAATTCAAAACATGCTGAGCTGTTTGCTGCCAACAAAGAGCTACCGCGTCCGGGCGCTGGTGCCGTCAGCTGTGCAACCTGTCACCTACCCCGTACGGTCGATGAGTTCAATGACAGTATTATCCGTGTGAACCACAACAACACGTATAATCTCAAGCCACAGGATCGGATGGTAGGCGATGTGTGTATGAACTGCCACGGACTTGAGTACAGCTACAACAGTATTTTCGACCCTGAGCTGGTCGAAGCCAATTTTGACCGACCTCCCACCCTAAGTCTGCAGACCTTTGACCTAATGAAGGCGGCTGAGGCGAAGAGGACGGGCAATGCCTCTGAATAGCGTTTTGTTATTTAGAACCCTCTGTGTGATACCTATCTGGATGTACCAGGAGATAGCTAAAATGTTCAAAAATTGGATTCAGCGCATTCGCGCGAGAACAGTTGCTTTATTAGGGCTAGCCGCTGCAGTCTGTTTTACAGCTGTTGCCTGCTGTGGAGGGTCTTCTACGGTAGCCACCGCTACTGGCCCAAGTATTTCCCCTGACCTTGTGGCTGACTACATTCATACGGTGCTAGCAGCCGACCGTACGGCCTACACCAAACACGTTGTCAGTCGTGTAAAAACGCTTGAAGGCAAAGCAAAAGAGAAAGGCGTCCTCGACGTTGAATCGACAGAAGGCTGGCAGCAAACTGACGGTATTCCACTCCCAGCTCAGATGTTCCGTCTGGGATACGAAATCGCTAACGAATCAGGCTTGTTTACCTATGGTTTGATTTCTCCTTGGTATATTAACGACAACCATGGTCCCAAGAGCGATTTTGAGCAAACAGCGTTAGATGAGATGGTTGCTACGGGCGAGCCCTATAAGGACTATCAAGAAGTAGGCGGACAGGCTTATTTCTCAGCGATGTATCCTGATATGGCTGTTGCTGAAGCCTGTGTCACCTGTCACAATACACACCCAGTCCATCTAGAGCGCTATCCAGACAAGCAGTTCGAAATGGGCGAAGTGATGGGCGGTGTTGTTATCAACATTCCTGTTGAGAGTATGCCTGCAGCCTAAGGTCGTACTGCACTTGCACTGCGTGACTCGCTAGTCGTTGAGAGAACTCTCGTGATATTGGGGATAGGATCATTGGTTACACCAACGCTGCTATCCCTAATGTTGTTGAATTGCTGATTGAGGTTTCCTATTTAGGATATTTAGGAGCAATGAAGCCTAAATTTTCCACGCTTATTTTATTGACGCTTGTAAGCGCGCTTTTATTGGTTCCGTTTGTAGTCAGTCCAATGTATTTGGATGCTCTACGCGAGCGTTCGGTTGAACTGCATGGTTTTATCCGTGGGGAGCTCTACAAGCAGACAACAGGCTATGTCGCTCTGGTGTTTGTCGTTATAGAAATGTTGCTATCGCTGCGTAAACGCGGTCGCAGCTGGATTGGCAAAATTAAATTACCCGGCTCGGTAATTCTATGGCGCAGTCTGCACATTTTTCTGGGTGTAGGACTGTTAGCTGTTGTTGTTGTTCACACGATTGGCGCGACCGGTCTTAATTTTAATGCCATATTTTTGTGGGTATTTTTTGCAGTAACCCTATCGGCTTTAGTCGGTGTAGTTGCAGAAACAGGTGTACTAGAATCCCCACGTAAGCTCTTTGTCCTGCCTGGAAACAAGGATCTTTCGGTGACCAAGGGGCCCCTTATCCGCAATATGCGAGCCATCTGGCTACCGACGCACATATTCTTGGTCAGCGTTTTTGCCTTGATGCTGGGAATACATATATTCCTGGCCTACTACTATCAATAGGACAGCGTATGGTTTCTAAATCTAAAGAGAGTGCTACTAAGACTACAGATCTCTCGGCGTCCTTGATTAAACTGACGGGAGTAGTCGCTGTAGTCGCTATGGTAATAACGCTATTGATTACTCGACCGGCCGCGATCTCAAGTAGCTATACTCCCCTATCGGGTCTTATGACCTTAAAAGAGATGGCGGCTGAGGCGATGCCCTATGAAGATGCGATCGCATCGCCTAATCCCACCCTGGTTGAGTTCTATGCCGACTGGTGTACTACATGTCAGGGCATGTCACCGACGATCGCTGAGCTGCATCAAAACTATCGCGATCGCATCAATTTCGTCATGTTAGATATTGACGACCCGCAGTGGGCAGAACACGTTGCCCAGTACGAGGCATTTAGTGTCCCCCAGTTTACGCTACTAAATGCAGATGAGCGCGAGGTAAAAACCTGGGTAGGCAAAGTACCCAAGCCGATTCTTGCCAATATATTTGACCAGCTGCTCGGATAGTAATGTCATGACTCTACTAAACCGATTCCTCAGACTTTTAGAGTTTTTAGAAGCAGGCCAAGACGTGTTTGAGTTTCTCACAGCACCCATTGGGCTATCGGGAGTACTCGCAATTTGTCTATACTTTCCCATGCAGTCCCTAGGCTGTGATGCTTCTGCCGCCGCCACCCTGGCCTGTACCGCTGCCCTAACGCTATTCTGTCTACTAGAGAAACCCGAATTTTAGGACGGATGGACCAAAGGCTGCAGATTGGGATGCCAGGATACATCAGGAATATTGGCCAAACCCACCACATTAGTGACCACCGCATTGGTTAGCTCGGCCCCCTGCAGGTTGGCGTCCGTCAAGTCAGCCCCCCATAGATTGGCATGGCTCAGATTTGCTCCCCGCAGATCGGCCTGACGCAGGTCGGCCTGGCGCAGACAGCTTCCTTGTAAATTGACAGCCGTCAGGTCAGTTCTGTAGAAGCAGGCCTCCGTAAAATCGCCATTGCTTAAGTTACTACCTTCTAAATTAGCCTCAGCGAAATTGGCCCCCAGAGCAACAGCCTGAGAAAAATTACACCAGCTAGCATCAGCTTCAACCCAGTGAGTACCGACGATTCTAGCCGTAGCCCAGTTGGCCTGCGACAGCCGCGCCCCGCTGAAATTAGCCTGAATTGCCCAGACGCCCCAGGCATTAGCCTTAGTAAAGTTAGCCGCCTGCGCCGACACCTCGCACAGCGTCGCTCCAGCTAGCTTGCTTCCTACAAACATGGCCTGATCTAGACTGGCAGCCGTGAGATTAGCACAGCTCCAATCAGCATCGCTCACATCAGCCTGGGTTAAATCAGTCCACAGCCCCTGGAGCCAGATGGCCGTACTTTGCCTCAGATTGGCCCTAGTCAAAATAGCACCGCTCACATCGGCCCAAATCAGCTGAGCCTGTTCGAGCCGAGCGTCACTAAAATCGAAGCCGCTAAGATTTGTCTGATAAAAATCAGCCTGGAGCAGCTGCTGCTGACAACAGTCACGTTTACCTTGATGGTACTGCTGCCAAAAGTCTTGCATCGGCCCGAGAGATAAAGGTACGCTCGGCGCTTTGGGTACCGCTACGCTATCCAGGTACGTTTAAAGCTCCGTTTTCTTTAAGCCAGCTGACCTGAGCTGTCGTTAGACCTCGAACATCGCTCAAGATCGCTCCTGCCACCTTAGCATCTGTAAAATCAACAGCAGTCAGGTTGGCATTTTCCAAATTAGCCTGCTGCAGGTTAGTGCCAGACAGGTTGGCACCCGCCAGGTTAGCCGCCTCTAGCTGAATCCCCGCCATCGAGGCCCCGGTCCAGTCACTTTTAATCAAACTAGCACCGTCAAATACGGCCCAGTCAGCCTCAGCCTGAATCATCACAGTGCCATCTAGCTGTGCGCGTTCTAAGCAGGCGTTCAGTAGAGTAGCCTGAGTCAGGTTAGCTCCATTCAGGTTAGCTCTTTTTAGCTGGGCCGCTTCTAAGTCAGCTTTATGGAAAGAGGCTCCCCGCAGCAGCGCTTGAGTGCCTTGAATGCGGGTAAGGTTAGCACCGTCAAAAACAGCATCACTAAAGTCAGTATCGCTCAGCTTGGCTTTAGTCAGGTTCGTCCACTTAAACAGGGTACGATGACCCACCACCTGAGATAAATCAGCCTGGGTCAGGGTGGCAAAAGATAGGTCAGCATCGGTAAACCTTGCCCCGTGAAACTTGGCTTTAGGAGCCTGTAGCTCACGAAAAACGCCGCGCTCTAAACGAGCCCGAGTCAGCTCAGCCGCATCTAAGCGAGCCTTATCAAAACAGGCATCCGATAGGACCGCCAGTACCAGGGTTGCCTTAGAAAAATCTGTTCTCTCGCAAGAAGCGCCCGTTAGATTGGCCTGACGTAGGTAAGCCTGAGTAAAGTTACCCTGGTCCAGGGCAGCTCCTCCTAAATCAATTTGACTAAGCTCGGCTCGACGTAACGACTGACGCTGGCTGACTTTTGCAACTACTTCGCTGACAGTGAGCTGAGCCATAGTGACTAAATCCTTAATACGGTATCAGAGGTAACAGTTTTATCTTGTTATTCGTATAATACACAACAGTTTTCTGAGTTTACCTATGAGTTAAGAATTATTAGGCCCTCTGTGTCTAGTTTCCATGACATTTCAGCAGCTACAGCTAGGTTTCAGTCCGCATCACCTCAAGAAAGCGTTTCACCGCCGGAGAAGGCGGCATATTGGCTAAGATGGCCACCCCAATCACCCGCTCTAGCGGCACCGGCAGCGAGCGGCTTTCAACTGTGTCAGGAATTGGCATTGCCGCCAAACGGGGTAAAATCGCCGCGCCCAGTCCTTGGGCTACCATACTCACAATGGTGGAATCTTCTTTGACGTTGTAGGCAACGTTAAGGGGCTGTTGCCAGCGTGACCAGTGCTCTCTGACCGCTGTAGTACATTCGGCATAGTTAAGCAAAATAAAGGATTGAGTAGACAGCTCGCCCCAGGTTGGGGGATCAGGATTACACGATGCGGTCTTAGGTAAAAGCACCACATACTCATCACGGGTGATCTCCCAGGTTGTAAAGTCTTCGGATCGCGGCAGCGGCAGCAGACCCAAATCGGCATCGCCGGAACGCAAAGCCTGCTCTACACCCGCAGGGTCAAATTCATCTAAACTGACGTCGACGCGGGGATAGGCTCTCTGGAACTGGGCGATCTTAGGCGGCAGCAGATGGGTGGCCGCACTACGAAAAGACGCAATCCGTAAACGGCTGTTGTAAAGAGCTTTTTCTAAATTGACCTCGTACTCAATAGACTCTCGCAGGTCTAAAATTTTTTGCGCGTGGGTCACAACACGTTCCCCAATGGGGGTGAGTCTAGCGCCTAGACGTCCGCGGGTAAGCAGAGCTACTTCCAGCTGATTTTCTAAGGATGCGATCGCACGGCTAACGGCGGACTGTGACATATCCAATTGCATCGCCGCATCGGAAAAACTACCGCATTGACTAATGGTCACCAGCACCTTGAGTTGGGAAATGTTCATATATAGAACGTATTCGGTTCGCGCATACCTACTTACCGCTGGGCGATTTGATCCTTTTAAAGGACGTCGTTACGGTTAATCAATCGTTGCAATTCGGCAGTCACACGTTACTTTTATGTTTGAACTATATCCATTTGAGAAGTTTAGGGATACTCCTAGCGTTCAGTTTTTTGATATTACGGTTCCTGACTCCAACGCTCGCGACTTAGTGTTTCATGATGGCCCAGCCATTAGTCCCCACAGTGCTAAAACAGGCGACTGGCAATTTTATTTGCATCCTCGTCAAGAAGATAATCTGTTGGCCCTATCAGGGGGTCGCACGTTTTATCTGGTCAACTTTAACTGGGACTATCCCTTCCATCGGGTTCGCCTTGATCAAAACGATAAAATTTTGCGGATTCCCCCCGGTACCTTTCATCGTTCAGAATCCGATCCCCAGGGATCTCTTGTGATTAACCAGGCGGTACGTTTGGCTAATGCCACCGTCCATAGCGAGTTTCGCGTCTATAACAGTGCCAAGATTCCCAAGCTAAAGGCGTTACTAGCCTCAGGGCTTCCGCCGATGGAACATGGTTTCTCTGAACCTGAGATAGCCTATCCTCCCATGGCAGCTTGAGGCTTAGTCTTATCAAGACTTGGCAATTTTTGACGGAGAGCATCGCCTTAGATGGTCTCCGTTTTTGTAGGTTGACCAGTTTCCAATTGCTAAAGTGTGCTAGCGCTTGCTCAGCGATGCTAACTGGCCTGTAGCCTAAAAGGGGTTGAGTCTGCCAACGTAATTTATGGCAACAAGTCCAGACATTTCAAGCCTTACAGCTATACCGTGGCCTGTTTTAGCGGGGGCATCACTGCTGCTCCATGTGGGAGTTGTCAGGGCGGTATGGCCCAGGATGGTTCAAGTTAGCCGACCAGGTGTCGATAGTTCGGTGAATATTCCCGTCATGCTAGTGGACGAGGATAATTCTAGCGACAGTCCCCCGGTTAGCTCTGCTGTCGCTGCACCAGCACCGGTATCCGACATTCCTACCAGTAGCCAAACCAATAGCCAGACAGCGAATAGCCAGGTAGTAACACCGGAATCGGCAGAGGTGCGATCGCAACCCCCCAGTCAGCCCTCGCCTGTTACCACCACCACCCGCGAATCTGCTCAGCCGATACCAGACAATACCGATCAACCAACCGATCGACCATCAGAAGCTCCCGATTCTGCCCCCGTCGCGCCCCCTATCGATCCATCAGAGAGCAATCCAGGCCCTCAAGCAACCGGCGAAACAGATGACCGTGCCCAATCGGACCTCGGACCGACTCGTCTAAGCATTATCGATGATGTTTACTTGCCTAAAGATTCAGGGGGCGATCAAATTGACCAATATCCGACACCCGGCTTTTCAATTCCCACCACCTTTGACATTCCCAGGGACCATAGCTGCCAGGGACGTCTCACGGCAGATGTAATCACCTTAGGCGTACTCGTTGATGCTGACGGCTGGGTCTCATCCTTACGTCTTTTACAGCCAGATATTTACGCCCAAAATTCAGACCTGGCCATTTCCGACTGTCTGCTGAGTGCCTCCCTCCCAGCCAATACGCTCCGCTTTACCCCTGCCATCCGTCAGACCAATATTGGCGAAGAAGAAGCAGTACCCACGGATCGTGTACAGCTGCAGCTACGATTTAGCCAAGAATAAAACCTGTATCTACCAAAGCATCTCCACGGCAAACTGTGATAGGCTAGCAAAGCTGATTGAGCACAAGCTCAATTTCGCGGGTGTAGTTTAGTGGTAAAACCTTAGCCTTCCAAGCTAATGATGGGGGTTCGATTCCCCCCACCCGCTTTAATATTGACGATTTAGGCAATCCATTGAGGCTCAACGAAGCTGATTCTCATCAGGCTCGTATGCTTTTTGTATTTGTGATCAGTCAAACTAAGGCTGCAGCAACCTCAACATTTTTATCTTCAATTAATAAAAGGGCGCTGCTGATCCTCGGGATGATTTCATCTGCAAGGTGCTGCCATATCGCATTGCTAACAGCTCGGTGCATCCCCTAAATCAGCAGCGGCAAGAAAAGAATTTTCTCAGTTATTTCTTTCAACGCAGGTTGCCAGCAAAATTACCAAAGCAAGAACTCAGTTATTTCAAACAATAACAATTTTTAGAAGCGACCGATCCAATACGCCTTAGTTGTTAGAGGTTCTCATATTGAAATAAGGGGGTGAACAATAACAGACTGCTTTACTACAAGGCTTAAAGATTGTTACCGCGATAGATTGATTGGCATCTTTCAATAAGGTATCTCGCTGACTGACTCAGACTGCTTTCCCTATATGTTAGAACGGTAAAGCAGCTGTAAATTACCGGGACACTACCGTAGAGCTATGAAAGTCAAAGCGTTTCTAGGGATAGCAGGATTGGGCGCACTGGCAGCTGTGCTTGTTGTGACTAATCCTAGCCAGGACCGGTATAACACTTTTGCGGCAGAAACTTTGCAAAATGAGGTCCGTTCATCTTTTTGCCAGGCCCAGGAGCTGGATAGCTGGCTCGGCGATTTGGGTAAAGCTCTGGGTGATATTTGTGAAACGGCTATTGAGCAGGGCCGACTGGTGGGGCAGGACGACCTGGAGACTTTTATTGAAGATAATACCCAACGTCAAAACTTTTGGATCTTTAGTCTCTATACCACTCAAATACCGGCTGTTCGAGTTAAATCAGTCGGCATTTTTAATCGGTTTATTCCCATTCAGCAAACGCTAGGCTAACGCTTGTGACTGAGCCTCCCATTTATCTCGACTGTCACGCAACGACACCTGTCGATCCACGGGTTGTTGAGGCGATGCTGCCATTTTTTACAGACTATTTTGGCAATCCAAGCAGCCTTCATAGCTATGGCTGGCAGGCTGAAGCGGCGATCAAGAAGAGTCGCGGGACCATTGCTAACGTGATCAATGCGCAGCCAGAAGAAATTGTGTTTACCAGCGGTGCTACCGAAGCCAACAACCTGGCCATCAAGGGAGTAGCAGAAGCTTATTTTGAGCATGGGAAACACATTATTACGATACAGACCGAGCACAGCGCAGTATTAGATCCCTGCCGCTATCTGGAGTCGCTAGGGTTTGAAGTCACCTATTTACCGGTAGATGCGGAGGGTCTAGTAAAGCTTTCTGTACTAGAGCAGGCCATTCGTCCAGAGACCATTTTGGTATCTGTGATGGCTGCCAATAATGAAATTGGGGTTTTACAACCGCTAGCCGAGATTGGCGCACTCTGTCAGCAGCATGACGTGCTGTTTCATACCGACGCGGCCCAGGCTATTGGCAAAATACCGCTGGATGTTCAAGCAATGAACATTCATTTGATGTCAATGACAGCCCATAAGGTCTATGGACCTAAAGGAATCGGGGCGCTGTATGTGCGGCGGCGACAGCCTCGGGTAAATCTGGCGGCGCAATTCCATGGAGGCGGTCATGAGCGCGGCATGCGATCGGGGACTCTCTATCCGCCTCAGATTGTGGGCTTTGCTCGGGCCGCTGAGCTAGGAGTAGCTGAGATGGGTTTAGAGCAGAAACGGCTTGGAGAGTTGCGATCGCAGCTCCTGACTCACCTAAAACAGCTGCCCGATATCTATCTCAACGGTCATCCCAGCCAGCGTCTGCCGGGTAACCTCAACGTCAGTTTTGCAGACGTCGATGGCCAGAGCTTGCTTTTAGGACTACAGCCCGTGGTAGCGCTTTCATCTGGATCGGCCTGCAGCTCTGCCAGTACGGCCCCATCTCATGTCCTCAAAGCATTAGGCCGCAGCGATCGGCTCGCCTACGCCTCATTACGGTTTGGTCTCGGTCGTTTTACAACGGCTGAAGATATTGACCGGGTTGGCCAGGCTGTGGTGGACACCGTCCGATCGCTGCGGGCGCTGTAGTGTCCTATTTACCCATTTGTCGTTTGAGTTCTTCGAGTTCCGCTTCGGTTTCCCAACGCTGAAAGCTTTCTTCGAGCGGATCTAAAGACTTGGAGCGAAACGGGCTTTGATTCCAGCCGGTGGTGCTTGAATCTCGCGGTGGTGGCTGAGCTGCCGACTGAGCGCTGGCAATTTTAGCTTTTAGTTCTTGACGCTTAGTGTGAATTTGCTGCTGTAGGCTTTGGGTTTCAGTAAGACGTGTTTTAACACTTTTCATCTGGCCCCAGAGATGATTACCCTGACGCAGCAGTGTGGCCTCTCGGGCCTTAGCCGGTTTAACCAGATCAAACCGTTTGGCAGCTTCGGCTTTAGCAATGCGCTCATGCCAACGCTTGATGTCCTTAGCCGTATCTAGAACAGCCGTTTCCAGCTCAGCCTCACGACGTTTGAGCGTAGCCAAAGTTGCGATCGCATCCTCTTCTTGCCCCCGTAGCTGTTCTTCAAGGGCCATCATTTCTAGATGGGGATAGGCTTTCAGAAACTCATCCAAGCGAGTCTCTAGAAAGCGGCTAAAGTCGTCAAATATGCTCATACTTTTCAAGATACGCCTTGCGGATATGGAGGGGGACGCACCTTGATAGATCCTACTCCATCGCCAAAGGCTTAAGCAGGAAATCCTTGATTAGAGCACAGCGATACCCAGCCGTCTCTAGAACTGCTGCCCGATATAAATTGAGCGGACTTCACCGTTGCGTCGAACGACCACTTCTTCATTGCCGATAGACACAATACTCCAGCCGCTGCCGCCGACCGTTTCACCGATATACACTCGCTGGGACGAACCGTCAATTTCAAACAGAGCGGCAGAACGATTGCCCAGTTCCAAAATACCAACAAGTTCGTAGGAGTTAGCAGCTGCAATAGTCGGTGCCGTGGTGTCGCTGCCGGACTGGCCAGGGGCAGGGAGTGCTGAGCCAGGAGCTGGAAGAGCCGCTGCCGTATTCGGAGTAGTGCGGTTAGCCCCTGTACTCGGCTGCAGCATAGGCACAAACACGCGCTCAATCACACCGCCGGGCTGCGCGGCGCTACCGGATGGTTCAGCAGCAGGGGGCACTGTAGCAACAACATCGGGACTCTGGCTTTCAACCTGAGCACTACGTTCACCACCAATTACCTGGAGCGCACGGACTAAATACTGACCAAAATCAGCCTCTTGAGAAGCAGGCGATGCAGCAGGTACAGCCGGCGCAGTAGCTGGCTCTAACATTGACTGCTGGTATGCCCAAACGCCAAATCCAGTTAGCGCCGACAGGCATACTGCACCCACTAAAATCTTTTTCCAAGGTTTTTGTTTACGAGACTTGTCTGCCGGGGTGTCTTGGCTATCGGCAGGTGTATCGCTAGGAGCCGCTTCGGTAATGGGTGCCGCTATTCTGGGTTCTACAGCAGGATCGCCAGTAAAGGGCACAATCATTGCTGGTACCGTTACCGTTTCAGCGTTAAATGCTGAACGCTCGGGTGCCGCCACCGTGGACTCAGCATATACGGCGGATTCGTCACCCGCTAGGATGCGGTCAACATCGTCAAAGATTTCATCCATCAAATCTTCGGCATACGTTTCAACCAGAGTGTCAGCTTCTGGAGAAGTGCCTGCAGGAGCAATCGCTGAGGTCTTGGACTGTCTAGATTGGCTCATAACTTAATCGGTACGATTTGACAGGGGCGGCTATGGACAGACCAACAATAGCGCATCGTCCATAAACGAACTGCCTAGAAAGTTAGCAGAGTATACAGCAAACTGAAAAGAAAATTTTTAGTTTGACAGAAAATATCTGGTTTTTTAGCCCACATCTATACGCTGAAGACCTTACCAACAGAGAACCCTAGTAGTTTTGGGCGTTCTCAAATATAGGCGCAGCTAGAAGATTAATTTTTGAGTCGCTTGAGGATTTTATAAAATCCAAAAACTGATGCAGGAGACACGTTCTATGGAACGTGTCTCCCCAAGGTACAGGCGTTCCATGGAACATCTGTACCTAATTTAATTTTGTTTTCTAAGCCGAGGTTGCCTAGGCTAGCGCATGGGATATATCCAGATGTCCAAACGTTAGACTAAGGGCCAGATTTAGAGTCTCTAAGATTTTGACCAGCCAGCCGACTGAATCTTGTTTAGCCAGTTCATAGTGACTAAACAGGGTGGATAGTCTGCGCTCAAGATATGGCTTGACCTTGCGACACAGCAGCAAAATCCGCAGCAATAGACCGGTCGTGAGGGTGGCCCCTAAGTTATTAATTAAGTCGATAAAGACAAAGTGGGAGTGGGAGCCGGCTGGGTCAACCACTAAAAAGTTAAAGATGTTCGAGCAGGTCCGCACCATTAAAAAGTCGTTGAGCCGCTGCTGATCGCTATCGGGATAAATATCCTTTAGATGCTTGTAAAGTGCATCGTTAAAGTGCTGACGACCATAGGTGGGGTCCACACCCGACACAATATATTCGTAGAAATCATCCTTAAACGACTTGAAGCTCACAGATTCACAGCACTGATTGCGAAATCTAAGGGCTAAATCATTGTAGGTACGACCGTGGACGTCTCTGCCCGAAAACTGCTGTAGTGAATCGACTAGCTCGCGATCGCTCAGCAGCGTCGGATTCTGAGATGGCCGTAGCCACTGACCTTGCTCGGCTAGCAGCCCCTTGCGCTTAAGACGAGAGCGTCGCACCCGATAGTTGACATACTGGGACAAATCCAGCTCCACCTTCTTCTGCGCCTGATGCTGCATCCGACGCACGTGGGTTTTCTGCTCTTTGGGGCTCTCCTCGCTAAGCAAACAGTGCTGATACAGATACGGATAGCGGCCAATCAGGGTGCCCAGGGGCTGGCGCGATCGCAGCCGAGGATCGCCGTCTTCAGCCATCGCCTGTACCAGGCGCTTGAGCATGAGGTATTGCTCAGACTTGGTAAACTGAGCCACGATATCCCGCAAGCGCCGCACCGAGCGAGCCCGTGATACGTCGCGTACAGCCAAGCTTGGGGCATACTCAAATAGACCCACAAGCTCAACAATGGCCGGCTGAAATTCACGATTTTTTTGCCACTTGTTGATTAGGATGTGGCAGCAGCGATTCAGGATGTGATGAAAATACATGTCAGCGTGGCGATCCTGCAGAATCGTATCGAGACTGCTAACAACCTCTGGATCGCCATATCCAGTACCGTCGACAAATAAAGTGTTGAAGCGCTGGACCAATACGTCGGGCGATTCCGTACTGACACAGCCAAGCCAATGATCGTACAGTACCTGTTCTTGCGGACTAACTAATCGCGCACCGTAATCAGACTGCGAGTAGCTTGATGGAACGTTCACCAGTGAAACCTCAGCAAATACACCTTGTGCAAAGGGAAAACTCTACAGAGAAAATTTGACGGCGACCGTAACCGCAGCCAAATCTTTGATGGTCTAGCCACTGACAATTATTTCAGACAGCTCACCCATAAAAAACTTTGAATTACCAAAGAGGCTGGCAATTTGGGGATGTCAGGGAAAAACAAGCCCAGATTGTCAAAGGTTCAACTAGAGTCGCACAAACCCGGTGGCCAAAACACCACCCATAGCTGCGTAATAGTCACGCCATACCGCTTAAACTGCGTGATAAGCAGCCTAACACCCTTCTTACTTTAGAACGGTGCCGTGATACACAGTGATACACGGTAAACCGACGCTTTATATAGTTTAGCCTACGGATATTTTCGGATAGTATGCGATTACAGCAAGCTCTGCTGAAGCTTCTGTAAATTCACTGTCCCTTCTTCATCAAGCTTATATACAACGGGTGGGCTGATGGGGTGCTCAACTTTTTAGAACGCTTACTATGGTCGGCTTTGTTCCTTTGGTTCAGGTTTTAGAAGCTCTTTGCGATCAGTGTGTGACGCACACGCTTTCGTCCTCCGAGCTAGAGCAGCAAATAGCCGACATTAGTACCGATACTCGAACGCTGCAGACGGCAGATGTGTTTGTAGCCTTAGAAGGGGAGAATTTTGATGGACACAAATTTGTAGATCGGGCGATCGCAGCCGGTGCGATCGCAGCCATTACGCGCCAAGGAGCCCTGACGGGGGATATTCCTCGAATTGAGGTGAACGATACCCGAGTGGCCTACCAAACCCTGGGGCACTGGTGGCGACAGCAGCTGGGGCTACCGGTGGTGGCGATCACGGGGTCTGTGGGTAAGACCACCACCAAAGAGCTTATTTCGGCTGCCTTGGGTTTGCACGGTAGGGTACACAAAACTCGGGCCAACTTTAACAATGAAATTGGAGTTCCTAAAACTCTACTGGAACTGAGCACTGACCATGATTACGCCGTGGTCGAAATGGGCATGCGCGGGCCGGGAGAAATTGCCCTACTAGCCCAGATTGCTCAGCCTGATATCTCGGTCATTACCAACGTGGGGACGGCCCATATTGGGCGGCTGGGATCAGAGCAGGCCATTGCCGATGCTAAATGCGAGCTGCTAGCCAATATGCCCGCTGACGGGGTAGCGGTACTCAATTACGACAATGCTCGCCTGATGGAAACCGCGCCCCGCGTCTGGTCTGGCAAAACTATTACCTATGGCTTAACCGGGGGGGACGTCCACGGTCAGCTACAGGGATCGTCTGTGGTGGTAGACAATGTGGTACTGCCGGTACCCTTGGCTGGGTCCCATAATGCACTCAACTATCTAAGCGCGATCGCAACGTTGCAGGCGCTTCACCTCGACTGGCGTGGCTTAGCCAAAGGTCTTCAGGTCGATATGCCCGCAGGACGCTCCCAGCGCCATGAGTTAGAGGGCGACATTGTCCTCCTAGATGAAACCTACAATGCGGGGGTGGAATCGATGACGGCCGCGTTGCATCTGCTTAAAGACCAGCCCGGTCAGCGGCATATCGCCGTGCTTGGTACTATGAAGGAGCTGGGTCATCAGTCTGTAGCGCTCCACCAAACCATTGGCAAACGAGCGGCAGCGCTGGGCATCGATCGGCTGTTAATTCTTGCCGACCCAGCAGAGGCAGAGGCCCTATCTCAGGGAGCTGAAGGGGTACCAAATCAGCAGTTTTCAGGCCATGACGACCTGAGCCAGTATCTACAGCAGCTGATGCAGCCGGGCGATCGGCTACTGTTTAAGGCATCTCGGTCGGTAGAGATGGATAAGGTTGTAGACAGCCTGCTCGACAACCGGTGATAGATATTATTAAGCGCCACAGAATCTGTCTTACAATAGACAACCTGACGATTTTGTAATCTTCTCGTGGTTCTGAATCTGACCCAAGCGCATATTGACCGCATGCATACCCATGCAGAGCAAGCCTATCCCAATGAGGGCTGTGGGCTGCTGGTGGGTACGTTTGATGCCGCCACGGGTCAAAAAACGCTGGTGGACCTGGTGCTTTTAGACAATGCCTGGACCGAAGAAGCTACCGATGATCTAGCGGAGCAGACCGGTTCCACGGGCATGACCCAACGACGTCGCTACTGGATCGATCCCAAAGATTTATTTGAAACCCAGCAGCAGGCGCGTGAATCAGGTCTGGCTATTATTGGGGTCTATCATTCCCACCCGGATGCTGAGGCAGTGCCGTCTGAGTGCGATCGCAAATTGGCCTGGTCTAGCTATGCTTACATTATTGTCTCAATTCGGCAGGGGAATGCCGCCGATCTGCAAAACTGGCAGTTAGACAATCATCATCAGTTTCAGCCCGAACCCATGAAAATTGCTCCCGCCTCTGCGGCTCGGGATCGAATGCCGCTCTTGTCGTCCTGAAAGTATGCCTCAATCACGCTAAAAACCGTAGGTTTTCCCCGAGAACACGACTGACTTTAGACGTGGTCAACAGAGCGCTGCCCACTGGCGCTACAACAGACTTTTTCTCACTCTTTTTCGTTCTTATAGAACCATGCTGAATCCTAATCTGGATGACATCCAACTGACCAAAGAAGACTACGAACGCTACTCTCGGCATCTGATTCTGCCCGAGGTGGGTGTGGATGGTCAAAAACGCCTCAAAGCAGCCAGCGTGCTATGTATCGGTACTGGCGGGCTCGGGTCTCCGTTGATTCTCTATTTAGCCGCCGCTGGCGTTGGCCGTATCGGTTTAGTCGATTTTGATGTAGTGGACTATTCCAATCTGCAGCGGCAGATTATCCACGGCACCTCCTGGGTTAATAAACCCAAAATTGAATCTGCTAAAAACCGTATCCTTGAAATTAATCCCCACTGTCAGGTAGATCTGCACAATACGCGTCTCAGCTCTGATAACGCCTTAGAGATTTTTGAGCCCTACGATATTGTTGTTGACGGCACGGATAACTTTCCCACTCGCTACCTGGTCAACGACGCCTGCGTGCTGCTCAATAAGCCCAATGTCTACGGGTCTATTTTTCGCTTTGAAGGACAGGCCACCGTCTTTAACTATGAAGAAGGTCCCAACTATCGCGATCTCTATCCTGAGCCCCCACCGCCGGGACTAGTGCCTTCCTGCGCTGAAGGCGGTGTCCTTGGAATTTTACCGGGTATCATCGGGGTGATTCAGGCCACTGAGACCATCAAGATTATTCTGGGTGAGGGCAATACCTTGAGCGGTCGTTTATTGCTCTACAACTCT
Source organism: Leptolyngbyaceae cyanobacterium (assembly GCA_050043465.1). Taxonomy (GTDB): domain Bacteria; phylum Cyanobacteriota; class Cyanobacteriia; order Phormidesmidales; family Phormidesmidaceae; genus Leptothoe. The sequence continues at coordinate 124,766 of JBHJIL010000008.1, forward strand.
TTGGATATGTCCTTCCGGGAGCTAAAGCTGAGACCCAATCCGGTGCGGCCTGTGATCGAGAAACTGATCGACTATGAAGAGTTTTGTGGCATTCCCGACGCCCAGGCGGCAGAGGCCAAGCAGAAGGCTGCGATCTCAGAGATGAGCGTAGCCGATCTTAAAACACTGCTCGATAGCGATCGCGATGATTATGTGCTGCTAGATGTCCGTAATCCCAATGAATATGAGATTGCAAAAATTCCAGGTTCAGTCTTGATCCCCCTGCCTGAAATCGAGAACGGTGCGGGTGTCGAGCAGGTCCGAGAACTCGTCAATGGTCATAAGCTCATTGCCCACTGCAAAATGGGAGGGCGGTCTGCCAAAGCTCTTTCCATTCTCAAGGACGCCGGGATTGAAGGCACCAACGTCACCGGAGGTATCTTAGCCTGGAGCCGAGACGTCGATCCTTCCGTACCCCAGTACTAGGTCAGTACTAGCTAAAAGTACAATCAACCAAACGCTAACTTCTCAGTCCCTGACGTCCAGTTGGGGATTGGGAGTTTGGTCTTCGTCTAAACAACATAACTATTTCCTCACCATGTCCCTTAAAGACCGCGTTAGCAACGACATTAAAACCGCGATGAAGGCCCGCGATAAGATTCGATTAGAAACCGTACGTGGCATTAAAAAAGTCATTCTTGAAAAAGAAACAGAAGTTCGTCCCAAAGGGCAAGATGCGCTAACACCAGAACAAGAAATCGAAGTTGTTACCCAGCTAGCAAAGCAGCGCAGAGATTCCATCGAACAATATACCAACGCCGGTCGTGAAGATCTCGCCCAGAAAGAGGCTGAGGAACTCAACATTTTGCAGGAATACCTGCCTGAGCAAATGTCCAATGATGAAATCGAAGCGGTGATTGACGAGCTCATCGCTAAAACTGGAGCCAGCGGTCCTCGCGATATGGGGAAAGTCATGGGACCCGCCATGAAGCAAATGAAAGGCAAGGCCGACGGCAGCAAGGTACAGGCCCTGGTCAAAGCAAAGCTAACTGACAGCTAGTTTTGCCATTGCCATGAGAAAGGGCAAGGATGCATCCTTGCCCTTTAAAAAACAGCTTACTTTTTAAGAAACAACAAGTTTCAAACTAGTCCAGCTTGTACTATTTCTTAGGCTGATAATAGACTTTTTGCCCTTCATTCGGTACAAAAATACATTCACGCGCAGACCGCCAGAAGCTAGTCCACACTGAATCTTTGGCTTCGCGATAGTAGTCTCCTAAAATCGGCTTAATAGCTTCGGTAGCATCTTTTAGATGATAGTGCGGCATGTTCAAAAAGATATGGTGAGCCACGTGGGTACCAATATTGTGATGAACATTGTTGATCACGCCATAGTCACGGTCGATCGTTGACAATGCACCCTTGAGAAAATACCAGCTGTCGTTGCGATACCAAGGAATGTCTGGCTCTGTGTGATGCAGAAATGTGACCAAATCTAGCCACATAACAAACACCAGATAGGGCATTACATAGAACTTAATTAGAAAGACAAGACCAAACTGTATACCTATCCAACCCAGGAATCCAACAAAAAGAGTCCATAGCGTTGTGCTTGTGACAATGTCCCACTTTTCAGAGGCCCGAAACAGATCGCTACCAGGCATAAAGTGAGAACCTTTTCGTCCCGGAGAACGCTTAAATAGATAAAACGGATAAGCTAACAAAAACAAGTTAAACCGAATCGCTTTGCCAATCGCGTCCATCTCATTGTAAGTATCTTCCGAAATGGGATACCAGCTTTCATCTGTATCAATGTTGCCGGTATTAGCATGGTGGGTGCGATGACTAATACGCCAGCCATGGAATGGAACCAGAATCGGTGTGTGACTTAAGTGACCAATAAGATTGTTAAGCCATAGATGCTTTGAAAAAGATCGGTGACCGCAGTCATGACCCACAACAAATAGCGCCCAAAACATGGTGCCCTGCATCAGCCAGAAGACAGGAAAAAACAACCAGGAGTTCAGGCTATAAGCAACTCCATAAAGACCGGCGATGATACCAATATCAAGGAAAAAGTAAGCTAGGGAACGACCGGTAGAAGGCTCAAAACAATAGCCAGGAATCGCATCCTTGAGGTCTTTCAGGGTAAAGGGAAGCTCACGCGTCGAGGGATTTGAAGACCCATTGGGGCGGGTAGTTAATTGCACAGATTACCTACGTTTGACGTCTAAAATCGACTTTTACAGCCCGGATGGCTTGCAGACTTTAAGGATTGCCCACATCGGACCTAACAGTTGATTTACAAAGCTTTACAATACTACAGATCGATGCTGAAACGCTAGGTCGGACCGTCAATTCACGAAAATGTTCTGATAAAACGCGTATCTTTTATCGATATCCAACCAAGATCTGTTCCCAGTCTTTTCTGTCTCTGGGCGTGCTGGCGATTTGACTATTTGTGATATTTCCCACCCTGTAAAATCGTTTTGCCACGGTAGAGCTGTTCTAGAAGCAGTAGACGGGCTATCTCGTGGGGAAAAGTCATAGCCGATAGGCTGACTATCTGATATGCCTTCTTTTTTAGGCTGGGGCTGACTCCAGTCGGTCCACCGATAAAAAAAACTAGGGTGCCGAAAGCCTGCTGCCCTAGCCAATGGCTAAAGCCAACGGAGTCAAAATGTTTGCCCTCTTCTGAGAGGACAACGAGCCGATCGTTGGTTTTAAGGGAGTCAAGGACTTTTTGAGCTTCAGTTTCTGGAGCTGTATCCTTGATGACGGTGACCTCGACTTCTGGCAACCGCTGGCCATAAAGACGGATGCCATCTTTCAACCAGTCTTTTTTGACCTTGCCAACGGCAATGATTTTAACTTTTGGAAAACTTTGACCCATGCGCTCTTACTCTACTGGCGTAGTGACAAATGCAGGCAGGGCTTCAGCTTGAGCAGAAAATGCGGCCAGCTGAGGATAGGCTTTGGGGGTAATGATATCCGGGGTGTACAGCTGGGTAAATCGCCATGCGATCGCAGTTGTCAGATCGGCCTGCATCAAGGGAGCACAGGTGAAGCTACTTTGTTCTAGCTGTGCATAGGCCGCCTGCAGCTGGGTGGTAACTCGATCTAACCACGGCTGATGTTGCTTTTCAGCCGGTCGCAGGGTGCGTTCATAGACAATCTGCACCGTTTTATCACAGGCCATCAGAGCTAGGCCGATGAGTCTGAGGGCTTGAATCTGCTGCCTCCCTTTAGGCATCAGGCTTGTTTCTGAGAGGCTTTCGGCGTACTGCAAAATCAGGGTAGAGTCCACCAGAACAGTCCCGTCATCGGTGACTAGGGTAGGGGCCTTAACGATGGGGTTGATGCGGCTAAAGGTCTCAAAGTCGCGAAAGACAGACAGGGAGCGATGCTCGAACGAAATCCCCAAGCACTTTAGAGAAATAGCGACCCGCCTGACATAGGGAGAATCGAGCATACCAATCAGCTGCATAAGAGTACCAAGATCAGCAAACACCTCTGAGGTTAGAAGGTCTCCCAAAGCGTACGCTGAATCTGAAAGGTTTCTTTATGCACCGCTAGAACCTAGTCCTGCGTCGAGACCCGATCAATGGTCCATCTTGCCGCCGCGAGACTGATGCGAGCCTGTTCCATTGGAGACAGCTCTTGCCACTCAACGTCTCGTACAGAATTAATAGTCGCCTCTAAGATCTCTTCTTGACCCCGCATAGCATGAGCTAGGGGACGTGCCATGACCTGCAAATCGGTATCATCCCAGCCGTCTAGCGTGTCGCGTACGCAGGCAATCAGCTGCTCTGTTAGAGGCCGACCGGTCGCGACTACCTGCGCTGCTTTGGTCGTAATTTGAGCAATCACATCTTGAGACAGGCGTCGGGCAAAACGCTGGGCCAGGGACACTTGTACAGACGTGTCTGGGGATGCATTCCAAAGGGTATCCAGCTGAGCTGAGAGGGCCTGCCAGCCTAGGTGCGCTTCTTCATCTGACAGAGCCAGCTCATCGCCAGAGGTCACCGCTTGGTCAAAATACTCAGCCGCCTCCCCTGGTGACCATGGATAGGGATGCTGGGCTGATAAAACAGACTGCAGCATTTCCTGCTGAGCCCGATTTTCTGCGGACAGATCTTGCTGAGAAGAATTGTTGTGGTTGGCCATGGCGGTAGGATTACCCTCCCATAAGTTCATTGAGCTGTGACAGGAAGAGGATACAGGCTTGATTCCAAGCGTTCCGCATCTAATGCTGAACTTATGTCAAACTTACGTATTTTGGCGCAGATTCGTATACTAGAACACTAAAACCTTAAAAAGCCGCTGCTTAGATACGGCCCGTTAAGTAGTGAGAATACAACAAATCTAAGTATTTACTGTAGGCTCGATGACGAATTCTAGCAAGCAGCCGTCAGAGCTGCCAAAGCGCAGCTGCATACCCGACGATAGCGGGACTTCTTGGCGATGGATTTGCTGCCATCCCTGGGTACTGAGATAGTAGGTACCGTAGCGCGAGAAATCGCGTAAAAAATACGTGGGTTCTGCTGCCGCATCTGCCGCCGCCCGACGATAGAAAATTTCGGCATGTTTGCTAGATACCCACGGTTCTGGAATCACCAAATCATTATCGGGCAGTCTGCCCACCCGCATTAGCCCCCGGTAAATTGGCCATACTTTGCCGTCTCCACCGATTTCTCGCAGGCTGATACTGTGAGCGTTAGTGCGCCCACCGATACCAGAATCCCCAGGTAGGCGAGTGATATCTGTGGGCATAGGGGTGAGCAGCTCACCGTCAAAGTCAGGATGCATGTATAGGACCGGCAATGTCCAGGCTGGCTGATTAAATTTGTAAAGGGTAAGCAAATGCTGACGCGCGATCGCAACGGCCTCATCCACAGGTTTTCGCTCTGCTAGAGCTTGGGCAAACACCTGAATAAAACTGAGGGCTTCTTCATCGGCGATCGAATCTCGCATCGCCAAAACAGCTGGAACACCGTGATGCAGCAGAACCTCGGCCAAACTGCTCCGAGGAATCGCCTGCTGCCCGCTGCGCTCAGGCTGGGCTCCCCAGCAAGTATTAAACACAGCCAGCTTGACCCGACAGCGGGTTAACACCTGAGCAAGCTCAGTGCCGTTGAGCGTCGCCTGGGGCTGCAAAAATAACAGACCACCATCGGGTGCCGGAATACCGTGTCCGGCATAGAAAAATACGTTGTAGCGATAGCGTTCTAGATGATAAATCAGTTCTGCAGGAGACGGCTGGAGCAGAACGTCTACCTGACGAATCACGGGTCGGCCGACATTAGATTCGCCACGGCTTTCAAGAATCTCCTTTAGCAGGTCGGCCTCTTTTTCCAAACTCAGCTTGCTCGCCGCGCGGTCGTCTCCGGTAGAACCGTCGTCATGCCCGACCACCAGCAGAATCCTGAGCCCATTATCAAGGCCCCAATCGGCCAACGGATCCACCGCGCTGGTTGTCCGACTAAACAAAATCTGCTGATTGAGCGCTACCGCTGGTCGTCCAGGCTGAGACTGCATAATTTCCCAAGGAACGCTGATCAGCTCCGGATCTCGAATCTCCAGCCGTAGCCGCATCACCGTGCTTTGTCCCTGGGCAATTCCCTGGCTGTGGTCCAGACTGCTTTGTACGGGTCCATCAAACAGCCACTGCCACAGGTTTAATCCCAGATGCTGCATCAATCGACTGCTGTAGCTGTTGGTTCGGTTTGTAGCGGTATCACTGCTGACATCTAGCATCGGCTGAGGCACGTAGGCCGATGGAATATGAGGCACCTGGGGCAGTCCACGCAGTGAAAACATCGACTGCCAGGTTTGCCAAGCCTGAGACAATGTGTGGCTCCAGATACGGTCGTGGTGCACATGGCCGCTGGGATAGGGAGATTTAAGCACCCAAATCGCATAGTGTTCTGGATCGGCTGCGGTCAGACGATCTAAGGCCAGCCATAGACAAAGTGACTCTGAAGATGACATGGAAGCGGTCATAAACGTTCTGCCACGGTACAAATACAGTAAAACTAGAAAAAATCTCAGACCCAGACTACTCAGCCGGACAGCTAAGCGCCTCAGCCGCGCGCACAGCCAGGACCAGCTGAGCCTCGGGTATCCAGCCTTCGGTCCCAGAGGTTAGTGACGTTGCATCAGAAGATGTGACCGCTGCTGAATCAGCGATTGTGCCGCTAGCCGCAGGAGGCTGAGAACTGGCGCGGTCGGGAGCTATATTTCCAGAGGATACCGTCTCAGGAAGGGCACAGACTTTTATTTTGACCCAACGGGACTGGTCGCCAGCGGGCTCCTGTCTCGTCAGGACCTGGGCAATGGCTCCGTTGGGCAGCTGTCCCAGGTCGTTACCGCTGTCGCGGCCAATCTCGGGAGCTATCGATAACGCAACGGGCCTGGTCAATTGGAGATAGCTGCCTGGTGTGAGGGAAGGAGTCGATAGCTCGCCATCGTCAATACCCACCGGATCTTGGTCAATCGTATCTTGAATAGACTCAGGCAGTGAGACCGCAGACGGGGGAGGAGCCGTTCTAGGGGATTCTCTAAAAAACACCATCGTCAGCGCCGTGACCGCGCCCAATAGTCCTGTCAGCCCTAGCAAAACAGGCCACGGGCTGCCTTTGCGTGCAGTAGCAGGGCGGCTGGTGGGAGGGGGTTCGCTCGGCAGCGGCTGTGTGGTCACCGAGGAACGCGGCTGGATAGGAGGACGCGCAGATGGCGTAATCGTGGGCAGCTCCGATGAGGGCTTTGGCACGCTAGCAGGTTTCAGAAACTGGAGACGGGCCGCGACTACACCGACTGTGACATTGTCATGACCGTTGTAGGTATTAGCTAATTGGATCAAACCGGTGACGGTTTTGGCAGGGTCTGCTTTGTGGGTCAATATGGGCAGTAAATGAGTCCGCCAAGCTTGCTCCACGCGGTCGTAGTCGCTCAGTCCATCAGAGCAAAGCAGCAAAACAATGTCTTCATCTAGGATTAGCCGCTGGACGACGACATGGAGCCCCACGGAGTTGGCCATCCCTAAAGCCTGGATCAGCGCACCGGTCCCTGGACGATTGGCCACATCAGCATAGAAGCCGTATCCCAGGCGCACTTCACGAGCGGCCACATCGTCATCAAAGGTAATTTGACGGCAGCTGTTAGCGCTGACACGATAGGCGCGGCTATCGCCCACATGACCAATATAGATATGTACGCCAATAATTAAGGCCATGACGATGGTGGTACCCATGCGATCGCGGGCCTGACGATGCCCCTGATCGTTATGCTGCGAAATCGTATCGTTGGCAGCACCAATCGCCTGCTCGATGGCTAAGGTCACCGTCCCCGGATCGTGGAGGGGCTGGTCGGCTAGCCATTCTAGTAAAGGAGCGAGTTCTTGCTGGATAGTTGCGATCGCAAGTCGGCTAGCGACATCTCCACCGTCATGGCCGCCGATACCATCACAGACTAAAAGCAACAAAGGATGTCGGTGTTTAGCCTTGGCCTTAGGCCCCAGGGTATGGATCTGATTAGTACCGCTGGCAGGGTAGCAGGCATCTTCATTGCGCTTGCGGCTTGGTCCTTGATCGGTCATCACCGCTAGTCGGTAGTCCACCTGATAGCCATCAGCGCTAGCTGCAATTGCCTGGTCGAGATAGCCCACCAAAATATCTGGATGGTCAATATCCCCATCGATCAACCGGCTACAGAGGGCCTCCAAAAAATCACGAATCGTCGGATGGGCCTCTAGCAGCAGATTCTTTTTCCAAAACGAGCCCAGGTTACCTAGGGTCACAGCCTGAGTGTCGGGCGATAGCTCCAATAGCCGCACAAGAGAGCCATGGACTCGCAGGCAGGTATTGAGGAGCAAACTGCTGACCACGTCCTGTTCGGCAAAATCAGCCCAGAGCTTGGCAATCTGCCAAAGCCAATTGAGCTGTCTGAGGGGAGAAGCGGTGGGCCATGCCTCCGTTAAAGAAGGCAGCAGGGACGGACTTTCGCCCTTAGGCGAAGCTGCGATCGCAGGCGTATCTAGCAGCAGCAGACCGTTTTCACTGCCGTTGCTCAAAAAAGCATAGGGCTGGGGCACGTGGAGCCCGTGGGGAGCCAGCATTAAATACGGCCAAATGTAAGGCGGCACGGGCTCAGGAGACAGCGGTGGAACACCAGGCTTAGTATCCAGCACCACCCGTTGATGCTGCCAAACATAGCGTTCGCTCAGCTGTTGGGGATCCAGCTTATCTTGACCCGCTACCCATAGATAACGATGGGGCAAAAAGGTCCGACAGGAGGTGCAGGTTTCATTTCCCTCCGGGTTACTCAACTGACAATCTATATTGGGACACCTAATCACTCTCAGATACCACGCGGGGTAGGCCCATGCTGTAGTTTAAAACGCGGCTTCTCAGGTTGTAGCTAATTTGTCCCGACTGCAGCAATGTTTTGACAAAATGCTCTAAATCCGAGCCAACCCGTCGCAGGTTATAGTCGGTCAGCGCTTCTCCGGCGGCAGCATCCACCAAACGGTCAAATTCCTGGTAAACCTGCTTGAGTGCGTCATCGGACCAATTAAACTCGTTATCGGGGTCGATATCTATGGTCAGCTGATTTTCGCTGGGCACCAGCTCATTGTTTTCAATGGTTGCCGCAAAAATGTGGATATGGCGTGTGGTGGACTTAAGCAGCATGGCTTGGTTGCGTATTTTAGACGCCTATATTGTAAACGTTTCCCCGCAGACGCTTGATGGACCTATTTGAGCTTTGCGCTCAATTTATATACGTTCATAGCCCAAAAACGTTATTCCACCTCAGTTGCTGGCCGCTCAACCCCCTGAAAGTTAGGCCCAAATTGGCACCATGCCCCAATATCTCAAACTCGTGCTGATCCGCCATGGTGAATCCCAGGGAAATACTCGTGGCTGTCTGGAAGGACAGCAGTCTACTCCGCTATCAGCCAAGGGACAGCAGCAGGCACAGCAGCTAGCCACCTATCTACAGAACCAGCCTCGCCCTACTCAGCTGTACAGCAGCCCGCTACAGCGGGCTATGCAGACCGCGCAATACTTGGCATCCATGGTGGGATGCTTATTACAGCTAGACCCTAACCTGCAGGAACTACATCCAGGTGTTTTCCAAGGACTGACCTGGGCTGAAGCGAGCGAGCAATACCCACAGCTCTGCGCGGCACTGATTGAAACAGTGGACTATCGGCCAATTCCAGGGGCAGAATCTCCCACGGCATCCTATCAACGGGCCTGCGACTGGTATCAGTGTCTCTGGCAGCGGCACGGCCCAGGCGAGGTGATTTGGGTCGTGAGCCACGGGGGATTTATGCAGCAGCTAATCCGAGTGATTTTAGGCTGCGATCGCAGCTGGCAAATATCTATTCACCACACTGGACTCTTCGAATTTTGGGTGCTCAGCCCAGAGTTAACCCCAAGCAGTCAGCACAATCCTGAGTATCGGAAGATCATAAAATTTAACGACATCTCCCACCTGTCCCTGACAGAAAATCAGACCTAAATCCTGACGACAGCAAAAAAGAAAGGAAGAATACCCTGAACCAGTATGATTGCGACACCGTGATTTAGTTATAAACACGGAACTTGTGAACTCAATTGAAAGGTAATGACAGTTTTGAGGTAACCTGTATGGCCAGCCCCGAAACATTTTGCGTGACCAAATGTCAACCGTGATTGGGTACTCTATCTTTCTGGGATGATTGCAGCGATAGTCTCTTGGAGACTGTTCCAATGTCTACGACTACACTTACCGATATCAACGACGTCTTTGGGCAAGCCCAGGACGGCAGTGTTGCAGCTATTATTCAGATCCTTAACGATCGCCTAGCAAACAGCGGAATTCGGACTCGAGCCGTATTTGTCGATAGCGTACTCCAGCTATTATGCGAAGCCCCCACAGACAAACAGCTTGAAAAAGCGGTGGTTGTGGAAGATATTCGTACCATTCTTGAAGGCATCGCCCCGCGACGGATTCGACGTGTCAAGATTAACAGTCGTCTAGTCCAAGAGCAGCAGCTGCTTTGGTTTGAAGAAATTAATCGCGACCCCGACGGTCAGCTGCTATGGGCCGAAATGATCGTCCTCAAGCAGCCCCACTGGTATAAGCGGATTGCTCGCGATCTCAGACGGCCAAAGTTTCGGGGACAGATGCCCGAAGGGGCTTCAAAATCTGACCTGCGTCAGCGTAAATCATTTCTCAGTGGCATTATTGGCGGACTGTCCGTTGCTCTATTGCTGAGCGGGGTAGGCATTTGGGCCGTGCGCCAACGTTTGAACGCACCCGCACCTGCCGCTGCGACGTCGCCACAGACTGCCGAGCAGCTACCTTTGCCAGAATCCTACGATTCCTTTGCCCGGGCTGTTCGCATTGCTGAAAAGGCTGCTAAGGATGGACTGACGGCTGAGAACGCCGCTGACTGGTTAGCGCTAGCAGCCCGCTGGCAGCAAGCCTCTGATCTGATGGCTGAGGTTCCCGTGTCAGACGAGCGCCATCAAATTGCCCAGGACCGAGTCAATGCCTATAAAGCTAATAGTGAAAGCCTTTTGCAAAAGGCACGACAGGTAGTGCAATAGCAGCTGCCCGTTAAGAGTGGTGCCACAGACCTTAGAGTAGAGAAAGCAGACGCTGGTCTCGTCCGGTTCTTCCATGGGCAATTATTATCAGGTGGGTGGCAGTCTTGACTATCAAGCCCCCACATATATAGAACGCCAGGCTGATGGTGAACTCTATAGAGCTTTATTAGCGGGTGAGTTTTGCTACGTGTTCACTTCGCGCCAGATGGGAAAATCGTCCCTGATGGTACGCAGCTGGCATCAGCTACAGGCAGACGGCCATTGCTGTGCGGTGATCGATGTCACCAACATTGGCAGCAATGACATTACTCCAGAGCAATGGTACAAAGGCATGATGGGAACCCTGGCGCTGCAGCTGGGGTTGCGAAAAACGTTTGATATTCGCAGCTGGTGGGACGAGCACGACCATCTGTCACTGATTCAGCTTCTAAGCCAGTTTATCGAAACTGTACTGGCTTATGCACCAGACCAGCGGCTGTTTATCTTTGTCGATGAAGTCGATAGTCTGCTCAATTTGCCCTTCTCTGTTGATGACTTCTTTGCGTTAATCCGATATTGCCATAACCGACGAGCCATTGAACCAGCCTACCAGCGGCTCACCTTTGCCATTTTTGGGGTTGCGGCCCCAGCAGATTTGATTTCAGACAAACAACGAACGCCGTTTAATATCGGTCGAGCAATTGTCCTACAGGGCTTTAGCGTATCGGAAGCGGCTCCACTGGCTCAAGGATTAGACCTCGAAACGGCCAATACTGAAGCGATCCTGCAAGAAGTTTTGCAATGGACTAACGGCCAGCCTTTTTTAACGCAAAAGGTGTGTCAACTCCTGGTGGATTCTAGCCAACGTGCCATCAATGAGCCCCTCAGCGTTCCGGCGGGCATGGAAACGTTTTGGGTGGAGAGTTTGGTGCGATCGCACATCATCACCCATTGGGAATCCCAGGATGAACCCGAACACTTGCGCACCATTCGCGATCGCTTGCTCTATGACGATAGCCGTACCGGTCGGCTGCTGAGTATCTATCAACGCTGGTTAGAAGGAGCGGCCATTCCAACCGATGACAGTCGCGACCAGATCGAGCTGCTGCTGAGCGGACTGATGGTACAGCGCAATGGTTATTTTGTGGTCAAAAATCGAATTTATGAAACCGTCTTTGATCTGGCCTGGATACAGCGCCAGCTAACGGCCCTGCGTCCTTACTCAGAAGCCGTGGATGCCTGGATAGCATCCCACCAAACCGATGCTTCACGTCTGCTGCGAGGACAGGCCCTGCGCGATGCCCAGATTTGGGCTCGGGGAAAAAGTTTGAGTGATTTAGACTATCGCTTTCTGGCCAGCAGTCAGGAGCAAGAACAGATCGAAACCCAGCGTTCATTAGAGTTAGAAAAAGCCCGGTCCGCTCAACAGACAACGCGCCTGCAGCGGATTTTGTTAAGCATCACGTCAGGCGCACTAGTGGTGGTCTCCCTATTGGGTCTGGCTGCCTTTTGGCAATATCGGCGGGCCATTGCTAGTGACCAAACCTCTCGCCTCAACGAAATTCGCGCTTTGATCTCATCGGCAGAAGGTCGGTTTGCCTCCCATCAAGAATTAGACGCTCTGATGGATGCGATTAAGGCCAAGCGTCGATTAGAAGATCTTAGTGATGTGCCAGAAGGGCTGATGGCGGCATCTGACCGAGCGCTCCAGCAGATTATTTATTGGATGAGTGAGCGCAATCGATTTTCTGGCCATGAAGCATCGGTGTTAGAGGTCGCCTATAGCCCCGACGGAGAGTTCGTGGCCACCACCAGCGCGGATCAGACGGTCAAACTGTGGGCAACGGATGGTCAACTGTTGCACTCTTTTGCTGGCAATGCCACCACCTTCGGCTTAGCTTTTCACCCCCAGCAGCAGCTGTTGTCTGTCACTAATTTGGACGGGAGCTTACAAATTTGGAACCTGAAAACCAAAGCCTTAGAGCAGACGATTCAAGCCCATGAAGGGGCTGCTTGGGATGTTGAATTTAGTCCCACGGGAGATTTTTTGGTCTCAGGAGGAGCCGACCGTCAGGTGAAGGTGTGGAGCTTAGATGGCCGCTTGATCAATACCCTATCGGGGCACAAAGGTATGGTGTGGCAGGTGGCCGTTAGCCCTACAGACCAAACCATTAGCTCAGCGAGACTAGATGGTACGGCAAATGTATGGACAGCAGAAGGACTACTTTTAAGATCCATTCCGGCAACAGAGACAAACAGCAGTGTGTGGAGCGTGGCCTTTAGCCCCACCGAGAATGTCATGGCCATGGCGGGCAATGACGCGGTTATTCAGCTCTGGCAGTCGGCAACAGATTCACTCCAGTCTCTGACGGGCCATACCAAACGCATTGACCGGCTAGCCTTTAGTGCGGATGGGGATGCGATCGCGTCTACGGCCCTTGATCAAACCATACGGATCTGGAGCAAAGAAGGAGACCCCTGGCGCGTGCTCCAGCTATCAGGAGAGATTCGCAGGCTCGGGTTTTCTCCCAATCAGCCTCAATCAATCGTGACCGCAGGCAACGGCATTACAGCCCAACTGCGTCAGTGGGAAACACCCTTACTCAAAACAATCTTTCTAGACGGCAACAGTTGGGATGTTGCCATTAGTCCTAATGGCGAGAGAATTATTGGCGGCGACAGTTCTCAGATTAATGTTTGGGATACCAATCGCAACACAATAGCCACCCTCGAAGCTGAGCAAGATACCTTATTGGGGTTTGACTTTAGTCCAGATGGACAATTGATTGCTGCTGCTGGTAGAAGTGGCACTATTCGTCTGTGGACCCAGGCGGGCCGTTTTTTAAGAACGCTCGAAGGGCACCAGCTTCAAACTTGGGACGTGGCCTTTAGTCCGGATGGTCAGCGGGTAGCCGCTGGGGCAGAAGATGGAACCATTCGCATTTGGACTGTAGATGGACAACTGCTGCACACGCTCTCGGGGCATGAGGGTCGAGTGTATCGGGTGGCCTTTAGCCCCGATGGCCAACAGTTAGTTTCTTCTGGTGCCGACGGGACTGTTCAGATTTGGGATCAAGATGGCGCTCTCCGTCATCGCCTTGAGGCCCATGATTCAGATATTTTTGGACTCTCAGTGAGCCCCGATGGTCAGTTTTTTGCCACAGCTAGCGTCGATCAAACGGTGAAGCTGTGGCGCTGGGATGGCACCTTAGTCAGAACGTTTGAGGGCCATAGCCACAATGTTTATGGTGTGGACTTTAGTGCGGATGGTCAGCTGTTAGCCACGGCTAGTGCCGATAATACCGTTAACCTGTGGACTCTGGATGGAGAAAAACTGAAAACTCTCTACGGTAATGGTTCTGGATTTAAGAGCGTAAAATTTAGCTCCACTGGAAAATTGCTGGTCACCGTTGCCGAAAATGGAACGCTAACTCTGTGGAGTCTAGATACAATTCTGGCACTCAACGAGCTGAGCTACGCCTGTGATTGGATCCAGGATTATTTGACGACTAACGTTGATGTCTTAGCTCGCGATCGCACCATCTGCGATGGTGTTCCCCCTCTCGCCCCCAAGCTTAACCATGGCCAACTACTACCAAATTGGCGGCAGTCTTGACTATAAAGCTCCTACCTATATTGAACGACAGGCCGATAAAGAGTTATATGCGGCTCTGTTAGCAGGGGAGTTCTGTTATGTCTTCAACTCACGTCAGATGGGCAAGTCTTCTCTGATGGTGCGCAGCTGGCATCGCCTGCAGGAAGCAGGCTATCGCTGTGCGGTTGTGGATGTGACCAATATTGGTAGCGATCACATTACCCTAGAACAATGGTATCGCGGTCTGATGGGCACTCTGGCGCTACAGCTGGGGTTGCGAAAGACTATGGATATTCGTCGCTGGTGGGAAGACCACAGCCACCTGTCTTTAATCCAAGTTTTGAGCCAGTTTATCGAGCTGCTGCTGGCTCAATGCCCAGAGCAACGGCTGTTTATTTTTGTCGATGAAATCGATAGTTTGCTGAATCTGCCCTTCTCGGTTGATGACTTTTTTGCCCTGATCCGCTTTTGTTATAACCGTCGCACCATAGAGTCTACGTATCAGCGACTCACCTTTGCCATTTTTGGCGTAGCGGCCCCAGCAGACTTGATTGCTGATAAGCAACGCACCCCCTTTAATATTGGTCGGGCTATTGTTCTCTCAGGATTTAGCCTCGCAGAAGCGGCCCCCTTGGCCCATGGGTTAGAGATGCAAACTGATAATTCTCAAGCCATTCTGCAAGAAGTCTTGAATTGGACCAACGGACAACCTTTTTTGACCCAGAAGATCTGTCAGCTGTTGGTTACATCTAGTCAAACTGCGGTGAATGACCCGATCAATATTCCCCTAGGCATGGAAAAATTTTGGGTGGAAAGCGTGGTGCGATCTCAAATAATCACCCATTGGGAATCCCAAGACGAACCTGAGCATTTGCGCACCATCCGCGATCGCCTCCTCTATGACGATCGCCGCACGGGACGCCTACTCGGAATTTATCAACGCTGGCTAGAAGGTCAAACCATACCCACCGACGATAGCCGCGACCAAATTGATCTATTGCTGAGCGGGTTGATGGTGCAGCAACAGGGAACTCTCTGTGCCAAAAACCAAATTTATGAAACTGTTTTTGACCTGGAATGGGTACAGCGACAGTTGAGCGCTCTGCGCCCTTACTCGGAAGCGTTTGACGCTTGGGTTGCTTCAAAGCAGACCGATGAATCCCGACTGCTGCGGGGACAGGCGCTGCAAGACGCCCAAACCTGGGCCAGGGGAAAAAGTCTCAGCGATTTGGACTATCGCTTTTTGGCCCTGGGGCAAGAACAGGAGCAAAGTGAGGTGCAGCGATCGCTAGATCTAGAAAAGGCTGAAGCTGCCAAACGAACAACTCGTTTACAACGGGTTCTGCTAGGAATTACCTCAGGGGCACTGGCGATCGTTTCACTGCTGGGTGCTGCCGCCTTTTTGCAATATCGGCGGGCGATCGCCAGCGAGAACACGGCTCGTTTGAATGAAGTTCAGGCGCTCATTTCATCGGCAGAAGGGCAGTTTGCAGCCCACCAAGAACTGGATGCCCTGGTTGATGCCATTAAGGCCAAGGGCAAGCTCCAAGTCATTAATGAGCCTCATCCAGAGCTAGAAGCCGCCGCCGATCGCGCGCTGCATCAGATTGTTTACTGGATGAACGAACGCAATCGGCTGTCAGGACATAAAACGTCGATTCTAGCGGTTGGCTATAGCCCAGACGGGAAGTTGATTGTCACAACTAGTCGAGATTCTGTCGCCAGACTCTGGGCTCAGGATGGTCAGCTATTACATGTGTTTGAAGATGCAGGTGATAGCTATGGTGTGGCGTTTCATCCCCACCGACCGCTAATGGCAACCACTAATTTAGATGGCAGCTTAAAGCTTTGGAACACAACTGATAAAACGTTAGTTCAAACGATTCAGGCCCACACAGGCCCAGTTTGGGATGTAACATTCCACAGCGATGGAGCTGAGTTTTTAGTGTCAGGGGGCGCTGATCAAACGGTGAAAGTGTGGGATCTAGACGGCACCTTACTCAATACCTTGCCTGGGCACCAAAGTGGTGTTTTGCGAGTTGCGATGCATGCTACCAAGCAGCTGATTCTCTCAACCGGTCTAGATAACATTGCTAAAGTTTGGACGCTTGACGGACAGCTTTTGAGTACGTTAACGGCGGCTACTAGCGGCGGCAGCCTCTGGAGTGGAGCCTTTAACCCCACTGGTGACACAATCGCCATTGGTGGCGATGACCGGATGGTGCAGCTCTGGCAACCGGATGGCACACTGATGGCAACGTTGGCAGGCCATACAAAGCGCGTTGGCGGCATCGACTTTAGCCCCGATGGTAAGGTGATCGCCTCTGCTGGTCTAGACCGCACTATCTGGATGCGTGGGATAGACGGCTCTCCCTGGCGCACGCTTCAAACGGCAGGTGACATGCGTGGCATTGGCTTCAGCGATGCTCAAACCATGGTGACGATAGACAGCAGTAGCACAGCTCACCTGAGGCAATGGGAGTCCCCTCTGCTGCAAACTATCTTTTTGGATGACGATGTCTGGGATATTGCCATCAGCCCCGATGGGGAACGTCTCATTTCTGGAGACAGTCCTATTGTTCATGTTTGGGATCGCGATCGCAGCATCGTTGCTACCCTGGACGCCGGACAAGACACACTATTTGGGTTTGACTACAGTCCCAATGGTCAACTGATTGCAGCAGCAGGTGCGAATGGAACTGTGCAGCTCTGGAACCCCGCAGGAAAGCTTTTGCAAGACCTACAAGGCCTCAACGAGTTACAAGCCTGGAGTGTGAGCTTCAGTCCCGATAGTCAGCGTTTAGCGGCCATCGCCGAAGATGGCCGCATTTTGATGTGGACCACAGATGGCATACTCATTCAAACGATTCAGGGTAATAAGGACTTAGGTCTTAGGGTCGAGTTTAGCCCCGATGGTCAGCGGCTGGCTGCTTCTAGTGGCAGTGGTGCGCTCCAGATTTTTCAGGCTGATGGCACGCTTCTCCATGAGATTCAGGGTCACGATGCCGCTGTTTTTGGACTCTCAGTAAGCCCTGATGGCCAATTTTTTGCCTCTGCCAGCAGCGATGCGACGGCTAAGCTGTGGCGATGGGATGGCACCTTGATCAGAACCTTTGAAGGGCATACCAATGAAATTTTTGGAGTGGATTTTAGTGCCGATGGTCAAATGCTGGCAACGGCCAGTGCCGATAATACAGTGACCCTGTGGTCTCTACAAGGAGAAAAAATCAAAACGCTGTATGGTCACGGCCCTGGTTTCAAAGACGTGAAATTTAGCTCTACGGAAGAACTGGTGACAGTGGCTGAAGATGGCACCCTCACTCGATGGAATCTAGAGCAGGTGCTGGCCTTAAACGAGCTGGACTATGCCTGTGATTGGGTTGCCGACTACTTGCGAACGAATGCTGATGTGGCAGATAGCGATCGCACTCTCTGCGAAAACTTAACAGATAGCTAGATATATAGATGTAGCATGTATCAAAACATAAACAGCAATAGGTCAGAAAAGACGGAAAAGACGGAAGCCATTCCACAACCTATCTGAGTTTAAGATTTATGTGAGAATGTTATAAGTAATTCCTGTGGAGTTCCCAGTTTCTGCCCTTGTCTATGGACCCCGATGAAGTTCTTCTAGCTATTGAAAAGCGACTACTTAAACGTAAGCTTACCCCAGCGGAACGGATCGTTCTAGGGCAAACCTGGAACAAGCAAACCTATGAGCAGATGGCGAGGCAGTCAGGATATGGAGACGCTCACCTCAAAGATACGGGTTACAAGCTATGGCGAGCCATATCCCAGGCCCTAGGCCAGCGAGTAACCAAGAAGAGTTTACTGTTCGTATTAAGAGACTACCTGGAGCCGCTCCCGTCGTCAAATTTAGCTAAACCTGTTGCGTATCTGGGCACAGAGTCACCATCCACGCAACAGCTATATCCATCTGGCCCACTGTCAATAGATTCTCCATTTTACATCCAGCGTCCTCCCAATGAAGACTTAGCGCTGTCAGAAATTCAACGCCCTGGTGGTTTTTTGCGCATCAAAGCACCCAAAAAGATGGGGAAAACCTCCCTAGTATTTCGATTGATTGAAACTGCTCATCAAAACAATTATCAAACGATCTATCTCGATTTGCAGACCGTAGATGAAGCTGTTTTTAACAGCATTGACACATTTCTCAAGTGGTTTTGTGTGCGCAGCAGCCAGTCGTTAAATCTATCACCCAAACTGCTTGAATTTTGGGATGCGTCCATGGGGCACAAGGTCAGTAGTGAATTCTATTACCAGGAATATCTTTTAGAAAATAGGAAGACGCCTACTGTATTGATCATTGGGGCTGCGGAGAGACTGATTGAACATCCCAAGATCGCCGAAGATTTTTTTCCTCTGCTGCGCTCCTGGCATGAAAAAGCTCGCTGGAACTTTCTTTGGCGTAGCCTCCGTATTGTCATTGTTCACTCTACTGAAATTTATGTTCCGTTAAAAATCAATCAATCCCCTTTTAATATTGGCCAGGCTATCAAACTACCCAAATTCAGTGTTGCCCAGGTAGCAGAGTTAGCAACCCGCTATGGTGTCAAAACAGAAAATGACTCAATAGGAAAAGCTCTAGTAGATTTGGTCGGCGGACATCCCTATTTGGTCAATGTTTTTCTATATCATCTTGCAACGAAGTCTCTATCTATCAATACGCTCCTGAAAAACGCATCCACGCCATCGGGTATTTATGGTACTCACCTACGTAATTATCTAGCGCTTCTAAAAGAAGAGCAAGATTTAGCGATCTCGTTCAAACAAGTGGTCTCTTCCACAGAAGGTGTGGAACTAGATGCTGTTACCATGTATCGCTTAGAAAGCCTTGGACTGATCACAATCAATGGATATCAGGCCATTCCCAGCTGTGATATCTATCGTACATACTTTCAACAACAGCTTAGCGTTTAAGGATACAGAACCAATCAGTCATGTTCTAGATGTATAGATATTTTGACTCTTATTAGTTTTTTCCTAGTCTATTAGTTGAGTCCTTGCCATAGGAATTCAACCTATTTAGATAGAACTTTTACTTATCAAAAAGAGAGTGTGAAGTATCCAAATAGCCGTCTTTTCCGACTTTGAATCCTCTTATCTTTTGATTCTACATTTAATAGAGACAATATATTCATAACTAAAGACATTGAAAATTAAATAACAGCTAACAAATCTCTTGAAACTTCTATTTTTTTCAATACAGACCAAAAAAATGTGGGGTTTTTATATAAATGAACCTCGATCAAGACGTCAAACCAAATACTTATTGCAGCACAGCTATCATGCCTGTAGGGGCCTACAGCATTCTATCAGCTGGCAGCTCATTAGATTCCAATTTCTATGATTTCAAAAACCCGAGTTATTTATTTTTCTTAACACCTTGATTCTTAAATAGAAGACTATTTTCCAGAACAATCAGACTTTACTTCTTTGATTAGCTAAGTTTAGATTATTGGTAATTCCACGGACACCTTTTTCCAATGGAATTTTATCAGCCTTTATTGCTTAACATCTAAAGTCCTAGGGTCCTAAAGTTAGGACTTTAGAGTTCTTGGGAACTCCGTTAGGCAATAAAGGCTTCCTTATAAAACCGGCAGAGCCAAATCTTTTTAGGTATGAAGTCTCACAATTATTTAATTGGTTCGCGTCTAGCTGTAGACTTTGCCCAGAACTAAGTCTTCGAACTCTTGTCGCTATTGTTATCAAAATCCAGAACAGTCGCTGGTGTCAGATTCTATGGCTTTGAGAGGGTTTGAGAAGAGAGATATTTGTACCATAAATAGATGGCTTGCTTTATGAATTAGGAGTGATAATGTCTAGTCACACAGAGCAACACGTTAAACGCCGAGAGAGCTGTTCTCCTGCCACCGGAGGTGATACTCGTTATTATGATGTCTTAGTCCGTTTGCTGCAGTGGATTAATCAGCATCGTGTCAGAGTTCTTTTTTTGACGTCGATTTGGTTTGCGATCGCATTTTCCACATTCACCGTTGCCCAAGAAACCGTTACCCTAGATTCCTTAGCCGAGCAGGTTGCCTTGCAGCAAGGGAATCTCAATGTTGTTTTTATCCTAGTCTGCGCCACCCTAGTCGTGTTCATGAATGCCGGATTCGGCATGTTAGAAGTAGGTATGTGCCGCCAAAAAAACGCGGTCAATATCCTCTCTAAGAACATTATTGTATTTGGGTTAGCACTCCTAACCTATT
This sequence comes from Leptolyngbyaceae cyanobacterium, assembly GCA_050043465.1. Classification (GTDB taxonomy): domain Bacteria; phylum Cyanobacteriota; class Cyanobacteriia; order Phormidesmidales; family Phormidesmidaceae; genus Leptothoe. Next base: position 145,150 of record JBHJIL010000008.1, read on the forward strand.
GGGCGGTCGGCTTTGGCTTTATGTTTGGCCAGGGCAGTGGGCTGATTGGCCTCAGCGGGTTCTTCATATCAGGAGATTCTGCTACCTATGGGCTAGATCCATTCCCCACCGGGTTGCCCGTCACAATTTTCTTCTTGTTTCAGGCCGCCTTTGCAGCCACCTCCGCCACCATTGTTTCAGGAGCCGTAGCTGAGCGTATCCGATTTGATTCCTTTTTGATTTTTAGCGTAGTTAACATTGCCTTTTACTGTATCTCAGGCAAATGGTCCTGGGGTGGTGGCTGGCTAGCAGATCTTGGGTTTTCTGATTTTGCTGGTTCCACCGTAGTTCACAGCGTTGGCGGTTGGTCAGCTCTGGTGGGAGCCATTGTCCTCGGAGCCCGCTATGGCAAGTATGAAGGCAAGTTAGTTAAACCCATTCCTGGCCATAACCTCAGCTTGGCCACCTTGGGCTGTCTAATTCTCTGGATTGGGTGGTTTGGGTTCAACCCTGGTTCTGAACTAGCGGCCAATGAAAACATTGCCTACATCGCCATTACCACCAACCTGGCAGGTGCTGCCGGGGGTACCGTGGCCACCATGGTTTCTTGGATCAAGAACAAAAAGCCAGATCTCGGTATGGTGATCAACGGCATCTTAGCCGGTTTGGTGGGCATTACCGCCAGCTGTAACCAAGTCTCCTTTATCTCTGCCATTATTATTGGCTGTGTTTCTGGTGTACTGGTCGTGTTTGCCATCGACTTTTTCGATGCCCTGCGCATTGATGATCCGGTGGGCGCTATTTCAGTACATCTGTGCAACGGTATCTGGGGCACGCTAGCCGTTGGTATTTTTGGGGCGAACGCTGGCCTGCCCCAGTTCTGGATTCAGCTAGTCGGTGTTGTTGCCTATGGAGGCTTTACAGTTGGTACCGGCTACCTCTGTTGGCTGGCATTGAAAATGACCCTCGGTATTCGGGTGCACGATTACGAAGAGATCGAAGGTCTCGATATCCACGAACATGGTCAGATTGCCTATGCAGGTTTCTCCATGGTAGACGAAGCGCCTAGCTCCTTGATTGAAACGAAGCTATAGCGACTAGCTTTCCACGGAACCACCGTTCCTGGGCTCACAGCAGGAATAACCTCAAGGGGGGAGTCTTCCCCCTTTTCTCTCTCCACTGAATGGCCTAGGGAGCATGGCATGGTCGGACCAGCACGGCTCAGAATCAAGTCAAAAGTGATGCTCGTGCTATTAGTTAGCCTTGGGTCTGCCGCTGTTATAGGGCTGCTCACCTGGCAACGAGCCCGCACTATCTTGACCCAGCGGATCTTTGACCAACTCACCGTTGAAACGATTCACAATGAGTTTAGTACGCGCATTTTTTATGCAGCTAAGCGTAATGGGCTAACTATTCCCTTCCCGATTCGGACGCTACACCATGTGCCTCAACGACGGTCCAAGCGGGCTGACTATATTCAAGAGGTGAGTGAATTTTTGCGATCGCTATCCTACCTGGCCTTTCTAGATGCCGATGACATTGCCCATTTAGCTGAGAGTGCGGTGCTCGGTGTCTATGGCACTGGCGATCGCGTCATCGTAGAAGGAGAGACGGATGATGGATTTTACATTATCCGCAATGGCAGCCTGCGCCTGTATGTGACGGATGCTCACCAGCAGCAGCGTGAGATTGCCCATCTAGCCAAAAGTGACTTCTTTGGTGAAACGGCCTTGCTTATAGGAGAGGCGAGTTTAGTGACTGGGATAGTCGAGCAAGATTTGACCGTATTGGTGTTTGGCCACGATGCGATCGCCACCCTAATGGCTAGCAGCGCCCGCTTTGCCAATCAAATGAACCAGTTTATTGAAGATCGTAAAACCTCAATTCGGTTAGCGCAAGAAACGAAGAGTATTCAACCTATGAACAATCGCCCAATGGCTGTCAATATTATTTAAGGGTTCAACCATTAAAGTGACGACCGATAGAGATCGGCCAATTGCCAAGCCCCGGAAACCTATCACGGCTATTACCGAATTTACTATCAACGCCTAACCCATAGAGTGGGGATGCAACCGGGACCGTATGCGTGGCGCGGCACAGTCAGGTCGTTTAGCAGTCCATACTGTTTTGACAGACTACTAGCCCCAGAATTCGTCTAGGTTGACATCTGATATTTCCTCTTGGACTTCCTGAATATAGGTGCTTGAAGTCAGGCTTTTAACTTCTTCTTCCCGTTTCTTATGATCAATTTCGATTTGTAATTCTTCTAATTGCCGTTTGAGTTCATATTCACGGCGTTTGCGTTCGGTAATGTCTTGCACAATGCCTTCGTAATACAGTACATTCCCGTTGTTATCTTTTACAGAACGAGCGTCGATTTGAGTCCAGATAATGCTGCTATCTTTGCGGTAGCAGCGGGACTCATAGTCTTTAGCAAAGCCTTGCTGCTCAAGCTGTCCTCTAATTTCGGCTCGCCGCTCTGGGGCAACATATAGCTGATTGCTAATGTCGATAATCTGCTCGATCATCTCTTGGGGAGAGTCATAGCCATAAATTTGAGCCAGGGCGGGGTTAACACTCAAGAAGCGTCCTTGGGGAGAGGATTGAAAAATTCCTTCTAGAGCATTTTCAAAGATGCTGCGGAAGTTCTCTTCAGCAATTCGTAGGGCTTCATTTTTCTTTTCTAGGTTGGTGAAAGAGTCTTTTAACTGCCCTGACATTCTATTGAAGGAGTTAGCCAGGGTGTCAACTTCAATCAGCGCGCTAGGCAACACATGTTGATCTAGGTCTCCTTGAGCAAGGCGATCAGATGCTTCAGATATTCTTAGAATGGGTCGCGTGATCCAGCGGGATGTGAGGATACCGATTGCGATCGCAATTCCCAATGCAGCTAAACACAGCAGAATCGTGAGGCGAGTGTTGGCATAAATTTGCCCCATAAAGGCCGCCTCTGGCACGGTAACCACCACTAGCCAGTCCAACCCAAAGCTATCCTGCCAGGGCAAAGCTTGGACATACTGCCGTTCCCCCTGAAGCGCAAAACTCAATGCTTGAGGCGCATCAATTTGCTGGAAAGACTGAAATTCGTTTAACAAACGATCTGCTGTGGCTGAGATAACAACATCGGGGCTATCCAAAGCCGATAGCCGGCTGACGTTTTCTCCCTCAACTTCGTAAAGCGGGACGTCATTAGAACTGGCCACCAACAAGCCAGACGGTTCCACAATAAAGATTGTGGCCGCTGGCTCTACGTCCAGATTGCTTAAGAACGTGCTGATTTGGGTCAAAATCAAATCAGATCCGATCACCCCAAGCAGGGCTTGATTGGCGTCATACACAGGGTAGCTTGACGAAATCGAGAGCACTTCGGGCTGATCTTCCCACTGATAAATCTCGCTCCAGACAGCCGTCTCTGCTTCAACAGCGGCGGCATACCACTCTTCGTCATCCAGGGGGGTTGGGGAAAATTCGACGGTCGAACTCAGGCGATTGCCCTCAGGGTCGGTGGTGTAAG
>JBHJIL010000009.1:0-98450 GCA_050043465.1 Leptolyngbyaceae cyanobacterium
AACCGATATCCCTCCTCAATTCCCTCAGGGAACAGCTCCGGATAGCAGGCTATTTGCTCGTTCAGGTACTCTCGGTAGGCCTCACGGTCCTCAACCAACTGGTCATAATCAATGTCGGCTATGGGCAGGCAGATCGTTTTAACCCCTGCTGTCCCTCGTTGCTTGCGTTTGGCCATCATAGCTTGGCCTCCAAACTCGATGACCTTATGATATCCAAACAAACTTAGTTGGAACTAGGAGCAAGAGAGCCAGATGTGGATAGATTCTCTATTCAAACTCACAGGTGATGAAACGGTTGCCCTATGTTTATTTCACCTATTCCAAGGTGCAATCTTGGACTTTTTGACCACGGGAAGCGTACACCGTGGACAGCGAACTATCGAGGCTTTTACCAAGACGCTGTGATAGTTTCAATGCGAACCTATTCCAGTTGCATACAAGGAGTTAGGAATCTTTTATCTGCTTATATTTTGTATCCACTAAAACAACTGAAGTCTCGACTTGCCGATCTGGAATTGCCCAATATTTTCTAAGCAGATAATTCTTCTCTTCTTCATCAACGAGGCAAAAACCGTTCTTTTCATAGAAACTGACTGCCCATCTAGCTGCCTTCCAAGTTCCGACCAAAATCGGTTTTGATGAATCTTTTATCAATTCCTGAAGTAGAATTGTTCCGATGCCTTTCTTTCTCCTTTTCGTCTTAACATAGGCATGACGAATTAATGCTACATCCGTCTTGTCCTGAATTCCCATGACTCCGATAATTTCGTTATTTTCGATGTAGCATGAAAAGTTTACACCAGCCTCAATTTGTGATTTCAACTCTTCTTTTGGCATGTATGGCTCATGCCATCGATCGGGTGGAATCACTCCTTTATAAGCAATTGCTGCATCATTAATGATCTCAAAGATTGTTTCAAAGTCCTCATCAACACTTTTTCGTATCATGGAATTTTCCATTTCTCAACAGATGGTTATTCTAATAGTTGCAGGCTAACGCCGGGTTTCAGTGACCGCATGCAAGGTTTTTATGTTCACAAAGGATCTACCAGGTATGTGGATATTTGACCTCATCGAAGGCAGCATGGCAGTCCACTGCAAACCCCTATTATACCTTGGTTTTAATATTCTTAGCAAGATTTGAAAGGTACTCCCTACCATCCTCTTGAGCCTTTTTGATGTACTCATTAAGCAACGGTGAACTGATTTTTCTAGTGTTGATAAACACATCCTCGGGGTAGCCGAGTTTTGAGCTTTGGTTTCTTTCTAAACATCTGGAGACCAAAGCCAATGCTTATTAATATGACTCAGGGCGCGATTGCGTCCACACTTTCTGTTGGTGCCGAGCCGCTGCCTGACCATCAGTACGAAACGGTGCCCCATTTGCTGTTTGGCACCCTGACAGGTGTTCGGATCACTATTCAGGATTTGCATAAGCGGCGTTACGCTGAGCCTAACGACTGGAGTAAGCCCATTTCTACCGGTCGGCCCAATGAGGTAATGGCGATTTTGACCAAACGGGTGGCGATTAAGGAATAGGCGTAGAACGAGGGGTGCGATCGCACCTTCAATCATCTACTTTGGGTTCAAGTAGTAAAATTCTTGTTTCCATTAGTTCCATCTCCTGTCTCACTAAAAGGGTTGTCGCTCAGGCAGGAGATGTCGTCTTCAAACTATTGTCAGGACTGACTCAAAATAAAATATCTGTAGCCCGAGTTTTGACGGAGCCACACTTTCAAAACTGGCAGGTTGAACTCAGTCGCAACCGGATAGATTAGGCATATGATTCAGCCTAGCTGACCTTTTACTTCAGTCCGTAAACGGAACAAATCCCCAGCCTCAAAACTCTGCTTAAGCTCCGCTTGGCTAAGCCCGGCGGATGCGGTAGTGATAAACAAGTCCGTTAGGTTTTCTCCTCCAAAGGTGCAGGATGTCACCAAGGGTACAGGCAGCGGGACTCGCATCATTTCTTGGCCCTGTGGATCAAATCGAATTACACACCAGCCATTCCACATGGCTGACCAGAGGCATCCTTCTGTGTCAATCGTGAGTCCATCGGGGTAAAAGGATTCGTCGGTCAGGATGATGAGGGGTTTGCGATCGCAAATTGTTCCAGCATCCACATCAAAGTCATAGGCATAGATAACCTGTTGCGGCGAGTCCGTTAAATAAAAGATCGTTTGGTCAGGGCTCCAGCCTAATCCATTAGAAATTGAGAGATTCGTCTCCATGTGGTGAAGTGAACCATCTAGATCGTATCGATAGAGGTTGGCTTCAGGTTTACCATCATTGTTCATCGTGCCCACCCAGCGTCGCCCCCGACTATCTGCGCGCACATCATTTAAGCGGTTGTTCGGTCGATCGGCTTCGATCTCAATCAGGAGTGCTGTTGTTTGGTTGTGTAAATCGAGTCGCGTTAGCCTATTTTCCTGCGCCAATATCAGGTGTCTTTCATCTTCTAAAAAGAGACCACTTACAACCGTATCCACTTCAATATACGTGTCTTTACCCGAAACAGGGTCAAAAGTATGAACTCGACGGTTGTAGATATCCACCCAGTGAAGCACCTGCCGCTCGGCGTTCCAGATGGGGCCCTCACCCAGGCGTGCCCGCACTGCGAGAACATTTTCAGGCTGTGTCACGAGTGTTTCCTCCTATCCAAGCAGCATAAACCCCTCGCTAGGAATGATATCTCAAACCTGAGTTCCGTATCCCTACTTCTCTAGAGACAACCTTGTAAGAGCAATGCTTCATGCATACCTTACGACACCAACGACTATCAGCCAAGCTCTCCATGAGCACCAACCCAACGCAAAGCAGCCCACCTCAGCGAACTGGGGCGGGCTGCTTCAATATAGCGTTGTAAAAAATCGGTCAGTTAAGCTACCTCATCTGGACTATACCTCAACTACCGCTGACTCAGCCAAGAACTTTTCCAGCTCCGTTAGCTTATCGGCATCAACCTTTGTTTGCATAGGACAGAATTTAGGCCCACACATAGAACAAAACTCCGCTGTTTTATAAATGTCAGCGGGCAGAGTTTCGTCGTGATATTCTCGTGCCCGCTCAGGATCTAAAGACAGGTCAAACTGTTTGTTCCAATCAAAGTTATAGCGGGCATGGGAGAGTTCATCGTCGCGATCGCGAGCCCCCGGACGATGACGGGCAATGTCTGCCGCATGGGCCGCAATCTTATAGGCGATCAAACCATTACGCACGTCTTCTGCGTTGGGTAGCCCCAAATGTTCCTTTGGAGTGACATAGCAGAGCATAGAGGTTCCGTACCAGCCAGCCATAGCGGCACCAATGGCAGAGGTAATATGGTCATAGCCAGGGGCAATGTCGGTTACCAGCGGTCCGAGCACATAGAAGGGCGCTTCTGAACACTCTTCCATTTGTTTACGGACGTTGAACTCAATTTGGTCCATGGGCACATGGCCTGGACCTTCTACCATAACCTGTACATCATGCTCCCAGGCCCGACGGGTAAGCTGGCCAAGAGTTTTTAGCTCCGACAGCTGTGCTTCGTCCGAGGCGTCGTGGAGACATCCGGGTCGGAGAGAATCTCCTAAGCTAAATGAGACGTCATATTTTTTGAAAATCTCAATGATGTCATCAAACCGGCTATAGAGAGGATTTTGCTTATGGTGGTGCAGCATCCACTGGGCAATAATGCCGCCACCGCGCGAGACAATGCCGGTAATTCGGTTTTTAACTAAGGGCAGATACTCAATAAGAAGACCCGCATGGATTGTCATGTAGTCCACACCCTGCTGGGCATGCTTCTCAATAATATGGAGAAAATCGTCTTCAGAAAGATTCTCAATGCTGCCGTGGACGCTCTCTAATGCCTGGTAGATGGGGACGGTGCCGATAGGAACAGGAGATGCGTTGATGATGGCCGTGCGAATTTTATCTAGGTTGCCACCGCCGGTAGAAAGATCCATTACGGTATCGGCACCGTACTTCACTGCCAGACGCATCTTGTCTAATTCTTCTTCGATATCAGAAGAGTTGGGCGATGCGCCGATATTGGCATTGACTTTACACTTGCTGGCAATGCCGATGGCCATGGGTTCTAGATTGGGATGATTGATGTTGGCAGGGATAATCATCCGTCCGCGAGCGACTTCTTCTTTGATTAAGTCAGTAGGAAGATTTTCGCGCTTGGCCACGTAAGACATTTCTTCAGTGATGATGCCCTGACGTGCGTAGTGCATTTGGCTGACATTAGCTTGGCCTTGACGGGCTGTGATCCAGTTGGTTCTCATAGTTAAACAGATGGATGGATTAACAAAACGGTGACGATTGGCCGATCTAACGGCGGTGAAGAGAGAATTAGAACGGCTGGAACGTATGGCTAGCTGCTATTGCTAGCAGTTGAGGAGTGAGGATTTAATAGCTCCTAAATTTACTGAGGCTAAGCAGGATGCTCTTTCCCCTTCCGAAATGAGCGGTAGGTTGAACGCTATTAGCGCCAGTGCTCAAGACCCACCCCGTCTGCGGCACCCCTCCTGAGAGGGGAAGAAACGGGCTCCTGAGAGGGGAGAAAATGGCACCTTGCTAAATCCTTATTTTCAAGATGTCAATAGGCTTTGGTTCTTAACTGCTCGTAGTTAAAAATCTGAGCTGTGCCCCGCTGTTTTGATACCGCTGTCCATACGAGGGTGACTACTGTGGATGTAATCAAAGCGGCCGCGAAGCTGTGGAGCAGATCGGCACTACCAGGGACGCCTGCAAACAGTGGTGAAAAGTCGGGCTTCTGAAAAAATAAAAGCCCGGTTACTATGCCTACTAGTGAACTAACCAGCGCACCTGTTCCAGTTAGATGACGGCTGTAAAGACCGTACAGCATGGGAAAAAGCACCGCCGCGCAAATTAAGTCCGCGACGAAAAACAGGTAGAGGACGCTATAGCCCTGGGAGGCAATTGCGATCGCAGGCACCCCAACCAACACAGTTAAAATCCGCGATGCCCTCAGCACTGCCGCCGGATCGCTCAGCAGCTGCATCAAATCCAGGGTAAAGACACTGGCAATCCCATTGAGCATTGTGTCCAGGCTGCTCATCACCAGCGCCAGCGCCAGCACAATCACAGCCACTAACACCCAGTTAGGCATGGCCAGCTGGCTCAACAAACCAAACAATGCGGTCTCACCGACAATATCAGGCTGCAAATCGGCTAGAGGCACGGCCAATACCCCCAGCATGCCAGCAATAAAAATGAGCGGTAAAATAACGACAGCCGATCCTAGAAAGGCACGGCGTACCGTTTGGTTATCGCGACAGGCATATACCCGCTGCCAGTTTCCCTGGTTAAAGACTTCTGCAGCCACAATCGCGATCATCAACGTTGCTCCAAAACGAACACCGCCAATATTGCCTAGCGACAACAGTTCTGGCTGCTGAGCGGCTATGGTGCTAAATGCTTCGGCTCCCCCCAGGGCCGTTACAATCAGACCCGCACAAAGCAACAATAGGGGCACAATTACGACAAACTGGACCACATCGGTCAAGATTGTTGTGCCTAAACCACCCACTGTGGTGTAGATAAATACGGCTGTAATCACCACTAAAGCCGTTACCCCCAGGGGCACGTCTGCTACCAGCTGTAGCGCTTTGGCAATGGCCGTTAGTTCTGCCGCTAAGTAGATAAACATGTAGAAGACAATGACGGCCTCCACCAGCCAGTACATCGGGCCGCCAAAGCGATACTTGACATACTCATTGAGAGAATGACCCTGGGGCATCAGATGACGCAGCCGGGGCCCGACAATAAAAAACAAGGCAACCGCTCCAGCCGACCCCAGACAGTAGCCCAAGATAGCCGATACCCCGCCAAAAGCCGCCCCGGCTTCTAGGGGGCTAAATAAGATCCAGGCTCCTAGAGCCGACGCGGTTACGGTTGCTAGCGCTGACCAGCCTCCGACCTGATTGCGATTGACCATGTAGCCTTCTAAATCGATGCCTTGCTGTCCGGCATAGAGTACGCCAAATAAGGTAAACGCGGCTGTTGTTACCAGGGTCACCAGTAGCGCGATCGCTCCTATGGACACAGTCCTTCCTCATCTCATGGGACACCACTAGGAGCGGTGAAATTGCCTGCAGACAATGATCCACCCTTTTTGGATTGCCCACACGGATCAGCACTGTGCATAAACTAAAGCTGCTGCTTTCCTACGCTGGCATTACCCAGAGTCAGGTTCCGAGGGTATAATCTCAGCCCGTTATGATGGGCACCCCTAGCTACGTAGCTGATACTAGCACATGAAAAGCGTGCTTTCTTCTTGTGTGTCTTGACTGAATAAGATAGAAGAATTGTGTATCTATTGTTGTAGATTTCTTTAGTTTTTAGACGCTAGAAACTGGAGAATACTCTCGCTAAGGAACTGGGCTACAAGGCTATTACCCTCCGGGCTGAGGTGAATATGATCGCGGTAGAGGTAGGCGGCATCGGGATGGGCTTGAAAGACTAAGAGGAAATCAATGTAGGGAATTTGTTGCTCTTTGACAAAATTGTCCACTCGTTGACGAGCCGCAATCTCATAGTCTCGAGGTTGATCGAGAACTTCTCGCTTTAGGGGAGTCATGGCTAAGAGGAGCTGACCGCCATGGCTATTGACATAGCTTTGTATCTCTTTGATAGCCGTAAGATTTTTGCCAATGCGATCGCCGGATTCGTTTTGAATCTCTTTTAGACCCGGAATGGGAGATTGTTTCTTAAAACGGTTGGTTAGTTCTAATAGCGCCAGGGGTGGTTTTTTATCGGGATAGCTGCGGTCTTGGCCTACCTGGAGGGGGCTGGGCCGGGTGCCAAATAGGTCGTCGGTATTGATGACTAGCAGGACAGCCTGTGATTCAAAAATGCCAAATCGTCTGAGGTAGGCCAGCTGATTTCTCGGGCCCCAGGAATTGGCAGATGCGTTAAGCACTTCTACAGACTGTTGAATAGCCAGCCGACCGCTCTGGTCAAGGCGTGACGACAGCTGCTGTTTGATTAATGCCGAGAGAATTTTATGCTGATCGGTCCACCAGTTGCCATTGACAATAGAATCTCCGATGAGAAAAATTCTAAGCGTGTTTTCAGGACGAGATTTTTTGATGGTGTAGGACCGCATTGAGTATTGATTAATTACAATGCGATTGCCAAACCGTCGTAGGTTCTGGTTGGGCGCTAACAGATAGCCGATGGCGTCATCGGCGATATAAAGTGGAGGATTGCCAAAGCCAAACAGCAGACGCAACAACAGCTCTATCAGGACAATGCTGGCAAGTACGCCCAGCAGACTTAAAATAACAACTTTCACGGATAGCCCCCGCTGTCGTCTGTCTATACGGTCTACGCTACCATTCCCACTTTTAGCGGGTAGATGTCATCAATCAACCGACTATACCTGAGTCAGTTCGATGATGTTGCCGTCTGGGTCATGGACAAAGACAGCGGCGCGTCCTGAAGCGCTCGCCTGTATCGGTATCTGGGCGTCATGGAGCCGTTGTTTGGCGGTTTCTATATCTGCGATCGCAAATGCTAAATGGGCCTGCCGTCCCCATTTTTCATCAGGCTTGGGCTGACTGTAGGGGCGCTCAGCCACGATCAAATGAATTTGAAACGAGCCTAGCTGATACCAGGAGCCCGCAAATTTGAGCGTGCGCTCGACTTTCGTCAGTCCTAGTACGGTTCCATAAAAATGATCGGCGGCGGCCAAATCTGAAACGTTGATAGCAACATGCAGCGGTGACTGTAACATCTGTGGGATCGATGACTTGGCCCTATGATACTGGGAATCAGACCCGAGTATCAGCTGCAGGCGCTAAGGCGAAGCATCCGGATGGCTGACATCTGGCTAGCTAGATCGATATATGACCCAAATCATCTATACCAAAAATCGTAAGTCTCTCATCAACTTGGGTTTACTAAAGCTAATTACACCAATGGTCACATGCCGACCTCAGAATCTGTTGTTATCCTGGGTGGGTTAATGGCCGTTGTCAACGAAACTTGTTTCGCCTGCGTCTGTTCAGACCTATGAACAAAATTAGTCCCTTAGATTCAAATCAAGTGTTAGCTCGCCACAAACCGCGTCTTTTAGTTGTAGACGATGAGCCCGACAACTTAGACCTGCTTTATCGTACCTTTCGCCGTGAATATCAGGTGCTCAGGGCCGAGAGTGGTCGAAAAGCGCTAGAGGTTTTAGAAGATGACGGCGAAGTGGCTGTGATCATTTCTGACCAGCGGATGCCTGAGATGACGGGGACTGAATTTTTGAGTAAAACGGTACCTGAATTTCCTGACACGGTCCGCATTATTCTTACCGGTTTCACCGATGTTGAAGATTTGGTCCAGGCGATCAATAACGGTCAGGTATATCGATATATCACCAAGCCCTGGGAACCAAAGACCCTACGTCAGCTGGTCCAGCAGGCCGCCCATACCTATGAGCTGCTTAAAACGAGCAACCATGCCCTCTATGTGGCTGAGCATCAGGTGCAGCTGATGGACCGGGTCGCTCAGCTGGGTGAGGCGGGCCGAACGGTTGACGACGCGCTGCAGCAGGTGGTGGATGGTTGGGGACAAACCCTATCGGCTCAAATCTGTGCCATCTGTTGTTTGGAGGAAGCCGGTATAGACAGTGGCAGGACGGCTGTCTATGGCGATCTCTGTGGTCAAAATCTTAGGGATAACCCTCTAATACAGAGCGCGATCGCAACCCGCACCATTCAGACGCTACCGGATGTGGCCGCCAGTGATGTGAACGACGCGCTTTATCAGCTGACCGCCACCCAGGCCCATCTGGTCGCTCCTATCATTTTTCACGACCGGCTTTTGGCAGTAGCCTCGTTTCATTGGCTCCACAGCTATCGCACCCTGGACGATGTCCGCGACATCTTGACCCTACCGATGTGTCAAATGGCCCAGGCGCTGGTTGCGCTTCGTCATGGTTAGTCAAAGCCCATCGGGCGGCCTCGTGTTTTTCAGGTACGGTTGCTAGCGACAAAAAGTTGCATCTTACGCTACATAACTTTGAAAAAACTAAGGCAGACCGATAGCCAGCGGCAGTATGATAAGAGTCGGCTTTGGTGCCTTGAAAAGGTGCCGGTCAACTCCCATTCTTAGGACATGATTGATGGCTCAGGCCACCCCCGACGCCAACTATATTCGCGACTTGTTTGATCGGATTGCTCCGGTTTATGACGACTTAAATCAGTCTTTAAGCTTTGGTCTACATCAGGTCTGGAAGCAGATGGCCGTAGACTGGAGCGGTGCTCAGCCGGGGATGAGCGTTCTGGATGTGTGCTGTGGCAGCGGCGATCTGGCGCTGCTGCTGGCAAGACGTGTGGGTCGCCAGGGTCAAGTAACGGGGGCCGATTTTGCCGTAGAGCAGCTTGCGATCGCGGCCCAGCGTGCCGCTGCTCACGCCCGCTACACCCACTGGGTCGAAGCTGATGCCCTCGATTTGCCATTTGAAACCAACCAGTACGACGCCGCTACCATGGGCTACGGACTGCGCAACCTAGTGGATATTTCCCAGGGGCTAAGAGAGCTGTGTCGTGTGCTAAAACCTGGCGCTAAGGCGGCCATTCTCGACTTTCACCGACCCAGCTCTAGTCTGGTGCAACACTTTCAGCAGTGGTACCTCAATACCGTTGTCATCCCGACGGCCCATCGCTGCGGGCTAACTGAAGAATACGCCTACATCGGTCCCAGCGTAGACCGCTTTCCCCTGGGGCCTGAGCAAGTGAGTCTGGCCCACCAGGCAGGCTTTAGTCAGGCCGTCCACTATCCTCTAATGGGGGGGATGATGGGCGTCCTGGTGGCCGGTAAATGAATACTCCCGTTCTTTTGATTGTGCCCCCCATTGCCGGAGGCATCATTGGCTACTTCACCAACGATCTCGCCATCAAAATGTTGTTTCGGCCCTATCGGCCCCTATATTTATTTGGCCGCCAGCTGCCGTTTACCCCGGGCTTAATTCCTAGAAACCAGAACCGTCTGGCCAAGCGTGTCGCCGATACGATCATGGGGTCGCTGCTCACCCCCGAAGAATTACAGCGGCTGGCCAAGCGATTGTTAAAGACTGAGCGAATGCAGGGGGCAATTCGCTGGCTTTTGGAGCTAGCGCTGCTCCAAACTCGCACCTCTAATCAGGATAAAACCGCCCTGATTCTAGGGAATATTCTCCAGGATATGCTGGGGCAGTCGCTACCTAAGATGCTGCGGGTATGGGCCAAGAATGAGAATTTTTTAGCCGACCAAATTGATCACATTTTTGACCAGGTACTGCTCGATTTTCGCTTGAGCGAGGCTCAGGCAAAACAGATCGCCGTATGGGTGCGCCAGGGCATTTTGCCACCCGATCGGCTGCGTCGGCTAATTATTGATTTTTTGACCGATCGCAATATTAAGGTAATCGACGAAACCCTACGGGAAAAAACCAGTGGCACCTACTGGGTCGTGGCGAATATTTTTGGGGTGCGCAATGCGCTGACGCGTCTGCGCACCTACTGTCTAGACGAACCGGCTAAGTGCAATAACCGTATTTCTGAGCTGATTACGGCTCTGCGGGTAGAAAACCGGCTGCAGGAGTGGCTACAAAATTTCTCACTACAGGAGCTGCCCATTTCGACCGTACAGCAGCTGCGGGGCAACCTTAGGCTAACTATTCGTAACTATTTACGGACAGACGGCTCGGTGCTGAACGGTCTGAGTAACTCCGTTAACTGGGAAAAAGTAGCTCAGCGGCTGCTCAAGCGCCTGCAAAGCTCTCCTGTGGTTAAGGATTCATTGGATACAGCCAGTCAGGAGCTAGCGCTGATTCTAGAGCGCTATTTGGAAGAAGACTTAGAAGATATTGTCGCTAAGGCGATTCCTATTTTAGATATTGACCAGGTGATTATGGACCGGGTTAAGGCCACGTCTCCCCGTAATCTAGAAAACGCTATTCAAGGCATTGTGCGTAACGAGCTGCAGGCCATTGTTAACCTTGGGGGCATTTTGGGGTTCACCATTGGTCTAATGCAGTCGGCGATTTTGTTATTCCAGTAGGGGCGTTGCATGAAACGCCCCAACGAAACGTTGCAACGCCCCAACGAAACGAAATAACGCCCTCGCAAACGCGGGTCAATTAACCAAAACGTCCAGAGACATAGTCGCGGGTATACTCTTCCTGCGGATTGCTAAAGATAGTCTGAGTCTCGTCGTACTCTACGAGATACCCCATTTTGCCACCCGCTTCGGTGGCCTGAGCATTAAAGAAGGCAGTCTTGTCAGACACGCGCGATGCCTGCTGCATGTTGTGGGTCACAATTACAATGGTGTACTGTTTCTTGAGATCGTGCATCAGCTCTTCTACTTTGAGGGTAGAAATAGGGTCTAATGCAGAGCAGGGCTCGTCCATGAGGATGACTTCGGGCTCAATTGCGATCGCACGGGCAATACACAGACGCTGCTGCTGACCCCCCGATAGACCCAGACCGCTGTCCTGGAGCTTATCCTTGACCTCTTCCCAAAGCGCCGCACCCTTTAGCGAACGCTCAACCAGCTCATCCATGTCACCCTGGTAGCCGTTGATGCGGGCACCAAAGGCAATGTTTTCATAAATGGACTTAGGAAAGGGGTTGGGTTTTTGAAACACCATACCCACACGACGACGTAGCTCTACCGGGTCAAATCGCTTGATGTTTTCACCGTTAAATGAAATATCTCCGTCAACGCGGGCGATAGGAATCAGGTCGTTCATCCGGTTAAAGCAGCGTAGAACGGTACTCTTACCACAGCCAGAAGGGCCAATAAACGCAACAATCTGATTGCGGGGAATGTCTAGAAAAACGTCCTTAACCGCCAGGTTAGAACCGTAGTAGACCGAAATTTTTTCAGCCTTAAGCGCCGTGTCAGTCATTATTTTGGGACTTGTGTCTTGCATAGTATTACTCTTCCTGCTGTTACCCAATATCAAAAAAGAACTCTGCGGTCGTTATCGTGACTGTTGAAAACGATTACGGAAATAAATGGCGATGGTGTTCATCAATAACAGCATGACCATCAGAACAATAATCCCAGAGGCCGCGATTTCATGAAACTCTTCTTGTGGACGTCCAACCCAGTTATAAATCTGAATCGGCATGGCCGTAAACGCGCTTTGCAGGTTCGAAGGAGTAGACCGGATAAAGGCGACCGCGCCAATGGCCAGTAGGGGAGCTGTCTCACCAATGGCCCGCGATAGCGCCAAAATCACACCGGTTAAAATACCTGGCATAGCACTGGGCAACACATGATGCCAAACAACCTGCCACTTATTAGCACCTAGGGCAAATCCCGCTAGGCGGATGCTATTGGGCACCGCCCTGAGCGCTTCTCGGGTAGCCACAATAATCACCGGCAAAATCAGCAATGCCAGTGTTAAGCCACCGGACAGGACGCTGCGTCCACCTGTGATCGGCTCAAGGATCCTGACAAAAACAGCCAGACCCAGCAGTCCATAAATAATGGAGGGCACCCCTGCCAGGTTACCGATATTGATTTCCACCAAACGAGTAAACCAGTTGTCCTCGGCAAATTCTTCTAAATAAATTGCCGCACCGACTCCAATGGGAAAAGACGTAGCAGCTACAATCCCCATCACCCAGAGCGTGCCAAATAGAGCCGCTTTGATCCCGGCTTGCTCGGCTTTCCGTGATGGAAATGCCGTAAAAAAGTTTGGATTTATGGTTGCCAAACCATCTTTCAAAATCGTGAACAGCAGCCAGGCCAATACCACAACAGAAACGATGGTAGCGGTCCAGGCGGCAGCGGCGAACACTTTGTCCAGGTTGTAGCGACCCGACAAATCCTGTTTGAAGTTTTCGTTCGCCACATTCTTATTTTTGGTCCCTTGAGCCGTCATATCCTTATATATCCCTCTTTGCTCAATCTCTCTATCACTGATCAAACGACCTAATCAGGCTTACCTGCGCCAGAATTTAGTCATATTTCTGACGGAAACGGCGCACAAACCAGAAGCTAAATACGTTTAGCGCTAGGGTGATGACGAACAGCATCATACCCACGGCATACAGGGTCTCATAGGCAATGGTGCCGTGGGGAGCATCTCCTTTCGTCACCTGCACGATGTAGGCCGTCATCGTCATAACCGGAACAAATGGATTGAAACCTAGGGTGGGGTTTGCCCCTGCTGCTAGCGTCACAATCATGGTTTCGCCGATCGCCCGTGACGTTGCTAGAATCAGCGATGCCACAATTCCTGAGAGAGCTGCTGGCAAAACAACCGACCACACGGTTTCCCGTCGGGTTGCTCCCAATGCATAAGAACCATCACGCAGGGACTGAGGAACCGAATAAATGGCGTCTTCACTCAGCGATGCCACCATGGGGGTAATCATAATGCCGAGAACAATGCCTGCACTGAGGGAATTAAACCCCTCTACTGGTGGCAGAAAGGCCTGGAGAAACGGGGTGACGGTCAGCAGGGCAAAATAGCCGTAAACCACCGTTGGTACACCCGCCAGAATCTCTAAGACAGGCTTCAAAATTTTACGAAGCTTTGGGCTAGCGTATTCGCTGAGACAAATAGCTGCCAACAGTCCTAGGGGTAACGCCACCGCAATGGAAATAAACGTAATCATCAGCGTGGCGCTGATCAACACAAAAATTCCAAACTGTTTACTGGCAAACAAAGGAGTCCAGCGTCCAGCGGTGAAAAAGTGAATAATACCCCCAATGTAGGAGACATTTTCGCCATCTTTTGAGAGCTCACGGGGCAGGTCGCCAAAGAATGCAAACATCTCAAAAATTAGCGTTCCGATAATGCCAATGGTGGTCAGAATCGAAATCGCAGCAAATGCTCCACAGATAATCTTGACAATTAGTTGGATGGTTTCGGAACGACCACGATTGGGTTTCCAAGCACCGGGAGCAATATTTCTTAAGGGCAGCTCAGCCGTCATGCACAAATCCTCAGCGTAGGTTATAGCTAAACCACGTCTGGGTGCAGTGCTCTTACTCCGATAGAGCAACCCTTCTGGACGTGGACAACGTTCAAATACATCCGATGTAATTGGGGAGCAGCTCTGCTGCGCAATGACGCAGGAGCCTTGGATGCAAAAATTGACTCCCTATTGACTCTATTGACTCTCTAAAAAACTTTCTGCTATTGGCATCATTGAAGATGCTGACAGTCTTGATTAAAGAGAGCTGGGAAGAGTTGACCTCCCCCCAGCTGCAATTACCCAATCAGGCGAAGTCCCGATCGGTTTCAACCTTTACAGGTTAGTAGGATCGGTACCTAGCTGGGCTTCCTCAACACGGGTTCTAGAGTTAGCCAAAATGCTATCGGGTAGCGTTACATAGCCAGCGTCAGCGACCAGCTCACCATTTTCAGGTGCCAGCATGAAGTCAACAAATGCCTTGACCTGCTCTTTAGTGTCGTAGGCTTCCTTCTTCACATAGAAGAATAGAGGACGAGCCATAGGATTGTAAGACCCATCGGCAATGGTGTCCCGAGAAGGAGCGACACACTCGCCAGCTTCATTTTCTATTTCGATTGCCTTTAAGGAGCCGGAGTTCTCTTCAAAATAAGCGTAGCCGAAGTAACCGATAGCACCCGAATCACCCGTTACACCCTGAACAATGACGTTGTCGTCTTCACTGGCTGTGTAGTCACCACGGCTTGCACCCTCTTCACCGTTGACTTCGTCAGTGAAGTAATCGAATGTACCAGAGTCAGTACCAGGACCGTAGAGACCTAGGGCCTGATCGGGGAAAGAAGGATCGACCTGATTCCAGTTGTCGATCTGACCTTCAGACTCAGGTGACCACATGGTATTGAGCTGGTCAATAGTCAAACACTGAGCCCAATCGTTTTCCTGATTGGTTACAACGGTCAGACCGTCAAATGCCACAGGTACTTCGATAAACTCAATACCGGCTTCTTCACAAGCAGCGACCTCTTCATCCTTGATAGGACGAGATGCATTAGAGATATCAGTTTCGCCAGCGCAAAACTTCTTAAAGCCGCCACCAGAGCCGGAAATACCAACAGTTACGTTAGCATCAGGATTGGCGTTACTAAATTCTTCACTCATTGCCTCTGCAATGGGGAAGACAGTGCTAGAACCGTCGATTAGTATGTCACCAGCGGCACCACTAGACGCAGTCTCGGCACCATCAGCCGCAGGCGCATCAGTCGTCGTCGTGGTACCGCCACCACAGGCAGCTAGACCTATTGAGAGAGCCAGCAGAGATACTGAGTATACGTAGCGCATTTTTCGTGCTTTGAATTCCATGATTGCTTAGACTTAACTCCTCACCAAAAATGTCTAAAGACATTCTTGGTGAAAACTACCGAGCTAAGGTAAAGGCAAGGTTAAGAATTTTTTGAAAAATGCTCATAAACTAACACGCTTCATTCAGTGATTTTGTACGTTCAATAACGTTCTTAATGTATAGCAGATCACATTAAGGCCTTTCTGCGACCTGTCTTTCTGCAATTTTTTATCCCAGCGATTCCGGTTTGATCGGGTGAGCAAAGCGAGCCGAGCAAAGGGCTCCTTTTTGGACTAGCGATTTCGATTTTATGTTTTTAGACTGTGGATAGGCTCTTGTTAGGAGTCCTTGGCAATAATAAGGACTTGAGAGCTTTGTTTTGGCGTATTTAGTTTGGTTGGTTTAAATGTACTGTGTGATCTATGACGGTGACTGCAATCTTTGCACCACTCTAGTGCAGTGGCTAGAATGGCTAGATCGCGGTCAGCGGTTTCGCTACGGCTCGATGCAGAATGCTGAGATGTTAGCGCAGTTCAACGTGACGGCGGCTGACTGTGAGCTGGGAATGTTGCTAATTGACGAAGAGCAGCTTAGCCGTCGCTGGCAAGGAAGCGACGCTGCTGAAGAGATTGGCGCTTTGCTACCAGTGGGATCGCTATTTGTGGCGGCCTACCGGGGGCTGCCCGGTCTAAAGCGCAGCGGAGATCGCATCTATGCCTTTGTGCGGGACAATCGCTATCGTCTCTTTGGACGGCGGCAGTCAACCTATGAGTCCGCCTACGGTGTTTGTAAGTCTGACCGGTGTGAGCAATATTTTTAGACTAGCTCAATCGAATTCTTCAAGCTTTGCCCAGATTTACCTGGGACCATTGGACTAAGGCCCAGCAAAAATGGCATCTTCTAAGTCTTGACGGCTGAGGGAGTACTTAAATCCTCGCTGAATATCTTCACCGTCGCTGGCTTCTAGATAGCGCACGACTAAAGAGTCTGTCTCTAATAATAAGTCAGCGCTCCAGGAAGCTTTGGCAATTTCCCAGCGGTTCAGTTCAGAGCTGTTTTGCTGACAGCCCTGCTGCTTGAGCCAGAGTTCAATATCGGGCAGGGTGTGATTGTATAGCGGGGTATCGGCGGAAGGCAGGGTCATCTTTATAGTAAGGGTGAGATTTTGACGAGTTTTGCTACCTGGACAGTTAATCATAGGACAGCAGAGACGATAGCGTAGTCAGGTCGCCATCGGCAATGCCCAGGATAAATACCAGCGCCAGACAGGCGGCAAATGTAATGCCTAGTATAAAGAGCGCAAAGATTTCTCCGGCTGATAGGGGCCGATCGGTGGCGTCGAGATAGGTGTAGCGCGATTCAAAGGGCTGGTTTTTGCGATCGCTTTGAATATCTTTGGGGGCCTGACTCACATAGAAGCGAGAGTAGCCAATTTGCTGGTCATAGATCTGACGCTGCTCTGGGTTGCTGAGAACTCCGTAGGCTTCGTTGAGGGCCTGAAACTTTTGCGTTGCGATCGCACTTGATAAGGCGGTCGTATCAGGATGATAGAGCTTACTCAGTTCGCGATAGGCACGACGAATATCTTGGACCGATGCTGCAGGTTTGACCCCCAGCAGTTCGTAATGATTTTTGGGACTGTCCTCGGAGCCGCTGTTTGTCATCTGTGTTGTGTTAGCCTATGCCGCTGTAAACGAGTCTGGGCAAGATATCTGGCTTTCCCCAAAACGAGTGAGCCGAATTTGAGCCAGGGTAAATACAACGGGAATCACGCGATTATAGTTCGAAGCCACCGCTCGCCAGCCCAAATCAACTAAAAACCACGTCCACAGGGCCGGTCCCAGACAGGCAAAGATACTGCGCACGGCCCCATAGCGAGCCGCATTAACCGCCATCCCCCGCGAGGCAACCTGTAACGCCGCTCGCCCCTGAACCTTGGCTCCCAGGGTGGCGGCACCCCGCAGCGTTTGCTGAGCCACCTGATAGCGAGCCAGCTGGAGGGAAAACTGTCGGGCAATTTGCTGCATCAGCCAGGGACGAATGACCGAATTGATTGCTACCGCGCTGCTGCCTTTGAGGACTAAGGCCATGGGATTGCGCTGTAGCTGGGGAGAAAGCTGCTGAAACTGTTCCGCTTGGGCCAGCTCGCTGGTAAGCCGCTGCCGGAGCTGGTGCTGCTGCTGTGGCGTCAGCCGTCGCCAGGTTTTTTCTAGGAGCTGTAAAAAGATTTCGGCCTCTAGATCGAGGGTGGAGAGTGCTGCCGGTAGCTGTAGCTTAAGGTGCTGAGCCAGCTGTAGCAAAATCTGACGATAGCTCAGCTGCTCGGTGCTCTGCCGTAGCACGGTCAGACCGTCGGCGGCTAAATAGCGCACCCGCGATTCAATTTGGATGATGCAGCGTTTGCGATCGCACGCCTGTACCACCTGTGGTGAGGGCGTACACCAGTAGTCTAGAGGGTTAAACTTTGGCCGAAAGAGGAGTTCGGCTAGGGCGGCCAGTTCATCATGGGTTGCTAAATCTAACCCTGTCCTGAGTTCATCCACAGGTCAGCTAATTGCTCCAAGCAGCATGCTTATTCTACATAGATCTTTAGTGAAAACGGGAGTAAGCAATAGGGAATGGGCAACGGGGAGCAAAGGGGTTAAGCAACTGCCCGGCGCAGCGAACTGCCCACTCACTTTTCCAAACGCACGGCGTACCACTGCCAGGAAATACCTGGAGCCACTTCAAATTCACAAGAATCATCCCGTAGGTGTTTAGCCTGTTCCTCTACCGAGGCAAACTTTTGCAAATCCCGAGGTAGCTCATTAGCATACTGGCTTAGCATTTCCTTGAGCTTAGTCAGTAGCTCGTCGGGCTCCAAGAAAACTTCGTCACTACCTGGAACTAGCAGCACAAACATGTCTTCGCTGTACATTGTGGCATCTGCCATGGTGAGCCTCTATTGGTAACAACTGGTAACAAATGAACTATCCCCAAGCCTAAAGCTTTTTCTGCGAACAGGTCTAGATCTATGACACCGTCAGGGCTTCAGCTTTTTCAGTAGATGCTCATATTTGTTCGCAGTCTGCCCGGTCACAAAAGAGTAACCAGTGCTACTATTAGCTATACTCCACAATTCCGACCGGATTACCGGACAATTAAATCTAACGATTTGATTGGAAATATCACGGGTTGTCTGGCTATCTAACTACAATTAGCTTTGCCAGTGATTTTCTGACAGGTTTTGACTTGAGCGTCTGCTACTAGTCAGCCCTACTTTCGAGTCTCTTTCACTTACTGTTCTGCTATCGCCCGCTGCATCATGGTTCAAGCTCCAATCTCTTCTGGAAAACCCGTTCAAGCTAGTCAAGCTGAGGTTCCCGTCAAGAAGGTTTCTAAACTCGAAGGTATCAAAGAGCGTAGCCAGTTTCTTCGGGAGCCGGTAGCGACTGAAATTCAGCAAGATACCACTCACTTTAGCGAAGAAGGTATCCAGATCCTAAAGTTCCACGGGTCCTATCAGCAAGACAATCGGGACAACCGGGTCAGGGGGCAAGAAAAGGACTATCGCATGATGCTGCGCACCCGCAATCCGGGCGGTCTGGTTTCCCCCGAGCTATATCTCACCCTGGATGAGCTATCGGACAAATACGGCTACGGCAATATTCGAGCCACTACTCGTCAAGCCTTTCAGCTGCACGGTATTCTGAAAAGCGATCTCAAGGCCACTATGGCCGCGATTATCCGCAGTATGGGGTCCACCTTAGGGGCCTGCGGCGACCTTAATCGTAATGTGATGGCGGTTCCCGCCCCGTTTAAAAATAGACCCGACTATGTCCAGGCTCGCGAATACGCCGTGCGTATTGCCGACCTGCTGACGCCACAGACCCCGGCATATTACGAAATCTGGCTAGATGGAGAAAAGGCGGTTACGGGGGAAGAACATCCGGATGTGGTGGCTGCTCGTCAGCGCAATGGCAACGGCACTATCATCCATGACAATGTGGAGCCGATTTACGGTACCCACTACATGCCGCGAAAGTTTAAGTGCTCGGTGACCGTTCCGGGTGATAACTCGGTCGATGCCTACACCCAGGATGTGACCCTGGTGGTGATCATGGATGACCAGAACCAGGAGCTATTGGGCTTTAATGTGCTGGTCGGTGGCGGTATGGGTCGCACCCATAATAAAGAGGAAACCTTTGCCCGCGTTGCGGATGAAATTGGCTACGTTGATAAGGCGGACGTCTACGACCTGCTGAAGGCGATTGTTGCTACCCAGCGTGACTATGGTGACCGGGTACAGCGCCGCCACGCCCGGATGAAGTATCTCATTCATGATTGGGGTGTAGAAAAGTTTCGCACCCAGCTAGAAGAATACTTTGGTAAAAAGCTGCAGCCCTATAAGCCGCTGCCCGAGTGGAAATTTTATGACTATCTAGGCTGGCACGAGCAGGGTGATGGCAAGCTTTTCCTTGGCGTGCACATTGAAAATGGTCGAATCCACGACAGGGGTGACTTTAAGATCAAGTCGGCACTCAAAGAAATCGAGCTGCGCTATCGTTTGCCCATTAGTCTGACCAGCAATCAAAGTCTGCTGCTGACCGAAATTGACCCAGCAGACAAAGATGAAATTGACCGCATTCTGCGCAGTAATGGGATCGACGCAGAGAACCAAATCAATTTGCTGCATCGCTACGCCATGGCCTGTCCGGCACTGCCCACCTGTGGTCTGGCGGTGACTGAGTCAGAGCGGGTGATTCCGAGCATTATCGACCGAATCCAAGCGCTACTCAATAAGCTTGGCCTCAAGCAGGAGCACTTTGTGATTCGGATGACCGGCTGCCCCAACGGCTGTGCCCGCCCTTATATGGCTGAGCTGGGCTTTGTCGGCAGTGCGCCTAATTCGTATCAGCTCTGGCTGGGCGGTTCGCCTAATCAGACCCGTCTGGCTCAGGCATACATGCAAAAGATGAACATTGATCATCTAGAGACAACGTTAGAGCCGATGTTTGCCTTTTTTAAGAAAGACCGGCAGTTAGGGGAAAGCTTTGGTGACTTTTGCGATCGCGTCGGCTTTGATGCCATTCGCAGCTTCTCAGAGACGTACGTACCTGCTAAGGCGGTGTCGGGCCGTCGTAAGCACCGTGTGGGCATATCGGGCGAGGTGTATTTACAGCTCAAGGAAGCCTCGGCTAAACGAGGTATGAGTATGGCTCAGATTACAGAAAGTGCGATCGCAGCTTACCTCAACGAGTAGATTAATTAGGCGTTGCTGATCCTTGTGATTTTCTGTGAAAAGTTCTGTCGGCCTATCTAGTTGATCGGTTCGTAGCTTAAGTCAGCAACGGCATTAGTTGAGACCTTCCTTGGCTTTATCTATGGCAAAGTTTCCCAGCACTCCAAATCGCTGTGTCATCGTTGACGGCAAAGAGATTTGGATCAGCCGTAGCGTTACCGTACTGGCTGTTTTAGTCGTCATCTGTGACGGTAGCGCCTACGTTCCCCTCAATAAGCGTGGTCCCGATCTCCCCTCCGAGGTCGGTAAATGGTGCTTAGCCGGGGGGTATCTGGACTATGACGAAACCATCGGTGGTGCCGTTATGCGCGAGGTGTGGGAAGAGCTGGGGTTAGATCTCCAAGAGCTACAGACCCAGCATCGGCTGGTGGGCTCATTGGATCAGCCCAGTCTTGTCTTTAGTGAACCGAGGCGATCTCAAAATGTCACCATGCACTACCCTCTCATGGTGTTTCTCAAAGATGGCGCGGAGCTACCCCCCCTAAATCCACAGGTCGGTCCAGGGGAAGTGACTGATGTGGGCTGGTTTCCCCTGCAAGACGCCCTAAACATGGAGCTTGCCTTTAACCATCAAGACAGTTTGCAGCACTGTCTAAGAAATGAATTTGCTAAAATTTGGCCAGCCTCAAAATCGTTCGTTAGCTAAGCTTTCCCATGTCAAACCTATCCGGCCAGCCTCAGCGAATCGCTGACGAACGGCAAAAATCTCTTAGCAAGGTCCACCTCTTTAGCCAATATATGCTGCAGGATCAGCTGCGCGATGAGGTCTTTAGAGCGTCCCTCACCACCTTTAGAAGCGAACTCCAGCGCATCAAAAAAACGGCCAGACTGCGTCATGCCAGTCTTGACTGGTATCTGAATGAACTAAATGAGCTAAGGCGACAGTTTGACACCTATGTCAGCACCCTACGTCAGCAGGGATTAATCCAGTTCACCTTACCCATCAAACTGGCTTTATTTGCTACCCGTGCCCAGTGGTTTATGCATTACCAGGGACCGCAGATCAGCCGTGGTTGGCAACAGGCCGGTCAAGGCTTTCAGCAGCTTTTTGATTCAGAGAATACCCCCTAGCGGCTCTAATAGTACTCTGACTCGGGCCATAAGCCTCCCCTTAGACTCTGCTCAGGAGACTCTGGCCAACCGCTGGCTGAGCGCAGCCGAAGCCAAAGGTATGAACTGGGCTTACGGTCTAGGGTTGTTTGATCACTCCGCATTCAGCTGCATGTTCACCAGACCCACATCAAAATGGTCTGGGTCAAAATCTCCACCAATTTCATCCCAACGCACAAGATATTGCGGATGGTCAGGGTCGTCCAAAATTTCTAGCAAGGCATTATATCCCCAGACGCCGCCGCAGCCTTCAGGTGGACAGCGCAGTTCGCCTGTAACGCAGTGGGGGTAGTGGCCTTGAGGATCTGCAGGCAGCACCATTTCTACCTCAATGGAGTGAAACCAGCCGTCGCGCAGATCATACACATAGGTAAACCGCGTTAAATCGTCCCTAACTACCTCATTTAAGGGCATTTGTAATAGAGACGGCTCCATATCGGAGCGCTGATTGCCAATGCGATAATGATATTTCGACAGATTTTGCCAACCCATGGCAATCTGAACAATGCGATGTAGTTCTTCTAGGCTAGTCGTACCACTAATCAATATTCGTCGCCAGATCAAAGGATCGCTATCGGTTAGCGAAATTTTAAGCTGATAGATCCGGTCGTTAGCCATCAAAGATTGGCTCCGTGTTCACCCAGCCAATCTTCACCCGGCTGAATCGTAATATCTGAATAGAGATTTCATGTACTTTCCACTCGGACCTCACCAACCTGTAAAAACTGCTTCAGCATTGATGCGCTAGCGCGATCGCCCCGCTGAGCAACAATCCGAGTTTCCGCAAGGGGCTCATTGAGGTCGCTACCCACAATAACGTTGCGATAGCCGCTATCGTACAGCGTGTCGATCATTGACTGAATGGCGACATCATCTCCTGTGCTGTCCTGGATGACCACTCGTAGATAGGACGGACTGGTGGCCTCCATCGCCTGAGCGGCATCTAGCCCGAAGTACTGCTCCACCATCGTATCGATTTGAGCATAGCTCGGTAACCAGTAGCTGAGAGCGTACTCTTCAGGACTGCTGAAGTTTCCAGGCAGCATCAGCATTTGCACATCTGAGCGGCTGGTCTGAGACCCGTAGCCCACCAGCGCCACCAGTTCTTCTACGGAAAGATTGGTATCTACATGGGACTGAATCACCGATAGAATTTTGGGCAACCGAGCAATGGTAGACGGATTTAGCGTGTGTTCGATCACAGCCCGCATCATGGTCTGCTGACGTTGCACCCGGCCAATATCACCATTGTCGTCGTAGCGAAACCGTAAAAACTGGAGGGCCTGATCGCCATCAAGCGTCTGCTCTCCTGCCTTGAGGTTGATGTAGAGATGCTGGCTATCGTCCTGATATTTCATATCTTTTGGGACATTAACCGTTACCCCACCCAGCGCATCTATGAGCTTTTCCACCCCTTGCACATTGATGCGCACATAGCGATCGATGGCGACGCCACCCAGCAGATCGCTAATGGATTCGGCTGTTAGGGCCGGGCCGCCCTCTAAATTGGCCTCATTGATTTTTGTCAAAACGCCGTTAACTAAGGCTCTCGTATCACGGGGGACAGACATCACCACCAGCTGCCCTGTGCGAGGATTAAAGCGCAGCAGCAGCATCGTATCCGAAAGACCTTCAAAGGAATTGACCAATGCGTGGTATCCCAGGTCTTCTGCGCCGTCTACTGAAGATGCGTCCACATCCGATGTGAGCACTTTGACACCCAGCACCAAAATATTGACGGGTCTGGTGAGTCGCGGCAGCCGCAGACTGCTGGTAGCTAAAATTGGATCACCCTCACTAAAGACAGCGGCCTCCTCCGGCGAAAGCTGGCTTTGCAGCAGCGGCTGACTGTTCATTGATACCGCGAGCAGCGCTCCTGTCCCCGCTGAAACAGTTGCTACGCTAGCTAAGGCAACTGTTAGCCAGGCCCATTTAGGAATCTTGAGCCATCCGGGCTGCTTTCGCTGAGGGGATACGGTTGCTTTCTTTGGATATTGCCGAGCCGATTGCTTCTTGTGGGGGGGGATGGACACAGAATAACCTCAAACCTGAATGATGCGAGAAAAGATGGGCAATAATGTAGCCGTTAGTGTAGCGGCTATTGGTCCAAAATGACCGACTTGGGTAGTCCAAAGGCAAACGCAATGGCTACGGCTGCTTGTGCCTATCAATTTTTAGCAGCATGGTAGCAATATTTTGCCGAAACGGTAGATCTTTGCAAAACGCAATACTAATCAGGCAAACGGCGGCTTAATTGGCTGATTCCTGGCAGCTTGGTTGAGCGACCCTTGTACACCCGAAACATCAGCCACAGATTTGTAGCGAAATAGCCACTGCCGACAAAGCTGCTGGCGATCCAAAAACGCAGGGTGGCTAGCTGCGAAAACTCGCTATGGGCACCGGCGCTTAGGAGCACGGTTGTAAACAGCCAGGTCATGCCGAGCACTATGGAGGTCCGACTTACCTGCTTAAGACGGGCATCGAGCTGGTGTGGATCGGCAGTGTACAAAGTCCAAAGCGAGGCGGGAATTCCTAAAACGGGTATCAGATTAAGGTATAAGCGTAGGCGTAAAAGCCGGTCTGATGAGGATGATTTCATGGAATAACGGATTTACTAATCGGTCGGCAGTTGGTTTTGTACGTTGGCTTCACAAGGATATTGGCAAATACCAGACGGCTCATGAGGTCATTGATAGGACGGCTTAGCAGTCACCCTTTTGGTCGTAGCTGACGGTACTGTATTTTTTATCGTAAAAAACTAGAATTGGTATCATCGGTGATACGCTTTCAAGCTTAGAAATGCCTATTTTATTAGGCACCTAGGCTCTGTAAGGCAACTTGTAACTAATACTCACAGCGCAGCAAAATGATGCTTGAACACTATCGCGAACATGTGGCTCAACGAGCGGCATTGGGCATTCCTCCACTACCTCTTAATGCTGAGCAGACTGCTGACCTGTGTGAGCTTCTGAAGAATCCGCCTGAGGGTGAAGCTGACTTTTTGATGCATTTGCTTTGCGATCGCATTCCCCCTGGTGTAGATCAAGCATCCTACGTCAAAGCCTCCTTTTTGACCGCTATTGCTAAAGGTGAAGCCACTAGCCCCCTAGTATCACCGCTCAAAGCCGTGCAGCTGCTCGGTACCATGCTCGGCGGCTATAACGTTCAGTCCCTGGTGGAGCTGCTTAAAATAGACAGCACGGAACTGGCTCAGGCCGCTACCGATGCCCTTAAGAAAACGCTGCTGGTATACGACGCTTTTAATGATGTCATTGAGCTAGCCAAGAGTGGTGCTAGCGACTATGCCCAGCAGGTCGTAGATGCCTGGGCCGCCGCAGAATGGTTCACCCGCAAACCCGACGTTCCCGATACTATCAAGCTGACCGTTTTTAAGGTGCCTGGCGAAACCAACACCGACGATCTTTCCCCAGCGCCCCACGCCACGAGCCGTCCAGACATTCCCCTGCATGGTCTAGTGATGCTGGAGTCCAGCATGCCCAATGCACTAGAAACCATCGCTGAACTCAAAACCAAGGGCAATCCGGTAGCCTACGTTGGTGACGTTGTTGGTACTGGCTCCTCACGAAAATCAGCCATGAACTCGGTCATCTGGCATCTGGGTGAGGATATTCCCCACGTGCCCATCAAGCGTACCGGCGGCTATATTCTAGGCGGTAAGATTGCACCTATCTTCTTTAATACGGCTGAAGACTCCGGGGCGCTACCCATCGAGTGTGATGTCTCTCAGATGGAGACCGGTGACGTCATCACTGTGCATGTGCGCAAAGGTGAAATCACTAAAAACGGTACCGTTATTTCCACATTTAACCTGACACCCGAAACGCTCCTAGACGAGGTCCGAGCCGGTGGTCGTATTCCTCTGATGATCGGTCGCGCCCTGACCGATAAGACCCGTGTGGCTCTGGGTCTGGACCCAAGCGATGTATTTGTCAGACCAGCGGCCCCAACAGATACCGGTAAAGGCTATACCCTGGCCCAGAAAATGGTGGGTAAAGCCTGCGGTCTACCCGGTGTGCGGCCTGGTATGTCCTGTGAGCCCCTAATGACCACCGTGGGTTCCCAAGACACAACCGGACCGTTGACTCGTGATGAAATGAAAGAGCTGGCCTGTCTAGGCTTTAGCGCCGGTCTAGCGCTGCAGACGTTTTGCCACACAGCCGCTTATCCAAAGCCGGTAGATGTGGACACCCACGCCACGCTGCCCGACTTTTTCTCGTCTCGCGGCGGTGTGGCGCTAGAGCCCGGTGATGGCATCATCCACTCCTGGCTCAATCGTATGCTGATGCCCGATACCGTGGGAACCGGTGGAGACTCGCATACGCGTTTTCCATTGGGCATTTCGTTTCCTGCGGGCTCTGGTCTGGTTGCTTTTGCCGCCGCTATTGGGGCCATGCCGTTGGATATGCCCGAATCTGTTCTCGTGCGATTTAAAGGAGAGCTGCAGCCAGGTATTACCCTACGAGATATTGTTAATGCCATTCCCTATGTAGCTATCCAAAAAGGACTGCTAACCGTTGAGAAGAAGAATAAGAAAAATGTCTTCTCCGGTCGCATTATTGAGATGGAAGGATTGCCCGATCTAAAGCTAGAGCAGGCATTTGAACTCACCGATGCCACTGCGGAGCGATCGGCGGCAGGCTGTACCATCAAACTGAGCGAAGAGACTGTTGCCGAATATCTGCGCTCCAATGTGGCTCTGATGAAAAATATGATCGCTCGGGGATATTCTGACGCGCGCACGCTGGCCCGACGAATTGCGGCAATGGAAGATTGGCTGGCGAACCCTAGTCTAATGTCGGCAGATAGCGATGCGGAGTACGCAGAGATTGTTGAAATCGATCTCAACGAGATTAAAGAGCCTCTAGTAGCTGCCCCCAACGATCCTGACAATATTAAAGCCCTGTCTGAAGTTGTTGATGACAAAGTAGACGAGGTCTTTATTGGTTCTTGTATGACCAACATTGGTCACTATCGGGCATCGGCTAAGGTGCTTGAAGGGGCGGGTACTGTTAAAGGTCGTCTGTGGATCTGTCCGCCCACCCGCATGGATGAGCAGCAGCTACGCAAAGAAGGCTACTACGGCACGTTTGCCGCTGCCGGGGCGCGTACTGAAATGCCAGGCTGTTCTCTCTGTATGGGCAACCAGGCTCGTGTAGAAGATGGAGCCACTGTTTTCTCCACATCTACGCGTAACTTTAACAACCGCATGGGTAAAGGAGCCCAGGTGTATTTAGGCTCGGCTGAGCTGGCGGCTGCCTGTGCGCTTTTGGGTCGTATTCCTAATATGGATGAGTATTTGGAGGTTGTTGCTAAGAAGATCGATCCCTTTGCCGATGAGCTGTATCGCTATCTCAACTTTGATCAAATCAAAGGGTTTGAAGATGAAGGGCGTGTTGTTTCTAAGGATGAAGAAGAGAAAATAGAGAAAGAAGCGGTTTCAGCCGGTTAATTGTGAGATCAAAAAGGGCCTACTGTGTAGGTCCTTTTATGGCTTGCGAGCCGAGCTATTCGAGCTGTAGGGTGTTGCGATCTCGACCCGGCACATTCTCCAAACAATCTTCTACCCCCCGCGCTGCTGCCAAAATATCCCGTTCGGCTCCACCCAGATAGAGTCGGC
Organism: Leptolyngbyaceae cyanobacterium; assembly: GCA_050043465.1. GTDB lineage: Bacteria > Cyanobacteriota > Cyanobacteriia > Phormidesmidales > Phormidesmidaceae > Leptothoe. The sequence continues at coordinate 27,288 of JBHJIL010000009.1, forward strand.
CAAAGCTACCAATGGACGAAATCTGCAGAATATTAATATTAGCTGCCTTCTCAGCTTCATTAGCCGCTAACGAAGCATAGGCAGCCGGTTCGACTTCCATGACATACAGGGTTTGCCCCGCTAGAATCATGTTGCCGCGACGGGTGCGGTTGATTAGCTGTACGTGGTGTGGGTCCAAGTTGCGGATTACCTGGCTAGACACCATACGCGGTCTTAAGCGATCGCGTATCTTGACACCTAGTGTATCTAAGATGGCTTGTCCGGCTGCTTTTACTTCCCCCTGACTACTCGAGTGAATTTCCAGCAGACCGTACAGACGCTCCACCATCTGCACACCTGGGGTGACTACGGCTGCCTTGAGCGCTACGTCAGTAATGCGGTTGATCTCAATTCCTGGCGAGATCTCAATCCATAGAGAAGCATCGCCTGGCAGTGGCAAAAAACCAAGAGAAACGCTGCCCATAAAAGCAGCGTGCTGCTGTTGCAGATTGTCGATATATACGTAGCTACGAAGTTCTACACCCAAGGCCGCTTCACCATTAGAACCTGACGATCTTATCAGGTAACCGGCAGTCGCAGCGGTATATCAAAGGCATATCAGGCTTTTCACATCAAGGATAGCTGGTCGCTATCATCATCGGGTTGAGCCATTGGTCCTACCAAGGTGGGTCGATCGAGAACCTCATAGCCCAAATGACGCCAGGCGGCAGGTGTGGCAATTCGCCCGCGAGGTGTGCGTTGCAAATAGCCAATCTGCAATAGATAAGGCTCATAGACTTCTTCAATGGTCTGAGCATCTTCGCCTGTGGCGGCAGCCATTGTGTCCAGACCCACCGGGCCACCGTTAAAGTTTTCAATCATCACCGAGAGTAAACGCCGATCGGTCCAATCTAGACCGCAGGGATCGACATTGAATAGCTCCAGTGCCTCGCCTGCAATTTGTTCAGTAATTGGTCCCGATGCTTTTACCTGCACATAGTCTCGTACGCGCTTGAGCAGACGGTTAGCGATTCGCGGCGTACCCCGAGCCCGTCTGGCAATTTCCATTGCTCCTGGTTCCTGGATCTCGGTTTTGAGCACACCAGCCGTCCGTAGAATAATGCTGGTCAGCTCGTCTAGCTCATAGAAGCGCAGCCGCTGAATGAGACCAAAACGGTCCCGCAAAGGAGACGTCAGCGCACCGACTTTGGTCGTAGCCCCTACCAAGGTAAACGGCTGTAGTGGAATGCTTCGGGTTCTGGCGCTTTGGCCTTTGCCAATGGTGATATCCAGCCGTGAATCTTCCATCGCTGGATACAAGATCTCTTCAGTTACCCGCGAGAGTCGATGGATTTCATCAATAAACAAGATATCGCCGGCTTTGGCATTAACGAGCAGACCGGCAATATCCCGTGGTCTCTCTAAGGCGGGCGCAGTGGTAATCTTGCAATCCACCTTCATTTCCTGAGCCAAGATCAGGGCCATGGTCGTTTTACCCAGACCAGGGGGACCATAGAGCAGTAGATGGTCCAAAGGTTCTTTCCGCGATTGAGCCGCTTGAATCGCAATCTGTAGGACTTCTTTAAGCGCTTTTTGCCCGATGTAATCATCCAACGTCTGTGGCCGAATGCCGTCATCATTACGGCTAACCTCATTGGCCTGGGCTTCTGTTTCTAAAAGCTGATTTTTCTTCGCAGGCTCACTCTTCTTGGGCTTGTCGGCTGAGCTATCCGGCTGCTTTGAAGAAATGATTGCCATGACCAATTAAACGGGAAGTACATCTGCCTGCTGCCGGGTTTTGACGTTTTATCGGCTAGCCAGTTAGCAACAAATGTACTATATCGTTTAATAAATCATGACGCGACCGTCGTTAACAATATGTACGGCGCTATCATTGACGGCACCGCTGGGCAATAGCTCAATCTGTAGCGTATCTATATTTGGCCGATGAAGTTTGACTTCAATAGGGCGCTGGGCTGCTTCCCAAAAAACGACAGATAGATCGCCCATGCCGATTTGAGCATCGATAGTAATTACCTGATCGGGCCACATACCATAGGGCCGAAAATCCAAAACTCGCTCAAGGCTAACGCGTCCGCCTGTATGGTTGACCACTTCTAGTTTTACAGCCTGTCCAGGAGCGAACTGAATTTCGTTGGAGCCACAGCGGTAGACGCAGTCAGCTGCACGGACGGCGGGAGTTGCTATCGTTGCGGCTAACGCGGCACTTAGTAAAAAAGACTGTTTAAGCATAAGTTTTTGACAGGGGACGAATGAGACTCTCTATGCGTTCCATGGATGTAAATCCGTTTGATAGTAAAAGCGCGGCGAAAGCACAGGTATTTTTCCTAAGGGTTCCCGACACAAAGCAGAACTAACGGTCGCCGATGGGCTCTACGGTCTGACTATTTTCTGACTATGGGTAGATCGTTCAGCAGATTTCACCGCCTGAGAGGTAAAGAGGTCTGCTGTAATGCTAAAAACTCGTTAAAGTGAAATAGTGTAAACGTTTCTAAGGTAGGGTATGCGCGTACTCCTGATGACGGGTAAGGGCGGCGTTGGTAAAACGTCGGTAGCAGCGGCGACGGGGCTACGTTGTGCTGAGCTAGGGTACAAAACCCTGGTACTGAGTACCGATCCGGCCCACTCTCTGGCCGATAGCTTTGATATGGAGCTAGAGCATACGCCCCGTGAGGTAAAGCCCAATCTTTGGGGAGCGGAGCTAGACGCTTTGCGTGAGCTAGAAGGCAATTGGGGAGCTGTCAAGCGCTACATTACACAGGTACTCCAGGCGCGTGGTCTAGAGGGCGTAGAAGCTGAAGAGCTGGCTATTTTACCGGGAATGGACGAAATCTTTAGTCTGGTGCGGATGAAGCGCCACCACGACGAAAATGAGTACGATGTCCTGATTATCGATTCGGCTCCGACTGGAACAGCGCTGCGATTGCTCAGCTTGCCTGAGGTGGCCGGGTGGTATATGCGCAAGCTGTACAAACCTTTCCAGGCCGTTTCTGCTGCTTTGCGACCTTTGGTAGAACCTATTTTTCGACCGGTTGCGGGTTTTTCCCTCCCGACTACCGAGGTCATGGATGCACCCTATGAGTTCTATGAGCAGCTGGTTGAGCTAGAGAAAGTTTTGACTGACACTGCGACGACGTCCGTGCGTCTGGTGACCAATCCTGAGAAAATGGTGCTCAAGGAATCTCTACGAGCCCATGCCTATCTGAGTCTTTATAATGTGGGCACCGATATGGTGGTGGCCAATCGCATTATTCCTGATACGGTAACCGATCCGTTCTTCCAGCGTTGGAAAGAGAATCAACAGGTTTATCGTCAAGAGATTCATGACGACTTTCGTCCCCTGCCGGTAAAAGAGGTACCGCTATTCTCTGAGGAGATGTGTGGTTTGGCTGCTCTAGAACGCCTTAAGGAGACTATCTATGGTGATGAAGATCCAACCCAAGTGTATTACAAAGAGACTACGCTGCGGGTTGTTCAAGAAGAAAACAACTACAGTCTAGAGGTTTATCTTCCAGGTATTCCTAAAAATCAAGTGGAGCTGAGTAAAAGTGCTGATGAGCTAAATATTCGAATTGGTAATCACCGTCGTAATTTGGTTCTACCCCAGGCGTTAGCGGCACTACAGCCCTCTGGAGCCAAGATGGAAGACGACTACTTGAAGATTAAGTTTGCGGCAGCTTAAGAAACTAAGCACCTGATGCTTCTGATGTCTTGCAAGATATCAGAAGCATCTTTTGTCGTTATGGCTATTGTGAAGGCAGTACGCCAAAATAGAAGAGTTTTGTTTGGTAGCGAAAATAAAGTTTTCCCTGCTGGCTATGACGATTAAAGAGGTTTCTCAGCTCAGTGAGCATGATGCGGTAGTTCGGAGAATCAGACTTTGGGGCATAGGAGCAGGACAACAGACGCCCCTTTAACCCCTCGTAATCGAGCAATTGGGCGTTATCAAATGTAGCCACTTCCATGGAGCGTGGCTTTAGAAACTGTGTCAGGCTGCTATGGCTGACCCGACGATGGTTGACCTGTTTATACTCAGGACAATGGGTTTGCAAAAAAGTCTCATACGCCTGCTGAAATGAGTCGCTTTCTAGACGATCGTTCCAAATAATAGCTACTTGCCCGTTCGGTTTGAGGATACGTTCGAACTCGTGACGGGTTTGTTGTTGATCAAACCAGTGAAATGCCTGGCTGGCTACAGTCCAATCGATAGATCCACTGGGAAGCGTTGTGGCTTCTGCTTTTCCATCAATGCTGATAAATCGATTATAGGGTTTTAGAATATGCTCTGCGGCTGTACGCATAGCCGCGTTGGGTTCTACACCGTAAACCTGATGGCCGCCCTCTAAAAGTGCTTGGTCAATAGTCCGGTGCCGGAGCCAATATCAGCAACGGTCTGGTCAGCAACCAACCCATAACGCTCGATCAGGTGAGTAAATAGAGCATCAGGATAATCAGGGCGATATTTGATGTAGTTCTCTACTCGATCTGAGAAACGCTCCGTTGGGTTCAGACTGGTCATGGCTGCTTAAAGAGTTGTTTGAGCACATCCCACCGAGAACAGTTCCAATAGTCGATATGGGAGCAAATAAAACCGTCTTTATTTACCTGTAGCTCACTCCGACCAGGAATAGAAATGCGAGGCTGCCAAGGTGCGGGTGCTGTAAAGTGTAACGTCCAGCGGGTAATGAAGGTATTTCCGCTAGGAGGCTCAATGTTATGAAGCTCCAGCTCAATATCTTGAAACCACTGTTCAATAAATCCGATCATGCGGCGATACTGCTTGACGCCACGAAATTCGTTCATGGGATCTTTGAAGTAGACATTCTCTGCATATAGGTGGTAGCTCTGCTCTTTGGGAAACTGGGCATAGTCAGCTGCGACCTGTTCAATGACTTGGGATATATTTATCGGGTAGGAATTATCCATTCGTAGCAGATTCGGGTGGATTAATCTCTGGCCATAGGCGCTCTAGCTGACGTTGCCATGCTTCTAGGGCTCGATCGCCATAGCCGCTATTTTCCATATCGCCCATCATTCCTTCAGCATAAAATCGACTGATCGTTTGCATCGTACTTTGTAAGGACTGTCCTTGCAGCTTGGCTGCCTGAATAATTTGCCGTACGCGCGTTTCGATCAAGGTGTTGAAGAAGGGATCGATGCCTGTCTGTTTTAGGGTATAGAGCTGGTCGATGGCCGAGAGGAGTTCTTCTGTCTCTAACGTGGCTAGCCTATGGTGAAAGACTCCCCACAAGGTGTTTTCGTAGCTGGCATAGTGAACTGTTTGCTCAAAGTTAGCCTCTAGAATTTCCTTTAGAAACGGCTGAGCTTCTGCCATCGGTACGATGGGAACTAGCACTCGCAGCTGAGTTTGCTCATCTGTCAGGAGTGCTAACAGCCGCAGTTCAGGTGTTTCTATCTGCCAGGCATCGGGGGTATCCATTTTGCTGACGCTGTCACCAAAGCGGGCTTTTAAGGCGTCAATCAGATCTTGGAGAGTCATTGAACGTTTGGGAGTGGGTTCTGTAGTTGTCTTATAAAAAGATAACGTAGCTATCGTGCCTGAGCTGTCCGTCTTAAGACCGGTTTGAGCTAGATGCTGCTGGGACAGAACTCTGCAGCAGAACGCGCTGATTAAAGAGAGAAGAGACCAGGTATCTGCTGTCAAAAAACTGCTGCAAAATAAAAGTTAGAGTGTAGTATTTGCTCATGGTCAACACGGTCTGGCGAGACCCAGACAGTTAGCTGCGCGATCGCAAACGCTACGCTATGAGCAATACTCAATAAGCAGTAAAAAGTTGAGGTATGTCTATGGATGGGTTTGTAGACGAAATCTCGGCTCCCGACTTCGCCCAGCGGCTGGCGGACGGTGAGCTACAGCTAGTCGATGTACGAGAACCAGAGGAAGTTGCGATCGCAGCCCTGCCAAACTTTATCCATCTTCCCCTCAGTCAGTATGCCGACTGGTCCGAGCAAATCTTTACCCACCTGGACCCCAGCCTCGAAACTATTGTCATGTGTCATCACGGCATGCGCTCTGCTCAGATGTGCCAGTGGCTCCAGCGCCAAGGGTTTGAGCGAACTAAAAATCTATCTGGAGGAATTGATGCCTACGCTCGACTTGTAGACCGCACCGTTCCCCGCTATTAATAGCCTAGTCTTCTGTCTAGTCAATACAATTACACAACTGCTAATAAGCTCTTTCTCAGCTAACATGCATCCTTGCTCCGCCTATGCTTAGCCAGCTTCAAACCCTAGTCCGCGAAGTCGATGGCCGTTACGCGACTGACGCCGAGCTGCTGTTTTTACAAACCTACTTGCAAACGGCTCGTCTGCGGTTTAGCGCTTATCAAAAAATCCAGAAAGCAGAAAAAAAGATCGTCCAGCAGGTTAAACAAAAGCTTGTAGTCTCGGACCCCCAGCTTTTTCGCCGTGGCAAAGTCGATCTCAGCGCCAAATGGCAGCGAGATACCATACGAGGTCTACGGTTCTGTGCCCACGCGCTGCTAGTAGCTGATGAAGACGGTCTAGAAGAGAACTTCCTACTCTGGTTCCAGGCCGTCATGCGCTCTTTTAAGGCTCAGTCCAGCTGCAATATGACCTATAAAGTGATGCAGGATGTGGTCCGACAATACCTGAGTCCTCAAGAAGCCGAGCTATTTTGCCCAATTTTGTCCCAGGCCAGACTTTTACTGGGGCAATAGGGTTACCCTGAAGGTAGCTCAGGTACATCAACGTCGTATGGACACCCCGTCGGTCTACACCCACCAGCTGCGTAAGCAATATCCTAAGAAGCACAATCACTACAAATTCTCCGAGTTTTTCCAATTCAACCGCTCGGAGGGGACCATTTCTGACTGGAATGGCAGCCGTAATATTCTTACCAGCGAAGACTTTATTATTGGCCTACTAGAAGGCTTAGAAGAAGAAGTGGGAGCCGCTTCAGCCGCCGTTATGTATTCTATCGGTGTGGAATGGGGAAAGCAGGACTCGCTCTTTTTTGACCAGTGGTTTGAGCGCGAGTACAATACAAGCCCTCAACAGGCCAACCTGATGTTTCTACTCGAGACCTGGTGGTGGCCCTTTACCGCTCAAGGATGGGGGCGCTGGGAAATTGACATGGCCGATCGTCAGCAGGGATTTATGTTTATTAATCTCTTTGACTCAGCGGTTGCTCGTACGTTAGGGGATGTGGGGAAGCCTGTATGCTATCTCTATGCCGGGCTCTATGCTGGATTTTTTACCGAAATGGTACGCAAGCAGCTCAGCTGTATTGAGATTCAGTGTTATTCCATGGGAGAAACCTACTGTAAGTTTTTGTTAGGGGCCAAAGATCGGATTGACGCTGCTGCATTTTGGCTAAATGAGGGAGCCACCGCCAGCGATATTGAAAAACGGCTGCGGACTGATGAAGCACCTTTGTGATGGAGAATGGTGTTGTGCAATCTAATTCCAGGGCTCAAAAGGGAGAATCTGTAAAAACCGTTTCGGTTAAGCAGTTTTTTGAGCAGTTCAACTGGTACGGAAAAGCATTATCAGACATCAGTGAGCTACCCACAGCCGATACTCCCTATGAAACCGTTGGTCAATTTTTTGGTACGTTTCCCTGGCAGGGCGCAACGACCGCTCTCTCTGGTGACGACTGGCTATCGGACAATGACGTCGATGACGCTGGTGTTGTATCGACAGATAGCGATACTCTGACGCTAGAGGATCTTTCGGCATTATTCTAGGCTAGGACTTCATGACTCTCCCCCCTCTAAGTCAACATATTTTGCGTCAGCTTGAGCTACAGCCAGACAAAAACTATTTGCCCCCTCACGAATTAATCGGTCTCAGACATTACGTAGGCAGTCTAGCCGATCGAATTCGAGCCTACCGGCAGCTGCGAGAGCGAGAGATGAAGCTTATTCAGGAACTTGTCGATCAGCTGCCTGATGAAGTCCAGACCGAGACAACTGCCTTAGAGCAAAGTATCAAGCAAACAATCCTTATTCTGCGATATGCAGCCCTGGGCATGCTAGTCGATGATGCTAATCTGGGGCGTCGCCGTTTAGAAGGTTGGCTGCCAACTATGATAGAAGTCTATAAAACCCAACCTGTAGACGAATTGCTTCATCGTTCACTCAATCAGCAGCTGCCGCGTTTACTGACGGAGTCTCAGATGGCCATGCTTAAACCTCCGTTAGAGGCTGCCCAGAAACTACTACAAGCAGACAAGGACTGATTACCGTGGTCATCGTCAGTGATTTATTTACAGACGCCAGCATATCGGCAAACTACTTTGCTACGGATGTCTATGTCCACGGCACCTTAGAACTGGGTCTACTGGAAAATCGTCGAGGTGAACGCCTACTGGCCTTACCCGATACGCTGCTCCGAGCCATTTACACAGGACTGGATAATGAAACCGGTCAGGCGTCTATGCTGGTGCTGTACAACTGCGGTCGCTGGTGGGGAAAAAACTTTTACACGCGCTTTTGCGAGGAACTCACGGACTATTACAATCGCCCCGTGTCCAGTCTGGCTTTGCTTGAATTTGAGCAGGCTTTGCAGCAGTGTTGGTTGACTCACGGCTGGGGGCAAATTAGTTTAGATGCAGACTACCGTGAGGATGGATTCTTGATCCTCAGGATTCGAGGCTCGGCATTTATTGACTATGCTCCTAAGTTAGAACGGCCTGTGGGCTTTTTGGAAACAGGCGCGCTCCAGGCATTTTTTAGTGAACTGAGCGGAGAAACGCTGCACTGTGTACAAACCGCCTGTGAATCCTTGGGGGCCGAGGAGAATTGTTTTATTTTGGGCATCCAAGAGCGGTTGACCATGGCAGAGATGGGGGTAGAGCAGGGCCTCTCTCATGATGAAATTATGCGTCAGCTGGTACCCTCTTCTCTATAGAGAACTAGATGTACTAACGGATGCAGCGATGTGAATATGAGCCACCAACGATCTAACTATCGCCTGCTAGGGCTAGTAGGCAATGGTCAGTTTGGGCGTGTTTACTGTGGAGTGCATCGTAGGACGGGGCAGCTGGTCGCGATCAAGTATCTGCACCGTCATAGTTTATCTACCCATGCTTTTCTTCGTGAGCTGCACTGTTTGATGAGTCTGGCTCATCCTAATATTGTTGCCTGTCACGCGCTTGAGCATTCTGACGACGGACGACGGCTGGTGTTGGAATACTGCACTGGAGGAACGTTGCGATCTCACATGCTGAGCCCCCTCAGTGTGTCTGACATTTTTAATCTAATATCCGACGTGCTCAGTGGTCTGGCCCATGCTCATCATCAAGGTATCGTACACTGTGATATCAAACCCGAAAATATCCTGCTAGGCTATCGCAACAAACGATGGCAGGCCAAAATTTCAGACTTTGGAATTGCCAAACTGGTTCAAGAAGAGCCTTCCCAAAAAGAATTAGGGCAGACCGGCTCTCCTGCCTATATGGCCCCAGAACGCTTTTACTACCAGTATTCCCCTGCTGCAGACGTGTATGCTGTCGGCATTATGCTGTTTGAACTGTTAGTGGGACAACGTCCCTTTTCAGGTACACCTACGGCTCTTCAGTCAGCCCATCTCAATCAGCCAGTTCCCAGCATAGAGCAGCTAGCTCCCCCGCTTAAATCTATCGTGACCAAAGCACTGGCAAAGCTGCCTGCCCGGCGGTATCCGAGCGCGACTGAAATGTTGGCGGACGTAAAGAAATTAGATCTTCAGAGTCTAGAGCTACCGACCCGTTCCCCACAGGTAGCCTACAGCTTTTATGCAGAGAGGCCGTTTCATCAACTAACCAAACCGGTTAAACAATTGAAGACGCTGTCTTCTGACGCTAGTAAGCAACCGGTAGATAGTCCAAAAGTCCTCATGGCTCACGGTGCTCAGCTAACAGTCGTTCATCATCAACACCTGAGCTGTTCCCCGCAGGTTTTAGATGGACCGGTGCAGGGACTATACCCATCGCAGACGGGGCCCATTATCAGTACGCAACACGGGCTATGGTATGGCCCCAGTCCCGAATTATTGACCCCACTGACCCATTGGGATACGCCTGCGCTTGTTGATGTTGACCCATATCGGCGTTTTGCCGCCATTGTGACACCAGCGACAAAACAGTTAACTATTCTGCAGCTTCACGAGCGCGTAGGCTGTGCTGTTAAGCGTCCGTTATCTCCCAATATTGTCTTTAGCCAGGTTTTAGCTGTAGATCGAGGTCATCTGGTCCTTGTGGGCCAGTCAGATATCGGAACTCAGCTACAGCTGTGGAATCGGCGCGGTATGTATCTGACATCCTTGGAATTAGGGATTCATCTGCGCCAGTTTACGCCTACAGGAAAGCTCCATCATTGGATAGCCATTGATAGTCATGCCCCACAGACGGTTGTTTTTCTTACCCTTAAACCGTTGCGCATGAGCCGTATTACCTTAGATATTATCCCCACGCTCATCCTTGATTTGCCCTGGGGCTATCTTTTTAGTGATAGTTCAGGGCGCATTCTGTTGTTAGATCGAGACCTCCACCCTATTGGCGGTATCCAAGGGCTGTCTAATATAACCGCTGTTGCACCTGGTCTTTCCCATGAGCTCATGGTGGCTACTTGGGAGAGTAAGGCTCATGCTGGCGCTCTGCATCGTCTAGATCTACAAAATTTTGACCTAGATATTATTTTTTGAACTCTCCTAACTGTAGAGATATCAAACTTTCTCTGAGATGTACTCACTCTCTCAGATTCATTCTGGCCTCAATTCCATGGTCTTGCAGCCACTCCACTCTTGCCTGGGCCTCAGCTTCGTCTACATAGGCACCCGCTTGCATAACCATGCGATTGTCGATCTGAGTGCGAAATGCATCGGGAACCAATACTTGTAAATCATCGGCATCCGTCATATCGACCAGTACCCGATAGCGAAATGTTCTTGCCAGCGAAAGGCTGCCCGGTGGCGTTAGCCGAGCCGAACTGTCACTGCCAGGAATTGTTGCTGATGGCACAGGCAGTCGCTGCCCGGATACTGGCGCACTTACAACGCTGGTGCTCACAGCTGCCGAGACCGGAATCGTTGCTGGCTCCGCCGAAGAGGGCTGATTCAATCGGGCTAACAGCTTTGACACCCCCTCTCGTCGGGTCTCACTCATCGATGCTGCTTCCTGGGGCTCATCAGCAGGAATGACCACTATGGACACTGCATCTGTTGAAGCTTCAGTAGACTCAGGGGTCGGTAGAGCCGTTTGTTGTCTCTGTAGAATGGGTGGACGTTCGTCATTAGTCAAAGATTCTGGCGCAGCTGAGCTGGCCAAATGTTGTCTAAATGATGAGACTGTTCTGCTATCGAGATTGACGTTTGCTGCCGTTGCATCATCGTTATCGATCACTTCGCTGATTTCCGGTACCGGTTCTGGTGCCGGACTCTGAAGCCTGGCTGCAATCACAGGAAGTTCTTCTCTAGTCGGTTCATCTACAGTCACTTCCTCTGGTTCAGGTTGGGCAACGGCGATTGATGGAGTTTCACGAGGGCGCTCAAGTTCAATAGGATTCGCTTCAGGGACAGGGGCTGGGGCCAAAGCTGCTACGGGCTGACTAATAGCGATATCCGAACTTACATCAGGTCTGGTAACTGCTGTAGACGCTGTATCAGCGTCTACTTCTATAATGCCGTTACGACCGTTGTTATTGAGAACATTTGCTTCTAGAACTGGACGAGCGTTGTTCTTCAGCGCAATACCCACATCGTTGCGATCAATTCGATTGTTGTTGATAGTTGGAATAGCAGGACTGGCTATGGTAATTGCCCGTCCTGTCGCTTCAAAATAGTTACTTCGCACAGTAGCGCGACTGTTCCCTCCGATCGATAAACCAATCTGATTGCGATTAAAGTAGCTGTTCTCAATCACAGGTGCTCCCTGGCTCACCTGCACACCTGCCACGGCATTAGCGACTAACGCGATACGACGCAGAACAGGCTCCCCCGCGATAACCCAGACGCCGTTTCCCTTTGGGTTAGAGACGGTGATGTTGGCTAGCCCAGAGCGATGTGCCGTTACAATTGCGGTGTTTTCAGTCACATCACCGTTATCAAAGTCGCCGCTACCTACAATTAAGGTGTTGCGAGTTTCCCCGGCGTTCCCTTGAATAGTGATGCCGGGACGTAGGCGTAGGGGAAATTCTTCGCCAGAGGAATGACTGTAGTGCCCAGGGGCTAGCAGAATCACTGTGCTAGTGTTGGGAGCCATTTCCAGGGCATGGGTAATGGTCTTATAGGGCTGCTCAGCACTGCTTAAATCTAAATGATTTTGGCCTGCAGCGGCATCTACGTGCAGCACAGTGTAGTCCTGAGTCTGCTGGCTTCTAGTGATAACTCGGCGAGTATTGGTCTCTTGAGCTGCTGCTGGGAGTGCTGTCACCAGTGTTGCTATGGCCAACACAAGACTTCCTAAAATTTTTGTACGCATAGCAGGTATGGTTGCGTTCATCGTCAAATCCACGAACGTGATTAGTCGGAGTGTTGTTGTCTCCGATTTAATTGCGATGACGCTCTGCCCACCGTCCCAAATCCATAGTTACCAGTCTGCAAAATCTGCGGTGGGTGCGTGAGGCAGGATGTCGTTTACAACTAAGCTATTCAACCTAGATTGTCTTTGGAATTCTGGTGGCGACTTGGTAATTTGTCAACCCTTTGTAAAAGTATTTGTAACAGAGCGATAGGACTACTGCTTGTGCCGCTCATATTTAGGAATTGGCGGCGGCAGGGCTATCGGCTCTAAATTTACAGCTGATACGATGGGTAAGCCTTGCCAACCATCGTATTCTATGAACTCTGTGCCAATGTCTGAAACCCATGCTCCACAGATACTGTATCGAATTCTAGATGCCAATCTTGACCGAGCCCGTGAGGGATTGCGTATTGTTGAAGAGTGGTGTCGTTTTGGTTTAAATGACGCAGCGCTTACAGAGCAGGTCAAACATCTTCGTCAAACCCTAGGCAGCTGGCACCAGGATGAGATTCGCCAAAGTCGTGATACTCCTGGCGATCCAGGAACGGGGCTGACCCATCCCCAGGAAGAACAGCGCGATACGCTACAAACGGTGGTTCAGGTTAACTGCTGTCGAGTACAAGAAGCGCTGAGAGTCCTTGAAGAATATGGCAAGCTTCATTCTATAGAGATGGCTAGCGGTGCCAAACAAATGCGCTATCAGCTTTACTCCTTGGAGAGTAAGCTACTGGGACATACCGTTAGGCAGCAGTTGGCTAAGGCGCATACCTACTTGGTGACATCTCCCCACGAACGTCTTGTAGAAATTGTCGAGGCGTCTCTTCAAGGGGGAATTGATATTGTGCAGTATAGAGAAAAATCAGCTGATGACGAGGTGCGCTTGGATCTTGCTAGTAAACTTAAGACCCTTTGCCATCGGTACAATGCCTTGTTTATTGTGAACGACCGAGTTGATATTGCAGCTGCAGTGGGGGCCGATGGTGTGCATTTGGGGCAGCATGATTTGCCGATGATAGCCGCTCGTCAAATTCTGGGCCCCTTACCGATTGTGGGGCGCTCCACGACATCCCCACAGGAGATGTCTCGCGCTATTGATGAAGGTGCTGATTACATCGGTGTTGGTCCTGTCCACGCAACACCGACTAAACCAGGTAAGGCGGCCGCCGGCTATGACTATGTTCGCTACGCTGTGGAACATGCCCCGATGCCTTGGTTTGCTATTGGGGGTATTGATCTGACTAATGTGGCCGCTGTAAGAGAGGCTGGAGCCCCTGGTGTAGCAGTTGTGCGAGCCGTCATGCAGGCAGACAATCCGACCCAAGAAACCCAGGTCCTCAATCAGCACTTTAGTTAACTCAGTCTAGTGCCATGAACAACTCTGAACCTACTACGATTACGCTTCAAGTTAATGGAAAAGCACAATCTTGTGCGTTAGGTACGACGCTACCGCTGCTGCTGACTCAGCTAGAGATGGATCCGCGCTTAGTAGCCGTTGAGTATAACGGTGAAATTTTGCATCGTCAGTTTTGGGAAACCAAAGTGATACAGCCAGACGATCGGTTGGAAGTGGTCACGATCGTTGGCGGGGGGTAAGTCGAGCATAGGGCTTTATTGATGGCGGTAATCCGATCGGGGGTAACCCTCTGTCTGATTCGGATAAAGAGGTTAAAGTAAGAATGGCTACACTTTATTCTCTTCACTACTCTGCTATGTCAGAGCGTTGGTGGGTTGCGGGCCGCGAAGTATCTGTATCTTTCTGCATCATGAATCGACTTAAGCAAATCCGATAGAAGTCTTGGCTACGTCCCTTACTTAAGCCATTTTTGGTCTGTGCGTTAGCGCTGATTCTAGTCTTTTCTCAGGCTGATGGAGCACTGGCAGCTCGCGGTGGCGGTCGTATCGGTGGCGGCAGCTTTAGAGCCCCTAGCAGACCGTCCTACGGTCGGACGTATTCGTCACCCCGTAGCTATCGCAGTCCTGCTAGAGGCTACGGTGGTGGCTTTGGCTTTGGCTTTCCGCTGGTAATGCCGTTCTTTGGCTTTGGCGGTGGCGGATTGTTTAGCGTGCTGATATTTTTTGCGATCGCATCCTTTCTGGTCCGCAGCTTTCGCTCCAGCGGTTTTGGTGATGGAGAAACCTATACGGCTAATCCTTCTGTTTCTGTTGCTCGGCTACAGGTCGGGCTTTTGGCCAAAGCACGCCATCTTCAAGACGATCTGAATCGTCTAGCTCAGACTGCCGACACCAGCTCATCGGCAGGGCTGACAAAGGTATTACAAGAAAGTACGCTATCGCTGCTGCGCCATCCTGAATATTGGGCTTATGCAGATACTGACATCGTTTCAACCAAGCTGGCATCGGCTGAAGTAGAGTTCAATCGCCTTGCTCTAATGGAGCGCAGCAAGTTTAGTCATGAAGCGGTCTCAAATGTAAATAACCAAATTTCCGGAAGTAATGCGGCTGCTCTGCCCGATGCTGACGGGGCGCAGCCATCTGGCGAGTACATTGTTGCCACGGTTATTATTGCGAGTCAGGGTAAACTAACACTGCCTGACGTCAACTCTGAGCAAGACTTGCACAAAGCTCTAAATCAAATGGGTGCTATTCCCAGCGATACGCTGATGGCTGTCGAAGTTTTGTGGACGCCTCAGGCTAGTGGTGAAACCCTCACCAACGACGAGGTTATTGCCCAGTATCCCAATCTAAAGCTGGTATAGCTGTTTTAACGTACATCTTTCGCAAAAGTCGTAAACCCACATTTAACGGAAGTCCTGTTAGGGCTTCCGTTTTTTTATGTCTGTCCGACGAGTCCAGTGCAGTCCTGGTCATGTTGCCAATCTGACGCATGTATCTGTTGGTTGTACTGGAGCCAGGGCAAGTAAGCCTTGAACGACACTGAGCCAATTTTTTTCACAGGCTTGAGCACATCTACGTACAGATCCGGGTATATTGGTTCCGGTTTGAGGGACTCACCCTGTAGCCGAAATTGAGCTTATGTGCTTAACTCTTGAACAACCCGCGCCTGTTTCCTTAAAAGGTCCCCATGCTTGTCCTGCTTACCCGCGTTTTACTCTGGGCCACTATTGGGCTCCTAGTTTGGTACATTCTGACCAAAATTATTCCAAAAGCATACCTTACCTGGTTTGGAGGTGTGGTTGTCCTAGTCTTGATTGTTGCTTCGTTTGCGGACCCTAACGATGAAACCATTGGGACTATTTGGCGACTAATTTCATTACCGATTACGCCGTTGGGGGCAACGATCTTATTACTTGGATCAGCGGTTAGTGAAGGCGTCAAAAAAGTCAAAGGGCAGCAGGTAGCTGTTGCGTTGGGTATTTTACTGTTTACCAGTCTGCCCATCGTAAGCCGTTCTATTGTGAGTCGCTCCGAGTTAGAAGTGCAGCGGGCATTCGCTAACCGAGCCGCTCAATGTGCCGATGTGTGTCCAGCGGGTGTACAAGAAGCAGGTGCACGAATAGATCGTACAGGAGCCATTGTTGTATTTGGAAATGATGCCGGAGACTCTAAAGGCACGGTGGCATTTCAGAGCGCTAGCGACCAGGCTTATAACTCTACGTTAGTACCGCGTTTGGTTTACGCAGCCCAGTTGTACAACCAGGCTCGCGCGGCCGGGGCTAACCCATTTGTCATTGTGACCGCAGACCCCGGTGGAGATAGCGAAGAAAGTAACGTCAAGCGACAAAATATCAGAACAGTCCTCATCGATAATGGCGTACCAGCGGCCAATATCCGTCTTGAGTCAACAGGACTCAACGTTCAAGGCACGGCTGACGATGTAGAAGAGTTTTTACAAGAGCAGCAGATTCTCCAGCCTAGAGACAACCGTAGTGAGCCTACAGACGCTCGAGTTATGGTGGTGGCTCCAGCGATGACGATGACTCGGACGGCGCTCACCTTCGAAAATATGGATATGCAGGTGATTGCTAAACCCACTGATTTCTATTCAGTTAATACCTGGTCTGGTCGAGACACATTCTCTCGTCTGCCTGATATTATCCCTAACGTTGATGCGCTTCAGCTGACATCGCGCTACTGGGATGAAGTTCTCACATCGACTTATTATTTTCTGCGAGGCTGGCTTCCTGGGTTTGACTTTGGCTGGAATTCAAATATTGAAATCTAGGCCCGTCTAATAGTCTGCTCATACCGCTGTCGGGCAAGCTTGTCTATGGAGTACTAGGATAGTGAAGCAGTGAGAGCTGCAGACGCGTTTCGAGTATTTCTATGGCACAGTCTAGGCTGCGATATTTAGCCAGCTATCTTAAACCCCATCAAAACCAGGTTTTTCTAGGGATTGGCACATTGCTGCTGGTCAATGTCCTCAGCGTTTGGATTCCGGCACTCATTGGGGATGTGGTTGAGCGGCTCAGACTCACGTTTAATCAGGGTACAATCCTGCGCTATGTGGTTCTGATTTTGGCCCTGGCAACGGTGATGTGGGTTATTCGCATGGCCTCACGGGTGCTAATTTTTGGAGTTGGCCGCAAGGTAGAGTTTGATCTCAAACAGCGTATTTTTGAGCATCTGCTGTCATTGGAGCCTGCTTACTTTGCAGAGAATACGATTGGTGATTTGATCAATCGGGCTACGAGTGATGTCGATAATATTCGACGGCTGCTAGGATTTGCGGTGCTTAGTTTGGCAAATATTCTATTTGCCTACTGTTTGACAGTGCCGGCCATGCTAAGAATTAGCGTTCGTTTGACTCTGGTTGCTTTGGCAATATACCCGGTCATGATGCTGTTGGTGGGTTCGTTTAGCAACCGTCTTCGCCAGCAGCAGCTGGATGTGCAGCAGTCTCTATCTGAGCTGAGCACCTTGATTCAAGAAGATATGAGCGGCATTGGGCTGATTAAAATCTATGCCCAAGAAACCAACGAGCAGCAGGCATTTTCTCAACGTAATAACGCCCTGTTGGATGCCAACCTGTCCCTGGCGCGTACGCGTAATACGCTTTTTCCATTGCTAGGGGGGCTGGCCAGTCTTAGCCTAGCGATTATTTTGGCACTGGGTGCTCGCAGTATTGCCGCTGGCACGTTAGCCGTTGGAGACTTCGTGACGCTGTTGCTCTATGTCAACAATCTGGTTTTTCCCACGGCCCTACTAGGTTTTACGATTACGTCCTATCAGCGAGGAGAAGTAAGCGTTGATCGCATTGAGGCGATTTTTACCGCTCAACCAAAAGTAGCTACTGCATCAATGGCTCAGCCACTACCGATTGCTCAAGTCGATGGGCGACTAGAGGCCAAGGGACTGACCTATCAATACCCTGATACTCAGACCGCTGCGATTGAGAATGTTTCATTTACCATTGCACCGGGAGAGACAGTTGCCTTGGTGGGGCCTATTGGCTCTGGGAAGTCTACCTTAGCTAAGGCGCTACCGCGAATTTTGGAGATTTCTGCGGGGCAGCTCTTTATTGATGGTCATGATGTGACTCAGGTGCCTCTGACAGATTTACGCCGAGCGATCGCATTTGTTCCTCAAGATAGTTTCTTATTTAGTACAAAGGTAAAAAACAATCTGCGCTATGGCTCCCCTATGGCTGAAATGCCCGAGGTTGAGCAGGCCGCTAAGCTGGCTCAGATGCAAGGTGAGATTCTCAACTTTCCTCGCCAGTACGATACGCTAGTCGGCGAACGCGGTATCACACTATCAGGCGGGCAGCGGCAGCGCACGGCGTTGGGACGGGCTTTGCTAATTGATGCACCAATTCTAGTCTTAGACGATGCGTTATCCAGCGTTGATAATCAAACGGCAACTCAAATTTTGGATAATTTGTCTTACGGTACTCAGCGTAAGACCGTGATCTTTATTACCCATCAGATGTCGGCAGCGGCTAATTGCGATCGCATAATTGTTATGGATCGAGGACATATTGTTCAAACCGGGACCCACGAAGAGTTGGTAACTCGCTTTGGGCTCTATCAGCAGCTATGGAATCAGCACAAACTCAAAGAAGTGCTCCAGTAAAATCGGTGTGGCCATTTGCCGATAGAGAGAATCGATCTTTAGAGAAAGCCGTGCAAAGGACAAACGATGTCAAAAAAAAACGGTCGGAGGCTAACATCATTTGCCATTCGACCGTTTTTTTTATTGTAAAAATTAGGCGTTCGTCTAACCCCCAATCGCGTTAGGAATTGCAAAGATCGGCAGATACATCGCAATCAAAATTGAACCAACCATGCCGCCTAAAAAGATAATCATGAGGGGTTCCATAACGCTGGTTAGTGCCTTAACAGCCTGTTCCACTTCATCCTCATAAAAGTCAGCAACCTTCATGAGCATTTGATCCAGTTCACCAGTTTCCTCGCCGATGCTGATCATCTGGACAGCCATAATTGGAAATACCTGATGCTTTTGCAACGCCAGACTAATCATGCCGCCTGTTTGAATATCAGAACGGGCTTCCTCAATCGCATTTGCAATTACCTGGTTTCCCGAGGTATCGCGCACAATTTCTAAGGCTGTCAAAATTGGCACACCAGAACGAGATAGAGAACCAAACGTGCGGCAGAATCTGGCCGTGGCTGACTTTTGAACCAGGTCACCAAACAAAGGCAGTTTCAAGAAAAGACGGTCCATGGTTTCACGACCGGCACGTGTTTTGTAATATTGGCGGTATAAGATACCCGCCACAACTATTACTGCAACCATAATGAGAACCGCTATGGGATTACGCAAAAATCGGCTAATGCCAATCATAAATCGCGTAAATGCTGGCAGTTGCGCCCCCAATTCAGTGAAAATATTTTCAAAGATAGGCAGCAAAAATACCGTCATGCCGATAAAGATAGTAACCGCTAAAACAGCAACGGTTACCGGATAGGCCATGGCAGACTTAATCTGATTCTGCAGACGATTAAGATCTTCTAAAAGCTTTGCCAGACGGTTGAGAACTTCGTCTAAAACACCGCCAACCTCCCCAGCTTGAACCATACTCACATAGAGTAAATCGAAGCTTGCTGGATGCTTACGCATCGAATCTGAGAGATTGTTACCCTGCTGCACATCAGAGTTTATCTCTAACAATGCTTTCTTCAGCTTAGGGTTGGGACATTGCTCGCCCAAAATTCCAATTCCCCTCACCAATCCCACACCTGCGTTAACCAGAGCTGCAAACTGCCGTGAAAATACGGCTTTATCCTTAACAGACACCTGCGCTAAGGATGTCTTGATGTCTTCTAGATTAAAACTTAGCGCCCGGTCTTGCTTAATGCTCTGAATGAAGACCCCACGCTCCTTGAGCATTGTCCGGGCTTCACCGGGTGTTGCCGCAACGACTTTTTCTCGTCGCGTACGTCCTGTGGTGTCTCGCCCTGTGGCAACGTAAGTAGGCATGGGTTTTACCTCTGCAAAATTTTATGCTCAGCAGTCTATTGAAGGCTTTATACAGTGTTGCCTAATTATTAGGCAACCCCTAATTACAATCAGGCAAACCAAACTTAGGGAGAAAGTCGGGCTCTGTTAGCGGCGAACGCCTGTCGCTGAGCGACCACGCTGCGTCGTCTGACCTCGACCAGCTGCAGCAGAACCCGTACCACCAGCACTGATTAAGCGCTGTAGCTCATCAGCTCGGGAGGACTTACCGATAGCTTGCTCAAAAGAAATTGTTCCGGCCTGGTACAGATCTGCTAGAACCATCTCCAAGGTTTTCATCCCCAGCTTGCCACCAGTTTGGATAGCACCGTAGATTTGAGCTGTTTTACCCTCTCGAATTAGGTTAGAGATAGCAGGGGTAACTACCATAATCTCTTGAGCCATCACGCGACCAAACTCACCAGGTTTTGGATTCGCTTTTGGTACAAGCGTCTGACTTAATACGGCCACCAAGGAGTTAGAGAGCTGAACGCGCACCTGCTGTTGCTGTCCGGGTGGGAAAACATCAACCATACGGTCTACCGTTTGTGCCGCAGAGCTAGTGTGTAAAGTACCAAAAACTAGGTGACCAGTTTCTGCTGCTGAAATAGCTAGAGAGATGGTTTCTAAGTCCCGCATCTCACCGACTAGAATCACATCGGGATCTTCTCTGAGCGCGGCTCTAAGCGCATTGGCAAAGCTCTTGGTATCTTCGCCAATCTGACGCTGATGAATCAGACTCTTGATGGGCTCGTATACGAATTCAATGGGATCTTCAACCGTGAGAATATGTTCAGACCTGGAGTGATTGATATCGTTAATCATTGAGGCCAGCGTCGTTGACTTACCAGACCCCGTCGGTCCAGTGACTAGAATCAATCCCCGAGGCTGCCGGGCTAGCTCAATCACAATGTCGGGTAAACCCAGGAGTTCAGCACTAGGAATTTTAGAACTTAGGGCCCGCAGACAGGCAGCATAGGTGCCTCGATCCTTATAGACATTAACTCGAAAACGTGCCAGCCCTTTGACACCGTAGGAGCAGTCTAATTCCCAGTTCTGCTCTAGATTTTTTCGCTGAGTATTGTTCAGCATGCTAAAAATTAGCCGCTGACACTGTTCAGGTGTCAATGGTGGATGTTCGGTCGGAGTGAGATGACCGCTGACTCGAATATACGGAGGTAACCCAGCCGAAAGATGTAGGTCAGAGCCTCCCCGCTCTACTACCTCTTCCATCAAGTCTTCAATCATCATTTCCATGGGGCCACCTCAGGTAGATTTTCTAGAAAACAGCGTAAGAAAGCTTTTAAAAAAAGTAATACGGAGCCGCTCGGTAAGCTCTGATTTAAGTAATGGAGATGAGTTTACCCACTCTGATACTCTGAGTTACACCGAGTTTCCTCGTTTCTCTAGTTACTTTGGAAACGAGGTGTCAAACAGTATGGACAATCTAGCCAGTCATGATGTAGCTCAGCGTTACAGGTAGCACAGCTTAAAACAGTCTTTCGTCTCGCCTTAAGCTCAGCTTCTAGACCTGTATCGGTAAAGGTAACTCGCTCTACCTCTTCTAAGGTAGTGTAGCCTTGCTCTACTAATTTGAGGCTATAGGACAGCAATGTCTGCATCCCTTCTTCGACGGCAGCTTCTTTAATATGCTCTGCAGGGGCACCGTCGGAGATCATTTTCTGTAGGCCCTCCGTAATTCGCATGACCTCGTATACACCTACTCGACCTTTGTACCCGGCCCCCTGACAAGTCTGGCAAAGCTCACCAGCATTTTGTGCGCTTTCAACCTGATCGGGGGCAATTGTATTAGCTCGATAAAAGGTGATGTCCCCACCTGATGAACTTAGCCCAAACCGGCCTAACTCCTCGCTACTGGGCACATAAGCAGTTCGGCAGTCAGTACACACTTTTCGGACTAGACGCTGAGCCAATACACCGACTAGAGAACTAGATACCTGAAAAGCTTCTATCTCCATTTCGCTAAGGCGAGAGATAGCACCTGCTGCATCATTGGTGTGCAATGTTGTCAAAACCAGGTGTCCTGTCAAAGCAGCCTCGATAGCTGTCTTAGCGGTTTCGGTGTCACGGGTCTCACCTACCAGAATGACATCGGGATCTTGTCTTAGGAATGCCCGTAAGAGTAGTGGAAAATCGATCCCTTTTTCGCGAATAACTTGTACCTGAGTGATGCCGGCAAGGGCATACTCAATTGGGTCTTCTGCCGTACTGATATTGATGTTTGGATCGTTGCGCTCAGCCAGAACAGAATAAAGTGTGGTTGTTTTACCTGACCCTGTGGGTCCAGTCACCAGGATCAATCCGTAGGGTGAACTGGTCATGTCCCGAACGATTTTGAGGGTTTCATCATCGGTAATCAGCTTGTCCAACCCTAGCTGAGTGTTGGTGTTGTCCAAAATTCGTAGAACAACCTTTTCCCCATAGCGGCTAGGTATGGTGCTGACTCGGAAATCTACCTTCCGTCCTTGGAAAACTCGGCGAATTCGTCCGTCTTGGGGAATCCGACGCTCAGCGATATCTAACTCAGAAATGATTTTTAAGCGAGCAGTGACAGCTGGAATAATTTTCTTTGGCAACCTCTGAAAAGCCTGACGTAAGACGCCATCTCGCCGAAACCTGATGCGTAGAAATTCTTCTTGAGGCTCAACATGAATGTCTGAAGCACCTTCTTGAAGCGCCTTGACCAAGATCTTGTTAACAAGTGCAATGACAGGAGCTGCGCCTGCATCCTGCACGGCTGCTCCCAGGTCAGCTTCTTCGTCTAGCGCTTCTTCAAGATCGGCACCATCCAGGTCCAGATCTTCTAAGTTGGCATTAACATCAACAGCTTGCTCAAAATCTCGCTGTTTTTCCTTAGCGACCTGATCGTCTAGATAGGCCGATATCATCCGTTGATAATCTTCAACGGTGATAACCATGCGGCGCAGCTTTAGACTCTTTGGTCGCAAGATGCGATTGAGATCGTCCTGGGCTTCTAAATTTTCTGGATCTACCATTGCCACCAATACGGTGGAAACTCCATCCTGTGTTGTCTGGGAAAGAGGGAGTAGACGATGGCGACGGCAAATATCTACTGGAATGAGATCGTCGATTAAGTTGCCGACTTTGGTGTCGGAAACGCTCTCAATTTCGGGGTCAAGTGATTCAACGCCGTAGAGGATTTTAAGCTCAAACAGCTGCTGCTTTTTATATTGGCGTAGCAGTTCCGGGCTTAACTGCTGACCGGTAAGCGACTCTAAAACGTCTGTTAAGGAGCGACCTGACTTGCGACTTTCAACCAATGCCTGCTGCATTTGGTCTGTATCGACGTACCCTGTCTGAATTAGCTGATTACTAAACGGAGAAAAGCTTCTTTGTAGAACAAGCGCTTTCCGAGATGATGAGGAATTGGTCATAGTCGCCGCAGAAAATCCTTACAGAAGGTTGCCCACAAAATGCTTTTCTGTAGACAGCTACAGGGAGATAGGACTCTATCCCTATAGTTCAAGGGAACTTGAGCAGCACTGCAACCCTACGATACTGCTCTATTTCCCGATAATAGCTTGAACCTTGGCATCCAGCTAGCTGGATGTAAGACGATTAGATGCTGAGGTGGGCATACTGTGGGAAAAGTTCAGTAACGGAAACAGCCTATTTATATAGTCATTACGTTACAAAATGCACTATTGTGATACCGCTAAGGTAGTGAATAAACGCTACAGACCAGGTTGACGATTTGCGTCGTACTTCAGAAGCAGTTAGATCTTCTAATATCTAGAGTATCTAGGTAAAGAAGGTTGAGCTGAGTATGGTGCAACTCGCTTAAAATATCAGCGTCTATGCAAGTATTACCCCTGTGTTCTGTTATTGGTGAGGTTAAACGATGATAGAGGACGTTAATCCGGCAGAGAATGATCCTATCCAAGATGATCCAACTTCTGACGCAGTTAGTGAAGCCGATACTAATACTAATATTGAAGAGCTGAAGCTCGAAGATGCTGACGTTGAAATTGATTTTGAAAACGAGTTTTCTGAAGCTACTTCTGAGGATGCAGACGCTGCCGGTGATGAACCTCAAGCAGTCGCGAATCCGGCTGCGATCGCAGCTCTAGAAGAGCAGATTTCCCAACTTCAAGCACAGCTGGAGGACAGAAACAGCCAGTATATGCGGCTGACTGCTGACTTTGAAAACTTTCGCAAGCGTACCAGTCGTGAGAAAGAAGAGCTAGAACTTCAGGTCAAGTGCAATACGATCAGCAACCTACTAGAGGTTGTCGATAACTTTGAGCGAGCTCGTGCTCAGATAAAGCCTCAAAATGACGGTGAGATGGCAGTTCATAAGAGCTATCAAAGCGTCTACAAGCAGCTAGTCGAAGGCTTAAAGCGTGCTGGAGTCGCTCCTATGCGAGCAGAAGGCAATGAGTTTGACCCCAACTTGCATGAAGCCGTTATGCGTGAACCGACCGATGATTATGCTGAAGGGACAGTCATCGAAGAACTTGTTAGAGGGTACGTTTTAGAAGAGCGTGTCTTACGCCATGCGATGGTCAAAGTTGCAACGCCGCTGGAAGACTAAACAATGAGGTAATGAGACCCTGAATGAGTCGTCAAAACGTACAGCTTTAAAGGCTGGGCTGGCATAACGTTAGCTCAGTTATGAAGCTTCCTTGAATATTGAGACGTTTTGTTAGAACTGTGGGTTTTGGGTATTGTATCTATATGAGAGGGCCACTTGCATACTTACAGCAGCAGCAGCTGTGATTGTAGATATGTTGAGGGCTAGGGTGTAACTGTATAGAAATTATTACTTAAGCTTCTTTCTCAGTTTATCCATGTAGTAAACATTGACTCCTTTGGAGGTAAATGTTTCATAGCTAGCAGTCAACTTTTGATTTTTAGCTAATCTGAATAGCTACTATTTGGACAAGCACTTTTGTGCTTGCTGTATGGGTATCTATGTAATTAAAGAGTAAATGTGGTTCTCTAGAGTGAGTAGGCTCTCAGATGGGAAAAGTTATCGGCATTGATTTAGGAACAACAAATAGCTGTGTGGCTGTTCTAGAAGGCGGCAAGCCCGAGGTTATCACCAATACCGAAGGCGGACGGACGATGCCAAGCATTGTCGGATTTGCCAAGAATGGCGAACGCCTAGTGGGGCAGTTGGCCAAGCGTCAAGCTGTCACAAACGCGGAAAATACCGTATATAGCATCAAGCGATTTATTGGTCGTCGCTGGGAAGATACGGCTAGCGAACGCTCGCGAGTACCTTATACATGTGTTCGAGGTAAGGACGATACGGTTGACGTTTTGATCCGTGGCAAGGCTTACACGCCTCAGGAAATTTCAGCAATGACGCTGCAAAAGCTAAAGCAAGATGCTGAAGCCTACCTTGGAGAAGACGTCAGCCAAGTTGTCATTACAGTTCCTGCCTACTTTACCGATGCTCAACGCCAGGCAACAAAGGACGCTGGTAAAATTGCTGGCCTTGAAGTACTGCGTATTATCAATGAGCCCACAGCTGCCGCTTTATCATACGGTCTTGATAAATTAGATCAAGATCAAACGGTCTTAGTTTTTGACTTAGGTGGGGGGACATTTGACGTTTCTATCCTACAGCTTGGAGATGGTGTTTTTGAGGTCAAAGCTACTTCTGGAAACAATCATCTAGGAGGCGATGATTTTGATAACAGCATTGTCACCGCTCTATTAAATCAATTTAGAGAGCAAGAAGGTCTGGATCTTTCTACAGATCGCATGGCCTTACAGCGTATTCGCGAAGCCGCCGAAAAAGCCAAGATTGAGTTATCTAGTCGAGCAACGACATCCATTAACCTGCCTTTTATTGCAGCCGATGAAGCTGGACCTAAGCACCTTGAATCGGATCTATCGCGGACTAAGTTTGAAGAGCTAGCTAAGCCGTTGATTGCGGCAACGCTAGAGCCAGTGGAGCAGGCTCTCAAAGATGCTGAGCTCACACCAGACGATATTGATCGAATCTTACTGGTAGGAGGTTCTACTAGAATTCCAGCTGTTCAACAAGCTATCACTGGCTATTTCAATGGCAAAACCCCAGATCGTTCTGTGAATCCAGATGAGGCTGTAGCCCTAGGGGCTTCGATTCAAGCAGGTGTATTGGGAGGTGAGGTTAAGGATCTGCTGCTGCTGGATGTAACACCGCTATCCCTCGGTATTGAGACCTTGGGTGAAGTATTTACTAAGGTGATCGAGCGCAATACGACCATACCTACCAGTAAGTCCCAAACCTTCTCAACGGCAACCGACGGTCAGACCTCGGTGGAAGTTCATGCCCTGCAGGGTGAGCGAGCCATGGCCCGTGATAATAAGAGTCTTGGTCGGTTTGAGCTTACAGGCATTCCCCCCGCTCCCAGAGGCATTCCCCAAATTGAGGTATCTTTTGAAATCGATGCGGACGGCATTTTACAGGTAGCTGCCAAGGATAAGGGTACCGGGCGTGCTCAGAGTATTCGCATCACGAACACAGGCGGTCTGACCTCCAGTGAAATCGAAAAAATGCGGGAAGAAGCTGAAGCCTATGCCGACGATGATGCCCGTCGGAAGGTGGTTGCTGAGATGACCAACAAGGCCGATGCGATCTTCTATAGTTACGAAACTACAATGCGGGAGAATGCTGAATGGGTCAGCGACGAGCGTAAAGCTCAAGGACAAGCTGCAGAAGCTACACTTAGAGCCGCTGTCAGCAACAAGGACATTACCCCTGAGGAACTGCAGCAGGCCTTAGATGGATTGCAACAGATCATCTTTGCCATTGGTGCAGAAATGTATCGCCAGGTTAATGACAATAGCTATGACATTGCGATGGATGAAACAACTCCAGACTTGGCACCGGATACTTCTAGTACACCTAACACAGAGGATAGTCCAGAAATACCTTCAGAGAAGGAGCCTACTCCTGCAGGCACTCCTGATGCCATTGATCTATTGGCAGACAACCCAGAATTCGACTTTGATGCAACGATCACAGCTGATTATGAGGCAATTGAATAGTGACCGAATGAAGGGAGTACGGAAATTGCGAATCAGCAATGTGCCGTGCTTACGTAGAATAGTTGGAAAGGTTTCCAGTTGTCGTTGTTAAGCTAGCACTCTATGGCTCGTGATTACTATGAGGTACTCGGTGTTTCCCGGGGGGCCGATCAGGATGAGGTGAAGCGCGCATATCGGCGGCTGGCAAGAAAATATCATCCTGATGTGAATAAGGATGCAGGTGCCGAAGACAAGTTCAAGGAAATCAATCGAGCCTATGAGGTTCTATCTGAGCCTGAAATTAGGGCTCGATATGACCGCTTTGGAGAGGCTGGCGTTGGCAGTGCGGCAGCTGGTGGAGCTGGGTTTCAAGATTTCTCAGATATGGGTGGCTTTGCCGATATCTTTGAAAGCTTTTTTAGCGGCTTTTCTGGCGGTCCGACCCAAACCAAGCGCCGTGGTCCGATGCGTGGTGACGATCTCCGGCTTGACCTGAAGCTAGACTTTGCTGAGGCTATTTTTGGTGGCGAAAAAGAAATCAAGATTAGCCATTTAGAGAACTGCATGACCTGTAAGGGGTCTGGGGCAAAGCCGGGAACTCGACCGCGCACCTGTTCTACCTGTAATGGGTCAGGCCAGGTACGACGGGCGACACGTACGCCATTTGGCAGCTTTACTCAGGTATCCGCTTGTCCAACCTGTAATGGTACAGGAGAAGTTGTTGAGGATCGCTGCGAGGTCTGTGGAGGAGCTGGCCGTAAACAGGAAACTAAAAAGCTAAAGATAACGATTCCAGCAGGTGTAGATAACGGAACCCGCTTAAGAGTTTCCAATGAAGGGGATGCTGGGTTGCGCTGCGGTCCTCCTTGGGATCAGTTTGTGTATCTCTTTGTGATAGAGCACAGTACTTTTAAGCGTGATGGGATCAATGTGCTTTCAGATTTAAGAATTAGCTACCTGCAAGCAATTTTGGGCTGTGACCTGGAAGTCGAGACTGTGGATGGTCCCTTAGAAGTGCAAGTGCCAGCGGGTACTCAGCCTAATACGGTGCTCACGCTTGAAAATCGCGGGGTGCCCAAGCTGGGTAACCCTGTGAGTCGTGGCAATCATTTGCTGACCGTCTTGGTAGATATTCCAACTCGGATCAAGGCGGAAGAACGAGAGCTTTTAGCTAAGCTGGCTGAAGTTCGTGGGGATTCTATCTCTAAGAAAGGTCTAGAAGGATTTTTAGGCGGTTTGTTTAAAGGCTAGCCGTGGAGAAAGCTCAGCAGTATGACAGATGTCTTGGATAAGCCCAATGAAACCTTGGATTTGCGTGGGACTCCTTGCCCCTTGAACTTTGTGCGTACCAAGCTCAAGCTGCAGCGCATGGCTGTGGGTGATCTACTGGAGGTTTGGTTAGACTCAGGTGAGCCCATAGAACAAGTGCCGGATAGTTTACGGGCAGAAGGGTTTTTAATTGAAGGTTTAGAATCAGCTGTAGAGGGTCATTTCATCCTGCAAGTACGGCGACCTACGACATGACGGTAGCTCCTGGATCTAGCCCGAGCGCTAAGGGAACAGTCGTTGCCTGTCAGGCAAATTACTATCAGGTGAGATTAGCTGAGGATAATCAAGGGCCGCTTTATTTTTTATGTACTCGCCGGGCTCGCTTAAAGAATCTGGGGCAGCAGGTTGTAGTAGGTGACCAAGTGTTACTTGAGGAGATGGATTTGCAAGATCGACGAGGCGCGATCGCAACTGTCTATCCCCGCAGCAATCTGCTTGACCGCCCGCCTATTTCCAACGTCGATCAGATTCTACTGGTCTTTGCGCTGGCGGAACCGGCCCTAGAACCCACTCAGCTGAGCCGGTTTCTAGTCAAAGCAGAATCTACGGGTATTCCGGTCACCCTCTGTCTCAATAAGCGAGATTTACTGCCACAAGCGACGCTGCTCCAGTGGCAGGATCGTCTGAAAAACTGGGGCTATGCACCTTTATTGGTGAGTGTTTGGCAAGATTATGAGCTGCCTGATAGCCTAATAGCCGCCCTAAAGCAGCGGATTAGCGTTGTCGCTGGCCCCTCGGGGGTAGGCAAATCTAGCCTTTTAAATCGGCTGGTGCCTGATGTCGATGCTCGCACCAATGCTGTTTCTGGAAAACTCGGTCGCGGTCGCCACACGACCCGTCATGTAGAGCTGTTTGAGCTGCCAGCGGGCGGTTTACTAGCCGATACTCCTGGATTTAATCAGCCCGATATCACCTGTGATGTGGCTACACTGATGCAGTGTTTTCCTGAAATTCGTCAGCGTGAAGGACACTGTCAGTTTAATGACTGTTTGCATCGCGATGAGCCAGGCTGTCAGGTTCGAGGGGATTGGGAACGCTACGACTATTACCTTGACCTGTTAGATGAAGTCCTACACCATCAACAACAGCTGGAGCAGAGGGCCGATGCTGAAGCAACTGAAAAGGTCAAAATAGGCAGCGATGGGCAGATACAGCATGAACCTAAGCTAGAAGCTAAGAAATATCGTCGTACGTCTCGTCGCCGCCGCCATCAGGATTTACAGGATATGTGCTTTGACGTTATGGAAGCCAAGTCCATTGATGACTTAGACGATTCGGTTTTAGAGGAGTACGGATTTTAAGGGCTGTGCTGTTGCCAAAAGCTGGCTTCTAACTGCTGGATATGCTTACAAGAATTGCGATACCACTGCAGTCGTAGTTCCTGTTGCTCATGTGAGGGTAGCTGCCATGGACAGGACTGGCGCATGCGATCGCGTAAACTCTGCAGACACAGCGCCGTACTGACAGAAATATTAAAGCTCTCGCTAAAACCATACATCGGGATCTTGAGGTGTCTGTCTGCCTGCTCTAAGGCTTCTTGTGATAACCCTTCTAACTCATTGCCAAATAGAAGTGCTATCGGTTGGTCTAGAGGCAAACTCAACAGGTCAAAAGCACCGGTATGGGGTGTGGTTGCTACGAGACAATAGCTTTGATTTTTTAGCGCAGCGATACAGTTGGCGGTATTCCCCCGCTGCTTGGCATAGTGATATGTGGTCAACCATTTTTGACAGCCTCTAGTGACATTAAGATTGACCTTAAAGCTAGTTGTTTGCTCAACAATATGAATATCTTGGATGCCTAAATTATCGCAATTGCGCAGTACCGCTCCAGCGTTTTGACTGGTATGAATATCTTCTAAGGCGATGGTGAGGTAGCGAGTGCGATGGGCCAAAACCGCTTCGATTTTAGCCTTGCGTTCTGTCGTTAGAAACTGACCTAGATACTCAATCAGTGCTTTAGTCTGCCTAGAGTTCATAGATCTGGGGTATTCCGTCCCTGAACAGAGCGCACCCCTGACCTGCTTTGCAATTATCGGTGCCATTCGGTCACACCACCCGGTTTATCGATGAGTGTAATTCCCTGAGCCGTCAGCTTGTCTCGAATTCTATCAGCCAGGGCAAAATCCTTGGATTTTTTAGCTGCGACTCGTTGTTCAATTAAGGCTGAAATTTCAGCCTCGCTGGGCCCATCATCTGTCGGTGTCGCCTCCTCGGGTGTCGCTTCAATTCCTAACACTTGAGCTAGACAAACGAGTGTATGCCACTGCTGTTGTAACTGGTTGCTATCAGTATCTGTTTTGCCCTCATGTACTAAAAGATTGCCCTGACGGCGTAGCTCTTTTGCCAGTTCAAATAGGACAGCGACGGCTTCTGGTGTGTTGAAATCATCGTCCATGGCGGCTTGAAAACGCTGCACCGGGGCGCTTGCCCGGTCAAGGGTAACCGAGTCTGCCCAGCCCAGATGTTTGCCGTGGTTGTAACCAAACAACAGTCCCTCTTTTAGGGTTTGCCAGCTTTTGGTCGCAGATGCAATTGCATCGGCTGTAAAGTCTACGGGTTTGCGGTACTGGGCCTGAGACAAAAACAGCCGTAAAGCCATAGGGTGTAAGCCGTCTTCAGCATCTAGCAGCTGACGAATGGTGGTGAAGTTACCCAAGGACTTGGACATCTTTTCACCGTTTACATTCACCATGCCGTTGTGCATCCAGTATTGGGAAAGAGGTTGACCGGTAGCGGCTTCTGACTGAGCGATTTCGTTTTCATGGTGCGGGAAGGTGAGGTCACCGCCACCCATATGAATATCGATGGTGTCGCCCATGCGATCTCGCACCATAGCAGAGCATTCAATATGCCAGCCCGGTCGTCCCGGACCCCAAGGCGATTCCCAGGATGGCTCTTCAGGCTTGGCCCCTTTCCACAGAGCAAAGTCAAACGGATCTTGCTTTTTGAATTCACTGCCCATACGGCCGCTGGCACCTGCTTGCATATCATCGAGTTTGCGACCTGAGAGCTTGCCATAGCCTACAAACTCACGCACTTTGTAATACACGTCTCCTCCAGCAGCGTAGGCATATCCCTTATTTTCTAGCTCGCTGATGAGACGTTTGATGCCATCTATAGTGTGGGTGGCATAGGTGTATTCGTCGGCCTCTAGAATATTGAGGCGGGCCATATCCTCATGGTATGCCTTAATAAATCGCTGAGAGATAGCCTCCATTGTCGTGCCTTCTTTGCGAGCACGATTGAGAATCTTGTCATCGATATCGGTGAAGTTTTGTACATAGAGCACGCTGTAGCCTCGCCATTGCAGGTAGCGGCGCACCGTATCCCAAACTATATAGCAGCGGGCATGACCTAGATGGCAGTAGTCGTACACCGTGACGCCGCAGCAGTAGATTCTTGCCGTTCCTTCTTTTAAGGGCTGGAACGGCTCTTTGCGGCGAGATAGGGTGTTGTAGACGACGACGCTCATTACAAAAGAAAGTTGTTTAGGACGGTATGACGGGCCAATCGTTTTCTATGGTACGGCGCTTTGGTTCTATGGAAATTATTTGGTTAGTGAGGTCAGACATCTCTAAGAGCATTAAGTTTCCTCAAAGAATCAGAACCGTATGCCACCACCCGCTCACCCAATAAAAAGGGAAGGTACCTTGAGCACCTTCCCCACCGTATTTCGGATTTGAACCGACGATTTTAATCGGGCGTTAGAACGTCATGTTGGCTGCCTGAACAGTCTCAACCTGCTTCTTCTTGAGCACCAGCATAATCTGGGTCAAAGACGCTGCGGCCAAGAAAGCTAACAGTCCCTTAACTCGGTTCGGGCTCTGTAAAACGATTTCAGTATCATGCTGGCCAAATCCACCCACGTTGGGGTCATTGGTCAAAGCAGAACCCGCTTCAACAGCGTCGCCTGTAGAAACGATTAGCTCGGGCCCCGGCTGCAGACTCTGAGTCACAGTCGAACCATCTTCAGTTTTGATGGTGACATCTGTACCGTAGTCGCCTTTAGCAATATCGGCGATCACACCACCTTTAGACGCTGTGTAAACTACGTTATTTGTAGCCTGACCGGTTGGATATACCTGGCCGCGACCGCGGTTGCCGCCGACATGAACCTGATACTTACCAAAGCTAACGTTCTTGTCAGTAGCCGGGTCAGGAGAAAGTACCGGAAAAATAATTTCTTGGTACTGCTCACCTGGAACAGGGCCGACCAGCAGCCAGTTAGGATGCTCATCGCTGTAGGGAGTATAAAAAGTGCTGCCAATCTCTTCCTTCATTTCTTCAGGAATACGCTCTTGGGGCGCTAGTTGAAACCCGTCAGGTAGCATCAGGACAGCACCGACGTTGAGACCGCCTTTACTCCCGTCACCGAGTACCTGCTGAGCATCGAGATCGTAAGGAACCTTAACCACGGCCTCAAACACAGTATCGGGTAGAACCGCTTGAGGAACTTCAATCTCGGTCTTTTTCTGACCGAGGTGACAGTTGGCACAAACAATTCGACCGGTCGCCTCGCGGGGTGTTTCGTAGTTGTCCTGAGCCCAGAAAGGATAGGCCGCTGCTGGTTGAGTGTTGGTGAGAACCAGGCTAATAGCTGCGATCGCAACCACTGCACCAGAGACCAAAACCTTCAACAGCCTGTTGAATACGCTTAAAAAGTTAAATTTCATCCGTCGCACGCCAGCAATCTAATTACGTAGAGATAAATCACATCAAACAGGCACTTAAGACCACCAGGGAGCTTCGCCTGTTCTAAAATCGGTATCTGTCCAAGGACTCAAGGTCACTTTGCCATCATCAGCCACATCCGACTGAGCCAATGCTAAGGACAGAGGTGCAGGTCCACGAACTACTTTGCCAGCGGCATCATACTGAGAGCCATGGCAAGGGCACTTAAATTTGTTCTCGCTACCGTTCCAGGGCACAACACAGCCAAGGTGAGTACAGACCGCATTCACGGCGTAATTATCAATTGCCCCGTCGTCAGTTACAACCAGATAGGTTGGATCACCCTTCAAGCCTTGTACCAAAGAGCGATCGCCAGCGCTATGGGTTTCTAAATAGCTGCTAGCTATTACGTCATTACCCAATTCGTCCTTAGCGGTAACGCCACCACCCGCTGAGCCACTACTGGGTGGCAAAAAGTACTTAACAATGGGATAAAGAGCGCCCACGGCCGTACCAGTCGCGGCTCCAAAGGTGAGCAGGTTCATAAATTGGCGACGTCCTAAATCAGGGACATCGGGGTTTCCAGAAGCTTGAGCCATAACTATCAGACTATGTATGCGAGTATGAATCCAAAGGCTGCATTGCCCAGTACAAAAAATCCGTGACGGTTAGCTGCAGAACAATAACGGCCTGTGTTGTCACAGAAGTTTGCAAATTACTATGAGTATTATTACATTTCGCCGCATCAGATAAACCGCTCTTCCTAGTCTTTAATAGTCACAACCCTGATGACCAAACCTGATGAGTTCGCTTTCTTGTCTGTGAAATATCACAGCTACTGCGTCTCAAACCCCTATCAGTTCAGCCACTTATCCTGTGGCCTCAAACTATGTGAAGAGAAAAATCCGAAGTTCTAACCCCTCTCTTCCAACGACTTCTCAGATGATTCTTTGTCTGAAAGCCCGTAAACAAATGTAAAGATTCAGTTATTCGCAATCTATGTCACCTGAAGCCTTCCAAGACTTACTCATAGATAAATGGGGCTACTCATTTGATGTACAAATTCGTAAAACTCCGACTAAAGTTTTCTTTCAAGTCATGTGGCGCTACCTAGAACAGGCTTCATTTCCTATGGAGGAAGATGAGTATCTGGCCCATTTGAAAGACATTGTGATGTACCTAGAAGCTATGGGCTGTTTGACTCAGATTCAAAAGGCGATTGAGCAAACTAATGAACGCCCTCGACTTGGGAAGGCCGTTAGTATTCCGATAGATTTGGGCCGACGGGCGTCGGAATGGCTATTGGACTGAGGCTCCGTTGATGAACTTGTTCAGCCCGCTTAAGTACATGTGTTCTGTCCAGTGCAGGG
Organism: Leptolyngbyaceae cyanobacterium; assembly: GCA_050043465.1. Classification (GTDB taxonomy): domain Bacteria; phylum Cyanobacteriota; class Cyanobacteriia; order Phormidesmidales; family Phormidesmidaceae; genus Leptothoe. The sequence continues at coordinate 61,529 of JBHJIL010000009.1, forward strand.
GGCACAACTGCTGCAAAATCTTCGTAAGAAATCGATGTATCAAGCGCCAAATGGTCTGATACTATTGGACTGTATTTTGGAATACATCTTGTGAATCTAAGTTTATTGGGCTTAGACTCTTGTATTTGTTAAAAGCGGTTCTAAATATTTTTTAATTACAGCGTTGAACGTGTCTAGAATTTGCCTCGAACCAGGTGAGCGCATGTTTACATAGCTTCAATGCGGATGTTCTTGGTGTCTTAATGTCATCATCAGCAAATAATATCTGTCGGGCCTGTTAAGTTTTCAGCGATGGAGCAATAGAGTGCACCATTTAGATGCGAGAACACTGACCGTCAAGGGCTTCCAGGGCCCGATATTATTCGATCCTATAGTCAAACATCAAATATCATATTTAGGCTTCCCAAGTGCAAACTCCTAATACCTGAAGAGGGCTACGCTGTTTAGATAGCTTCTGTTTTGTTGAGGTGGCTATCGTTTTTTTAAATGTTATTTACGATTTGTGCATATCAATTTAGATACCTGTGCGTTTCGAAGAAATATCTCACTTAAAAGAAATTGCGTCGGATTTTTCTAAGACCGATGTTACGATTTGCATGAACTCGCTAAGTATGCTTTGAGGGCCTGCCGTGATCCGCTCTGCAACACTGCCTACTAAACCCACTCTGCCAAGTTTGGAGGACAACAGTCGCCTGAAATTATTTGCAGGCTCATCCAATCCAGCGCTTTCCAGAGAGGTTGCTCGATACCTGGGAATTGAATTGGGTCCTATGGTGCGTAAACAGTTTGCCGATGGCGAGCTGTATGTTCAAATACAAGAATCTATTCGTGGATGCGATGTTTATTTAATCCAGCCCACATGTCGCCCCGTTAACGATCATCTGATGGAATTGCTCATCATGATCGACGCCTGTAGGCGAGCGTCTGCACGTCAGATTACAGCGGTGATTCCTTATTACGGCTATGCTCGAGCCGATCGAAAAACAGCCGGTCGCGAGTCAATTACGGCCAAGCTAGTCGCCAATCTAATCACTAAGGCTGGTGCTAATCGCGTGCTGGCGATGGATCTGCATTCCTCGCAGATTCAGGGGTATTTTGATATCCCCTGCGATCATATATATGGAGCCCCTGTACTTGTCGATTATTTGGCGAGTAAACATCTCAGCGATCTGGTTGTTGTGTCTCCTGATGTGGGAGGTGTTGCCCGGGCCCGGGCTATTGCTAAGCGGCTTAATGATGCTCCTTTGGCAATTATTGATAAACGCCGTCAGGCCCACAATGTGGCCGAAGTCATGAATCTGATTGGGGATGTTGACGGTAAGACCGCTGTATTAGTCGACGATATGATCGACACGGGCGGTACTATTTCTGAGGGCGCCAGACTGTTGCGCGCACAAGGGGCGCGGCAGGTGTATGCCTGTGCTACCCACGCGGTCTTCTCTCCGCCTGCGGTTGAGCGTCTGTCTAGCGGTGTGTTTGAAGAGGTCATTGTTACCAACACCATTCCTGTGCCCGCAGATCGCCAGTTTGCACAGCTAAGCACCCTAACAGTTGCAAATTTGATTGGAGAAACCATTTGGCGCATCCATGAGGAAAGCTCCGTCAGCAGCATGTTTCGTTAGAGACACCGTTCTGAGGGCGATACCCAATAAGTGATGGATAAATGGCTATGCGGCAATGTCATTAGTTGATGTTGTCTTTATAGGCGCTTAGTCCTGCTAGGGTTAGGTACCTCATCTGCATTAGGAGGTGATGAAGGCTAGTCGTCTTTTATTTATATGGGAAACTTTGCGGGAATATTCATGGACAAGATATTCGTGAACTGTTAGTATCTTGCCGTTTAGAACCCATGGTGAAAAGCACATCCATCATTCGACTGGCTGTTGCGCTTCTGGCTGCTGGTGTACTTAGCCCTGACCTTATACAAATGCAGGCAGAGCACGTGGCATTTGTCTTCTCTGAGTCAGTTTCTCAAGCAGCCTCATTGCAGGCTGGGCTGCCATCTCTAGATCAGCAGCTGATTGAAGCTGTCAAAGGAGGTGATATTCAACGGGTAGAATCTTTGATAGATCGAGGCGCTAGTGTAGATGCGGGCAATCGATATGTCGGTTACCCTGTTGCGATCGCAACCGAACAGGGCAACCGGTCCATGGTACAGCTGCTGGTGACATACGGGGCTGATGTCGACGTTGTCAGCGCAGGCGGACAGACCGCCCTAGGTAGAGCGGTTGACATGGGCAATGTTGAACTAGTCCGTCTTTTGGTCAACGCTGGAGCATCGCCAGATCGTCGTACCAGCTATGGGGTGCCCCTGCTCTATCGCGCCACCGAAATGGGAAACGTCGAGATTGTTAGACTTTTGCTCCAGGGAGGTGCCAATGCTAATGCGCAGGTCTCTGGTATTACACCGCTGTATAAAGCAGTTGAAACCGGCAATGTCACCATTGCTCGTTTGCTACTAGAGAGTAACGCTCACCCTAACCGAGCCAAGCCTCTCTATCGAGCGGTGGAAGTGGGTAACACCGAGCTGGTCAGACTGCTGCTAGACTATAACGCGGATCCACAGATTAGCGATCGCGGCGTTAGTGTTTTGAATTTGGCAAGAGCCCAGGGCAATCGGTCAATTATAACCATGCTACGCCGGGCGATGTAAGATGTGGTGCCATCTTTGGCAGACACTAGAGATAAGCACGACAGCTGTGAGGAACTAAGTTTAACGTCCCTGAGCGCACCTGTCCCATGGGGATCCAAATGGCAGTCTTCGTATCGTTACCTTCGATCAGAGTGTAGACATGCCTCAGCCGATAGAAATCTGAGTCAGCAAAATCACAACGAAACAGCTGCACTAGTTCGTGGCCTGGTTTGCCATCGCAGGTGAAAATGTTGTCTAAACAGGTTAGATATTCAATATTGATCAGTGTTGCCTGAATTTCCTCTTGAAATTCCCGTTGCAGCGCATTGATACTCGTTTCGCCAAAGTCGATACCCCCGCCGAGAAAACGATAGAACCTTTCGTCTTTGACTGGGTCATAGCCCTCACTGACAAAGACATGTTCCTGGTGTGTGATTAGACCTAGCGCAATCGGTCGAATATGCGGTTTGCCCATAGCTACCTCTCTTTAGCTAGCATTCTTGGCACTGGGGCTAGAACGATTTGAGCAAAATCGTTCTAGCCCTCAGCTTTTGAACACCTACACCTTTTGTGCAGCGCGGGTGACCGTATGCAGCGCTTCATGAAGGCGACGAACGGCAGCTACCATAGCAATCTCATTACTGAGCTTGTTGACAGCAGACCCTACACCCACACCGGCAGCTCCTGCTGCGATCGCCATGGGAGCTGTCACATCTGAAATGCCGGATGCACACAGCACGGGAAGCTGTACCGCTCGAGAAATCGCATGGGCGGCGGCTAACGTCGGTGTCGCTTTCTCGATTAGCCCAAGGCTGCCAGGGTGAACGGGCTGACTGCTGGTTCCCCCTTCCGTTTGAATAATATCGGCTCCCAGCGTTACCAGCTCTTCGGCTAGCTGCACTTGCTCATCGAGGGCTAACGTGTGGGGCACTGTCACAGACAGCGTTATGTGGGGCAATAGCTCACGGGTACGCTGGGTTAACGACCGTACGTCCTTTGCATCAAACGTCAGTCCCTGGGCATAGAAGGTATCAAAGTTGCCGATCTCAATCATCGTTGCTCCGGCGGCTACGGGAGCCAAAAACGCCTCGGGATCAATGGCTGAAACACAGATAGGTAGGTTGATGTGCTGACTTACCTGCCGTACCAGCTCAGCGTCTGCTGCAATATCAACACAGGTAGCGCCTCCTTGTTGAGCAGCTTTGGCCACAGCTAGAACATTGGCTGCATCAAAGTTAGCAAGACCGCTGATGATTTTGAGAGCATGACCTTGAGCAAAGGCCGCTTGAAGGTGGGGATGGAGAGTCATAGGTTTTTCACAGACAGAATCGATCAGGGTTATTGTGCCAGAGTGTCGGGGGCAGCAACAGTAAAAATCAATTGCAACTTCTGTTGTGGCGTTCGCCGCGTCTGATGGTGTGCGAGTCAGCCACAGGCTGCTCAGGTGATTGGCAACAGCACAGGCTTATCTAAGGGCCGCTAGTATCTCTCGTTTGACATCATCAACGGGTTGGTTGCCATCAACGCGCACTAACCGCTGGCGATACTCGTAATACTCCAGCATCGGCATAGTGGTCTCTAAAGATGTTGCAATCCGACGGCGTAGAGCATCGGGATTATCATCAATGGCTCCACGATATTCAGAACGCTCAATCAGACAGTGGGCGGGTAATTCAAGCCAAATCACACGGCTGACTTGAGTGTTGAGCGTCTCTAGAAAAAAATCAAGTTCCTCTGCCTGGAATGCGGTACGAGGATAGCCATCTAAAATCCAACCTTGGGCTGTATCTGTCTGCTGCAGCCGATCTTTAATAAAGTCAATCATCAGACTGTCAGGGACTAGCTCTCCTTGGGCAAGGGTTTCTGAAACCTGCTGTCCTAAATCTGAATCTGCTTCGATTTCAGCTCTGAGCACATCTCCTGTAGAAACCCATGGGATACCAAAATGTTCGCTGAGCTTTTTGGCTTGAGTTCCTTTGCCCGAACCTGGGCCTCCCAAAATTACTAGACGCATAGTTATGTTCCTGTGTTTGCGTCTAACTTTAATTGGATTTTTGCGATTTTTGATACGGGAGGTGTGATTATTTTTCACTGAATCTGGATTCTACTATTGAAGCAAGCCTAGTAGTCGTAGTAAGCTTATAGACCGTGTAAAACTGTAAAAACACAAAACCATGCCCAAGCTTAAAACTCGTCGGGCGGCTGCCAAGCGTTTTCGCCGTAGTGGAAGCGGAAAAATTATGCGTCGCAGGGCGTTTAAGAACCATCTGCTACAACATAAATCCTCTGGTCGCAAGAATCGTTTGTCCCAGAAAGCCGTTGTTGTTGATGCCGACGTCCCCAACATTGAAGGAATGATGCCTTACTTGTAAGGTGCATCGTCCACGTATTTATCTCAAACTGTTTTTCCAAAAATTAACGACCTAGTATGGCACGTGTAAAACGCGGCAATGTAGCTCGCAAGCGCCGCAAGAAAATCCTCAAGCTTGCGAAGGGGTATCGGGGTTCCCATTCAAAACTCTTCCGGACAGCCAATCAGCAGGTCATGAAAGCCCTGCGATATGCCTATCGCGACCGTCGTAACAAGAAGCGCGATTTTCGTCGGCTGTGGATTACTCGGATCAACGCAGCTGCTCGTCTCAACGGCACTACCTACAGCCGTTTGATTGGCGACCTAAAGACAGCAAATATTGAGATTAATCGTAAAATGCTGGCTCAGATGGCCGTGTTGGATCCAGGTACCTTTACCAAAGTGGTTGAGCTAGCGGGTAAGAAAGGCTAATATCGCCTCATGTGGCGATACTGTTTGGGCATCGGTTTATGGTTGGGGGTACAGGCTACTGTGCCCCCAATTGCTGTATCTGCAGAACTGAGCGAGATTGAGTCCCGTGGTCGGCTGATTGTGGCAGTTAAGGATAGCTGGTATCCCCTGAGCTATCGCGATACTATGGGTAGCCTGCAGGGGTTTGAAATTGATATTGCGCGTCGGTTGGCGCTTGATCTATTGGGAGATGCCTCTGCTGTAGAGTTTTATCCAGTTAACAATATTGACCGGGTGAATGCGGTGGCCGAGGGAACGGTGGATATTGCGATCGCATCCATCACTGTTACCTCTCAACGCCAGCGTATTGCCAGCTTTAGCGAACCCTACTACCTAGACGGTACCGGGTTTATCACCATTTCGCCTCAGATAGAGACCCTCAAAGATCTAACCAGCATCGCTGTTCTAGAGGATTCTAGTACCCTGGCTCATGTGGGCTATCAGCTGCCTGATGCCACCATAGTCACGGTGTCTTCCTATGAAGCTGCTCTCGATACATTAGACCGGGTAGACGCCTTTGCTGGGGATGTCTCTTTGCTAACGGGCTGGCAGCAGCAAGATAGACGCTATCGGCTTTTAGATGAGGTGATTTCGGTCGAGCCAATTGCGATCGCAATTCCCAAGGGAACGCAGCACAGCGATTTACGACGGGCTATCAATAGTGCCATTCGCCAATGGGATGACGAAGGTTGGTTACAAGATCGAGCAACCTACTGGGGGTTACAGTAGCTACCATGGGAGAATAATACAGACATTCAATACGCACTAACCGATAAGCGAGTTCATGGAAAATAGCACTCTATTTTTGACCTACCTGGGTATCTTGCTAGCTTTGCTAGGGCTATCTGCCTTTTTTATTATTCGCCAGGTATTTAAGACTCGCCGCATCGAAAGTACCCTTGGCCGCTTGCAAAAGAAACTGACCAAAGAAAAAGGGACTGCTCAGGAATATTACGAACTAGGTAGCCTGCTACTGGATAAAAAACTATTCTCCCAATCTGCCCTATATCTACAGCAGGCGCTAAAAGCATTGACCGAGGAAGAAGAAACTGAAAATGCTCCGCTAATTTACAACGCCTTAGGCTATGCCTATTTTGCTCAGGGGCAATTTGACCTAGCGATTCGTCAGTACAAATCGGCCTTAAAAGTTGCCCCAGGCTATGTGACTGCCCTCAACAATTTGGGACACAGCTATGAAAAGAAGCAACTGACGATTCAAGCCTTAGAGAGCTATGACCAGGCTCTAAAGATTGAGCCTGATAACGCTACTGCAAAACGACGAGCCCAGTCTCTACGTAAGCGAGTAGTGATTCCCATGAAGCAGTAGAACTTCTGTCGCTAAGTTCTGAACCTGATGAGCCAAAATCGCAAACAACTAGGCGAAGTCTATAAATTAGCATCGCCTCGTGTATTACTGCATTTGCAAGCTCAAACGGCGGCTAGCTCAGCGTTGTTTCCTTGAGCCGCTGACACGACCTCAGCGATTTCCTCACAGTAGACTTCAGCTGAGTTGTTAGGACTCTCAATTAGTTTGACTTTGTGCAAGCTAGCACCAATTTTCTTAATCGGCTCACGCAGCAGTTCACGAATGTGAACCGCAATGTTTTCAGCAGTTGGAACGACTTCAGCGAAGTAGGGAATATCTTTGTTTAAAAACGTATGGTCAAAGGGTTTGACCACGTGGGTATCAACTGCATTCTGAAACTCCACCAGGTCGGCAATCATTCCCGTTCGCGCATCCATCTCGCCTTTAATCGTGACTTCTAGGTGGTAGTTATGACCATGGCCGTTTACACGGGCGCAGAGACCGTAGATTTCACTATTTTGCTCAAGGGTCAGCGTCGGCAATGCTAAACGATGGGCTGCGCTAAAGTGGGTGGAGATTGATAGATAAGCTTCCATGGCATTTCCTTTGTAGTCGGCCCAAAGAGTGGGCGTCTCAAGTAGCTGAATGTTAGTAATCGGTAAGTGAGGTGAAAGCCTTTGCCAGATAACACGGGCAATATTTTCGGTTGTAGTCAGCCCGGCGTCGGGGAAATTGATTTGAAACTCAGGCCAGACATCATTGAGATAAGAGAAGTCCAGCTGGCTGGTGACTTCGCGCTTGATGACTTTTTTGACATCGGATAGGTTCAACACCATGCCGTATGCGTCTAGCTCACCTTCCATAGACACATACAGCTCATAGTTATGTCCATGCCCAGGTGAGCGGGTACAAAGGCCAAACTTGTGCTGATTTTCAGCGTCACTCAGCTCAGGCAGCCAGTAACGATGGCTGGCCGAGAACTGAGCTCGACGATTGATGATGCATTTCATAGTTGTACTGAGAACAGCAAATATTAATTTTTGCTAACGTCTATGTCTCCAGCATAGACCATCAACAAGGAACAGTGTTTGAAAGATTTCCCTGATATAGTGAGCGTTTTGACCTCATTGAGCCGCCGTTAGCGCTACGTTGAATGCGATGACTCATCCGCTGACAGCTGTCTGAAAGTCATGAAGTTTTAACACGAATTTTTATCTGTATTTACTTAGAAAACTCTGCAGGCGTTGATGAGCCAGCTGTTCAGGTTTTCTGATGAGAAATATCAGAAGTTGCTAACTTAATCGAAAAACGGTAAAAATAGATACAGAAACATCCTCGTTCATCTCTGAAAAAATCGTCCTTTGTTGACGATGAGACGGAAGTAGGGTTTGACCTGTATGGCCATTATTTCACGAGCTGTAGCGGTTTGCCCCAAGGAACGCACTAATCATCAGTGCTTATTGCAGGAGAAAACACACTTATGAAACTTACTTACCGTGGTGTCGAATACGACCACAATCCGCCCATGTTGGAGGTTTCTGAAAGCGACATTCTTTGTAATTATCGTGGCCGCAGTCATCGCTATACGTATGTACGCCATGTTCCCTTTCCTCAAACTCAACCAGAACTGATCTATCGCGGTGCAGCCTATCAGGTGGACCGCCATGGCCAGCGTCAGGCCGTTAATCAAACGGCAGCCAAGTCTGTATTTTCTGCGTTTCAGCGTAAGTTAGCTGAGCTCACGCCGTTGATGGATGAGCGACGTCAGCTGCTGCGTGAATCTGCTCGCAATCACAGTGAGAGTATTCAGCGCTCTTTAGAGCATCGGATTGCTGTCGCTCGTGAGCAGGGCAATCTTAATCTGCTTCAGCAGCTAGAAGATGAAATGCGTCAGATAGCCTAAGGGGCGGTTTACATTTCGCTTGTGTTTCCTAGATTTGTGGCTAGGTTAAGGAGAAGTCAGTTTGGCTTCTCCTTTTTATTTCCATCATGCTTCACAATAGATTTGGTCTGATTATCCAGATTTAAGTCTTAAATTTTCAAGGGTGTTATGGGGCTATTTGACAAGGTTTTTGACCAGTCGCCAGAGTCGCTGTCCCTAAGTCCAGCAGAAGCATTGGCGGCGGTCTGCTTGGTTGCGATCGCAGCAGATGGCTACCTCTCCGACCAGGAAAGTCGCGAAATGGATATGTTGCTAAGCCGCATGCGACTCTTTAAGAGTTACTCCATTGAGATGGTAGACCGAATGAAGGACGGGCTTTTACAGCAGCTACAGCAGCACGGTCCCAGTCGATTAGTAGAAGTCGCTAATACAGTTCTGCCGGCTGAACTCAAACCCACGGCCTTTGCACTAGCTACCGATTTAGTCCTAGCCGATGGCAACGTCACCCCTCAAGAACAAGCCTTCTTAGACGACCTTCATCGAATTCTAGAAATTCCCAGCGAACGCGCCCTGACCATTGTCGAAGTGATGACCGTTAAAAATCGTGGCTAAGCGCTTTGCCCGAGCGAAATCTTGACACTGCTGGGGCGTGGTAAGAAACTGTCCCTCAGCTACGAATTAGCCCATCTTCTAAGTCAGCGTTCACCAAATTTTTACTTCGGTGAACCGCCATCCTCAATTTCTGATAAATACGGGATAATAAGGGTTGACGTTGACCTGCCCACTAACTTCTATGACTGCTGCCATATCAGCCCCACCCAAACGGATGGATGACTCCAAGCATGGACTGCCTGTCACCATCATTACTGGCTTTTTGGGTAGTGGTAAAACCACCTTGCTCAACCACATCTTGACTAATCAGGACGGGCTTAAAACTGCTGTTCTCGTCAATGAGTTTGGTGAAATCGGTATTGATAATGATCTGCTCGTAACCACCGGTGACGACACTATGGTGGAGCTTAGCAATGGCTGTATCTGCTGTACCATCAATAACGATCTGCTGGAAGCGGTTTACAAGGTTCTAGAGCGTAAGGACAAAATTGACTACCTCGTTGTGGAAACGACTGGATTAGCTGACCCATTGCCGGTGGCTCTCACATTCCTAGGTACTGAGCTACGAGATTTAACCCGGCTAGACTCTATCGTGACGCTAGTAGATTCAGAAAACTACAGTGTTGACCTTTTTAATAGTCAAGCCGCCCACAATCAGATTGCGTACGGCGATATTATTCTGCTGAATAAGACGGACCTAGTCGATGAAGCGGATGTGGATCGGCTAGAGCTAAAAGTACGAGATATCAAAGAAGGTGCTCGAATTTTGCGCACCACCCAATCAAAAGTAGCTTTACCCCTGATTTTGAGCGTAGGGTTATTTGAATCTGACAAATATTTTGACTCTACTGAGGAAGAGCACCACGGGCATCACGACCATGGGCATCACGACCACGCCCATGGTGAGCACGATAGTCATGGTGGCCACGGCGAACATGACCATAGCGAGCACGATCATTCCAACTGCGATCATGACCATGATCATATTGAGCATGATCACGACCATAGCCATTCTCACTTAGATGTTGATGGCTTTACCTCTGTTTCAATCGCAGAAGATAAACCCCTAGCCATTCGAAAATTTCAGCAGTTTTTAGACAATAAGCTGCCAGACAATGTCTTTAGGGCAAAGGGTATTCTCTGGTTTGACGAAAGTGAAAAACGACATATTTTTCATCTCAGCGGCAAGCGTTTTTCTCTAGAAGATGAAGAGTGGAACGGTCGGCCTCGCAAAACGCAGCTAGTACTGATTGGTCAACATCTTGACCATGATGCCCTCACCGATGAAATCGAAAAATGCTTTTGTCTCGAGACAAAAAGCCGTGGTAGAGGTTTTGGCGGCTAGTGCGTGTCGTTATTCAACGAGTAAGCGCCTCCCACGTAACCGTTGATGGGGAGGTGGTGGGCAGCATCGGTCGTGGTCTGAATCTGCTGGTGGGGATCGCTGCTACTGACACGGAAGTGGAGCTCGACTGGATGGCCAAAAAATGTTTGACTCTCAGACTTTTTCCAACGGCTACCTCAGATAGGTTTGACCTATCGGTTCAAGATATCAAAGGAGCTTTGCTTGTAATTAGCCAATTCACCCTTTATGGTGACTGTCGAAAAGGTAGGCGACCTTCCTATGACCAGGCTGCATCTCCGGCAAGAGCCATAAAGCTTTATGACCAGTTTGTTGAGAAACTATGTCAGAGCGGGCTACAGGTCGAGACAGGTAAATTTGGTAGTCATATGCAGGTCTCAATAACTAACGATGGGCCCGTGACCTTGGTCTTAGACAAAAACCCTGGGTAGACTAGCGTTGTGACTTTTATAATGAATCTCAGCTGGTTTTGATAACGATCGAGCGGGTCTAATCTAGACCATAGGTGGTTCTTATCTCCTTTCAGCTCACACCAGGGGGACTATTTCGGTTTTCGTTATTCTCTAGTCACTAAAGTAGCTCCATAAGGAGTTGAGCTACTGTGACACTTCATTTTATTTAAATAGGATCGTGTAGGGTCCGGTTTCTCTTGATAAAGTAAAGAAACATTAAGCGGGCTAGCCATCCTTCAATAGAGACGATGCCGGAGTAAGACTATCCCAACTCCCTTTATGCTGCGCAATATTCATCAGATGACCTCATTGCAAATGTCCACCCGGCAAGTGATGTTTTGTGATTTTGACGGTCCTATTGTAGATGTCTCAGAACGTTACTACAGGACCTATCGATTAGGACTAGCAACGCTACAGGATAGCCATCAAAAGCACTGTGGTGAGATGCTTCAGTTCCAAGTCCTTTCGAAAAATCAGTTTTGGTGGATGAAGCGTAATCGAGTTGCCGATGCAGATATTGCGATCCGCTCAGGGGTCCCGATAAATTTGATAGATACGCTGCTGCTGCAGGTTCAGCGGATGGTGAATCATCCTCACTTGCTGGAATGGGACACGTTACAGCCTGGTGCTGAAGTCGCTATCAAGCAGCTGAAGGGAATGGGACTTCGTTTTGTGCTGGTAACGTTACGACATCCGCGACAGGTGCAGGCTTTCTTGCAGTCCCATGACCTCAGTCAATATGTGGATGAAATTTTTGGCGCATCAGACATTAATGCCGCCCATCTAAACCGGGCAGAGCAGAAAGTTGCTTTGCTAAAGCACGCTATTGATACTCAGAAGGAGCAAGGACATCAAACGTATCCCAGCTGTATGATTGGCGATACTGAGGCAGATATCATTGCAGGTAAGCAAGCTGGGCTGGCTACAGTTGCCTTGACCAATGGGATTCGCAGTCATGACTATCTCAAACGTTATCAGCCAACGTCAATTGATTCCACATTGCTTCAAGCTGTTCAAGGCCGGCGAATGAATCAGTTTTTGCAGGCGGCATAGAGCCCTCGCTGCTTAACTGCCATCAGGATATCAGCCGCTTTCAGTCTGTTGATTATCTTGCTTTAGCACCTAGTTTTTAGTCTTGAGATATCCCTTCCACCAGCGATGGAGCGGATAGTATAGAGCGGGTGTCCATAAACTGCTGAGAATGGCCGAGCTTAGAGCGACCCGCTGGTGAGTTCGCCAGATTTGCCAAAGGTTTAGATAGGGCGAATTTGGCCATAGTAAATGGCGAAAGCTCATTTGAAAGGCCGTGACCGTGGCTGCAACAACAGCCATCCCAAAAACGATAAACGCCACTAGGACGACATTTTCTTGGATGATACGCTGACGCTGCAGTCTTGCTGTTAGCATCCCGACTACCATCAGGCTGAGAGCATGGGTGGGAAAAGGTCCTGTAAGCCCGTCTTGCAGCAGTCCTAGTACGATCCCAGCAATGGCCCCATCAATAATGGGATGGTGGATACTCCAAATAACTACCCATATCAGCAGCCAGTTAGGCGATACGCCTAGCAGTTCAATGCCTGGAAACCGCATTGGGGATAACAGCAGACAGACCAAGCAGGAGCCCACGATGATAGCGATGTTGAGACACGCTTTTTGAAAATCGGAAAGCGGCGACTTTCCTTTAGACACAGTCATGGGTGTTGGGGGCACGCTATGAACCTGGCTGATCGTTGACTATTTCTGCGGGGGGCGCGTTGACGTCAGTTTTTGCTTCAAAGGGGTGAATGGTGACCCATTCTAGAATGTTTAGGGGGGAAGATAGCTGAATCACGGCCTCAGGGGCTGGGCTTTTCTTCAAGTCCATGCTCTCGATGCGTCCAACGGGTACACCTTGGGGAAACAGGCGGCTGTAGGCGGAGGTAACAATGACATCGCCTGGTTTGACATCAGGTGTTGTTTCAAAAAACTGCATAATCACCCTGCCGTCAACGTTGCCACGGACAACACCTAGAGCACGACTGCGGCTTACTTTTACCCCCATTTGACTGGTAGGGTCGGTTGTTAACAAAATTTGGCTAGTGCTAGGAGATACGCCGATTACTCGACCGACTAGACCACCAGGGCCAGTTGCCATATCTCCCTTGGTAATACCGTCAGAACTTCCCTTGTTAACGGTAATCTGCTGCCACCAATTGTCGGCACTGCGGCCTATTACGGCTGCGATCGCAACCTTTCCCTGACTCTCAGCATAGTCGATATTTTCTCGGAGACCTTGATTTTGGTTTTCGAGTTCGATAACTCGCTGCTGAAGTTCAAGGATGTATGCATTTTCTAGGCGTTCCGCTTGGGTAAGTCCGGGCTGAAGCGGTGAGGTCAATACCTGATACATTTCATAGATCACAGCTCCCTGACTCTGACGCATGGCCCAGGCTAGAGCAATGACAAGCGTTGCCACACCTGCCCTTGTTGCGTATCTATCCCACCAGCGTCTCAGTGCAAACATAGGTTAATTTGCAGAATTATCTATCGTCAATCATCCAAAGAACTACTACAGGTCGCGAGAACGGGCGCTAAATACACGCTCCATCTGACTAAAGTTCTCTAGTACCCGTCCAGTGCCCAACACAACGCAGCTTAGCGGGTCAGCCGCAACATGAACTACGATACCAGTCTCGTGGCTAATCAGCGTATCTAAGCCCTTTAGTAAAGCTCCACCGCCTGCCAGCATAATACCCCTATCGATGATGTCAGCCGCTAATTCTGGCGGTGTGCGCTCTAATGTACGCTTCACAGCTTCAACAATGACTGACAAGGGTTCTGCCATACTTTCTCGGATTTCAGCACTTTTTACGGTAACTGTACGGGGCAACCCGGACAGCAAGTGTAATCCACGCACATCCAGAACGATTTCACTGTCGTTGGGACTGGGATATGCCGAACCGATATTAATCTTGATTTCCTCAGCCGTACGTTCACCAATAACGAGGTTATGTACTTTTTTCATGTACTGGGAAATGGAATCACTCAGCTCATCTCCCGCCACTCGGACAGATTCACTTAAGACAGTTCCCTGCAAACTTAAGACAGCAACTTCAGTCGTTCCGCCGCCGATATCAATAATCATGTTGCCCGTTGGCTCAGCTACCGGCAAACCAGCTCCGATCGCTGCTGCCACCGGTTCATCAATGAGATAAACCATGCGCGCCCCAGCCTGTAGAGCGGCGTCCATCACTGCTCGACGCTCTACACCCGTGACACCGCTGGGAATACCAATTACGATGCGAGGCATTCCTAAAGCCCGACCTTCGTGTACCCGCTTGATGAAGTGCTTGAGCATCAGCTCAGCCGTGTCAAAGTCGGCAATTACACCGTCTCGCAAAGGACGTAAAGCGGTGATGTTGCCAGGAGTACGACCTAGCATCCGTTTCGCTTCTTCACCTACCGCCAAGGGCTTACCATCCTTGTCCCTAGCTACTACAGAAGGCTCTTGTAGAACAACGCCTTTACCCGAAACATACACCAAGGTATTTGCTGTACCCAGATCTATGCCCATGTCACGGGAGAATGAAAAGCGATCGAGTAAACTCACTGTGATGATGTGCCCCCAAACGAGCTATGAAAAGACAAATTAACGATTGATAGGCCGGTGTGGATTCTATTACGTTTTGTATCTAAACGTCTAGTTTATATCTGTCTAAGGCCCGACAAGCAACTGTACCGACTAGAGTCTGGACGTTTAGTAAATAGGGTCCTCCTGGCTGATGAGCTCCTTTATCAACAGACTAAAGCTATCTGGTGAAAACAAGCCATGAGAACGTTCGGTTCAGACTTATTTTCCTCAACCTGCGTTATCCAAGATACTGCAAGCTTACGTGGTCTGAAATGCTAACTATGTTAGACAATTGAGCGACATGCTTGTAAACACGGACATCATTAACGGGTATTAAGGGTAATTCTAGACGGCTACCTGTGTCTCGCATATAAAGTAGTTAACACAGATACAGATAAAAAAGCGATGAGTCTAAATGTGGTTAACCTGGTGGGCCGAGCAGGACGCGATCCTGAAGTTCGCTACTTTGAGTCAGGCAACGTGCTATGCAAATTTACGATTGCTGTTAACCGACGTACCCGCAACAGCGACCAGCCTGACTGGTTTAACCTGGAGCTTTGGGGGCGTAATGCCGAAGTTGCCGCAAACTATGTGCGAAAAGGAAGTTTGGTCGGCATAGTCGGCTCCTTAAAGCTTGATAGCTGGCAAGATCGCTCCACAGGAGCCCAGCGATCGAGTCCGGTTATCCGAGTAGAACGCCTCGACCTTTTAGGGTCTAAACGTGACAACGCGGCTCCTATGGCAGGCGGCTATGATGACGACCAGTTCTAAGACTGCAACTAGCTAGCAAGATAGCTGCTGGCATCTTTGTCTGTAATATCGCTTTCAGCCTTAATGCTGGCTTGAAAGCCCGACCAGGCGGCCCCAGGAACGACTTCGATTTTCCCTCGATTGGGAAAGTCTAAGTCATCAACAGCTGTGACACCGTTGGTATAAAGGTATTCCCGCAGTAGCTGATAGGCTTCGTCGATGCTTCTAACTGTATAGTTAGCTGCATATAGATAGGGTTTTAGTCGATCTTGATTACGGGGGGCGCTTTCGCGGAGGGTGACACGAGTCGCTTTTCTAGAACTCTGTTGGCAGCTAATACGGTATCGGATAGTGTGGCAGGCGGTGTTGAGAAACATGTCACTGTGAAAGAACGAAATTCTGGAACAGCTGCCAGAATTGACCAGCTAGCTATGTGAAATTTTTGGCCTACGAGAATCCCCTGCTATGTATTATTAGCCAGTACTAATAAACGAACCGTAATCTATATTGCCTAGTGTTGTCAAAAGTAACCTTAAACCTGGGATTACTTTTAGTTACTTTTACGGGTAAATGCATGTACACTCTAGCGTACGCAGGCTGATGCTGCGTAGTTTCCTAAAATTAGGAGCTAAGAGTTCGAGTGATTTTCTGCATTTTACCGGGTTTTTGCCGATCTGGACGCCGTGCTCTTAACGGTTACTACGGTTGGATTTGAGCTTGTATGCCAGGCGTAGAGCGCCGTAATAGCTGACAGCCGCTAGAATAATTCCGACTAGGGTGCTACCTGTCATTAAAGCAACTGTAATATCCATCCCAAGATTCATCCATTCCTGGGGTGAACGGTCGGTCAGATTAGTAACTGTGGATTGACCTAAAATCCAGCGTCCTATTTGATAGTTAAACGCGTATATAGGAACGTAGGTAAACGGGTTGCTGATCCAAGTACCTGCAGCGGCGACGATCTTGTTGCCACCAATAGCTGCTGCGATCGCAACTCCAAGAATAGTCTGGAGCCCAAATAGGGGATAGCTGCCTGCGAAGACACCTGCGGCTGCCCCGCGGGCGATTGCTCGGGGATGACTGCGTAAGCGTATAAAGCGAATATAGAGATACCTGACTAGACGCTTAAACCGAGAGCGTTTGGAGCGTCGCGATAATCGTAGGCGGGACTTAGGTTGGATATCGTCAGAGTCAGTATTTGGAGCCGCCACGGTTGAATTCCTTAAGCTAAGAGATGACAAAACAGGCCGCTGCCCGACAGTCTACAAATAGGCTACTAGTATTAATTATGACAACAGGGACACCTTTGAGGATTCCCAATGTTCCTGCTATTAGGTCGGCATAGTCGCCCTGCAGCTATCTATGAGGGCGCTCAAAACTGAGGGAGAACGCTTGGTAAAATCAAAAACCACCATTGTTCAAGGGGAAACGATTGCTGCGATCGCAACGGCTATCGTGCCGCAGCAGGGCAGTGTCGGTATTGTGCGGCTCTCAGGAGCGACGGCTGTCGCGATTGCCCAGCAGCTGTTTCAAACGACTGGGCAGTGGGAAAGTCATCGGATTCTCTATGGCTACGTTATCCATCCCGACAATCAGCAAACCGTAGATGAAGCGCTGCTGCTGTTGATGCAGTCTCCTCGTTCTTATACTCGCGAAGACGTGGTGGAGTTTCACTGCCACGGTGGCATTATGGCGGTCCAGCAGGTACTGCAGCTATGTATTGCCCAGGGAGCGCGGCTGGCGGAACCCGGTGAATTTACCCTGCGCGCCTTCCTCAATGGGCGCTTAGACCTAACCCAGGCGGAAGGGATTGCTGATTTGGTAGGAGCCCAATCGCCCCAGGCTGCTCAAGCAGCTCTAGCTGGGATTCGCGGCAGGCTCACTGATGTGATTCGTCACTGCCGCAGCCGCTGTTTAGACGTCCTCGCAGAGGTGGAGGCGCGGATTGACTTTGCCGATGATTTGCCACCGCTGGATGAAACGGATGTGGGTCAGCAGCTGGCGTCGATCCTGGCTGAGATTGGTCAAGTCTTGGCAACGGCCCACCAGGGAGAGCTGCTGCGCGCTGGTCTTAAGGTTGCCATTATTGGTCAACCCAATGTCGGTAAGTCCAGCCTGCTAAATGCCTGGAGTCGTTGCGATCGCGCCATTGTCACTGCCCTGCCTGGAACCACCCGCGATGTGGTGGAGTCCCAGCTCGTGGTGGGAGGAATACCGATTCAGGTACTCGATACTGCAGGCATTCGCGACGCGGCGGATCAGGTTGAACAGCTCGGCATTAAGCGTTCTCAAACAGCGGCCCAGGATGCTGATTTGGTGTTACTGACGGTTGATAGCACCGTTGGCTGGACGCAAACTGAAGCTGCTCTCTACACAGAGATTCAGCACAAGCCTCACATCGTCGTCATCAATAAGATGGATTTGGGTACAGTTGCCAAGCTACCAGCAATCCATGGCCCGATTGTTCACACCGCCGCCGCTCAAGGAGAAGGCATTGACACCTTAGAAAATGCTATTCTGAGCGCCGTTCAAGCAGGACACCTACAAGCAGCCAATACAGATTTAGCCATTAACCAGCGGCAGGCGGCTACTCTGACCCGTGCCCACAGGTCTCTAAAACAGGTACAGGCCACTATTGAGGCCGCACTACCTCTGGATTTTTGGACCATTGACCTAAGAGATGCGATTCGAGCTTTGGGCGAGGTTACTGGCGAAGAAATGACTGAGTCAATGCTAGATGAAATCTTTAGCCGATTTTGTATTGGTAAATAGGGGTTGTCTTGTCGCCTCCTAAACTCTGCGCATTGTTTTGAACAGTAAATCTATGGATGAGTCTAATTAATGGACAAAGGCAACGCGTTTACGGTTCAGACTGCTTATGTCACTCTAGCCAGTGAAGATTTGTCGGCGCTTGTAGCCTTCTACCAGGGGCTTCTAGACTGCTCGCCACAGCTCCATATTCCTGAGCGCTATGCAGAATTTACGCTGCCCGGTCTCAAGCTAGCGCTGTTTAAACCTAGCGCTGACCATGCCTCAGAATTTTTAGGGGCGGCTGCCAGTATGAGCCTGTGTTTAGAGGTTAATGATTTAAGGGATGCGATCGCATCCCTTAAATCATTGGGTTGCCCCATATCAAGCGATATCATTCAGGCCAGCCACGGTCAGGAAATCTATGCCTACGACCCTGCCGGTAACCGCCTAATTTTGCATCAGTCTAATTAACCCCGGCTGCCGGACGCTTGTCTTTATCGGTTCAGCTATTTTGGCCCTAGAGACTCAACCTCAGCTGATGACAGCCCCTAATCCATCTGGCTAATACGTCTAAGCTTGAGCAAATCGGTCATCTTGCGTAACTTCGTGACTGTCCGCTCAAAATGGGCATGATCCTTGACATCAATCCCCAAATCAATTTCAGCAATCTGATCAGGAAACGTCGTCACCGTTGCCCGATGGACATTGATTTTCAAATCTGACAGATGGCTCAAAATATCCTTTAGGACACCGACTCGGTCGATCACCTCAAGCTTGAGCGTGACCGGGTAGGTGGGCGCTCGTCCAGGCAATGCTTCCGGTGCATTCCAACGGACAGGAATCAGCCGATCGCTAGGAACAGAGGCTACATTAGGACAGCCCTGACGATGAATCGCGATGCCCCGTGCTCCCATGGATACCGCACCAATAATAGATTCTCCTGGCAGCGGGTTGCAGCAACCTGCAATATGGTGCAATAGCCCCTCTACGCCCATAATGTTACTACCAGACTCATCGCTGCCAGCTTCTCCTCCCCAGCGGGTGCGAACGACGGCCCCCTCATTAATTTTTTCAGCCAGTGCGCTGTCAGTGACCTCTGCAACCGGCTGCAGTTCTTTAATTGCGTCTTGAAGACGATTGACTACCGAGTTCAGTGTGATTTCACCGTATCCCAAAGCGGCCAGCATATCTTCAACACAGGGATAATTACTCCGCTGAGCAGCCTCTTGAGCTGGTGCAGATTTGAGTAATGAATCCAAGCCTTTGCGACCCATGACCTTTTCCAACATGGCATGGCCTCGGGTCATATTCTCATCATGATGAGACTGCTTGTACCAATGACGAATACGGCTACGAGCACCGGCGGATACAATAAAGTTCAGCCAGTCCAGACTGGGCCGACTGTTCTTGTTCGTTAAGATCTCGACAATATCCCCATTCTCTAGCTGCGTATCAAGAGTGACGATCCGCTCGTTTACTTTGGCTCCACAGCAGTGATTGCCCACCTCAGTGTGGATCCGATAGGCAAAATCTACAGGCGTTGCCCCGCGACTGAGGGCAAACACGTCCCCCCTAGGGCTAAACACATAGACTTCTTCATCAAAGAGATTGTCCTTAACATCACTCAAGTATTCTTGGGCATCTTTGAGTTCGCTCTGCCAGTCCAGCAGCTGACGCAGCCAGGTAAATTTCTCATCTTCAGCGTTAACCTTGGTATTGCTATTGCCGGTCTCTTTGTATTTCCAATGCGCGGCAATACCGTACTCAGCAACCCGGTGCATCTCCTTCGTACGAATTTGAACTTCAAAGGGTCGACCTTGGGCCCCAATGACAGCCGTATGTAATGACTGGTAGCGGTTGGCTTTGGGTAGGCCAATATAGTCTTTGAAGCGCCCTGGAATCGGCTTGAAGCTGTCATGGACAACGGCTAGCGCCTTGTAGCATTCCACCTTTGTAGTGACGATAATGCGCACAGCCGCAATATCGTAAATCTGGTGAAAATCTTTCTGCTGACGCTGCATCTTACGATAAATACTGTAGAGATGCTTAGGACGGCTGCTGATTTCAACGCAGCTGATCCCTTCGGCATTGAGATGGGTCTCTAATAATGCGCCTACCTGTTTAAGTCGGGATTCTCTATCTGTCCGTTTCTCAGAAATACAGCTTTTAATTTCCTGGTAGGCTGCTTCCTCTAGATACTTAAAAGAAAGATCTTCTAGCTCCCACTTGATCCGTCCGATCCCCAGACGGTTAGCCAGAGGCGCAAAAATTTCTATGGTTTCTCGGGCCTTTTGCAGCCGCTTTTCAGGGGGCATATGCTGCAGTGTGCGCATATTGTGCAGGCGGTCTGCTAGTTTGACGACAATCACGCGAATATCTTGGGCCATAGCCAGAAACATGCGACGAAAGTTCTCGGCCTGACGCTCTGTTTTGCTATTGAACTGAAACTTGGAGAGTTTGGTTACCCCCTCCACCATCTGACGCACTTCGGCTCCAAAATGGGCTTCAATTTCATCTACTGTGACATCCGTATCCTCAACAACATCGTGTAAGAATCCGGCTGCAATCATGGCACTGTCTCCACCCAGACCGCGCAAGATATTGGCAACGGCCACCGGATGGGCGATGTATGGCTCCCCAGACACTCGCATTTGCCCTTTATGCAGCTGGTAGGCAAATTCAAATGCTCGACAGACTAGCTGATTGTTATCCTTAGGCAGTTCGATAGGAACAGAGCTATCGCTGTCCTCGTCAATCGGCTGACTGTGTTCCAGGATGCAAGACCTGAGCCATGTAGGTAAGGTACAGTCATTTGGGAGAACAGGCGCTGTTGAGATCATGATAGGAGAGGAGAAGGGTTAAAAAACTGATAGATGATTGCTCTGAGTTCAAATAGCGTTCAGATACTCAACGTAAATATGGGTCGATCTACTGCCAAAGGGCTTATAAATCAAAGAATTTAGATCGTTTGGCAAGCTTGTCGGTGAACGCTTTTATTCTATGGATAATATATAAAAGCTTTTCTGTAACCAGATAGGCTAATTGGTCAGGCTTTTTGTGGCCTAGGGCATGCCACCTGCTTCAAAGCAGGACAGAGGTATAAATTCTTACAATTATAAGCCTGATGATGATTCAACAGAGGATGACTGATAGCATATTGCTTCGGCCATACTGGAAAGCTTGTGAATTTCTAAAACTCAGGTGGTTATATGGTCAGGTGCGTCTTGTTTACTAGAGTAAGCACCTAGACGGAGAAATACGCGTCACCTATGTAAAGGCTATAAATATAAAAAGGTTGACCCGTTTAGCTTTATTAAATGCTTGCATTATTATTAAATCATGACATTTGTCGGTCTCCTGGATGCGCTCCATCACTATGAAGGGCAGCTAACTCAGTTGCAGACAGT
Source organism: Leptolyngbyaceae cyanobacterium (assembly GCA_050043465.1). Classification (GTDB taxonomy): domain Bacteria; phylum Cyanobacteriota; class Cyanobacteriia; order Phormidesmidales; family Phormidesmidaceae; genus Leptothoe. The sequence goes on from JBHJIL010000009.1 coordinate 83,115, forward strand.
TGTAGGGCAGGAGGTAATGACTAAACAGGTGATGGCCTTGCAAACTTTTTTTAGGCAGGACCTATGGCCTCTGATTAGTCAGCTAGAGCTGCCGCAGCAGTCCCAGTGGAATTCAGCTGTGACTGAGATGCATCGTCATATGAGGCTTCTCACTCTAGAAACTAGCTTTGCCCAATCGGCACGCCAGGAGAACACGCGTCAGCAGCGCCTGGAGACAATCACACAGCGAGTCGAGCAATTACAGGGGTTTAATCAAGTGTTATTGGCGCTTTTGAGTAGCGAGCAATAGCGAACCTCGCCGTGTTTTCCTAGTTAGCTACACGGCTTGAGTTTTCGTCTATGAAAAACTACAGTCTGGATGTGGGAGCAGGTTGGCTTAGTCTGTCCCGCGTGAACTTTACTCACTGAGGGCGATGCTCTGTCCGAAACATCCCCAAGAACCGTTACTGACGGGGCAGCTGGTAGAAGGTCTTAAGGCTCATAGCTGTCCAACCTGTAAGGGAGCTTGGGTTCCTGCTGAAGATTATCAAGCCTGGCAGGCTTCACAGGCCGATCCTGCATTAACGATTGGTAGTTTAACGGTACCTATCAATCGAGAGCTTGACTATCAGCCGTCGCGCTATGACAGCCGCGCAGGATTGTGCCCTAGCTGTGGATTTTATCTGGTGCGGGGCCGCATAAATTTGAAAACAGCTGCCTTTTTTATTGAGCGCTGTCCGGGCTGTAAAGGGATTTGGTGCGACGAGGGAGAATGGGACACCCTAGAGAAGCTGGGTTTGGCTGCCTACATACCAGCGCTATTTACAGATGAGTGGCATACCCATGCTCGTCTTGCCGAGGCAGAGTTTCGTGAGCGTACGGCGACGGCAGAAAAGCTAGGGCCAGAGATTGCAGAGAAGCTATTTGAGCTGGCTAAGCTATTGGAAGAGCACCCCAGTGGGGATTTTGGTGTGGCTTATTTGATGCGACGATTTGAGCAATAGTTCTCGGTTTTTAATGGTTAAAGTATCTTTTTGTCCGCTATGACACCCCCATTGCTGCAGCTTGATAGGTTTTGTGTTGCTTATCCACGGCAAGACGCTTGGGCCGTTGAGCAGGTTTCTTTGTCGCTACAGCCTGGTGAGATGCTGGGCTTGGTCGGGGAGTCGGGCTGTGGAAAATCCACTCTGGGGCGAGCCGCACTGCGTTTATTGCCGGGGGGAAGTCGTACCCAAGGTCAGTCTTTGTTTGAAGGACAAGACGTCTTTGGGTTGAACACTCGAGATCTTCGCCGCTTTCGTGGAGAGGCGGTATCGCTGGTGTTTCAGGATCCGATGACGCGGCTGAATCCCTTGATGACCATTGGGAATCACTGTGTGGAGACCCTGTTGGCCCATCGGTCGGATCTATCGAAACAGGCGGCTAAAGAACAGGCGATCGCAACCTTAGAATCTGTCAATATCCCGGCCAGTCGGTGGGAGCAGTACCCCCACGAATTTAGCGGCGGGATGCGTCAGCGGGTAGCCATTGCCCTGGCGCTGCTGCTAAGGCCGAAGCTGATTGTGGCAGATGAGCCGACGACGAGTATGGATGTGACCATCTCAGCTCAAATTTTGGAGCTACTTACTCAACTGTGTCGAGATCGCAACATGGCACTGATTTTGATTTCCCACGATCTGGCCTTGGTCGGGGAATATTGCGATCGCATTGCCGTTATGTATCAGGGCCAACTCGTAGAACTAGGCCCCACCGAGCAGGTGCTGTATCATCCTCAGGCGGACTATACCCAATCGCTGCTACAGGCGGCCCACCAGCTCCAAAACTACGGAGTTGAACCAGCCAGCTCCGAACCAGCTCCGACGGTTCCTTTGTTGCGGGTACAGGAGCTGGTTAAGCATTACACCATTGAGCAAAACCTGCTCTCTAAACTTTTTAAGCGCACCCCACCAGAAACTATTAAGGCCGTCGATGGTATCACCGTCGATTTACAGCCTGGCGAAGTCCTGGGTTTGGTGGGGGAGTCGGGCTGTGGAAAGACGACATTCTCTCGGACGCTGATGCAGATTGTCCCGCCGACATCGGGGCGTATAGAGTTTATGGGTCAAAATTTAGTGGGGATGCCCCGAGCTGAGCTGCAGGCTCAGCGCCGCAACTTTCAGATGATTTTTCAAGATCCCCATGCCTGTCTAAATCCGATGATGACGGTCGGTCGTGGGATTGCCGATCCGCTCCTGATTCATGGTCTGGCCAATGCGTCTGACGCCAGACAGCAGGTTGAAGCCATGCTACAGCGGGTAGGGCTGATTCCCGACGACTACTATCAGCGCTATCCCGGTGACCTATCTGGGGGACAGCAGCAGCGAGTGGCCATTGCCCGTGCCCTGATTACAAAACCTAAGCTGGTTATCTGTGACGAGCCGGTGAGTATGCTAGATGCCAGCGTTCAGGCCCAGGTTTTGGAGCTGATGCTAGAGCTGAAAGACGAACTAGAGCTAACCTATCTATTTATTACCCACGATTTGTGGGTTGCTCGGTATCTGTGCGATCGCATCGCTGTAATGCACGAGGGAAAAATTGTCGAATTAGAGCCCACCGAAAAATTATTTAAAGAGCCGCGTCATCCTTACACTAAGACTCTGCTGTCTGCTGCCCCGCTGTTAGTTAAATAGATGCAGCTAAAGAGTGAAGGTCAAACAGCTCGCCCCGCAGCCTTTCAACAAAAAGCCGACCTCAGCAAGGTCGGCTTTTGGGTTCAATCGCATTGGGTAACTTTAGATGGCTAGCAGCCCCATCCGTTTACTCAACAATAATCTTACCGACCATACCCGCACCCCGGTGAGGAGCACAGAAATAGCTGTACTCACCAGGCTCACTGAATGTAGACGAGTAAGACTCACCAGGAGAAAACGTTAGCTGCTCTTGGGATAGCTCATCGGCCATAGCCTTGTCGCCCGGAATTTGAGCAGCGTCAAAAATAACGTTGTGAGGGGCCATTTTATTGTTAACCCAGGTGACGGTATCGCCAGCCTTGATGGTCAACGTTGCGGGTTCAAACGCTAGCAATCCTGCATCAGAGCCCATTTTGACTTGATACTCAGTTGCATAAGCGGGAGACGGATTGAAGACAGTTCCTGCGAAAACCAGAGCTGCCATTACTAGCAGCGCACCCGCAGCTCGCAAAGCTCGGTTAATAAAGGTCATAGTAAATTTCTCAAGGTTGAATTTAGAGGCAGTCAAAACTAATCGACTACACTTCCTTAATTATTTTAGAATGCCTGATGTCTCCGTAGGTCGGTCAAAGGAAATAAAGCACTTCGGATCTCAGCTACTAGGGGAAAATCAATGTTCACGATAGATAAAATCCCAAGCCTGAGGACATTGGTTATCGTGAAAATCTCTACTAATTCCTTGCACTGATAGGGATGTAGCTCCCATGATGAGAACTTTGTGGCCAGACGTCATCGCCCATAGCGCTGCTAAGAACTTTACAGTTGTTTATGTTTGACCTGCCGTCATTTGACGCAGTTTTGGAGAAATGTGGACGATATTGGTATCTCTGCCCCTAATCGACGGGTAGAGATGGTTTAGTAAATACTGTTTTGAGAGGAGTACGCGATGAAGTCTATTGTGGCTATCGTTGTAGGTTTTGTAGCAAGTGCTATGTTTTTGATCGCACCCCCTGCCCTGGCTGCAGATGCCGGTGCTGGTACCCAAGTATTTTCAGCGAATTGTGCAGCTTGCCATATTGGTGGTGGTAATGCTATCAATCCGGCTAAAACCCTAAAGCAGGATGATTTGGTTGCCAATGGCAAGGATACGGCTGAGGCTATCGTTTATCAGGTCACCAATGGTAACGGCGCCATGCCTGCGTTTGGCGGTCGTCTGACTGCTGAGCAAATTGAAAATGTTGCAGCCTATGTTTTGGCTCAAGCAGACAAAGGCTGGTAGGGCAGCGCTGAGTCGACATAATTTTCTTGTTTGAGCTACTAGCTTAAAGCAAGGTTTCAAAGTCATTAAACCTGCTTCTAGGGGTATTCCCCCCCTGGGAGCAGGTTTTTGTATTGGGTAATGTAGTTCTAATGTCTAAAAAATACAAAAAAATCAAAAGGTTTATCCTGTTTGTGTAAAAAATAATACCTAGCTGCTCGAGTAAAGATCGTGGATAATACGTGACCGATAGTAAACGCGTTGTGAGGCTAAATAATGCTCGCTTTGATAGTTGAAAGATATAGTCTCCCTGCGATCGCAGGTCCTGATATTCAGTGGGTTTTCGCTTAGGCTCTACGCTGGCGGCCTTTGCCAGACGCTCGGCAGCTCTAGCCTGTGTTTTGAGTCTGGGGGGATGTCAGGTGGCCGCCCAGCTTCCGCCTTCGGCGGGTGGGCGACAGCAGGTAACCGGCGCTCGTTCCGTGATTGTGCAGCTGTTTGAATGGCGTTGGACGGACATTGCGCAGGAATGTGAGGCTTGGCTAGGTCCGAATGGCTATGGTGCTGTCCAAATTTCTCCCCCCCATGAGCATCGTGTGCTTGACCAAGGAGACACCCCCTATGCCTGGTATCAGCGCTACCAGCCAGTTAGCTACCAGCTCTCAAGCCGCAGCGGCGATCGGACTGAGCTGGTGGATATGATCGCCCGCTGTCGCCGCGCGGGGGTCAACGTCTACTCCGATCTGGTGATCAACCATATGGCTAGTGACGGCTCAGGGCAAGGCATTGGCGGTAGCGCATTTGATACGGCTAAATTTTCCTATGGAGAGGTGCCCTACACCAAAGCTGACTTTAATGAACCCTGCGTCATTGAGTCGCGTGACTATGGGGAAGATTCCTGGCGCTTACGGCACTGCCAGCTCTTGGGCAAACAGGACTTAGATACCAGCCGTGAATCGGTACAAGCTGAGATCGCAGCGGCTATGAATGAATTACTCACGCTAGGCGTAGCTGGATTTCGCTTAGAAGCAGCGCAGCATGTGCCGCCAGAACACATTGCCCAGATTTTGCATCGTTTGGACCCCCTCAATGCTAGTTTTCATCCCAATGGTGGTCAGCCTTTTATTTATCAAGACGTTAATGACACTGGTTATAGCGCCATTAGAGCCAATAATTATTTTGGCAACGGTGCGATAACGGAGCTGCGCTACGGTCGTCACTTAGGCGAACAGGTGCGCCACGGCCAGCTTAAAAATCTAGTCCTGTTTGGTGAAGCTTGGGGGCTGATGCCGAGCCATAAAGCGATTGTTTTTACAGATAATCACGATACCCAACGCAGTCGCGATCGCAATATCGTCACGTTTGATGCCCCCGCCGATGATGGTGCCAGCTATCGGTTGGCCAATATCTTTATGCTGGCCTGGCCCTATGGCACCCCCAAGGTGATGTCGAGCTACCGCTGGCCCAGAGAGCAAGGCAACTGGATGGGGCCCCCTGCCGATGCCCAGGGACATACCCTGCCCGTTAGCTGCGGTGATGGTTGGGTGTGTGAGCATCGCTGGTCTGCCATTGCCAGCATGGTCGAGTTTCGCAACATCACCCAGGGAACCGCCACAGTGGAGCATTGGTGGGACAACGGCAATAGCCAGATAGCGTTTGCTCGAGGAGACCGGGGCTTTGTTGTCATCAACAATGAAGATATGCCTTTGCAAGAAACCCTGATGACAGGTTTGCCACCAGGTAACTACTGTAATATTCTTGCTGCTGTGACCACCGCTAGCGAGCCGATGCCCCTGTCTGATCAGTGCGATGCAGCCGTTGTTGTCAATGCTGACGGTTCCGCCTCCTTTGAAGTTGCGCCTCATCAGGCGGCTGCATTGCATATTGGTGCAGCGATAGACTGAGCGCCTCTGCGCGGCATTTAGGGAAAAGATCTTGGTAAGCAGAAAGCGTTGAAAACCCGACAGGGGATGTACGGTTTTCAATTAGTTTTTTTCTCTAGCTAGGTTGATAGGCTAAGGACACTTCTGTAAGGAACTTCAGCCCATGTTGATTAAAATTTTACGGCGACCACCTAGATCTAGACAAATCAGCAATCTGCTCTTTTTGCTAGGGGCCGTGCTGCTAACGCTTAATATTTTTCTCCCTACCCAGCGCACTCCCCGCACTCCTTACAGCATGTTTATCCACCAGGTTCAAGAGCATGAGGTGGTTAAAGCATCGGTAGGGCAAAACGAAATTCGCTATCAGGTCAAAGATGAGCTGGGAGAGCCTGGTACGGTTTATTCCACTACGCCTATTTTTGACCTGAAGCTGCCCGATTTATTGGAAGACAACGGGGTGGAGTTTGCGGCAACACCACCGCCTCAAAATCAGTGGATTGGTAGCTTGCTCAGCTGGGTGATTCCCCCCTTAATCTTTATCGCGGTATGGCGCTTTTTCTTAGCACGGGGGGGTGGTCCTCAAGGAGCCCTATCCATTGGTAAGAGCAAAGCCAAGGTCTATGTCGAAGACGATGCTAATAAAATCACCTTTGAAGACGTAGCCGGTGTTGAAGAAGCCAAAACCGAGCTGGTAGAAATTGTGGACTTTTTGAAGACCCCGAAGCGCTTTACTGACATCGGTGCAAAAATCCCCAAAGGAGTTCTCTTAGTGGGGCCTCCAGGAACAGGAAAAACTCTGCTGGCTAAAGCTGTGGCGGGGGAAGCAGGCGTTCCTTTCTTTAGTATCTCTGGTTCTGAATTTATTGAAATGTTTGTAGGGGTGGGCTCTTCGCGAGTACGCGATCTGTTTGAGCAGGCCCAGAAGCAGGCTCCTTGCATTGTGTTTATTGATGAGTTAGATGCCATTGGTAAATCGCGTGCTTCAGGGGGCTTCTATGGTGGCAATGACGAGCGTGAGCAAACCCTCAATCAGCTACTGACTGAAATGGACGGGTTTAGCGCTGGGGAAAAGACGATTATCGTGCTGGCTGCTACTAACCGGCCGGAAACGCTAGATCAGGCACTATTGCGCCCCGGTCGCTTCGACCGTCAGGTTTTGGTAGACCGCCCCGATCTTAAAGGGCGAGAGGCCATCCTTAAAATTCATGCTCAAGAGGTCAAGCTGGAGGAGACCGTCGATTTGAATGCGATCGCAACCCGCACCCCTGGCTTTGCCGGAGCAGACTTAGCCAACCTAGTGAATGAAGCTGCCCTACTGGCTGCACGCAACAATCGCCAGGCTGTTATCCAGGCGGACTTTGCTGAGGCTATTGAGCGTGTCGTTGCCGGTCTAGAGAAAAAGAGCCGGGTCCTGAATGAGAAAGAAAAAGAGATTGTTGCCTACCATGAGGTCGGTCACGCCATGGTGGGTGCTCTAATGGAAAGTGGTGGTCAGGTGGAAAAAATCTCAATTGTTCCGCGAGGTATGGCGGCTCTAGGATACACGCTGCAACTGCCAACAGAAGATCGATTTTTACGTAGTGCTGATGAGCTGAAGGGACAAATTGCCACTCTGTTGGGTGGGCGTTCAGCCGAGGAAGTTGTCTTTGGCTCAATTACAACCGGAGCAGCCAACGACCTGCAGCGAGCTACCGAAGTCGCAGAGCAGATGGTAACAACTTATGGCATGAGCGATGTTCTCGGACCGTTAGCCTATGATAAAGGACAGCAAAGCTCCTTTTTAGATAGCGGTATGCCCAATGCCCGCCGCAATATGAGCGAAGAAACAGCCCGTGCCATTGATGCTGAGGTAAAAGGGCTAGTAGAATCCGCCCACGATCAGGCGTTAGCGATTTTACGTAGCAACCGCGATCTGTTAGAAAGCATTTCGCAACAGCTTCTTAGAGAGGAAGTTATCGAAGGAGACGTTCTCAGAGATATGCTGTCTCAGGTGAAACCTTTAGCGGCTGTAGCTTGATAGCGTTGATTTCGAACTGTTTTTATTAATCGTGTGAGAACCTGATTGAGGCCGCAGATAGCAATATCTGCGGCCTCATTTGGGTAAACGAGGCAAAGGTCTGGGCTTACCAATGCCGTATCCTTGGCCGTAGCTGATGTTCAAGGTGCGTAATCTATCTAAAATGACATCATTTTCAACAAATTCTGCAATTGTTTTCATTCCCATCATGCCGGCGACCTGATTGACCATATCAACAATTGTCGAGATATATTCTTCCTCTTCAATATTACGAATCAAATCTCCATCGATTTTGAGATAATCAACCGGTAGCTGTCGCAAATATCCAAATGAGGAAACACCGCTGCCAAAATCATCAATGGCAAAGCGTACACCGAGTTTCTTGAGGGTAGTAATAAATTTTAATGCCTGGTCGAGCTGAGAAATAGTTGTTGTTTCAGTAATCTCAAAGCATAGTTTCTCAGCTGGCATCATTGACTGTCCCAACAGTTCGACTACAAATGTGGTGAAGCGTTCATCACTCAAACTACTGCCTGAGAGATTGATCGCTACCATGGTGTCAGCCTTAGGGTAATAAGAGTGATAATCACTCAGAACAGTTTTGACTACCCAGCGATCGATTAGACCAATCATGCCATAGCGCTCTGCCATTGGAATAAATAGGTTGGGAGGTACGACATTGCCATATTCGTCGTTTAGACGTAACAAAATCTCGACATGCTCATAGGCATCGCCCAACAGTGACACAATGGGCTGTTCCACCAAATAGAATCGATTTTCTTCGATAGCTTGGGGAATATTAGCAATGTGCATAAGTTCGAGATGCTGCTGAGCAAGTTCTGTATTGTTTTGATCGGCTAAATAGATCCGACCCCGACCCAGATCTTTGGCCCGATAGCAGGCTAAGTCGGCCCGGCTAAGCAGCTTAAGTATATTGGCAGCGTCTCCTAATATGGGAACCAAGCCAATACTGACCCCGACCTGGAACTGACGTCCTTGCCAGGTGAACCGATAGTTTTTTACCTTGTCAACTAATGTCTGAGATAGCCGTTCTCCTTGCTCTGGAGAACAACCTTCTAGCAATAAGCCAAACTCATCTCCTCCCAACCGCGCTAGGCTGTCAGAACTGCGAACGGACTGTTGCAACAGCTGAGCTAATTCTGCCAGCAGCTGATCGCCCACTAGATGGCCAGCAGTGTCGTTGACAAGTTTAAACTGATCTAAATCGAGATATCCCAAAACGGATGGGACACCGCGATCGCGAGCTCGCTGCACGGCCTGCCGAAGACGCGTATCAAATTCGTTGCGGTTAATTAGCCCAGTTAGCGGATCGTAGGTTGCCTGATAGGCAATTGTTTGGGTGAGATTATACGCCTCCGTAATTTCTCTCTGCAGGCCACGATATCCTTGAAAACGCTTGTTCGCATCAAATATTGGATGAGCATTGAGATTGAATATGCGCAGCGTTGTGTCCGATGTTTTCAACCGTAACGTAAAGTTCTTAATCGGTTGCTGTCGGCTCAATTGCATACAAAAATAGTCCCAATCTGCTTCTAAAGTAGACACAGAGGATAGTGCCTGACAGGGAGTTTTGCCCTCTAGATCTTTTCGTTGAAGATGGTGGAAATTGCCAGATAGGTAAGAAAACCTGAGTCCTTGGTCAAGTTCCCAAAATAAATCAGCTCCTAAATGTGCCAGATCGTGAGAACGTTTTTCATTTTCTTGTAGAAGCTGTACCCGTATTCTACGACCGCGCAGAACTTCCATTAGCAAAATAAGTGCTAAGAGACTGATTGAATATAGACTGAATAGAAGCCATACGGTCTTTAACCTGAGACACCGACTTTGAGCAAACGTGGGGGTCTGAGCTAGCAGCCAAACAGTGTTCGTCCTATCAAGAGTCGGAAACCTACAGGGAGCGTCCGCCGCTTTTAATCGGTCGATATTCTCTACTCGAAGATGAGGGTACTGTGATTGAGATAAAAGATCGGCATACGCTGTCCTAAACAGCTGACTAACGCATACACCCTGGAAGGGTAGCCACAGGAAAGATCCCTTAACAATAATTAGAACAATCTTAAGCACATGCTATGGAATGACAGGACGATGAATCACAGGTTTGCGCAGATAGTACCAGTCGGCGAAAAGCATATAGATACGATCACTGTAGGATAGAGCCGCTCTCTAGCCGTTGCTATTTAACGGTCCCTCATAGCTAAAGCCATCGTGAGGAGCGACAATATCCGATAGATAATGCGCTAATCTGTTGCTATCAATAAAGAAAGAGTCTAAGTGATTGACATTATCGTCTATCAGATAGCCAATAGCGTCAGTTATCTCGCCTAACAGGGATGGCTGAAAAAAGCACATGCCTGCCATTAATCAATGATGATGCCAGCCTCTGTTCAAAATTTTCTAGCTATTGAAAGTCTTAAAGGTTTGTTCGCTACCTTAGTTGAAGACTATAGCAGACATCCTGTGGAAACTATTGGCATCTATAGGATGAGTTAATTCTGGCGAATAGTTTCTGCTTGAGCTAAAAGGGATTCTGCAAACGCAATTCCTTCTTGGTGCGAACGACCACCGGCCAGCTGGGCGAGTTCCTCGCGGCGAGCGTTTGCATCTAATCCGGTTACTCGTACTACAGTGCGTTCATCACTTTTTTTCTTGCCGTTTGCAATTACTTGTTTATCCACATGAAAATGGGCGTCAGCCATAGCCGCCACTAGGGGCTGATGAGTCACACACAGCACCTGTCGATTCTGGCTCAGCTGATAAAGTTTTTCAGCAATTGTTTGGGCTACACGTCCTGATACGCCAACATCAATCTCGTCAAAAATCAGAGTGCCAATTGAGTCTACTTTGCTAAAGCAGGCTTTGAAGGCTAACAAAAATCGACTCATTTCGCCGCCTGATGCAGTTTCTGTGAGGGGTTGTAAAGGCTCTCCTGGATTTGGGCTGAATAAAAACTCCACAGTATCGGCACCGTGGGACTGGGGTGGGGCTGCTCGTAAGTCAGCTTTAAACTTGACTCGCTCCATTGCTAGGGGTTTGAGTTCTTCCACCAGCTGAGACTCTAGACGCTTAGCAGCTTTTTTACGGAGCTTGGTCAGCTTGTCACATTCATCGAGTAAGGTCTTTTGTGCTTCTTGATGGGCAGCTTCTAGAGCTTCAATAGACTGCCCATCCCCGTTTAGAGCATCCAACGCAACCTGTATTTCCTGGTAGTACTCAATTAATTCAGGTAGATTACGACCGTATTTGCGACACAGCTGTTTGAGATAGCTCATCCGTGCCTCAATCTCAGCCAGACGAGTGGGATCTGTTTCTAAATTTTCGCCATAGGTATTGATCTGACGACCGGCTTCTTCAACCTGCGCTAGGGCATCGCTTACTAGATCAAGGATGGGGGTAACCTGTTCGTCAATGCGCTGCATTGAGCTAAGTAGGTTTTCAACTCGTCCTAGTAAATCAGAGCAGCTATCAAAGCTGCCATCACTTTCATAGAGGACTTGATATCCCTCATAGCTTTGTTTTTGGAGTTCTACGCTGTGGCTCAGCCGCTGATGCTCCTGCCTGAGCTGATCTAGCTCCTCAGGGTCTTGTAAATCAGCACCGCTTAAATCCTGAGCGTGATATTCAAATAGATCAAGCTGCTGCTGTCGCTGCTGTTCGGCCCGCTGTCGCCGCTCTAGCGCCTGTTGTGCCTCGACAGCTTCAGTATATGCTGCGGTTACAGACTGTCGCTGTCGCTGCTGCTGGCTACCTGCAAACCCATCAAGCCAGTCGCGCTGAGCATCCAGAGAACCTAGCTGTACAGTCTGTCCCTGGGCCGTGATCTCGACTAGAAGTCGTCGCAGCTCTTCTAGCTGATTTTTTTTCACAACGACATCATTTAAGCGACTGCGGCTGCGTACGCTACCTCGAGCAGCGGTGAGTTCACGGCTGCAGTGCAGTTCCTCGCTGGTTAGAGGAATATCGTTAGCGGTAAGCCACTCAGCTACGATGGGAGGTGTCTGAAAAGTTGCTTCAATCGAGGCCTTTTTTTCACCGGTCCGCACTAGCCGTCCGCTAGCTTTGCCACCTAGAACCGTATCAATGGCATCTAATATAATTGACTTGCCTGCACCTGTTTCTCCGGTAAGGACATTGAGACCGGGCTGTAAGGACAGCTCCAGCTGATCGATCAGCGTGAAATTGTCGATTTTCAGGGAAGTTAGCATAGCTTCTGCCTCCTAGAGAAAATAGGTTGAAGCCATGGCTGGGGCCCAGAAAAAATGAGTCTGGAGGATTTCAAAACGATACTGCGGCAACGATTAACAGATTTATTTTCCAAAGCGGCAGTAGCAAACTGTAAACGGATATAGCTAAACCAGAGCACAGGATGGGGTCGCCTAATAACGGCATTGCTCAAATAATGAGCTAACCAATTTTACTGTGGATTTTTTACTGTGAAAATTAAGTGAAATGGTGACTTGAGCTAGAGTCAGGCTGATATTTTGATTTTTCTGGAGGACAGGGCAGCCTTCAAGAGTGAAAGTCGGGTCGATTCAGCTGCTAGGTTTATCGTGAGTCTCTTCAAGAATTTTACGTTGCCCCCCTATGGCTGTGTAGATCTAACCGTCTTGGTAAATAAAGATAAGTCTTAAGGAGTATAGAAAGACTTGTTACAATAGTTAATGATTGTCTAAAGTTGTCCAAGGCTTGCACTGGGATGGTGGATCTGAATGCATTGTCTGTCTATCCCTATCCAGGCTCATTAGAAGCTTTACACGTAAGGAACACGTAAGGAAGGCAGCCCATGCAAACTGCGTCAACGTTCTCCAGCTTAAATGACTCTCCAGTGTCGTCAGTACGGTCTGTCGATGAGCTGTTGACCTATGACCCAGATGCGATCGCAGATTACTACCGCGCCCGCCCGCTGCAAATTTTCTGGCGGTTGGTTGAGCTAGTCTGGACTTTTCTAGGATTTGGTCTGGGACTGCTGTGGGATCGCCAAACCGGTAGCCAGGCTAAAAACGAGGCTAAGCGCGCCACTCAGCTGCGGGAAGTGTTGACTAAGCTAGGTCCTGCTTACATCAAAATTGGCCAAGCGCTCTCCACTCGACCAGACTTGGTGCCCCCCGCCTTTATGGAAGAGCTGGTCAAGCTACAGGATCAAATTCCGCCGTTTCCCAACGAAATTGCCTTTCGTTTAATCAAAGAAGATTTGGGGCAAACCCCGCAGGCTATCTATGCAGAAATTTCATCTGATCCAGTTGCGGCTGCATCCTTGGGCCAGGTCTACAAAGGCAAGCTTAGAACTGGCGAAGATGTCGCTATCAAGGTACAGCGACCCGGTCTTACTGTGCAGATTACGCGCGATATCTATCTGCTAAGACGCATGGCTCAATGGGCCTGTAATAACCTGAGCATCGTGCGTAGTGACCTTGTCAGCATCATGGACGAGTTTGGCGCTCGCATCTTTGAAGAGATGGACTACACCCATGAAGGGGAAAATGCCCAGCGGTTTGAGGCTCTCTACGGCTACCTGCCTGAGATTATCGTCCCTAAAATCTACACCGAGCTAACCGCCCGACGTGTGCTCACGATGGAGTGGATTAATGGTACCAAGCTCACAGAGCCAGACATACTCGAATCTAAAGGCTTGAAGGCGACCGAAATTGTTGAAATTGGTGTTCAGTGCTCTCTCAGACAGCTTCTAGAGCACGGTTTCTTTCATGCTGACCCCCACCCAGGCAACTTATTGGTTACTGATGAGGGGAAGCTGGCCTACTTAGACTTTGGCATGATGTGCAATGTGGAAAGCTATCAGCGTTACGGTCTAATCGAAGCCATCGTCCACATGGTCAATAGAGACTTTGACGGGTTGGCTAACGACTATGTCAAGCTAGAGTTTTTAACGCCTGAGACCGATCTAGCTCCCATCGTGCCTGCGTTAGCGGCTGTCTTTAACAATGCTTTAGGGGCCTCTGTCGCCGAACTCAATCTAAAAAGCATTACTGACGAGTTCTCCGCGCTGATGTACGAGTATCCTTTCCGAGTGCCGGCCTACTATGCTTTGATTATTCGCTCCTTGGTCACACTAGACGGTATTGCTATCAGTGTGGATCCAAACTTCAAAGTGCTTAGTAAAGCCTATCCATACGTCGCTAAGCGATTGCTCACCGATCCCTCCCCTGAACTACGGCAGTCATTACAGGAGCTACTCTTTAAGGACGGCGATTTTCGATGGAATCGGTTAGAAAATCTGCTGCGTAATGCCCGTGCGAGTCAAGATTACGATCTTGAAAAGGTTCTGCAGCAGACCATTGACTACCTTTTCTCAGAGCGCGGTGACTATATCCGCAACCACATAGCCGATGAGCTAGCGAAAAGCCTCGATCAGTTTGGCTATGGCCTGCTTAAGCGTCTACAAACCGCCGTCGGTGAAGAAACAGCAACGGCAGCTCCAGTCGTATCGGGCGGTCAGGAATGGGGACACATTAGCCGCATCATGGGATTACTGGGAGAAACGAAGGGAATGGACGGTGGTACAGTCGTCAAACTCGTTCCCCATGTTTTAGCCAAACCACAAACGCGACAAATGGGGCAGCGTGTGGCGCGTAACCTGGCTCAGCGTGCAGCCGCCAGACTGTTACGCACTATCTTTTTGCCAACGTCGTCAGGCTATAAGGTCAATGGCAGCACGGTTCTACTACCTGCTCAAGAGTCCGCTTCATAGCTCTCAGCTGACCGCAGGTCGTTGCCTCGGAAGACGGCTTGCGGTAGCTTATTGTCTATTTTGAGTAGATTAATGCTTGGTAACTTAGCCTAATGCTAAGGCGACTGAGTCCCGTTTTGCTTGGTTAATTCTTCTTGCTCTAGTCTCAACTTTTTCTCTAGAGCCTGGATTTCGTCACGTCGAGCCGCAGTTTCTAAAGCCCGACGACGAATTTCCTGGCTCTGCAGCGTCAGAGACTGTCGCCATTGCTCAGCGCGCTCCACCTCTTGATGAAAAAATTGAGGCGTTACTCCCTGGGTCAAAAACTGAGATACCAGGTCTAGAACCCAATCGGTTGCTTCTTGTAGCTCAACTACCTGATTGGAGGCATCTAGCTCTACCAGTACCAAGGTGCCCTCATTAAAAACGACTGGGAGAGTGGATAGCACCTCTTGATCACCGATGGAAAGCTCCCATAGGTAATCTTCAAGCTGACGCGCCAGAAATTGTAAGACGAGAGCGCCCTCAGAGGTAGTTCGGCAAACCTTGGCCAAGTGCTGCATGGTTGAATAAGCAAACGGCTAAAACCTAGTATACCCTTACCCCCTTCGCTGTATATGAGTTCTCTCGGGGAGGTTCGTCAAGATTTCGTACCTAACCCGTATAAAGTGGCACAAATTTAACATCACTATGGAAACGGCTCACCACCTGGTCAAACGTTCTGGGTCACGGTGGCTTCCTGCTTGATACCTACAATAGACATACCTTTGTCAAGTTGCAGCATGGTCTTATTAAAACTGATTTAAATTCCGGTCAAAAAGTCTTTG
>JBHJIL010000010.1:0-71010 GCA_050043465.1 Leptolyngbyaceae cyanobacterium
TGCTTTCCGGATACTTTTTGCTATGTCTCACGGCCTAGATACTGTGTCCCACGTCCTAGATGCTATCTCCCATGTCCTAAAGCTAAAGCTTATTCCTTGAAATGCTTCTTTTAGGGCAAACTGGCCTCTTTGACGAGCCTCCAGAGTCTAGGGAAAATGCAAACAGATTTCAAGCAGATGTTTTAGAGCAGTAGCTTTGATGTCTGTATCACTGGTAGATTCAGGTCTAAACGTTATGTCCTTTGATCGCGCTCCATTTGGCAAAGGCCGCTCATCTGGCGATGATCAGCTTGATAGCTCAATTGATTCAATTGATAGCTCATCTGAGTCAGTTGATGACTCTTGGCGTCAGACCTCATCAGGTGAGTCGTCTGTGCAAGTTGATTTGGCTGAAACTTACGATGAAGAGACACGTTTTGAGCTGCTCAGCGCTTACATCGACAATGAGGTGACACCGCAAGAGCGTAAGCTTGTTGCTCAGTGGCTAATAGATGAACCTGAAACCTTGCAAATGTATCGACGTTTGCTGATGCTGCGCCAGGCTATTCGTACAGCTCCTGTCAAGGCTCAGCCTCTACCTCAGGTACCGACTCCCCCTCAACCAATCTGGCGGCAGTTATCTTTTCGGCCAGTGCTGTATCGAGCGATAGCTGGTGTGGCTGCGATCGCACTTCTAGGCGGTCTCAGTCAACTAAGCACAGACAGTGGTCGTCAGCGCTTAGAGAGAACCTGGGAGTTTATCAAATCTCTGCCTAAAATCACTCTGCCAGCATCGGATTCAAAGGCTATCGAATTCTCTACCGATGTCCGATTTCAGCCATCCGTTCGCCATCTCTTTTAAGCCCAGCCCTATGTGTCTAATTTGCGACAAATCCCAAAAACGGACGTAAATCCGTGTAAGAAGGTCGTCTTACCTACCGGGCCAATTTCGCCATTACAAAAGAAACCGCCCAAGGGCACCGGTCCCAGCTGCTGACTAAAAAGTTCGGTATCACAGTTAGGTTCATCAAATAGGCTGGTGCCACGACCGTTACAAGCAAACAATAGAGCCCCTGAAGGGGGAATGCGCTCTTGATTCTCTAACTGATAGGTTTTTAGCAGTGCCACCAGCTCCTCTTTTGCTGTTAGAGCATCCCGCAGATGAAACTGAATCCGTTGACCTGGACGAATGCGATCGGCGATGGCAATGGCCCCGACTTTTGGATCGACGCCGACTAAGTTACGAATCAAAAAATCACCCTGCCCTAGGGACTGCTTGAAGCTGCTTTGGGCCAGACCGATAAATAAGGATTCTTGAGCTAGCTGACGGTCGGTTTCATCTAAATCTTGAAAGAGTTCCTGTAGAGCTTCTAACGGTGTCTGCTCATCCGCTTCGGGCTGAGTGACCTCAGCTGCGACTTTTGTCACCACATTACGGTCCCCTTCAACGACCCGGAACGTAGGACCAATCGGACGGCATCCTTGAGCCACGACGGCATCGATTGTGATATCGCCCGCTAAGGCTACGCCAATGACTCCCTGGCGATACAGCTGCTGACCGCAGAAAAGACCACAGCTGCGGTTAATACTTTCAATACCCGCGAGTCCACCTAGTTTGACCGAGTCTGGGTAGGCAAAGTCTAACCCCTGAAGAAGATCGTTCATGCCGGAAGCAAAGGGATCTGCCATCAATAGAAAATGGGGATTATCTGCTGGTGAAACACCAATGATTTCAGTCCATTCACTAGGGGGACTATCTAAATCAGGTAGTTCGTCTATAGATAAATGAAATCCTTGGATATCAACATCAGGCAAGTGAGCAACCGTTAGACTAATTCCGGCAGTTTCCTCCACTTCTACCAGCGAGCCTGCATTAGTTCTGCCGATCACACCACTGCCGCTACAGCCAATAATATGTGCCCCACCTAGAGGTCCTTTCAGCAAAGGCAGGACACGTGAATACTCACTGGCAAACGCTGACGAAATGAAAATAATTGTCAGATTGGGGGCTGCTTCTAGCTGGGTTAAGACCCGCTCAATGACTTCTCGTAGTGCTAATTCTAAGGACGGGTGGGTAGAGACGGCACTGGCCCATTTCATAGCGTTTGGTGGCAATGACGGAAAACTCAATACTCTGAAGATAGATCAAGACACTAGCAGTCTAGCCTTAAGCTGCCTGTAAGCTGGCCCCAACCTCCAATACATGGAGCTTTTGAGAGCCTAATCATGAATCTTAAGGATTTGTAAATATTTACAGAAACCTTACAGGATTTAAGCATACCCTGACCGTTGTGGTGCCCGTCTAATTACAAAATGCTTCTTTAGATACAACGGTTTTTATAAAACCAAAGTTACCATGATCTATGTAAACCACCTCCAACGCTATGCTAATGCTGGTGGGAAGCTCTAAGCAGACCCTCCAACGTTGGTTCAAGCACACTTTCAAATCCAATACTTTGTTGAAAGTCAAGGTAGACAATTAACTATGAGCGATATTCAAGAAAAAATTTCTGAAGAGATTAAATCAGCCCGTGACGTTTGCAGCACCGATGGCAACGGCTCTGAATCCTGTGCGGCTGCTTGGGACGCAGTTGAGGAACTCCAGGCTGAAGCATCTCACCAGCGTGAATCTGTGAAGCCAAAAACCAATTTTGAAACCTACTGTGATGAAAATCCTGAGGCCGATGAGTGTCGGATCTATGAAGATTAAGGGCAATGGCAGCTCTTTAGCTGCAGCTCGTTGGTCAAGCCTAAGTCTTTAAGCTTACAGGTTTGATTTATTTTTGCTAGGGCCGAGCTCCTATTCACAGGGGCTCGGCCCTGCTCTTAGATATTCTCTGCGTTTGACCGGCTCCCTTTCAGTCCCTTCTACGAGATGCCGCAATGCCCCCCTGCAGTGTTACGCTAAAGAGCGTTTTAACGATTTTTCCAGTAGCTCCATGCCCAGTTTTTCGTTGCTACAGTCATTGATTTGGACAGACTATCGCCTAGCGGTGGTATTCACGGTATTGTTTCCATTGATGCTTTTAGTCTGGGCATTGGTTAGTCGCGCTGATATCGTTCAGCAGCTGCTCATTATTTATTGGAAAGTCTCTAGTCTGCTGGCCATTACCGTATATCTCATGATTGCGGAGCTCCCTTTTAGCTTCTTAGTAGCTTTAATGGCGAGAATTCTCATACCCGTATCACTTTGGTTCTGGGCAGACCTCAACGAAGAGATTCGAGAGCAGCCCTTCTCGCTCCTCAAATTAGTTTTTACCGCCTGGCGCTGGGGAGTAACCTTCTACTGCGGACTGGGAGTGCTCTTTCAGATACCGTTTTTACCCTGTGCGTTTTCGCGAACCGTCTTTGCTGGTGAAAGGTGTCAGGTATGGCTAGAAGCTCCACAGTTATTTAGAGAATCGTTTCACAGCGGGTTTACCCCTGGGTTTCTGGGATTTTGGGCAATCTTAGCGCTAGTGATCTATGTACTGACCCTGAGTTACTTTATTTTTGTCAAGTTGGGACGTCAGGGGCGTTCTGCTCTTAACCAGTAAGCATCTGTCATGACAGCTTCTATTGAAAAGCGGCTTGAGCAGTATACGCTTCAGCACCCTCAAGAGGTTTTGCTCGTTACTGCTGATTTAGACGGTGAGTCTGAGCAAATCTTGATATTTCGAGGATTTTCTAGCTCTCTTGTTCGCCCTACCGCTGCAGACCCTGATGTGCCGGTGCTGCCCGATAGGGCCGCCAATGTTATGATTGACCGCCTGGCGGGGCCGTATCGACCTGATGCTCCTAACTATTTAGAACGCCAGATCAGCTGGGATGACTTTTCTCGGCGGCTAACGAATTCTTGACGTTACACTGGTTACATTCAAGACCTGTCAAAATAGATACCAGCCGCTGCGGCTGGCTATGTGCATTTTTCTCGCGATTCTTTCTGTGCTATGCATCAAACGCAAGATTTACATGTGGTAGAGGCTCGGCCACTGATCAGTCCCGATATGATTCATTCGGAACTTCCGCTCACTCAGTCGGCTGCTGCTCTGGTGTCTACAACTCGCGATCGCATCCGCAATATTCTCTACAACGAGGATCGTCGTCTGCTAGTAATTGTAGGTCCATGCTCAGTTCATGACGTAGCGGCCGCACGAGACTACGGTGAGCGACTTGCCGAACTAAGAACAGCTCTGGCCGATCAGCTAGAAATTGTCATGCGAGTTTACTTTGAAAAACCTCGCACCAATATTGGCTGGAAAGGACTCATTAATGATCCCCATCTAGATGGCAGCTATGATATCAATCAGGGGCTGAGATTGGCCCGCAAACTCTTGATCGATTTGGCTGAGATGGGTCTGCCAGCTGCTACTGAACTGCTAGACCCAATTACGCCTCAGTATATTGCCGATGTCATCTCTTGGACGGCTATTGGCGCTCGAACTACTGAGAGTCAAACACATCGAGAAATGGCTTCTGGTCTGTCGATGCCCATCGGCTTTAAAAATAATACTGATGGTAGTTTGCAAGCGGCTACCAACGCTATGGTTGCGGCCAGCCGGGCCCACCATTTTTTAGGTATTAACCGCAGTGGACTAGCTAGCATTGTGGCGACTACAGGCAATCCTGATGGTCATTTAGTATTGCGTGGCGGCAAAAATGGCCCCAACTACGATCAGCAAAACGTTGAGCAAGCCACCGATCAGCTTTCTAAAGCCGGTCTTAATCCTCGGCTCATGGTGGATTGCAGCCATGCTAATGCCAAGAAGCAGCACCAGCAGCAGAGCGTAGTATTGGATAACATCGCGGCTCAGCTCAATACCGGGTCACGCAATATTTTGGGAGTGATGATTGAAAGCCATATCTTGGCAGGTCGTCAGCCTATTCCTGAAAACCTGGACGATTTGGTATACGGTCAGAGCATCACTGATGCTTGCGTGGATTTTGAGACGACCAAAGCGATGTTAGAAAAACTGGCCGCTGCTGTTAGCCCGCACCTGTCAGCGGTGTCTCGCTAGAAAAGCGGTACATTGACGTTGATGCTGGCCCCATAAATCGTGTCATCAAAGTTGATGGTTGATAGGGACGAATTACCAAATCTGAATCCGGTAAATATGCTTATTCGTGTGGTGCTCGACAAATCGTGACTGATTTGAGCGAGTATTTGATGGTACGTATCAAATCGGACAACTTCGGTATAGTCGTCTAAAAATAGCTGATATAGCAAACTGACTCGCGTCTGTGGATCAAACCCATAGTTTAGAGAACCTGTCGCGATATGACTAAATCGGCTAAAGGCTTTTGGATCGCTTTGACTGAAACGAGCCTGATAGTAAGTATCTAACCAAACGCGATTACTTAAGATATCGCGCCGACTTAGCAGCAGCTCTATATAGTTAGCTGTAAAAAAGGAATCACCGTCGGGATTACTGAGATCTTGAAACCGCCAGTTCAGTTGGCCATAGCTGCGTTTGCCCAAACGCTGCCGGATACCAGCTTGAAACTGAAGCTCGTTATAGTCGACGACCGATAGATCTTCGTATCGAGCTAAGTTAGCTTCCGCACTGATCACTAAATTCGTTGTGTCAGAAATCCGGGGAAAAGCAAAAATTCCGATGCCAGCCTGGTAGATGCGGTCGTCAATGGGATTGGGAGTGCGAAACAGATTATTGCCACCGTAAACGTTGGAACGGCCGGTTAAAAATACGCTGGTCCGACGGGTTGGTTCCGGTTCAACCTCTATTGGGACTTCATTATTAGGGTTGTTTGGACGAACACGCAGAACGCCTAGCTCGCTGTCGCTGCCGACGGGCTGCGATCGCACCCGCAAGATCCCTAGCTCGTCATCACCCAGTTCATCATCGGAGCTATTACTCGCATCATCCTCGTCATCGGCTGGTTGCTCCGCCACTGACTCTAGGTCATCTGCATCGTCAGAGACTAAAAAGCTGCTACTCTCGCTAGCACCAGCATAAATGCCCACGACATGTGACCTCGGCTTGTTTTGCTTGATGCCCTTACAGCTATCGGATGAGGTAGCTGATTGTCTAGAAGTGATTTTAGACACATCAATAGTAGAGAGCTCATTAGCTATGTCAGTATGCTCTAATAAGTCAGCCCATGGGAACGTTACTATACCTGCATCTACGCTACGGTCCTGGCAAAAAGAGGTATGTGGGCTAGTTGTCGAAACATCCGGAGTACTTTTGTCTAGAGCACCTGCTTCACACTCCAAACTCACCCAGATACCCAGGCAAATAGCAAGGAGCTGTATTCCATCCAACGGCCTAGAAAACAGTCCTATCATTGACAATCCATATTCTTAATATGAGCCCATCTGTCTAATCATAAGCAGCTTGCTCCCGCTTAGTGCATTGAGGTATCTCAAGCACTGCATTGCATCTGTAACTATAGTGCAGAAGAACTGCCACCGTTAAGATGGTGAGTGCAAATACTCAAAACATTCTTCCCAGGATATGGAAAAACACCTAAAGATCGGGACAAAAGCCTTATAAATTACAAGATCTGAGCCACACTTTAAAGAAAGCGTGAACAAACTGTGGTCACGATGCTAAAAAGTTGGGTAGTATTACTAGTGGAGAAGAATAAAAGCTCCTGCTTGGTGCATTCGCCCAGTACTTCTGCCCATGAGCCCATACTTCACTATGCGCAAAGTTTCTCCACGCTGGTGCTCGCTTTTACTAGGTGCCTCTTTCGTCTTTAGTATTCCTAGTATTGCTTGGGCACAAAATTCGCTGACTTGGGCTAAAGTTGAGCGATTGCGTAATCGGGTTCATCTGATCCCTAGCGGCTATAGTCCTCGGCTGGCCCGTGTCGCTGACGTTATGAATATTGGCGATGCGCTGCGCACATCTTCCTCTGCTAGAGCTGAGTTACGGTTTAATGACGGCTCCCTAGCCAGAGTGGGTGAGCAGGCAACATTTCGATTTACTCCGAACACTCGAAACTTTCAGCTATCTGACGGTACTGTTTTATTACTTATTCCGCCTGGACGTGGCCGCACTACTATACAGACACCCAACGCGGTTACAGGTATCCAAGGTTCGGCTTTGTTTGTCAGAGTTCGATGTCTAGCAGAATTAACTGCTGAGGGCGATTGCTCTTCTCCAATTACCTTTGTTGGTGCGCTTACCAACAACCCGGCTGGAGCGATGATTGCCTATAATCAAAGCGGCTCACAGCAGCAGCCTATCCATGCCGGAGAAATGGTTGTGCTCGAAGGGGACAACATTACCCAGCGACTTGAGTTTGATTTAGCAACGTTCTATCAAACTAGTGGATTGGTAGAAGGATTGAATCTGGATAGTCCAACTCCGCCTGTAGAACTGTCTGAAGACCTTCAAGGTGTGTGGCAAGAAATTAAGGATGCCTTAGAACTACAGGGCGATTTTGATGATGATAGACCCGCTGAAGAAATTGTAGAAAATCCTGGATTTATTGTTGCTGGCAATTCTGCTGCAGAGATTGAAAGTTTTGAGATTTCCGTTGATAGCGTTCTTTTTTCTAGTTTTCCAAGTTTTGAATCATCCCCAGCAGAGTCTTTTCACAACCTCAGTCAGGTGACGGTAGCGTCCTCTCAACAAAATAGTTCAGTAACCAACGCTACGCCCTCTGAAAGTCTAGCCGGTAGCAATGCGGTTGATACAAATGCGACTATTAGGGAAGTGCAGCCGGGTTTAACCTCCTCTGACGCGGTGCCGGTAGCGGCGGTTTCTGCACCGGCACCAAGCATGCAGCCTGGTACGGCTACTCCTGCTACATTGGCTCCTGCTCCTGTTGTTGAACAGTCTACTCCATCCGTAGTGACAGGACCCGTTGAGCAACCTCAATCCCCTGTGGTGGAAATTTCCGTTCCGGCTGAAGCGCCTGTTGCACCCCCTGCTGTGGCTGTTCCCTCGGTTGAGACACCTCAGACTCCTGTCGTAGTGGCTCCGACTCCGACCCCGGTGGAGTTACCTCCAGCTCCTGTGGTTATGCCAGAAGTCCCCACAGTTGTTGAAACTCCAGCTGTAGTGCCAACGACTCCAGAAGTAATAGCTCCAACCCTAGAAGCCGACCAAGTCCCAGGTCGTGAAGCCGTTGTCCCTGAGGAGTTTGACTGGCAGCCATCGGGAGCTAATGATCCCGAAGTGTTGCAGACTCCAGCTCTAGAAATTGAAGGATCTAATTTTCCTCAACCAACAGCAGCAGGAGCGAACTGAGAAGCTCTTTATCCCTTGGGAATTTAGCTTGAGGCCTGATCATGTAGTAGGTAATTTACATTAACCTACTTCTAAAGTGTCGCTGTCATCAGGATCTATTGCGGTGGTAGCGTCTGGTTTCTTATAGCTCCTTTCCCAATCTGTCGGTAAGATAACTGTTGAGCGTTTGGCCTCTCCATCGTCGGAAATTAGAGGCTCAGGTATAGGTCTTTCATCGGATTCAGCAGATAGTCCATCTAACCTGAGATCTTGTAGCTCCTTGAGAGCAGCTGTCGCGGTTGAATAGCGTTTGTTAAAGTCATAGCGAATCATCTTATCTATGACCTTAGCTAGACCAGAATTTAGATCCGGGATCTGATCGTGCCATACAATTTCCCCATGACTGTCTCTTTGAATCGCATGTGGGGGCAAACCGGTTAATGCTTCTATCGCAGTAATGCCAAGAGCGTAAAGATCGCTACTAAAGTTGGGTAATCCGGCCGACTGTTCGCTGGGCATATATCCCTGAGTGCCAATGCCAACTGTTGACGTAATACGAGCGTTAGTATCAGTCAATCGATTAGAAATTTGTTTGACTGCGCCAAAATCAATCAGAACGTAGCGATGGTCGCCATGGCGCGCAATAACATTAGAGGGTTTGATATCTCGATGAATAACCCCTTGAGCATGAACGACTTCGATTACGGGGAGTAGATCCAACAAAAATCGAGCGACTTCCCGCTGTGACATGGGGCGCTGAGGATCGAGTAAGTCTTTTAGTAAGGTCCCATCGATCATTTCCTGCACCAGATAGAACGAATAGTTAGCTTCAAAATAAGCCAGCAATCTTGGTATCTGATCATGCTCTCCTAGACGTTCTAGAGTGGCAGCTTCTGCTGAAAATAAACGCTGGGCTAACTGGTGTGCCCTAGGATTGTCGCTAACAATTTTTAGCTGCTTGACAACGCAAATTGGATTTCCAGGTCGTTGGGTATCCTCAGCCAGATAGGTATCTCCAAAGCCACCTGCGCCTAAAATTTTGCTGATCCGGTAGCGATCGCTGAGTACCGTGCCGATCATCTCACTCTCGTGGGTAGCCAGTAGGTCTTGAAAGTCATCTTGCTGGCTAATAATCTCTTGTACGATCGGAGACGTAACATAGCGAGCCAGAGTACTACGTAATGTCTTTTTACGTAATTGCTCACTAAAGAATCCAATGGCAAAGTCTGCGGTTGCAAATCCCAATACACTCAAGATGGGAGTAGCAATAGGAATAATGACCCCCCCAGTGGTAAAAACAATAAATCCCCCTATTGCCCATAAAAGGGCTCCTGACGCAGCCCAAATAAGTCGATGAAATGGTTTACGAGATGAGATTTTGCTCATGACGATAACCATACCCCCCAACCAGCTACCTACAAGTAGTGCACTCATCCAAGGTTTCTGAGATAGGGAATACAGAGCTAGATCATCTCGTAGCGTCGCAACAGTATTTGCCAAAATCTCTACACCGGCCATAGGTGTCGGATATAGAAGGCTTTTGGAAAAAGGAGCCGCATGAAAATCTTGATGTAGCGAGGCCGTAGACCCGACGAGAATAAGTTTATTCTCAAAAAAACGACCGTTATCTAACTGAGACTGCCAAAGCTCATCGTCCAGAATGTACCAGAAAGGAACGTGCTGAAATGTTTTGCTGGGTCCATGGAAGAAAATATGATCGCCTTTATCCTTGGAATACTCAATTTGAGCTGCGGCCAACGTTGCTTCTGGAAAACTTAAAACTCGAGATTCAGTACTATTTTCGATAGACAGCTCCTCTCCTAGGAGATTAGCTTCTACTTCTTTGAGTGTGTCTAGAAACTCTCGACTGAGGCGATGGATTTTGCCATTGGGCTCCATCGGGAAGTTGATGGCTCCTACTTGAATTGGCATCTCACGAAAATCTGGTAGAGGCAACGTTGGCTGTAGCAAAGACCCCTGCCTCAAATCAATATCGCCATATTCTGCTGCCAGCACTACTTGCGAGCCTTTTTGGGCTAAAACTTCGGCAAAAGCTCTGTCATCTGCTGGGCCGTAGCTGCTAGGCTGGGCAAACACAATATCTAAAGCGACGGCAGCTGCGCCAGCATCTAGAAGCTTTTGCACAGCTGCCGCGTAGGTTGCCCGTGGCCAAGGCCATGAGCTAATGGCTGCGAGTTCGGGATAGTCTTCAGGCTGGTCTAAATAATGCTGTCCCTGAGATAGAGATTCTTCATCAATAGCTAGGATAACGATGTCATCTGGAGCTGATACGGCACCTCGTAACTCCCACATCAACGACTGGGACTGATGCTCTAGTGAGCGTACAAAGCTAAGGTTACACCCTGTTACTAATGCAGTTGCCCCAACCAGGGCTATGTTGAGGCAGGCTCTCCATCGTCGGGCAATATTTATAGTGGGCAAAAAGACACGTAAACGGTCCTGAGAGGTTAGCGTAGCCGTAATGTCGGCACCATCCTGTTTCATCCGTGTAAAGCTGAGGATTTATATACGATACAAATTAAAGCAATATGATGATGCAACCTGTTGTGGAAAGGGGCTACCTAAGATAGGTAAATGCTAGGACGAGCGGTTTCAGTATTTAGCAACTTATCGTGTATAAAAATACGTAAGTTTTGCGATAGTATTACGGGCATAATGCTTAAGTAAATATCATAATGAATCGAGACTATTATTAGTGATCCATCCTTATGATAGGCGCTTATCCAAATCATTGATACTTGGTACGGATATTGGATCGTTGCATCTTGAAAAGCTGCCTCCTGGAAATAAGAAGCTTTGAGCGGGCGAGAATATGCGCTAGGAGCCCGCACGGTAGTCAAATCTACCCTATAGTAGTAACTTGTCCTTTTCTGGGGGGATTTATCTGTAGATTCAGGCGTAGCCAGTGTTACTAAAGGCAATCGATTTAGATGGCCTGATAGCTTTTAGATAAGGTATCCGTATAATGAAGCTGGTTTATGTTCTGAAACTGTGTATTGTAACTGAAAAGGTATGGATACAAAGCTCTATGAATATTTATAAGTGTTCTACCAGTATGGGGAAAATGCTAAACGTTTAGTCAGTTGATAGGTATAAGCTAAGCCTCCTAAGGAAATCTACAGTTTTGATTATTTATATATCGTCACCGTTAAGCTCTCTATAGGTTAGCTGTAGTTATCTACCACTTGTTCAAGCCTGTATCATTCCAAACAATGGGAGTTACGTATTAGCTTGGTAGATGATTGTATCTAACACTTGTATTTAGTTGCTTTTCTGCTCTTATATTTAGGTTCCGGACTATTTCTAAGTAGCTGCTCTGACTATCTACTTTGAAGGTCAGCTATTTAGTTTCTAGTTAATGTCATTGTTTTTACTTCTATGCATACGCAACCGTTAAGCCGACTTTCTATATTTGTAGACGGGAACAATATGTTTTACGCCCAGCAAAAAAATGGCTGGTTTTTTGATCCCAAGCGTGTCCTTGAATACTTCACCAAAGAAACGGTTCCTTCAACTTTAATCAATGCATTTTGGTATACCGGGTTAAAAGATCCACAGGACCAGCGTGGATTTCGTGATGCGCTCATTAGCCTTGGCTATACCGTGCGTACCAAAATTCTAAAGGAATACTACGATGACAATTCCGGGCGCTATTCCCAAAAAGCAAATCTGGATATTGAAATCGTTGTTGACATGTTTAATACGGCCGCTCAGTATGACCGAGTTGTCTTATTCAGTGGTGATGGCGATTTTGAGCGGGCAATTGAGCTACTGCGTTCTAAAAATACTCACATTACAGTTGTGTCTACTGAAGGCATGATTGCTCGAGAACTGCGCAATGCAACGGATCGTTATATCGACTTAAATTCGGTTAGACGTTATATCGAGAAAGATTGATGTTTTACGATTGTTGAATTAGGAATAGATTGAGCTTTAGTCGTCTCTATCTGGCGGTTCATTACTGATGATCTTTGCCTAGAGCTCCAGCCCTGTCGGATGTTTTACCCGCGCCCGTGAGGAGCCTGCAGACTTTCTAGGTCAGGGCCTAGGGGAATAATACCTCCTGGATTTAAGGGGAAGAGATTGCCAAAGTAGTCTCGCTTAATAGCTTCTACATCACAGGTTTCAGCAACGCCAGCCAGCTGATAGATATCTCTTACATAGCCACTGAGATGACTGTACTCGGCAATGCTGCGACGATTGCACTTAAACAAACTGTAGTAGGCAATATCAAAGCGAATCAGTGTGGTGAACAAACGGATATCTGCCAGAGTGAGTCTGTTGCCGCAGAGGTAGCGGTCGGTTTCAAGCTTAGTATTAATGGTATCTAATGTGTCAAATAGCTCGTTACATGCCTCTGTATAGGCTGTTTGGGTTTGGGCAAATCCACAGCGATAAACACCGTTGTTTACGGTGTGGTAGATACGTTTGTTCCATTGATCGATATCAGCTTGCAGCTCGGTCGGATACAAGTCAAGGTCCGGATAAACGGCCCAGTCGTTGAAGGCGTCGTTTAGGATTTCAATAATATCGGCGCTTTCATTGTTGACAATTGACATTGTCTGGCTGTCCCACAAAACAGGAACCGTTGCTCGCCCTTTGTATCCAGGCTTAGCTTTTGTGTAAAACTGAGGCATTGTACGGCAGCTGAGAGACTCCTTGGTATTGGGCTGCTCAAATATCCAGCAGCCTTCGTTGCCTGAGGGGGAGACTATGGTGACCGGAACTACTTGGTCAAGCCCCTTTAAGGCTCGGACAATCAGAGTACGATGAGCCCAAGGACATCCCATGCCAACAATCAAGCGGTAGCGGTGGGGGGATGCAGGAAAAATTTTAGAGGGAATGCGATCGCAAAATATACTCTCCGGTCGCTGATAGGCTCCCCTCTGATCGCTAGGAGCCATCTGGGACATCATCGTGTGCCAGAGTGTGGTCCAAACGGTTCTTGCTGTACGAATCAAGAGGCTAGGAGGTAGCGCCATAGCTAAGAAATAAAGAAATTGGCGATTACTGGTTGAGGAGATGGGCCGTATAGCCGCTGCTGTTTGGCGGGTTCTCTTATATCCAGCCTATCTTGAGGATCAGCAATGCCAGAAATCTTATCGGCGTTTGGCCCAAGTCTGCAAAATTGGGATATTGTCCAGCTGATCTGGTTGAATGATATCCCAGTCAAGACCAGCAGGCTTAGGATGAAGATTGTCAATTACGAAACATTGAGTCGGAGTCACCACTAAATCTAGTCCCCAGTCATGGGCCTGCATCGGTAGCTCGGCTGGATCAACTATCTGTAAATCATGGACAGTGGTGGCAATGGGCGTGTTCTCTGAAATTAATTTACATTCCCGTAGCATTGCCAGTTCCAAATCAGCAAAGCCCGCTCCTTTTCCGGTACGACCGCCATTGCGCGCTACCGCCACACAGCCTACGATGACTAAATCAATTGGCTGCATTTCGTCAAAGGTGACCAGTTGCCCATGATGCAGGGCTCCCTTCATAGAAGCCGCTGCGCTCAGTGAAATACCTTTGGCCTCAAGAACTGCTGCTGTTAGCTCTACAAAACATCTTTGACGAGACAGTTGAGGGACTGCCATGTAGAGGACTTTACTATCAGCTAAAGCCTGTAGACGTAGGGGCTGATGGGGGGAGTCAGGGTTGCATTTTACAACCTGGGCCTGGTGCCATAGCTCGGTCGCAGCCAGACGCTGGGCTGCAATATCAGACCCGATGAAGTGAGGAATATGTCCTACCGGATCGCGATGCACGGCCTGATGGGTTTTGAGCGTAGACCAAATCCGCTGCCGCAGGAGATCTTTGCTGTCGTGGCGACCGGCCCAAGCTGATGTAGACATGATTGACAAATAGCAAAAGCCATTTCTAGCTTATAGGTAGCCTTAACCACTTGCTAAATGTTTTCTAAATCTTTTGGGGTAACGCCGGTACTGGATTCTAAGGTGGGTAAATCTATTGATAGGGGCCATGGCGAAGAAAACAAAAAAGAAAAAGAGCGCTAATCGTGGCTTTGGCAGTCAACCATTAACAACAGAGCTAGCTCATGTTGAAGCGCTACTTCGCCGAGAGCAGTGGACAGACGCGCTGTCTCTTCTAGAGCGGCTTAAGCAGGCTCATCCTGCAAGTCTTGATGTCTTATCTTATTTGCTAGAAGTCCACTACGAACTAGGTCAGCTGTATCAGTATCAGGCTACTTGCGACGCGTTTTTGGCGCTTAAACCCAACGATGCTCGGGTTAACTTTTTGCTAGGGCATGCCTATGTACTCAACTACTATCCTCTTCTGGGTGTACAACAATATCGCTGTGCCATTGAGCGTTGGCCCGATCACACTGGCAGTGTCGAAGGTAAAGAACACTTAAGCATAATTGAGCCCAATTTATCGCAAGTATTGGAATCTATGGGGCTGAGATACCCAGGTGATTGGGATGTGGGTATTCTCTATGAGCAAACGCGGGCCTATACGGAAACTCGTCAGCCTCAAAAGGCCATCGAAACAGCCCAGCTGCTGATAGAACAGCGTCAGGACTTTATTCCGGGGTATGACTGTTTGGCCGCCGCTTACATAGCGGACGATCGATATGCAGATGCGATCGCATCTCTCCAGTCCACCCTCCAACAGTATCCCGATAGTGTGCTGCTACGGTCTAGTCTAATCAGACTGCTCTGCTGGCGGGGAAACTTTTCGGAGGCCGAAACCCATAAAAAATTGCTGCTCACTAGCAGCAGCACCGACCTCGATCACCTCACTCGCAAAGCTGAAGCGCTGGCTTATCTGGATGACATGGCAGCGATTGTACAGATGCTAGATGCGGTACCTCCCGATCCAGATATGGACGATCGACCCGTTGCAACCGGCCTTTTTCATCATCTGGCAGCTGTCGCTTTGATGCGTCAAGGAGAACCCGTACAGGCAAGACAGCAGTGGAACCTTGCTCTAGAGCTATATCCTGATCTAACCGTTGCCAAGGAAAACTTGGATGACTTCGACATGACGTCCACGTTTAGAGAAGGTCCCTGGGCTTTTGAGCTGAACGGCTGGGTAGAAAAAAGTCTGTATCGTGACCTGCGTCAAATAGCCTTGGCAATAACTCCAGATCGAAAGCCTCAGCCTGCCTTAGTAGACGCTGTGGAGACACTGCTAGCAGATTATCCATTTGTTAGTCAGATGGTATCCGTTTGGTTAAAGCGGGGCAGCCCCATGGCACGGATACTCGCCATGGTTATTACCAAGACCTCTCCCAGTGAAATTCATGTTGAGGCTATCAATGAGTTTGTATCAGGCACATACGGCAGTGATTCCCAGCGATACCACATGGCGTCTTTCCTAGCCAGTCGAGAGCGGCTCACCGCAACAAAACTCTGGCTTTGTGGTGAGTGGTGTGAGAATCCACCGCTGGCAAATTATGAAATTGTTCCGGAGACACCAGCTACAGAATCTCCTAAGGTCCAAGATCTGTTGGAGAAAGCTATGAAAAAGATTGCATTAGAGTCTTCTAAAGCTGCTGAAACAGCTGAGGTGTATTTGCAACAGGCGCTGGAGCTAGAACCCAATAATTCCGCTGTGCTAAACAGCCTAGCTATGGCTTATACCCATCAAGAACGACTGGTAGAGGCTCGGCAGCTAACCCAACAGATTGTTGATGACTACCCTAACGATATTGATAGTCGAATAGCCTTGACACAGATCTACTTGCAAGAAGAGAACCTAGAAGCAGCTGAAACACTTTTAGATAGAATTTTACGACAGGCTAGCCTATCTGAAGATGCTTTAGTCAGTGTCATGCTTACCCGTAGTCGTCTCTTGATGCTTCAGGATAAAGAAGATATGGCCCGTCTCTGGTTTCAAGAAGTCTTGCCGATGGTTAAGGACCATGCGCTAATACGACAGCTAGGTTTTAACAAAGCCTCTTAAGCTGCTTAGCCACATCGCTGGATATTTGTGCGTATCGCTCAATACCGTTATGCTCATCTCACGCGGGTTTCAAGGTTACTGACTCTTGGCTAGATTCGCGACCTTGTCACAGGATGACCTAATGACCAAAAGGTGAGAGTATGACAAAACGTCCTGAAATGTCATCCGAGAATACTGCTAAAACTATAAGATAGCTATATCTCTTGTATAAGAATCTCTTGTTATAAAAAAGCTTGAAATCGTTATCCCGGCAATGAACGGCTGTAGATAGATATCGTTAGCGCGATGGACACATTTCTGTTGTGCTCCAATCAAAGTCAGCGATGCCAAAAATTTTATTATAGGTCTCTATAAAATTTCTTCCCTGAAGGCATGGCTTGTTCTGAAATAGGGCTTGAATTTGTGAATAGCTAGGGGTAAATCAGCGATATCTCTGTTTGTTAGCTGTGGAACGCCATAGCTAAATCTCTATCTACATCATTGTTGTTTTTAATGCTATGAACCTATCCACCTGGCGCTGGAAACCTCTATCGATTTTGCTCTTTGGGCTATCCTTTTTGGCTGTCGTTTTACTGCAGTCACTAATGCCGGCAGTCGCACTAAGGCAGCCTGTGCCCGCTCAGGAAATCCGTGGCGTCTGGCTGACCACCAATGATACCGACGTGCTGATCGATCGTCCCAAACTGCACGGCGCTATTGATCAGCTGGCCGAACTGAATTTCAACACTCTGTATCCGGTGGTTTGGAATGGGGGGTACACCTTTTTTGATAGTGGCATAGCCCGGCGGGCAGGGATTCAGCATTTTGTGCGACGCGGCATTCAAGACTATGACATTCTGGCTGAGCTGACCAGTAAGGGACACAGCAAAGGCATGTCGGTTATTCCGTGGTTTGAATTTGGGTTTATGGCTCCGGCCACCTCTGAACTTGCCACGCTTTATAGCGACTGGCTAACTGAGAAACGTAACGGTAGTCGTATTGACACTCGCCGTGAGGGTGGGGACATGGTTTGGTTAAATCCCTACCGACCTGAGGTACAGCAGTTTATTACCCACATGCTGTTAGAGCTAGTCAGCCGCTATGACGTTGACGGTGTTCAGTTTGACGATCATTTTATTTTGCCAGTAGAGTTTGGCTATGACGACTACACTCGCAGTCTTTACAAAGCCGAGACCGGCAGAGACGTTCCCAACGACCCGCACAACCCTCAGTGGGTGAAGTGGCGTGCCGACCATCTGACAGAATTTGTCAAAACGCTCAACGCGGATCTGAAAGCTCGGCGTCGTGACCTTATCTTTTCGGTTGCGCCTAATCCGTATGATTTTGCTTATAAAGGACAGCTACAGGACTGGCTTACTTGGGTTCGCCAGGGTTGGGTAGACGAGCTAATTGTGCAGATATACCGGAATAATCTCGGAGATTTTCGCAAACAGCTCTATACGTCATCTATTCGCGAGACACAGCAAAAAATACCTACAGCAGCAGGTATTTTGACGGGCTTGCGCAATGC
The DNA here is from genome assembly GCA_050043465.1 of Leptolyngbyaceae cyanobacterium. Lineage (GTDB taxonomy): Bacteria > Cyanobacteriota > Cyanobacteriia > Phormidesmidales > Phormidesmidaceae > Leptothoe. The sequence goes on from JBHJIL010000010.1 coordinate 17,614, forward strand.
ACCTGTGCCCATCAGGTTTATCGAATCTAAGGTGCGAGCTGCTCGTAGCTCAGGGCTAGGTATGAGCTTTTTCTTTTATGAAAGCCTCTGGGAAGATGCTCCTGAACCGGCAGATGCTCGGCAGGCAAGTTTTAGGGATTTGTTTGCTACACCCATGCAGCGGAATAGTTTCCAGACGGCGGCACTGTAAAGGCTAGCCACGCTATCCTAATAACCGGTAACTCTATTAGCGGCGGATGGCAGTATTAAATCAGCGGGTTGTGATTTTAGGCGGTGGTTTTGGCGGCCTATATACGGCGCTTGCTTTAAGCAAGCTGCCTTGGGATAAGACAGTAAAGCCAGAAATTACGCTAGTCGATCAGCGCGATCGCTTCTTGTTTGCGCCTTTGCTCTATGAGCTGGTAACAGACGAACTGCAGACCTGGGAGATTGCCCCCCCGTATACGGAGCTGCTAGCGGGAACTGGTGTTAAGTTTTGCCAAAGCGGTGTAACCAGTATTGATGCTGATGCTAATTCGGTCTGTCTGGAGCATGGGGATACTTTGCCCTATGATCGACTGGTCCTGGCGCTGGGTGGAGAGACCCCAATGGATATGGCCCCGGGGGTGAACGACTATGCGATCGCATTTCGCACCCTTGATGATGCCTATGCCTTAAAAGAGCGCCTGCGTGAGCTAGAAAGCTCTGATGCCGATAAGATTCGAGTCGCTGTCGTCGGCGGTGGCTACAGTGGCATAGAGCTAGCCTGCAAAATTGCTGAGAGACTGGGTGAGCGCGGACGGCTGCGTATTGTTGAACGGGGAACTGCCATTCTGCAGAACTCACCTGAATTTAATCAAAAAGCCGCTCAATCTGCTCTGACCGATAAAGGCATCTGGATTGACTATGAAACAACCGTCACCGAAGTCGGTGCTGATATCATTGCCCTGCGCTACAAAGACCAGACGGACGTACTACCGGTTGACCTAGTCCTCTGGACCGTCGGCAATCGAGTGAATTCATTAATTACCGATCTGCCCTTTGAGCGCAATGAGCGACAGCAGCTCAAAATCCAACCCACACTGCAGCTGCTGAACCAGGCTCATATTTTTGCCCTGGGCGATTTAGCAGATGGCAAAGACGCCGATGGGAATACCGTTCCTACTACAGCTCAAGCAGCGCTACAGCAGGCTGACTACACCGCTTGGAATATCTGGGCTTCTCTAACGGGGCGTCCTCCACTTCCCTTCAGATATCAGCATCTGGGTGAAATGATGACTTTGGGGAGCGACACGGCTACCCTGACAGGCTTAGGGCTTACCCTAGACGGGGTAACAGCCCATGTTGTTCGGCGTCTTACCTACCTATATCGTATGCCCACCTTTGAGCATCAGCTGCGAGTGGGTCTAAACTGGCTCAGTCAGCCGTTGCGAGAGCTGTTGTCGGTTTCGTAAGTCCTTTTCCCTGTTTGTGCTCCTATCGCTCTTCTTAACATGCCTAACCCCAAAGTGATCTTTTTGGATGCCGTCGGTACTCTCTTTGGTGTTAAGGGGAGCGTTGGTGAGGTGTATCAAGCGTTGTCTCAAAAAGCGGGAGTCAACGCGTCTGCTAGTCAGCTAGATCAGGCTTTTTATCGCAGCTTTGCCACGGCCAGTGCCATGGCCTTTCCAGATGTATCCCCAGTGGATATTCCCCACCGTGAGTATCTTTGGTGGTTAGCTGTAGCCAAGGATACCTTTCAGAGGGCAGGCATTTTTGACCAGTTTGCTGACTTTGAGGCGTTCTTTGAAGGGGTTTATCAGCACTTTGCGACGGCGGCTCCCTGGGTCGTATATGAAGACACCCTTAGTTCTCTTAAGCGCTGGCAACGGATGGGAATTTCCTTGGGAATAATTTCTAACTTTGACTCGCGGATCTACGCAGTGCTCGATGCTTTGGACCTAAAGCAGTATTTCGAAACTATTACCATTTCCACAGAAGCCGGAGCCGCTAAACCCGACCCGCTGATATTCACAACTGCTTTGCAAAAGCATGGCTCCAATGCCAGTGAGGCATGGCATGTGGGAGATAGCCGTAAAGATGACTTTAGGGGAGCCAACGCTGTTGGACTCCGAGGCATTTGGCTTCAGCGCCCCCATCAAGCTAATATTCAAGCCCCTAGGCAGCTGTCCTAGGCAGCAAATTCAATAGATTACTAGTTTTGGGCGTACAGACATTCCCTAGAACGTCTTTTCTATATCTGCTCCTGATCGCTTTGGGTAAATTTGTGCTCAGGCCATGGGAAAGTGTCCCCTTAACCCACTGGTCATTGTGGTCTTAAGTTTATTATGATCCTTCAAGACTGCCCTCGCTAGAGATGCCTGGCTTTATCCGATGGCTATCTAAGCTAAAGAATAGCTGTGTTCTAGAGAGCTTCTTGCTCCCACCAGGTTACGCTTGTTCTTAACTCTCTACCCAACCGTTTCTAGTCGTCAACTGTGTCTCAAAAACAACAAAATCCCTGGGTTGAAGGTCTCCAAACCATTGGACTTAGTGTCGCGCTTGCTCTAGGAATTCGTCAGTTTGTAGCTGAAGCTCGCTACATTCCATCTGAGTCGATGAAGCCAACTTTATTAGTAAACGATCGCTTGGTGATTGAAAAGCTGAGCTACCGATTTCAAGAACCTCAGCGAGGTGATATTGTTGTTTTCTGGCCGCCATCAGAGATTTTACCGGCTGGGCAAAAAGATGCGTTTATCAAACGTATTGTTGGATTGCCAGGGGATACTGTAGAAGTTACTGAGGGTGTGGTGCTAATCAATGGTGAAGCCCAGGAAGAAAGTTACATTCAATCCCCTCCCACCTATGAGCAGGACCCGCTAACTATTCCAGCAGACAGCTACTTTGTGCTTGGGGATAACCGCAACGCCAGTTATGACAGTCACGCTTGGGATATTTCAACACCCTTTGTACCGGAGGAGCAGATTATTGGCAAGGCTGTGATCCGTTTTTGGCCTCCCACCCGTGTTGGTGGTTTAGATTAGGCTGATAACTGTACTAGGGTGCTCCTATTTCATAGGAATCGATGCTGTGGCTCATCAAAACCAAACCTCAAAAGACACCAAGGATCCCAATATTTGGATCGAAAGTCTACAAACGATTGGTCTCAGTGTAGTGCTGGCTCTGGGCATTCGCCAGTTTGTAGCTGAAGCTCGTTATATTCCTACTGGCTCAATGGAGCCGACGTTGCAGGTGAACGATCGCCTGGTGGTTGAAAAGATTAGCTACTATCTGTCCGATCCAGAACGTGGGGACATCGTCGTTTTTTGGCCCCCTGAGGAATTAACTCCAGCAGGTCAGCCGCGTAATGCGTTTATCAAACGTGTGGTCGGTTTGCCAGGGGATACGGTAGAAGTCACAGATGGCCAAGTTCTGATCAATGATGAACCCATCGACGAAGCTTATATTAAGGCTCCTCCTAACTATCAGTGGGGCCCTGAAACCGTACCCGACGAAAGCTATATTGTCTTTGGAGACAATCGGAATAACAGCGTTGATAGTCATGCCTGGCCTCGTCCGTTTTTGCCCGAAGATCAGATCATCGGTAAAGCTGTAGTGAGATTTTGGCCCCCTGGTCGGATTGGCATGCTTGAGCGTGACTAGGTTAAGCAGACGATGGGCTAGATCCAAATATGTTTGACATATCCCTGAATCGTCTGATGAGCGTAGGACGTATTGATGACGTGACAGCCTAAGGTCTCCGACGTTGCCACCCACGGGTGCTGAGGGTCGAATAAAATCAGGTTGGCCGGGGTGTTGACGTGTAATGTAGGTGTTTGGATACCGAGACACTGAGCCGGTTTGAGACTAAGGTAGCTCCATAGCTGCAGAGCCGTCCATCGGTGGGTTGCTACAAACGTTTGCCAGAGAATAGGCAGGGCCAGCTGTAAGCCAATCGCTCCTGGTGGAGCAATACTGAAGGGCACTGCTTTTTCTTCGTAGGTGTATGCACAGTGGTCAACTGCGATCGCATCCAGCGTTCCGTCTTCTAATCCACCAATTAATGCCGCTTGGTCTTCCGGGGTCCCCAGGGGAGGAGCCAGCCGTAAACTAGGAGCATAGTTGTCCAAACCAGCCGTGCTAACCAGCAGATGCAGCCAGGTAACACTGGCTGTTATCGGCAAGCCACGACGCTTGGCATCACGAATTAATGCCACACTGCGAGCAGTAGAGACTCGCATCACATGGGTGGGGCGTAAGCTGATTTCAACGTCTTCGAGCAGAGCGGCCAGCGGTTTTGTTTCCGCCGTTGCTGATAAAGGCGATAACCCTAAACGAATGGCATCCGCCCCATCACGACAGACACCGGTGTGACTGCTGTCGCATGGCCACAGAGCCAGTGGTAGAGATAACGACTGAGTATATTCAAGGAGTCGCTGGACTAGACGTCCGTTGTTCAACGGCTTCCCGTCAGCAAATCCTACTACGCCAGCGGCTGTCAGCTCCATCAAATCAGTAAGCCGATCGCCTTGAGTATCGTGGGTAACGGCTCCCCAAGGACGCACCTGAGAACGATGGGGCAAATTACATGCTAGCCGCTGAGCTACCTGTGCCGGAGTATCGATGGCTGGAGTTGTACTAGGTAAAAGTCCGACTTGGGTAAATCCCCCATGGGCTGCAGACTTAAGCAGCTGCTCTAACGTTTCTCGCGCCTCGTGCCCCGGTTCACCCGTCTGACTATAGAGATCCACCAGCCCGGGGCCGACAACACAGTGCTGACCGTCAATCTCATTAATGTCATCGTCCAGGACCTCGATGGAGGGGCCAATGGCCTGGATCATGCGATCTCGTATCAACACATCTCCCACCTGATCTCGCTGGGTCAGCGGATCTAGTATGCGTACCCCTCGTATCCAACTATCCATGACTTTCAGGCATTCCCAACTGTGGTCTTACAGCGCTCCTGCTGCTGTTGTATCAAATAAACTTCCTGATAAATGGGCGGTAATGTTGGCCGCACTCAGCATCGGTTCGCTCCCCACCCCTTCTGGGTAGTCAATGACGCTGACCGCGCCGTTGCCCTGCTTAAACTGCCAGAATGCGTCCGGTCCTAGCCCCGTCACGTAGCACAAAATTGCTTTATTAATAGCATCGTGAGCTACTACCAGTACAGTTTTAGGGACTGCTTGCTGGCTATAGCTGGCTACGATTTGATCCCAGGCTTTTACCGCGCGCTCCCAAACATCTTGTAAGGTTTCCCCATTTGGCATCTGAACTGTTTCAGGCTTTGTTTGCCAGGCGTCTAACATGCCAGGATACTCTGCTTCAATTTCATGCGCAATCTTGCGTTCCCACTCACCGTGACTAATTTCCCAGAGCCCGTCTGTGACTTCTAGAGACACGTCCGAATGTGGTTTCAAGATGATCTCAGCCGTTTCTTTTGGACGCATCATTGAGCTAGAAACGGCAGCATCAATCGGAATGGCTTTGAGAAAATCCCCTGCCTGAGTTGCTTGGGCACGACCATTGTCATTTAGCGGAATATCAATCTGTCCTTGAAAGCGAGATTCACGATTCCACTCGGTTTCACCATGGCGCACTAGTAATAACCGAGGTCCCTTAAACCCGCTGCGTAAAGGTGGGAGCGGAGCCCCCATATGGCTAGTTGAGTTCATTGACTCTAGCTGAGCGTTCTGCCCCCAAGCTCCGGGAAAATTAAGTACGCTAACGCCACAGTTTGCCTGATATAAACGATTGAGTGCTTCTGGACCTAAACCAACGGCTGTTCCGACTAAGGCCCGGTTGATTGCGCTGTGGGCTACCACTAAAATGGTTTGCCCTTGATGCTTAGTGAGTAGCTGTTGCCAGAACTCTGCTGCCTGCTGCCATATGGCTCGTACAGGATAGAAAACCTCGGTGGTTCCATCTGCCTGAGGTACAGACATTTTGAGTTCTTTGGGGGTTTGTCGCCAGGCTCGGTATTCTGCCGGATACTGCGCCTCCACATCAGTGAACGACATCGCTTCCCAAAGCGGAAGACTTATTTCCTTGAGTAAGTCTGTTGGCTCAGGAGTGATACCACCCACGGTTTCTGTAATTAGCGCAGCTGTTCGAGCCGCCCGCTTTAGAGGACTGCAATAGGCGGCATCAACGCTAATACCCTGAATAAATTGACCTACCTGGCGTGCTTGGGCTTCCCCTTTTTCGGTCAGTAGGGACTCATCATGGTGCCCTTGAATAATACGTTTTACGTTAAATGTACTTTCACCATGCCGCACAACAATTACACGTGTTTTCAAGGGTCTATACCTCTCTCAACTTTACTGGGCCAGGTCAAACAGTGTTGATTGTACGTGATCTTCACCAACCCATGGGCGAGATGTTTCCAAGGAAAGGACAAATTGCCCCTATGACAATTTGCGTAAACCAATCAGAACTCTGGCGGATGCATTCTAGTTTCTTGAAGCTGTGATGGGTCGAAGATATCGAATCTTTGGGTAAGCTTAAAATTCTCAACGTTCTCAATGTTCTAGCTAGCCGTTAGGATCACATTAGTAAATTCATTTATCAGTTAAAACACTCTTCTTTAGAGGTATTAGGGTGCTTATCTTTTTTATGGGGACAAAGTATCAAACATCCATGATTTCACCCTAACGATAATTGTTCAGTCTGATGAACAATTAAACATATTCTTATCTCAACCAATTGGTATGAAACCTGCTAAAGATCTTTTTGCCCAGAAAAATCAGAACCAAGGTAGCGGCCAATCTTCAAATAACTTTAAAGAAGACAAAGGCGATACGATAGCTCTGGTTTATCCTGATGGGAGTGTCAAAACTATCAAGCTTCGTCCCCAAGAAGGGGATTCTTAGGAATAAGTTGTTTTTTCCTAAGGTGGCTGATATGTCTTGGCATCCAGTTCTGCGACAGCTGAGTCGTTTATTTCTAGTCTCTACCTGTTCCCTTTGCCAACGCCCATCTTCAGATGTGGTTTGTTCCAACTGTCATCGACAGCTTCTAAGCTGTCAGTGGAAAGGCTCTGTAAAGAGTGACCCGATGCCGTTGCTTGGCACATCAGCTTCTTCAAATATTCTGTCTGTTTTGCCGTGGGGGCAGTACCGTGGACTGCTCAAACAGGCGCTCACTCGTCTTAAATATGATCATCAAGATGAACTGGGTTTTTGGCTAGGTTGTCAGCTAGGGCAGCGGTGGTCGCATCAAACATATCCACCCGGGGCAGTAGTTATACCGATTCCTCTACATGGGCAGCGTCTTAAAGAACGGGGATACAATCAATCCGCCCTCATTGCCAAAGGATTTTGTCGAGTAGCGGGACTACCTTTGGCAGAGCATGGTCTCGTTCGCGTTAAGGATACCGCTGCTATGCATAGTCTGAGTGCACAGGCAAGGCAGCAGAACTTGACTAATGCTTTTCGACTAGGGCAAAAATTACCGCCAAGAGGACGATCTATTCTTCTCCTGGATGATATTTACACGACCGGTTCAACCATTCAAGCTGCTGCTATTACTCTCCTACAGGCAGGCTATAAGGTTCACTGTGTTATGGCTGTGGCTCGAGCGGTTTTTTCTTCGCCGTAGTCAAACGAACTTTGCCACGCTCATCAAATACTAGACTTGCATCCAAACCGGTGATTTGCTCAAACTGACTGGGTGTTATCAACGTATCTACAGAATCTGGATCAAATACTCTTGAATGGTTCGTTTTACTAGCTAAAGAACTATCTTCAAAGTGCTTGGAGTTGATAGTTTCAAAGGATATGAAAGACGGATCTATAGAGTCTGACTGCCAGCTCTGTAGTCGCTTATGTACTGTCTCAATAAAAGGTATGCCTCTCTGCATTGGAATGTCTGACCAGCCTCTAACGATGGTTTCAGTCAAGGCCAGCTCTACTAAAGAAGGTGGATAGGCTGCCAATAGCTGAGTCAAAAAGTCTAAAAATGCTTCACCATCATCACCTTTAAGCTGGTAGCTATCAACAATATGATGTGTCCGTGGGTGGGTAATACAGTTTTGGATATTCATATGCCGAGAGATTAAGTGCTAGCAATAATTGAATCTGACATACTCAATAAATTAACTATAAAGTATCTGGGCGTCACCTTTCTTAAATTAGCAATCGTGGGGTAGCTCTTGAAGGCTAGAACGCTTATACTAAAAGCCATTCTTTTAATAAAGTAGCTGCGATGAATGGCTTTAAGTGGAACTATTAAGTGGTTTTTCGGATAGTTTTTCTGTCCGATATTTATATAGTTTCGATGGAATTAATAACAGCGTTCTACCCTTTATTGCTAGCTATGGGTGTTACCTGTTAAAAAATAGCATTGCTGCTCCTTGAGATGACATGAATAGGTGAGGACTAACAAATAGCAGTGGCTACAGACTGTCCCATTCCTCAAATCAGCGATCGCAAAAAAATCGTTATCATCTCTGGATGTGGGGCAACTTAAGAAGGTCGCTATGGACTTTTAGGTGTGGGTACTTCTCTAGAAAAGCTCTATTTTATTCAGGCAGACACGGCCTGAAAATATAACTCTCTTTTGTTGAGAGTCTCTCTAGAGAGGAAATAAAGCATACCAATTGTTTTAGAAATCAGGGTAGTTGTTGCATCTAAAAATCAAGACTTGCGATCAGGTCACGGGGCTTTCGCTAGATCTGGGCCGAAATACTATAGCCGGGCATTAGAAACATGACTGAGTCTGTCCTTAAGATACTGCCGTTAGATAGCGGTTTTTCAGTCACTACGCTGATCAAAACCGTGCAGGCAATTATTCAGAGTCAGACTAATGGCTATATTCACTTAGAAACAGTGGCTGGAGAGCGGTGGTGGCTTGACTTTCGTGTCGGTCGGCTGCTGTGGGCTGGGGGTGGTCAGCATCGATTTCGGCGATGGCAACGTTTACTTAACAAGCATTGTCCCGACCTTCAGCCTAGTGATGTTCGTTTGCGAGAGTCTGAATTTTTTGATCATTGGGAATATGTGGCTTTGTCTGTTTTACTCCGGCGACAGCAGCTACATCGTGAGATTGCGATCGCAATTATTCAGTCTACCCTTTCAGAAGTTTTGTTTGATATTTGCCATGCTGTTGAGGACCTGACTCAATTTTCTCACACCACAGATCGTCAGTCTCGTCTGACTCAGCCGATGGCTATTCTCAGCAGTACCACTCTGTTTTACAACGTTAAAACTGAGTTAGAGCTATGGCAAGATGGTGGGCTAGGGACAATCTCTCCTAACTTGTCCCCTGTCATTATTGACAATCGCCAGCTAAAACAATGTACTCAGCCTCGCACCTATCAAATTTTAAAGCGACTGCTCCAGGGCAACCGTTCGTTACGAGAGCTAAGTCAAATTACAGGGCGAGAGGTCTCTGCGCTGGCTCGAATGTTAACCGGATATGTGGGACGAGACATCGTAACCTTAAACCCCATTGACGATCTTCCCAGCCCGTATGCTTCAATTACGCCTAAAGTTCCACACAAGGTTGCTCAAAATTTACCCCTGATCTTCTGTATCGATGATAGTCCTCAAGTTGGCTATCTTATAGAAGAAGCGTTACGCCCAGCTGGATATCGCTGTATCAGCATTCAAGACTCGATTCAGGCTCTAGCGCAGGTGATTCGTCATAAGCCTGACATGATATTTCTCGATTTGGTGATGCCTATTGCCAACGGATATGAGATTTGTAAACAAATTCGTCGTATCAAAGCGTTTCGTCAGACGCCCATTGTTATTTTGACTGGCAACGATGGCTTAGTCGATCGTGTGCGGGCCAAGGCATCAGGCGCTACAGATTTTATGTCTAAGCCTGTCGATCCAATTACAGTGATTGAAATGGTGAGATATCAGCTGGCCAACGCCACCGACGAACCTGAGAAACTCTAGCACTACGCTCTGAACAATGATGAGACCGTTGTGGCAAATTTCTGAGGTATTTCGAAAGAGATATTATCAGATATCCGATTAGATAAACAAGGCTGTGGATATTGGTGTGAATCTATTCTACTTGTCCTATCGAGAAAGATAGCTCAGCATTACTCCTTAAATTGTTGGGCATAGAATTGTTCATACCGTCCGCGTTGCTCCAATAGTTCAAAGTGAGTCCCTGATTCAGAAATCTGACCGTGCTCAAGAAATAGAATGCGATCGGCTTTACGCACCGTACTCAGCCGATGGGCGATGACAAACACCGTTCGATTCTCCATCGCTCGTTCTAGGGCTTCTTGGACCAAGGCTTCAGACTCTGAATCTAACGCTGATGTAGCCTCATCTAAAATCAAGATCCGTGGATTTAACAAGATAGCTCGGGCAATCGCAATTCTTTGACGTTGCCCCCCTGATAAATTGACCCCGCGTTCTCCCACCCAAGTGTGATATTTCTGAGAAAACTGCTGAATAAAGTTGTGGGCATTGGCGACTTTGGCGGCGGCTTCGATTTCTTCGTAGTTCAGGTTTGTCTGTCCATAGGCAATGTTCTGCGCGATCGTTCCCGAAAATAATGTTGTTTCTTGGGGGACTGCGCCGATTTGTTGACGTAGACTTCGCAGCGTTACGTCACGTATATCGGTGCCATCGACTAAAATCTTTCCTGCTTGAGGGTCATAAAATCTTGCCAGCAGATTGACTAACGTTGTCTTGCCAGCACCCGATGGACCTACCAGGGCTATGACATCGCCTGGATTTACAAGTAAGGAGAGGGACTGGAATACCGGTTTGTCAGAGGCGTAGGAAAAGCTAATGTCGCGATACTCAACCTTGCCTGTGATGGGTGGCAGTATCTTTGCATTCTCTCTATCCTGTAGAGTCGGCTCTTCTGAAAATAGCTCAAATACTCGTTCTGCAGAGGCCTCGGTTTGCTTAAATGTGTTGTAATGCTGAGTGACAAGATTGATGGGATCGATCAATAGCGCCACCGCTACTAAAAAGCTCACAAACTCTTGAGGCTGGAGCTGACCCAATGCAATTTGCCACCCTCCTAGCAAAAATAAGAACATGATGCCCACGGCTTCTAAAAAACCCACCACTGGGTACTGAATAGCTGTGAGATGCTCTATTCGATACTTGGCTATACGATTCTCGTCAGCAACTGCTCCGAAGCGCTCCACCTCATATTCGTCTGCTGCAAACGCTTTGACCACTCGAATATTGCCTAACACCTCCGTGAGCAGAGAAGAGAGATTGGAAATCTCATTTTGGCTGCGGCGAGACAGTGACAGCATGCGATTACCAAAGCTACCAATCAGCCATGCCATTAGTGGAGCAATTAAAAAACCTGCCAATGTCAAAGGCCAATTTAGATAAAACATGTAGATGGGAATAGCAATCAGCTGAAAGACACAGGAGATAAACTGCTGCGACATTTTATAAATTACTTCGCCAATGCGGTCTATATCTTCGGTTAAACGATAGGAGAGATCGCCCGTCTTAGCGGATGCAAAATAATCAATGCTGAGCTTGTGTAAATGCGTATAGACCTGCTTTCTGAGTGCGAGGACTGCAGCCAGCGATGCTCGGATAGAAAATACTTTTTCACCATATTGAAAGAGATTTTGAATCAAAAATGCAAGCGTTGTCAGTCCTAGCCACCGGGCGATATTCGGTACCTGTCCCTGGCTAATAAAGTATGTTACCTGCCCTGCCAGGTAAGGCAGCATTACTGTTGCTAAAACATAACCAACGATGCATACAAATGACCAGGCAAACAACGACCACTGAGGCTGGAGAAATGGCAGCAGCTGCCAGTAAACCGATCGTTTTTTTGGAGACATGAGTATGCTGTTTGAAACGTTAGGAGCAGTGGAATAAAGATGTGAAACGAGGTTTTTCTGTGAGATAAAAATAGGGTCAACGTGAATAAGACCTAGTAGTCTGTTTTATTCTGGTAGTGCCCTGTCTTTGTCTAGCCTTTCTAAGGTATTTAAGATCGTTTGAGCAATACGATACGATGCTCCGAACGGTCCAAAGCGCTCTTTTCCGTTGGCAATGCAGGCTTTGAGATAAGCTTCATCCTGAATGACTTCGACAGCATACTGGGCCGCTGCTTTGAGCGTATTGGGGGTGGCCGGCTCAGTCCCCACTGTTTTGACAGAAAGTCCCAAAAGACGATCCTGAGCTTCCGCAAATGCGTAGGTAAACTGGGGACCTGGGCCAGGAATTTGCAGAATAGGTTTGCCAATGGCCATGGCTTGATCTACGGCCAGCCCAGCCATACCCAGCACAAGCGTGGTATGGCAAACAATATCGTTAAAGGCATTGCTAAAACATAGAACGGTGGCTATGGACTGACCGTCAACTAGATAGGTGAGCTTACCGTGATCGTGGTGCCAGCCTGCTTCTTGGGCAACGGTGTCTAAGGCTGTCATGACATCGGGGACCAAAGCCGCACGAAACTGTACTTGGGAGTTGCGTTGGGCAATTTCTTTGGCCAGACCTAGCAGTAGTTTGAGATTGTGCATGGCCTCAGGAATGCGAGACCCCGGTAATAGAGCCATCATCGGACGGTCTGCAGCTAGCTGTAGGTCTTTGCCCTGTGGTTTTAATCGATCAAGTGATGGAATGCCGCCGAACTGAGCTTTTTTAAATCCCTGTTGTTGATAGTCTTTAGCTGTGTACGCATCTCGAGAAAAGAGGACAAGACAGCGAGGAGACCTCAGCACAGCCTTAAGCACCATGTCAATTTTGAGAGTGCCCTCATACATGGCAGATAGCGGTGAGGTAAAGGAGATAAAGGGGCGACCGCTGAGGTACGCAAAACATTGACCAACGACATCTCCAGTGGCAAAGACAAGATCGCACTGTGGCGCATAGCGCTGCACGGCCCGTAGCTGTTTCCAGGTGGAGGTCAACAGACCGGCTCGGATATCGTTAATTAACCGCAGGCGATTGGTGTAGGTAAATCCTCCGGACGGTAACGTCAGCGTTGGCGAAATGATCGGCACATTGATGTTGCGATAGGCATGTCCCTGGCCAACGATAGGGGCAGCGGCGATGTCTAACTCGGGGGCCAACTCTTGGAGACTGCGAATAATGTGGGAAGAGTGATTGTCTTCACCGTGGCCATTGCTAATAAATAGAAGTTTGTGGGGCATGGTTAGATGGCCAATCGCGCGCAGCTCTGCCCAATTGCTAGAAAAGTTTCAAACGTTGGATTGGCCAGAGATTTAATTGAATCTATAGTACAGCCTAGGGACAACTTGACTGCGGCTGGCCTTGCTGCTTGTCATCGCTGCGCTGATCAAATTCCTTGGGGTCGCCGTCATTGATATTGAAGAACTGGGAAAAACCAGCAGTGATGTAGGTTGCATCGTTGAGGTGTGGGTTGCGATCGCATCTGGCTAATACAGCCATAACACCAAACGGGGCTGAATATTACTCCCGTCATCTTCGTTACCTGCATCAAAGCCATTTCCCTCAAGGCTATGGTCTTTAAGGTCGAGGCACTTAACAGCTGTAAAGGTTTCAGTATCTAGATTCAATCTGAAAGTAGGTGTATGACTGTAGACGCAGGTTAAGAAACGGTAAACTCCCCGGATGCCTTAAACGAGTCTTGATACAGGCTTATCGTGGGTTCATTTAGTGATTGAATTCCCCAACTCTGCTCTCCTCTGGCACAATGAGGTGGTTAAACCCTACGCTCAGCAAAGGTCCCCAAGGATTTTGGTCTTAACGCCTGACGAATTATTTCCATTTAAGCTCGATCCGTTTCAAATCGAGGCGATTGAAGCGCTCAATCAAGGGAGCTCCGTAGTCGTTTGTGCCCCGACCGGCTCTGGCAAGACACTGGTTGGCGAATATGCGATTCATCGCGCGCTGCACGCGAATAAACGAGTTTTTTACACAACTCCTCTCAAGGCGCTTTCCAATCAAAAGCTGCGGGATTTCCGTCATCTCTTTGGTCCCAACAAGGTGGGTCTCCTGACTGGAGATGCCTCCATCAATCGGGATGCCCCCATTCTGGTGATGACGACAGAGATTTTCCGTAATATGCTCTACGGCACCACCATGGGAGAAGTGGGAGAAGCGGTTAAAGACTTACAGACCGTTGTCCTAGATGAATGCCACTACATGAACGACCGGCAGCGAGGTACTGTCTGGGAAGAATCCATCATCTACTGCCCTCCCAAAATTCAGCTGGTGGGTCTTTCAGCTACGGTGGCCAACGGCGATCAGCTGACAGATTGGATTACCAAAATTCATGGTCCCAGCCAGCTGGTCTATTCAGACTTTCGCCCGGTTCCCTTAACGATTCACTTTGCCACTGGGAAAGGACTGTTTCCACTGCTCAATGAGAAGAAAACAGCTCTCCATGGGCGGCTAAAGAGACACCGCAAGCCGCCTCGACGTCAAAAAGGGCAGAAGAAAAAGCCTCTGACTGCCAACAATGCCTTTATCGTTTCCCAGCTACAGCAAAAAGATATGCTGCCGGCGATCTTTTTTATTTTTAGCCGTAAAGGCTGCGATAAGGCCGTTCAGACCATCAATAGCTTTTCTCTAGTTAATCTGACAGAATCCGAATTGCTCAAGGAGCGGATTGATGCTTTCTTGGCCGCTAATCCTGAAGCTGCCCGTGCGGGACAGGTAGAACCGCTCTATCGAGGTGTGGCGGCTCACCATGCCGGGTTACTTCCTGCCTGGAAGGGTCTAGTGGAAGAGCTTTTCCAATCGGGACTGATCAAAGTGGTGTTTGCGACAGAGACCCTGGCGGCAGGTATTAACATGCCTGCTCGCACTACCGTTATCTCCAGTCTGTCAAAGCGTACAGACAGTGGTCATCGCTTGCTCCATGCGTCTGAATTTTTGCAGATGGCCGGACGAGCCGGGCGACGCGGTATGGATGATGAAGGGCATGTCGTTACGGTGGAAACTCCCTTTGAAGGTGCTCAAGAAGCAGGCTACATAGCCCTGGCCAAACCTGATCCGCTGGTGAGCCAGTTTACTCCGAGCTATGGCATGGTACTGAATCTGTTACAGACTCACTCCCTAGAAGAAACCCGCGACCTGGTAGAGCGCAGCTTTGGCCAATATCTTTCCACACTGCATCTGGCTCCTCAACAGCAGGCTATTAGTGATGTCGAACAAAATATTGCTCTGATTCGTGATCAGCTGGCTGAGGTGGGTGCCGATACCATTGCGGAATATGCCAAGCTCAAAGAGCGACTGCGTGAAGAACGTCGTTTGCTCAAAATTTTAGATAAACAGGCCACCGAGACGTTGGCTTGTAATCTGGGGGCTGCTGCAAATTTTGCTGTACCTGGGACCGTACTGTCGCTAAAGGGGAAGCATGTGCCAGTGGCTAACCCTCTACCAGCGGTGATTGTGACCAAAGCGTTGGGCCCTGGTCAGTATGACTATTTAGTCTGTCTGACGTCTGACAATCGCTGGATTTTAGCGGCTCCGCGCGATGTCTTTGCGCTCTATGAAGCCTACGGCCGGATTGCTGGCGTCGATACGCTAAATCCTCCGTCAGGTCTGGGCTCCAAAGCGGGTAATAAGTGTGCTGGCAATGAGACGAGTGCTACGGTGGCATCGCTTGTCCCTGAGGCGCTCCCCACCCTGGATGAACTAGCCCCAGAAGTCAAAGAGCAGCGCGATCTCATGGAGGCGGTCGAAACTCTGGTGTTTAATCATCCCCTCAACAAATTTGGTAAACCTAAGTCCCTCTTAAAGAAGCAGCAGCGACTGAAGCTTTTAGAAGAAGAGCTGGCGGATCGAAAGGCCAAATACAAAAAGTACGCCAGCCGCTACTGGCAAGAATTTCTCAACCTCATGGCTATTTTGGAAGCCTTTGGCGGTCTAGAAAATAATCAGCCCACCAACTTTGGGAAAATGGCTGCCGCTATCCGAGGCGAAAACGAACTTTGGCTGGCGCTTGCTCTGGGGTCTGGTGAATTTGACCACCTACCTCCCCATCAATTTGCTGCCGCCTGTGCCGCCATTGTCACTGAAATTAGCCGTCCCGATACCTGGACTCACTACCGCACCGCTGCCGCTGTTGAAGAATCCCTCGCCGGGCTGCGCTCAATGCGACGTCAAATGTTTCAACAGCAGCGTCGCTACCAGGTGACACTGCCGGTCCCATTAGAATGGAATCTTATTGCCCTCGTAGAGCAGTGGGCTCTGGAAACTGAATGGAATGAACTCTGTCAAAATACCAGCCTTGATGAAGGCGATGTCGTTCGCATTTTACGCCGTACGTTAGACATTTTGTCTCAAATTCCCCATGTTCCATTTTTGCCCGGTGCGGTCAAATCCAGCGCTCGTCAAGCGGCCTATCTCCTCAATCGATTTCCGGTCAATGAGGCGGGCGATCCGCTGAGTGACCCCAAGGGAGACATCGACGATAGCAGCCGTAATACCGAGGAAGAATAACCAACACTTGGCTATCGTCTGTCTTTTTTAGCCTGACTCTTTCTGCCTATGACATCTTTTGGCCTATGACATCATCGTCGTCTTTACCCGTTCGTTCTAAAACTTTGGCGCGAGCACAGCGAGCCGTTCGCTGTGCCCCCTTTTATATGAAGCTATTAGCGGCGATGCGATCGCACAGCGTTCCCCTCCGAGCCATTAGCGATGATCGAGGTATGCTCAGCGGCTACACGCGTCAGCCCTTGTCAGATATCGCCGCCGATAATCACTTGAGCTGGCTAATGTCGGTTGGTATTGTGCGTCGAGAAGTTGACGGGCAAGGACTGACCGATAGCTTTCGCCTTACCCCCATCGGTCGTCAGCTGGTTGAGCAATGGGAGGCAGCAGGTCGTCCGGATTCCATGGGGAGTCCTCTGGATTACTTACTCAACGCCAAAAATCGCTGGTTAAGACTACCGACATGGCTACGGTAGCAACGTTAATTTTTAGACCTTAACGCTTGCCGCATCAGAGCGGTGACAGCGACGGTGCTTAAAAGCCTAAGTTTGGGTATGGTTATGCAATGATGCACACCAAGTTGCAGCTTCTCACTTGACACAGAACAGTTCCAGAGACGTTGTATTGAAAAGTCTGTATTCAAAGTCGTTATTCCAAATTTCAACCGGATATTTCGAATTGATATTGCAACCACTAAATAAAACAATTGGATCGGGAGACGCTCTAGCATGAAGGCCATTATGGTTGTGGGGACCACCTCCCACGCAGGGAAATCTCTACTCGTGACCGCACTTTGTCGAATACTCAGCCGTCGTGGTTGGCGAGTTGCCCCTTTCAAAGGGCAAAACATGGCCCCCAATGCCTATGTCACCTCTAACGGAGCTGAAATTGGCTATCCTCAGGCAGTCCAAGCCTGGGCTGCAGGCGTTTCTCCCCAAGCAGAGATGAATCCAGTCTTGCTTAAACCTCAGAGCAAAGCTGTATCTCAAGTCATCATTAAAGGCCGTCCTGTTGGACAAACCCCCTCCTCCCATTACTACGAAACCTACTTTGAAAGCGGCTGGCAGGCTGTTCAAGAAAGCCTGGCTCGGCTCGGTCAGGAGTTTGATTTGCTCATCTGTGAGGGGGACGGCAGTCCTGCAGAAATCAACATCAAGCACCACGATTTAGCTAATATGCGAATTGCTAAATCCCTAAATGCTCCCACTATTTTGGTGACTGATATTGATCGCGGTGGCGCATTTGCCCACATTGTTGGCACTCTCGAACTTCTAGAGCCCGATGAGCGCGCTTTAGTCAAAGGGATTATTATCAACAAATTCCGGGGGCAGGCCGACGTACTACAGCCAGGTATTAAATGGCTAGAAGAACGCACAGGTATTCCCGTACTCGGTGTCATCCCTTGGATTGACAGCGCGTCTCCGGCAGAAGATTCCTTGTCTCTGATGGAGCGTCCGGTAGAAAAGCAGTCGGCCGAACTCAACATTGCTGTAATTCGTCTGCCGCGAATCTCCAATTTCACAGACTTTGACCCGCTAGAAGCCGAACCGTCGGTCAATGTCAGATATCTGAGCCCTAAAGATGACCTGGGGCATCCTGATGCCGTCATTCTACCGGGGACCAAAACCGCTATTGCCGATCTGTTGATTTTGCAGCGTACTGGTATGGCTGAGGCTATTCAAAACTATGCAGCAGCCGGGGGTACTGTTCTGGGGATATGCGGGGGCTTTCAGCTGATGGGCCAAATGCTGGCTGACCCTGAAGGCTTAGAAGGGCAAGAAGGCCGGTTTAGAGGGCTGAGTATCCTGCCTCTACGTACGGTCATTACTCAAAATAAAGTGGCACGTCAGCGCTCCGTCAGCTCTAAACATCCCCAAGAAGGGCTGCCGGTTAATGGGTATGAGATTCATCATGGTCGCACTCAGCTGGTCATGACGCCTGAAGGGGGCGAACCAGGACCCAAATTTCAGCCGATCTTTGACGATCGTAGCCTAGGGATTGTGGATGAAACCGAGTCCCTGTGGGGAACTTACTTACACGGTATTTTTGACAACGGGCCTTGGCGACGCGCCTGGCTCAATCGTTTGCGTCAGCAGCGTGGTTTGGGTTCTTTGCCGACAGGTATTGCCAACTATCGTGAACAGCGCGATGCCATGTTGAATGACTTGGCTAATACCGTAGAGCAGTACATCAACTTGGACCCTATCCTGACTCAGTCCTAAAGGCTAGAAAATCAACGTCACCTCCCCTTGTACTCGGGGCAGGCTATGGGACGATATGGGCTAGTCCTTTAATCACGATAGCCATGCCTCCTATAGAAATTGCACTGTTAGCCCTGGGCGGCTTAGCTGCCGGGCTTTTGGCAGGCCTGCTTGGTATTGGTGGGGGCGTCTTAATGGTACCGGTGCTACTTTTATTTGGTTTCAATGTAGACCAGGCAGCGGCTACCAGTCTTCTCGCAATTTTGGTGACAGCAACCACAGGCAGTATCCAAAATTGGCGGATGGGCTATCTTCGACCAAAACAAGTGTTGATGCTAGCTGTACCCGCCATTGCTTTAGTTATTGTTGGTACAGAAGTTGGCGGTCTGCTGGCCGAACATTGGTGTAGAGCCGCTTTCGGTAGTCTGCTGCTATCTAATATCTATCTGGTAGGGCTGAAAAAGCGAGTTGTTTCAGAGGTTGCTCCAAAGCAGCTTAATCCCTTAGCAGCTCGGTTGATTACAGGTGGCACCTCCGGATTTATGGCCGGACTGTTTGGTGTCGGCGGCGGTGTGATTATGGTCCCGCTGCAGGTTCTACTACTTCATTCTGGTCTTAAAGAAGCTGTACGCAATAGCTTGGGGGTTATTGTCCTTACCTCTCTAGTTGCCTGTCTTCACAATGGATTGAAGGGAGATATCGTTTATGGAGCAGGCTTGAGTCTGGGGCTAGGTGGACTGATCGGCGTTCAAATCAGCACCCGATTTTTACCAAAACTGTCCGATCATGTGGTTAGTCTGTTGTTTAAACTATTGCTCTGTGTGCTGTCAGTCTATGTATTTTGGCAAGCATGGGTAGCCCATACAGGCTGACAGCCGTAGCCCACTAGAACAGCCGCTAGAAGATTGAATTGGCGGCTGCTCTAGAGCCTGTGAAACCAACAAGCATATGCAATAACAAATTGCTAAAACGAACGGGGTCTAGCCTAAAGGAGCTAGTCTCCGTCAGCTGCTAGGACCGCCTGCCGAGAACCTACAGCCCATAACTAGTCACGAGTAATCACAAGCAGATTACTCGTCAGGGGCTCTCAACTCCAAGCAATAATTCGCCAATAACTACTCTTTGGTCTGAATAAAAAGGATGAGCAAAAACACAGTGGGAACAAACACAAACAGGATGCTTGCTACAAACCCTAAATTATTGACTTCCATAGGACTTAGCTTTTAATTTCTCTCAACAACAAACCACATGGCTAAGCATATCACCCTGTTTCGACTCAATGAACCTATGCCTCTTGAGGACCGCAGCCAGTGATACATCAGTTTGAGAAAATTCCAGAATTTTGACGAGTAGCGCTTGACTATTATTTCTTCTTAGGCTTAGTCACAACTGTGATAGGGCCATTGACTAGGGTTTGACAGGCTAATCGGCAGTTTTTTGGCCGCTTTTTAAGCCTTTTCTCCTCAATGGCGGTGCGGGGGGATAGATTGTCTAAACCTTCAGCAATCTCTACGACACACAACGCACACTGGCCATAGCCACCGCAGTTCATCATTTTGCCTGTGAAGGTATATATATCAACGCGATTATCGATCGCCTTCTGCCGCAGATTTGCTCCGTCCGCCGCTATGATCTCAACATCTTCGTTAATAAACTTAATAGTGGCCATCGAATAGCTCCAAAAGCAATCGTTATAAAGTCGAGAACGCCACGATCGGCATGATTTCAAACAATCCAACTTGCATTGGATTATGAACTCTAGTTACACTTCTTTATACACTTTAATCTTCATATTTGAGTGTATTAGTCCGTTGGGAATCGTCTGGATTCACTATCGTACAGGGCTATTTGATCGTTACTCTGAATCCGCACTGCCCTGGGATAAAAATCTTGGGTCTTAATTTTGGAGTCAATGGGAGGATCTGGTAGCCTGTTTGTATCGGTATTTTAATGTACGGCTAACATTTCCAAACTAGGAGGAGGCGCGTAGTCAATGGGACTACCCTGGTACCGGGTACATACAGTCGTGGTTAACGATCCCGGACGACTGATTTCTGTACACCTAATGCATACTGCACTTGTGGCAGGCTGGGCTGGCTCTATGGCCCTGTTTGAGCTTGCTACATTTGATCCGAGTGATCCTGCCCTGAACCCCATGTGGCGTCAGGGTATGTTTGTTCTTCCCTTCATGTCCCGTCTCGGTGTTACCGGGTCTTGGGGCGGCTGGAGTGTGACTGGCGAGACAGGGGTTGATCCTGGCTTCTGGTCTTTTGAAGGAGTTGCTTTGGCACATATCGTGCTATCTGGCCTACTGTTCTTAGCGGCAGTTTGGCACTGGGTTTTTTGGGATTTAGATTTATTCCGTGACCCTCGAACTGGTGAGCCCGCTCTGGACTTGCCTAAGATGTTCGGCATCCATTTGTTTTTATCTGGTTTACTTTGCTTCGGTTTTGGAGCATTCCACCTAACAGGCGTATGGGGGCCTGGTATGTGGGTATCTGACCCCTACGGTATTACCGGACACGTTCAGCCAGTGGCTCCAGAATGGGGACCTGGTGGTTTCAATCCATACAATGCTGGCGGTATTGTGGCTCACCACATCGCAGCAGGCATCGTTGGTATTGTGGCAGGCTTATTCCACCTGACAGTACGTCCACCGCAGCGTCTCTACAAGGCGTTGCGTATGGGTAATATCGAAACCGTGCTCTCGAGTAGTATTGCGGCAGTGTTCTTTGCTGCTTTTGTCGTAGCTGGCACCATGTGGTACGGCAATGCAACAACTCCTGTTGAGCTGTTTGGTCCTACTCGCTATCAGTGGGACGGCGGTTATTATCAGCAAGAGATCGAGCGACGTGTCCAAGCCGACATGGCTAACGGTCTGAGCCGTCAGGAAGCCTATGAGAACATTCCTGAGAAGCTGGCTTTCTATGACTACGTTGGAAATAGCCCTGCTAAGGGTGGTCTGTTCCGTGTAGGTCCTATGGATAGCGGTGATGGCATTGCGACTGGCTGGCTGGGACACCCTGTCTTTACAGATTCTGAAGGACGTGAGCTATCGGTTCGCCGCTTGCCTAACTTCTTTGAAACGTTTCCAGTTGTCTTGACTGATTCTAGCGGCGTAGTTCGTGCTGATATTCCTTTCCGTCGTGCTGAGTCTCAATTCAGTATCGAGCAGACTGGGGTAACAGCGACTTTCTACGGTGGTGCACTTGATGGTCAGACCATTAAGGACCCGGCTCGTGTGAAGCGATATGCCCGTAAAGCGCTACTGGGTGAACCCTTCGAGTTTGATCTTGAGACGATGGATTCTGACGGTGTATTCCGTTCTAGTCCTCGGGGCTGGTTTACCTTTGGTCATGCGGTCTTTGCGCTGCTATTCTTCTTCGGCCATATCTGGCATGGTTCTCGGACGCTATACCGCGATGTATTCGCTGGTGTGGATCCTGACCTATCGCCTGAGCAGGTTGAGTGGGGATTCTTCCAGAAGGTTGGTGATAAGTCTACCCGTACTTCTAGCTAACGGGTCTTAGTTTGAAGAAAAACGGCCTAGCAAACATCGCTGGGCCGTTTTTTTATACTATGTAGATAGCTGAATCACGTCGATTGAGTAGGATTAAACCATGGAAAGTGTTGCTTACATTCTGATTTTCGCCTGTATTATTGGGACTCTGTTCTTTGCGATCGCATTTCGTGAGCCCCCTCGGATCAAGAAAGACTAGTGGCTGATCTGTATATCAGTTCGGCAATAGAACTAATTTGATGTCCTTAGGGGCATCGATGACATAATAGAGGCGTTAACTTCTTTGCAATTGACGAAGTTAGCCTCTATTTTTGTTTTGAGCGTGGTCTAATAAGCCAGGCCTGCCGCTTTTGGGTTTAGTTCTCTATGCAGTGTCCCTTCTGCCAGCATTCCAGTAACCGCGTTTTAGAATCCAGATCGGCTGAAGCCGGTCGCAGTATTCGCCGCCGTCGGGAGTGCCTAGAGTGTAGCTGCCGGTTTACTACCTATGAGCGGATTGAGTCTGTGCCCATCACCGTGATCAAACGCAACGGCGATCGCGAAATTTTTAACCGCTCCAAGCTTTTGAGGGGCATCATTCGAGCCTGCGAAAAAACCGGCCTTGAGGCAGCGCGTCTAGAAAACCTGGTTGACGATATCGAAGCCGATCTACAGCAGCGGCCTACCCGAGAAATTGCCAGTGCCGATATCGGTGAACTCGTCTTAGAGCAGCTCAAGCCTCTAAGCGAAGTTGCCTACGTACGTTTTGCCTCAGTCTATCGTCAGTTCACCGGTATTCGTGACTTTGCAGAAACCCTAAGCCACCTGCAGTCTGGTAACAGTGCTGATGTCCATAGATATAATGGCAAAAATGGTAGTCGTAACGGTTCTGCCATAACGGTTTAGGTTTGCTATCGGCGCAACTATTAAATATTTATCTAGAAATTAATCCCATCATAGCCAGTGACAGTAGGGCTAAATTCACTTATCATAAATAGTCTTGCGAAGGTTTTGTGTACCTTACTTCTGCTTTGGTGGGGTTTCCATGTTCAGCCCTTCTGGGGTTTAGTATTGCCTACTTTGCAAGGCTCTAAGTTTTGGGCCTAATTCAGGTTCACGTTAGCTGTAAGCGTAAGGGTTAGAAATACCTTACTTTTAGGCGGCTACTCAGAGTTATTTACCAAGGAGAACGGTGGTTCATATTTAAGTGACGCCCTTCGCCTTGTCTGAGATAAGATCTGGATTAATGTAGGGGCGACACACAGACGCACAACATGTCCACTCGATTATGGAGAAACCGTAGGAAACATCTAGCATGGTCAATCTTGAAACGACACAAGCCGATATAGGTTTTACTCATGAAGACTTTGAAGCTTTATTAGATAAATACGATTATCATTTCAGCCCTGGCGATATTGTTCCAGGAACAGTTTTTAGCATTGAGCCCCGAGGCGCTCTGATTGATATTGGTGCCAAGACCGCTGCGTACTTGCCCATTCAGGAGATGTCGATCAATCGCGTCGAAGCGGCTGATGAAGTGCTTCAGTCTAATGAGACTCGTGAGTTTTTCATTCTTACAGATGAGAATGAAGATGGCCAGCTAACGCTTTCCATTCGCCGAATCGAATATATGCGCGCCTGGGAGCGCGTTCGCCAGCTGCAGAACGAAGATGCCACCGTTCGCTCTGACGTGTTTGCCACAAACCGCGGTGGTGCCCTGGTTAGGATTGAGGGCCTGCGCGGATTTATTCCCGGTTCTCATATCAGTACGCGTAAGCCCAAGGAAGATTTAGTTGGTGAAGCCCTACCGCTAAAGTTTTTGGAAGTTGACGAAGAGCGTAATCGCCTAGTGCTTAGTCATCGTCGTGCTCTGGTTGAGCGTAAGATGAATGGCCTGCAGGTGGGCGAAGTGGTTATTGGTGCGGTTCGTGGTCTTAAGCCCTACGGTGCCTTTATCGATATCGGTGGTGTGAGCGGTCTACTGCACATCTCTGAAATCTCTCACGATCATATTGACACTCCCAACACGGTGCTCAATGTCAATGATGAGATCAAGGTCATGATCATCGACCTCGATGCTGAGCGCGGTCGGATTTCGCTGTCTACTAAGCAGCTTGAGCCTGAGCCTGGCGATATGGTCAAGAATCCTGAGATCGTCTTTGAGAAAGCTGAAGAAATGGCTGAACGCTACCGTCAGCAGCTCCTGAAGGCAGCCGAAGCCGAAGCCGCTGCTGCTGCTGGTGAAGAGCTTAGCCCTAGTGAAGAGGTAGATGAGACCTATACCGAAGATGATGCCACCGCTATGGCTGGCGTTGCTGAATAGCTGATAAGGCATTCATGCAGCTAACGTCATCGATTTTTGGCTACAGGCTAATACTCTTTTGAACTTAAATGTGGAGCCCTGGGTTCCACATTTTTTTTATATCCGGGTGCTTGAGGTGCAGCAGGACGCGTAGATGTATCGAAACTAGGCTTGTGGCTACTATTTTCTGTAATGGCACAACCTTTACGGATGTCCGTGGAGTATTTTTAGACAAGGACGGTACCCTGGCTGATGTCGCTACCTATCTTGCTCGGTTAGGCCATATTCAGGCTCAGCTGATGGAGCAGCAACAGCCGGGTACCTACGATATGACTCTGCAAGTATTGGGCTTCACCGCTGATGGCCTATCAGCATCTGGCCTGTTAGCGGTGGGCAGTCGTCAAGAAACCATTGCCGGTGTCGCTGCGGCTGCCGCTATGGTGGGCTGTCCATGGATACGAGCAGTAGAGCTAGCAACGGTAGCGCTGAGCGCAGCAGATCGACAATGTTCACCCAAGACTAGCCATACGCCACTGCTGCCTGGCGTTTTAGGACTTTTGCAAAGGTTTAGAAAGGCTGGACTCAAAATTGTAATGGTGTCAGCCGACATTCAGAGCAATCTGGAGAATTTTGTAGACTGCTATGAACTGTCTGCTTACTTTGATGGACTGCAGGGTGTCAGTATTGAGCATCCCTCTAAAACAGAACCTAGCTTTCTGCAACAGGCGTGCCACAGCCTGGGCATATTACCAGCCCAAGGCTTAGTCATTGGTGATGCTGCTAGCGATTTTTGTATGGCCCAAGGAACCAAGGGATTTATTGGTTTTTTGGGCGGCTGGCAGCCGCCTGTCTCTGAGCAAGATATTGTATGCGCTGCTACGACTGCGCTCCCATGCGCTTTTACAAAGGATGTTGACCAAATCCAGTTAGGTGAGTGATCCAACAGTAAGATTCGAGCATGTCGGATGAATTGCCTGATTCTGTGTGGAGTAGTAACTATCCCTAAAGGTCTTCACGAATACGAACATTCCCCACTGACCCGCCAGACGTTCTCTATAAAACTCCATAAAAACAGAGGTGACAAGCTGCCACCTCTAAATTCAACCTTGATTTGCATATGCGCTCAATTAAACCCATTGTGTTCGGTGTTTCTAAAGCACTCAAGTGACGCTCCGTCAGAGTTTGTAGAGTCGTGACATATTTCTTAGCCGGGTGTCTGAGGGCAAACGTTCTGCTGAGACGATAGACTAATGAATGAAGCTGAAACAACTGGCGGATGTCACCATTTCCTACCCATCGTCCTAAACGGTTATCTTTAGGACCACTGGAAGCCGAAATTTTAAATATTTTGTGGGAGGTGGGCGCTACCTCTGCAACGGTCATTCACAATCAAATCTTGGAAGATATTGATCGAGATTTGACGTATTCATCAGTCGCCACCGTATTGCGACGTTTGGAATCCAAAGGTTGGATCGCGAAGCGTCGGGACGGACGCGCCTATCACTGGGAACCGTTACTTTCTAAAGATAGTGCCAAAATTCTTAAGTCCCACGAGCATTTGCAGCAGTTTCTAGCGGCGAGTAATCCCGATATTGTGGCGGCGTTTGCTGATACGTTGGACCAGGCCAGTCTGGATCAGCTAGAAGCTATTACCCAGCGGATTCAGACAGCGCGACGCACCCAGGCAAACCGACTGCGGGGGCAGCGCCAGCCATGATGCATGCAGGGTTAATGACGGTTGCGATCGCAGCCGCTATGCTACTTCGTTTGGTCTTTGTGCCCCGCTGTTTACAAGACGTTCACTGGTTGACCGTCTTATCGCTGTTTATTGTGTCGCCGTTGCTATTGCTGACCACAGCCGTGGCCATTGTCATCATGGGACCCCACGGTCATATGGTGAATCCCATTGAAGGCTGGCTGAGCTATGGAGCCGCCTGGGGATTTCTCATACTGAGCGCTGGGCTGCTAGCCTATCTGAGATGGCAGGCTCACATTAGCATTGTTCATATTCAACAATATCCTCAGCAGCTGGTACAGGATATCCCCAGCCGATTGATGGATGAAGACACTGCTTTTAGTGCTCAAATTGGGCTTTGGTCATCCGAGCTGGTCATCAGCCAAGGCCTGCTTGATACGCTAGATAGCGATCATCTGGCCGCCGTCATTGCCCATGAGAATGGGCATGCCCATTACCACGATACCTTTTGGATCTTTTGGTTAGGCTGGCTGCGACGACTGAGTTTGTGGCTTCCCTACACGGATAAGCTATGGCAAGAACTGCTACTGCTAAGGGAAATTAGAGCAGATAGCTGGGCGACGCGCTCGGTCGATCGGCTGACCCTGGCTGAGTCCCTGGTTCAGGTCATTGCTGCTCCACTGGCACCGATCACGGTAGCTAACTTTAGCTGCACAGTTCCCAGTAGCCGTCTGAGTCGTCGCATTGATGCGTTGCTTTCAGAGGAGAACGACTACAGATTTCAACCTCGGTGGTCATTTGTCACCTACGGCTGCATTGCTAGCTTGATACTAGGACTCTTTCCCCTGTGCTCGATTCCCTTTCACTATTAGTGTCCTGCTAGCACTACCTGTAGGGTTTTAGCCATATTTACGGTTCCACAGGCATCCTTGCCTATCCGACTAGAAGGGCACATCGGGGCCAGGTTCTGTTGACGGTTGAGCTGTATCCTCTCCCGACTGACTGACTTCGGTGGGTTCATCATCTAGGTTGACAATCTGACCGCTAAAAAACTGAGCAAAGCTTTATACACTTCGCTCTAAATCGCTCTCAGCCTGCCAGGTTTTGGGGGTAGGCGCTTCTGCTGAGGCTGGTGCGGAGGGCGATACTGCGGGAGCTGGCTTAGCCGGCGGTGGTGCGCCGCGCTCAAACTGCGGTGGGGCCGACGGTGCTGTCTTCGGTGGAGCTGGTGGCGGCATTACTGATGGCGATGCCGATGGCGCAGCTGGTTTTTTACTAGAAGCGACAACCATTGTGACTCGAATGGTGTGGCCAAACACTTTCTCAAAGGCTGTTTGCACATTGCTTAAACGGTCTTGAGCCATGCGCATTAGCTTGTCATTGGTGATCCCAACCCGCGCTTCTACACCGTCACAGGCCAGCAAATAACCATGCTGACGCATCAGTACCTGAGTACCCATGGGCGTCAGCTGAGCGACTATTTTGGCCCAAATATCACTGAGACTGCCAATGGCGGCGTTGGCGTCGGCAGCTACGACTTTTGGTGCTGGCTGAGGTGTTGTTGGTGCTGGCTCAACTTTAGGTGGGGGCTCATGGACAACGGGCTCGGGCGCTGCTGCCTCAGTGCTCTTAGGTGACGCTGGTCTGACCGCAGCTGTGTTAGAAACGTCTGGCGACGGCGGGGGAGTTGCTGGTTTAGGATTGGGCGGGTGCTCTACTGGAGGTGGCGCTGGCTGAGGCACCAGGGGTTTGGTGGGCTTGGCTGCTGTCGTCCTCGACACTGCTGCAGACGGCTGAGCTGGAAGCGTGGGAGCTTTGGGCGCCTCTGTTGCGGACTGTCCCTGTGCCGATGGCAATAAACCCATGAGGGTAATTTCGAGCCAGAGCCTGGGCTGGGTCGTATGTTTGACCTGCACCTCTGCTGCTCGTAAATGCTGCTGACTCGCTAGCAACCATGGCAGCGGTAGCGCCTGGGCAAAAGGGACCATCTCAGCCCAGACGGGGGGCGTGATGGCTACTAAATCTCGCCGTTCTCCTGCTGTTTTTGCAATCAGTAAATCCCGATAAAAGGCTACCAGGCTCTGGAGCACCATGAGCGGCTCTCGGCCTCGGTCCATCAGCTGCCGAGCTAAAATCAGGGTCTGTGCCCCATTGTCTGTCCCAATGGCCTGGACTAGAGCCAGCAAATCTCGCTCAGAAACTGCTCCGACTAAATCCCAAACGGCTTCAATCGTAATTTCGCCATCTAGAAGCCCCAGCTGATCCAATAAGCTTTCCGCGTCGCGCAGTCCTCCCTGAGACAGCTGGGCTACCAGCTGTAGGGCATCGGCAGCAATGTTAATGGACTCTCGCTGGGCAATGTAGTCCAGATGCTGCACCATGGCATCTAAGGGAATACGCCGAAAGTCAAACCGCTGACAGCGAGAAATAATGGTTGGCAGTACCCGCTGGGGATCGGTGGTAGCGAGTACAAACACCACATGGGGGGGCGGTTCTTCGAGGGTTTTGAGTAGGGCATTAAATGCTGCCGTGCTCAGCATGTGAACCTCGTCGAGCACGTAGAGCTTTTGCCGACACTGGACTGGGGCAAACTGAGCCCGCTCTATGAGTTCGCGAATATTATCGACGCCGGTATTGCTGGCGGCATCAATCTCGATAATGTCTAAAGAAGCACCCACAGTAATCTCTTGACAGACCTGACATTGGCCACAGGGCTCTGGAGTGGGTCCCGGGCTGTTCAGACAGTTTAGTGACTTGGCTAAGATGCGGGCGCTGGAGGTTTTACCGGTACCTCTAGGACCACAAAAAAGATAGGCGGGAGCAATTCGATTTTGCTGAAGCGCATTGGATAGCGTGGTTGCGATCGCACGCTGTCCAACTAGTTGGGCAAAAGTTTGCGGACGATACTTATGATGTAGCGGTTCGTAGGCCATAAACACCATGTCCTACTCTAATGACAGACCAAAGTAGCGAGCTGAAAGTCAGCCGTAAGCGGTCGTGCCTAACTAAAGCAGTGGGCACATCAATTATAAAAGCATCAGCCGCTTTCAACCTATGGCCACGGTGTCTTTCTCAGTCCCGTTTTCCTGCCACCAGGTCAACCAGTGGGGCCAACGGCTAAATCGCTTACACAGATGGACCTCGTTGCCCCTAGAAGACCAGTGAACCTGATCAAAAATCTGGTGCAGAATAAACAAACCCCGACCACAGTCTTCGGTACTGTCGCTATCACTGCCATCATCGGGACAATCCTGACACTCGTGCGGGATCTCAAAGCCGCTGCCCTGATCCTTGATAATCCACCAGTATGTGTCGTGGACCTTAGCATACTGAACGGAAACATGCTTACTAGGGTCCAGACTATTACCGTGCTTGGCGGCATTGACCAATGCCTCCTGCAAGCCTAGACGTAGTTCCTCGCGCATTGCTGCTGGAGCCTGCTCTAGCAGCGTATCGATAATTGGATACAGATACAGAGTAGAAGCAAAACTCAGCCTGTCCCACTTTACTCTAGTGGATGATGTCACCACACCTACCATGAAATCAATCCCCAAAATCGGGCCAATCAACTGATGGCCGCCCTATAAATCAACGCAAACCGTAACCTGTCAATCAAGCTGAACCTGCTATGCAAGATTAAAAACGGATTCTTTTTAAAGGATGGTATGTAATAGGTACTACAGGGAATTAATAAGCTTTTTTGCCCTTTCCCAATATAACAGATATGCAATAAGCCGTACTGAAAAACAGGAAAATCAGCTGATGAAGTTGCGAATTTCATAATTGTTTGAATTCCAAGAAAGGTGTCTTTAATCGTGACACTAGCGTGCGTTCAGTTGTTAGAACTAAGTAGTGTGGGACTATCTTTCCGTCGATATTGGGCAATACTTATGTTCTTACGAGGCAGAGCCTAGGTAACAGCTTTAATACACAAATAAAATACCGATTAGAGATCTCTGAAATTATCTTCAAACTAGGAGAATGATGTTTTGTTAGAAGAGTCTTTAGCCATAATAAAGATGACTGAAGAGTTTTTCCTTAACGAAGGAACAAAAAAATATACGAGCCAGAAAATAACGTTGAACATCCGGTTTAGTGCAATCACCGAACCGGATGTTCGCAATGCCATTTTGTAGAAAATTACGACAGATATTGTTGCGCAGCGTCAGCTACGATCTCTGAACTATCGCTGGCGAGAGTTGTTAGCGTTGGTAAAACATTTTCAGCTTGAGGCGTTTGCAAATAGTTGCTAAGAGCCTGAGCCAGACGGTGACGTACTTGCCAATCATCATTTTCTACAAAGGGCAACAACAACGGTACACCCCGTGGGTCTTTTAGTTCGCCCATTGCACCAATTGCCGTGAGAGATACCAAACTGTTTTCAGACTGCAGTGCCTGTTGCAAGAGTTCAAAGCTGCCGTCAGCCCCTAGCTCGCCCAGACAAGCAACAATACTCATCTGGACAATCCACTCTGAGGTTTTGTTGTAAACAGTGACTAAATCATCATAGGCCTCTATGAGTTTCAATCCACCGATGGAGTCTGCTGCCGCTGCTTGTACATCGGCTTCTGAATCGTGGTAGAGAGCTTCTCGCAAGACAGTTAATGCGGTTGTTTTATCCTGATGTCCTAAGCTTGAAAACTGGCTGATGGCCGCATAGCGCACGCGGGCGCTGGGATCGCTAACGACGGTTTGTATGAGCTTGAACGCGACTGCTGGATCAATTTCTCGCAGTAGATTGACTGCTCTTAGCCGCTGACCTAGGTCTTCTGATGCTAGCTGCTGTTGAATTTGATCTGGGGAGATGACCATAGTCTCAGGGATAAGAAAGGGAATGAGTGCTAAAGCACGACCTCAATCATGCCGGTTGGGTATACTGCTGTGCAAGCTCACGTACAATATCCCCTCGAGTCAAAATGCCAATTACACGGCTGTCATCGTCGACAACTAGCAGACGACGAATCTGCTTGTCGTGCATGAGCTGGGCCGCACGCTGCAAATCGTCATCACGCTTGACCAACGTCACTTTTCGCGACATGACATCGGCCACAGTCTGCCCCAGAGCCTTGTGCAGTTCTTGATTGTAGCGAGCCGGGTTGGTGAGGTAGACAACGCTGTCTAGCAGCATGACATAGGCTGGTAGGGAAGCGCCGCTGACTTGCCACATTAAATCAGTTTCCGAAATCTCGCCAATAGCTGCGCCGTCTTGATCAATGACAGGCAGTCCGCTAATGCGATGGGTGGCAAGTAGCTGCACTGCGTCCTTGAGGGGCATATCTGCTGTGACGCTCAGCGGTGGAGCTGTCATCATCTCACCGACTGTTTTAGTCGCTGTTACTGTTGAGACTGCTTTGCTGTCCATAGGCGCATTGTGAGGAACTGCTTGTACCTTCATTGTAGGAACGCTTCCTGTGGAAAACACTGTGGGTTCAAAGGTCGTTACATAGCGATATATAGCTGCACAAAGGAACTTTCAAGCCTTAGATTAAAGAAGTGTCTGGGGGCGTGGGCTGTCTGCGATGGGCCATTCGCATCTGCTATAGCTAAAAAATTGTTTCTTAAATCGACGACGACAGAAAAAATCTCCTTGCAAGGATGGCCCGCTGATCTGGCGATGGAGATCTGTATACCTGGGCTGCCGCTGCTAAGTTGGCTCGTGGCGCTGCCATGGTAGATGTGAGCCAAACGGTGCCCCCTAATGCCGTCCCATCACAGCGATATAGTCTGGGTGCGCTGTGGAATATGAGTTTTGGCTTCCTGGGTATTCAGTTTGGCTGGGGCTTACAGATGGCCAACGGCAGCGCTATTTTTGAATCTTTGGGCGCTAGCCCGCATCAGCTACCGTTACTGTGGCTGGCAGCTCCCATGAGTGGATTATTGATTCAGCCGGTGGTGGGCTATTGGAGCGATCGCACCTGTACGCCATTGGGCCGACGACGACCCTTCTTTTTGGTGGGTGCTTTGCTGAGTTCAGCCGCGCTGGTACTACTGC
The DNA here is from genome assembly GCA_050043465.1 of Leptolyngbyaceae cyanobacterium. Lineage (GTDB taxonomy): Bacteria > Cyanobacteriota > Cyanobacteriia > Phormidesmidales > Phormidesmidaceae > Leptothoe. Next base: position 49,644 of record JBHJIL010000010.1, read on the forward strand.
CCAATGCGTCTAACCTGTGGATGGCGGCGGGACTGCTGTGGCTGCTGGACGCCTCGGCCAATGTCAGTATGACGCCATTTCGTTCGTTTGTTGCGGACCTAGTACCGGCTAAGCAGCAAACTCAGGGATTTGTTGTACAAAGCTTACTGTGCGGGCTGGGGGCTGTTTTAGCGTCAGCGATGCCGTGGTTATTGGCCCATTTGGGGACGCTGTATCCATCCTTGGTAGAAGGCACCGAGCTAGGTCGGATTCCAGGCTCGGTTAAATTTTCGTTTTATTTGGGCGCGGCTGTTTTTCTCAGCGCGGTGCTTTGGACGGTGGTGACGACCTCGGAATCGGAGGATATGCCCCTCGCTCCGCGCTCTAAAGAGAGCATGGGGCAGCAGATTTGGGCTGCGAGCGCAACGATGCCCCCGACGATGCGTCGGCTCGCCTGGGTTCAGGGCTTTAGCTGGCTGGGGATATTTTGCATGTTTCTCTATTTGCCTCCTGCCATTGCCAATCATATTTTTGGGGCTGTGCCAGGGACGCCTCTCTATGCCAGGAGCGTTGAATGGTCGGGACTGTGTCTGGCGGTGGGTAACCTGGTGTGCTGTCTAGCAGCGCTGGGGATTTATGCTGTGGTCGCTCGCTTGGGCGAACGGCATACCCACAGTTTAAGTTTGCTGTGCGGTGCCGTCGGACTGATTTCGATCAATTGGATTCATCAGCCGGTGCTGCTACTGCTGCCCATGGTGGGTGTCGGAATTGCGATCGCGAGTATGCACTCACTTCCCTATGCCTTACTCACTAAGTCAGTGCCAGCAGAGCAAAACTGTCTATATATGGGTATTTTCAACTGCTTTATTGTGCTGCCAGAGATTGTTGCCTCCTTAGGGTTGGGCTGGGTCATGACCTACATAGGCTGTGAGCGCATCACCATTGTTGTCATCGGCGGTTGCTCCATGGGAATTGCCGCTCTGCTAGCCCAAGGAATTCCCCAGCAGGCCCCAGCGCTGATAGAACAAAATGGGTAAGTAGCCTACCTATTGGGCGTGTAGACGTTTCATGGAACGTCTCTCCAGCATCAATTTTTGTATCCCCTAACTCTTTAAGAATGTTACCAACTGCTCCAGCTTGTCCCAGGCGGCACCGCTAGCAATAATCTCTTTTGCCTGGGTGATGCCGGCAGCACAGGCTGCTTCAAAGCTATCGTTTGTGATTGCTCCACCTACCTGCAGCGCTAGGGCCGCATTTAGCGCTACGGCCTCTTGCTGAGCCTGGGTCCCTTTACCCTGCAGCACATTCCGTAAAATAGTCATATTTTCCTCTAGTTCACCCCCGCGCAGAGCCGCGACATCCGCCTGGGCCAATCCCAAATTTTGCGGCTGAATCACCTGGGTGGACACCTGACCGTTGGACAGCACGGCCACATCTGTCGCATCTCCTAGACCCGCTTCATCAAGACCTTCTCGTCCGTGGAGCACCATAGCTTGCCCCATCCCCAGCTGGTTTAAGGCTTCAGCCATCGTTGCAATGACCGACGGGTCAAATACGCCAATCACCTGACCGCTCGGGCGTAACGGATTGACCAACGGCCCCAATAGGTTGAAAACAGTCCGAATCTTTAAGGTGCCACGGATGGGCGCTACTGCTTTCATGGCTGGGTGCCAGCCTCGGGCAAACAGAAACGTGACACCGACTTCCTTTACAGCCGCTTTAGCCTTTTCAGGGGGCGCGCTCAGGTCTACGCCCAGACCTTCTAGTACATCGGCAGACCCTACTTTGCTAGAGGCCGATCGATTACCATGCTTGACTACAGGAATACCAGCGGCGGCCGCGACAAACGTCACGGCGGTAGAAATATTAAACGTAGAAGCGCCGTCACCGCCGGTGCCGCAGGTGTCAATGCGAGGGGTCGGCAACGAGTCATCTGCCTGCATGCCGCCTAGGGACTGCCCCTGCAATACTCGGGCCATCCCGGCTAGCTCGTTGGCTGAAAAACCTTTGGACTGCAGAGCGGCCAAGATAGCCCCTGACATAATCGGATCGATCGATTCCGTCAGCCAGCCTTGCATGAGCGATTCAGCCTGATCGACTGAGAGGGACTGCTTATCAATGAGCTGCTGTAGCAGGCTAGACCAGTTGGTTGTCATTGCAGTAGCGCGTTTAAGACTTCAGTCAATAACGCTACTACAGAAGTTATTCGAAACCCCGTACCGTAGGTCAAACTTAAGGAAAGAGTCCTGAATCATGCCTATTGAGTACTGATGTTTACTAGACGACAGATGAGAAAATTGCCCCACAAGCCGGTACCTTTGCTGCTAGTTGTTTGTAAAACTCTCTTTTTCCAGCATCCTGAATCGATCTGTACGGTGAAGCCAGCCCTGGTGTAAAAAATGAGGCGCTGCTGATCCTCGGGATGGTTTTATCTGAAAAATGCTGACATTTGGCATTTCTAATAGATTGGTGCATCCCTTAAATCAGCAGCGGCAAAAATGAGACCGCAGCTCTAAGCGACTATCATTACAGACATCGCCCCGAAGTTGATTTAGAACAGCTCTATGACAGCCAGCAATAAAGTTGAGGTTGCGATCGCAATCATCCACCAGAATGGTCAATTCCTAATGCAGCTACGAGACGACCTGCCCAATATTATCTTTCCTGGCCACTGGGGATTTTTTGGCGGTCACATAGAGCCCGGTGAAGATGCTCCTACAGGTATGCGACGAGAGCTAAAAGAAGAGATTGGTCATATTCCTGAGCCGCTGACGTTGTTTGAGAGAACCGAAAATGATCGCGTTATTCGTCATTTTTATCAGGCTGAGCTGACGATCCCTATGCAACAGCTTCAGCTAAACGAAGGCCAAGACATGGGACTGTGCAGCCCTGAGGATGTTCGGCGAGGCTATATGTACTCTCCTAACGTAGGAGAAGATCGCCCCCTAGGAGATCCGCACCAGCAGGCATTGCTAAAATTTATCGCACAGCCCAAATTCTCGAATTAAGTCAGGCAATGTTTAGTCTCTTATGGGACGTACAGACGTTCCATGGAATGTCTCTCCTGCATTAATTTCTTGGACCTGATAAAATCCTTATCCCTAAACGAACAAACGAATTCTTTCTAAGGTCGGTCTTCAGCTTTGCTCAGGTCTATGATGCTGTTCGCAAGGAGCGTATACCACTACTTTTGCCAAGATGCATTACCCTGTGAGGAGCTAATAACGTGATCAACGACCATGTCCGAGGGGCTCACCAATCATTCATCATCGTCTGCTCCACAGGACGATGCTCCTCCAGTTAAAAAATCAGCGGCTCCACCCAAGCTCCGGCCCTATCAGGTAGATCTGGTTAACGATCTCTATCGCAAGCTCAATGAGGGGCACAACCGAATTGCCATCATTGCCGGTACTGGAGCTGGCAAAACCATCATTAGCGGCCAAATCTGTGCCCATGCTGAATCAGCCGGTCGCAGGCTAATGTTTTTAGTCCATCTAGATGTGCTAGTAGGGCAAACCTACGAAAAAATGCAGTCCTTTGGTTTAGACTGCGGCTTTATCAAAGCAGGCTGGCCAGAAAACCCCGATGCGCCGATCCAGATTGCCAGTATTCAAACCATGGCCAAGCGACGCTGGTGGAAAAACTGGCCCGCCGATGTAGTGTTCTATGACGAAGGTCATATCACTCTGTTTAGCCAGATTGGCAAGCAGGTGATGCACAAAACCCACCCCAATGCTGTGCACTTAGTCATGACGGCCACGCCTCTGCGTCTGGGGAAAGAGCAGCTAGGAGATGTTCTAGACACCCTGGTGGCATCGCCTGTGCCCAGCGAGCTGCAGCAGATGGGCTACTTGGCCCCGCTTAAGTATTTCAGTCTGCCCATGGATAGCATGGCCAACCTGGAAAAGGTGGGCACCAAGGGGGGTGACTACGATGAAAAAGATTTGAAAACAGCGTGCGATCGCCCCGAACTGGTAGAGCGCATTGTAGAAGAATGGCAGCGGCTGGTACCCGGTAAGCGCACCATTGCATTTTGCGTGGATGTGGACCATGCGCGCAATGTGGCCAAGGAGTTTCGCAAAGCGGGTATTACTGCCGATACTGTTGATGGCAACACCCCCATCAAGGAACGCAAGCGGCTATATGAGGCCCTCGGCAGTGCAGACCTAACGGTGCTCACCTCCTGCAATGTGATTAGTATCGGCTTTGACGAACCCAGTGTCGAAGTGGGGCTAATGCTGCGGCCAACAAAATCTAGCGCTCTTCACTTTCAGCAGCTGGGTCGGGTGATGCGGATTTCTCCTCAAACGGGTAAACACTACGGCATTATCCTGGACCAGGCTGGTAATTTGGAGCGTCTGGGCTTCCCAGAAGATATCCGAGAATATACGTTGCCGACTCGCAGCCAGTCATCTGGTCAGGGCGGACCTGCACCGACAAAACCCTGTCCAGCCTGTGGTCTGGTAGTGTATTCGTTTATTGTTAAATGCCCTGAGTGCGGTCACCAGTGGGTGAGCGATCGGCCTATTTTGCTAGAAGATATGGTGCAAATCTACTCATCGCAGCAGGCTCACCAGATTAATGATATTCCCACCCTGGTGCAGCTGTTTCACGGTCATCGCCGCCGCGCCTTTAAGAGTAACTATGCGCCTACCTGGGCCGAACGCTCATTTTTTGAGCATACGGGACGCAAGCCTCAGACTGAATGGTGTCGGGGCTCTATCTATGGTCATCGACCCAGCTGGGAACAACAGCTGACGATTCTTGACTATCTGCGTAAGAGCGCCCGCCGTCTGGGTAGACGAGACGATTGGGTAGCCCTTGAATTTGAAAAGGAAGTTGGTCCTGGCAGTTGGAAACAGCTAGCCATTCACGAGGGGATGACTCAACGCAGTTGAAGGGGAAGGGCAGCGCGATCGCAAAAAATCTAGATCCACGGGCATGGGGCAAATAGCTGATTGTTTAAGGTCTTCTAGCTGATATTTGGCTGCGTCCTTTAAAAAGGCCATAGGGCTTGACGTGCAAGTGGTTCCAAGGCACAGACACATAGAGTTACATAATTGCTTCCGGATTATGGCCTTCCCATGGGGCTTTAGAAGTAACAGTGAGAAATCAATCACCGTCATGATTGACGGGAAATCTGAGCTCACGTTCTTACTGTTCGACATTAGACATCACCCAGCATCATGAATGTGCCTCTCTTACAAACAAAACGGTGGCGGCAGCTAGTTTTAGGAACCCTAGTGGTGACAACGGCGGTGGCTCTAGCACCGGCGATAAAAGCCCAATCTGTCACAGGTCGATGGTTACGGGTTCAGCGTATTTCAGGAAACGTGACCACTCTGATTGGCAGACGTAAAAGTGCTCAGGTGGGGGAGCGGCTATCGGCGGTGGGTCATGGCTTGATTACAGGCAACCGCTCTAGTGCTAATCTAGCGGTTGATGATGGCATCGGTAGTATCGCTGTCGCCCAAAATACCCACCTCACGATTCAGCAGCTATACGTGCTACCAGATGGCGGTAAAGTCACGGTAATTGACGTACCACGAGGGCAGGCTAGACTGCAGGTGCGTCCTTTTACTCACCCGAGTTCCCGGCTAGAGCTGCGTACTCCCAGTGGTGTTGCCGCTGTGCGAGGAACCGTCTTTGGGGTATCGGTCGATGAGGACGGACAGACCAACGTAGCGACCTTAGAAGGTCAAGTGGAGGCCAGTGCCCAGGAGGTTGCCGTACCGGTCAATGCGGGTATGGTTTCCATCATCCATCCGGGTGAACCGCCGTCTCCGGCTCGGGAGCTAGACCGTGAATTAGATATTCAATGGGACAGCTATGAGTGGCGCGGCGATCACTTTTATATGGCCGGGCGGATTGATGCGGCGAATACACTGCTGGCCATGGGGGACGAGCTAGCCACTAGCCGGGCCGGGCGGTTTGAGGAAAGCCTACAGCTGCCCAGTCGCAGTCAGCCGGTTGTTTTGACGGTTCAAAACGCGATGGGAGAAGCCCGTACCTATCGCCTGCTCCCTTGGCTATCGAACGATTAACTCCAAAACAGGTTTAAGCCATTGTGAGTCACTGGACGATCTGAGATGAGGCAATTTTTGCAATGGGCTAAAGCAGCGCTGCAACCAGGACCGGGTAAACCGAGATCGCCCTGGATCACGATGTTCTTAGGCCCTAGTCTGGCGGCAGCAGGGTTGGGCATGGGGCTGTTGGGCTTGGGAGTGTGGGAACCTCTAGAGCAGCAGGTATATAGCCGTCTATTTCTCACTCGCGATCGGCTGGGGCCAACTCAGTGGGACGACCGGATTGTTGTCATTGCCATTGACGATGCGAGTCTGGCTGCCGTTGGTCCCTATCCCTGGTCTCGCGATCGCTACGCGGCGCTGCTGGACCAGCTGATGACGGTTCAGCCTGCTGCCGTAGGGTTTGATATTTTGATGCCAGAAACCACCCCTGAAGATGCTCAGCTGGCGGAGAGTATTTTATTTAGTGGCAATGTGGTTCTAGCCGTAGGCGGAGACGGGCAGGGTAATACGCTGCAGGTATCACCCTCTTTGAGCGCGCCGACTCAAGGATTTCTGCAGCTGGGTCATGTCAAACATACGCCCGATGACGATGGGCTCAGCCGCCAAGGATTTCTCTATGAAAGCTATCAGGATGCGCTGGCTCCTAGTTTTGCGATCGCGCTACTCAATGTTTATAAACACAGTCTTGACAACCTACTTACCGACAATACTCAGACTGATCTAGATCGCTCGTCTGAGTTTTTAGACGAGCCCCATCGCTTTGACCAAAACAATCCGCTGCTGATCAATTGGCCAGGACTGACTCGACCTGAGGATAATAGAAAATCTCCTCAAGGGTTAACTACGCTCTCTTTTGCTGACGTTCTCACGAATGACGAACTGATCGACCGGCTCCAAAACAAAATTGTGTTAGTGGGCTACACCGCCACGGGCATCGTCGGCACGGCCGAAGATCCGATTAGAACTCCCTTTGACCAAAAGATTCCCACATCTGGAGTCTATTTGCATGCGGCTATTATCGATAACTTGTTAAACGATCGTTTTCTCCGTCGGCTGCCTCGGGGTTGGACAGTTGTCCTGATCGTGCTGAGTGCCCTGGGAAGCAGTTTTGGGTTAAAATTTCTCCGATTACGCGGTCGGCTGATATTTATCATTGTATTAATTCCAGTCTGGTTTGTTGTAGCCTACAGTGGCTTTACTGCAGGGCTGTGGCTGCCCATGGCGGCTCCAGTGGGTACCATCCTGTTTGGGATGATGTTTCTTCAGGTGGCAGAACAGCAGGAGCGTCAGGCCCTTACCGATCTCTTCTCGATTAGTTTATCGCCCCAAATGGCTGACTTTGTTTGGCAGCATAAAGACGAACTGCTCAACCAAGGAAAAATTCACTCCCAAGAACTGACAGCTACGCTGCTATTTACTGATATTCGCGGCTTTACAACAATCTCTGAAACATTACCTTCAGACCAGCTGCTCACCTGGCTGAATCGCTACTTTGAGGCCATGACCGAGTGCATTATGGCCCACGGCGGCGTCGTGGACAAATATATTGGCGATGCAATTATGGCGGCGTTTGGCGCGCCGGTATCACGTACAGGAGACAATGCCGTACAGCAAGATGCGCTAGCGGCAGTGAGCGCCAGTATAGCGATGGTGGAACGCTTAAAGGACTTAAACCAAGAGTTTGAGGCGCAAGGACTTCCCACTGTAAAATTTGGCATTGGACTACACACGGGACCGTTGGTGGCCGGTACCGTTGGCAGTCGTCAGAGAGCTAACTATTCTCTCTTTGGTGACACCGTTAATATCGCAGCGCGCCTGCAGGATATGACCAAAAAACTGACTAAAAATGCCACGTTCCCCATCCTGATGAGCGAAGCCACCTATCAACAGGTGGCAGGACACCATACCCTCATTGCTGAAAAAGCACATGTGCAGCTGCGAGGACGCCAGGCCTATACAACGGTATATACTCTGGGGACGTCATACGAATAGGCGGAGATATTCACTGGCAGGTTTTGTCTCTGACAGTTGTAAAAAATCCACCAAGGTCAGTGTTTTAGATGGTGTCTGTGCCATTTAGGTTTACCCTTTCACCTATCAGATCAGAAACTATCCACCCAGTCATTAGCACAGTCTTTATGCTCATTTTTACAACTGCTAGAATGGAGCAGCACAGTAGATTAACTAGTACATCTGATGACTGCTTTAACCGTTAATCTTGAATCGGCCATTACCATAACCGACCAGCAGTTCTATCAGCTTTGTCGTCAGAATCCCGACTTGAAGTTTGAACGTACTGCTGAAGGAAATTTAGTGATTATATCGCCGACGGGTGGAGAAACGGGAAATCGTAATGGTCGGCTAATTCAGCAGCTATTCAACTGGTCCGATGATAACGAATTAGGCATTGTATTTGACTCGTCCACTGGTTTCAAACTACCCAATGGTGCTGACCGTTCACCCGATGCAGCCTGGGTTACGTTGGAAAGATGGCAAGCCCTAACACCTGAACAACAAGAACAGTTTGTTCCCCTCTGCCCTGACTTTGTAGCGGAGCTAATGTCTCCCAGTGATACGCTTAGCAAGGCTCAAGAAAAAATGGCCGAATATCTGGACAATGGTCTACGCCTTGGGTGGTTGATTAATCGTAAGGGACAGTTTGTCGAGATTTATCGTCCTAAGCAACCGGTTGAAAGATTGGAGAATCCAACTCAGCTATCAGGAGAAGCTGTATTGCCTGATTTTAATCTCAAGCTATCTTACATTTGGTAAATTGGTCGATCTAGGATGCAATCGTATTTGGGGCGCTGGGTGGCGATTGTCTTACATGCTGTTGGCACTTTAACCGTTTGACTGGACAGTGAAAAGTTTTTCTCGATAACTGAGCGTCATCTATAAAAAAGAACATTCAAAAACAAGGGGCTAGAATCCTCCGGCCCCTAACCGCATCCGTGGTGCGTTTATCTTTTCATTTTGTCGGTTGACTTATCTTTCTAAGCCGTAAACTGCCAGACAATGGGTTCCCAACCATAGGCATCTGCCTGAGGTCTCACATGGCCCAGCCCTGGAAAGGGCATATGGGGCACCAACAATAGACGACGCCCTACTGTAACCGTTTCAAGCAGATTACGACGAGCTATCACACCCTGCTCAGGATCACCATCAAAGGCAACTTCCCAGTCCGGATTTTCCAAATTGAGAGGATCGCTAAAGAAAACATCGCCTGTGGCTAATAAACTTTCTTCACCAGAGGTAATTAAATACGAAGCCTGCCCTGGCGTATGTCCCGCAGAATCAACTGCTTGGATATGGGGAATCACCTCGTCGCCCATGGTAAATAGGGTGGTGCGATCTCGAATCGCCATCAGGTTCCCCTTTGCTGCTGCCATCAACCCAGCCTTAGTCTCTTCATCTAATAGAGATTTTGGCAGCTCTACGGTATCCGCTGTCCAAAAGTCAGATTCTGCCTGGGAGATATAAAACTGCGCATTAGGCAAACGTAGTTGACCATCAGCGTCTAAAATGCCGCCAATGTGGTCGGGGTGGGCATGGGTCAAAATAACCGTGTCAATATCTGTGACAGCCACACCTGCCGCTTGAAGATTTTCCAACAGGTGACCAGCGGTAGGACCAAATGCATCCCCTGAACCTGTATCAATCAGTACCTGATGTTCATCGGTTTCAAGGTACAAAGCATTGACGTGGGCAAAAACATCTTCTGTTGAGAGAAAATGGTCTGTCAGTACCGCTGTCACTGCATTGGGGTCAGCCTTAGGGACAAAAAAGCTCGCTGGAAAGGATAGGGTACCGTCACTCACCACCATGGCCTTAAAATCGCCCACCTTGAAGTGTTAGACAGCAGCATTTGTGGGGGCTGTTTCAGAGACAGCCTCAATGGAATTGGGTTGTGACAGGGCACTGTTACCCAAAAGTACTAGGCCAAGGCTTAAACAAGCCGATAGCACAAGTAACTGACCGCGAGAAAGATAATTTGTGAGCCCTCTTAATAGATCACTATACCCGTGTTGAACTCTCATATCTGCTCCTATCTATTTTCTGAGCACGTTTGTAATTCGCTTAGTACGAGTTTCAGGTTTCTTGGCTATTCTAATCTACTTAAAAGTATCGTACTGGTAGTCAGTCGCCATCAAAATAACGGATAGATACTGTATGTTACGAATACTGAAAATGGTGATGCTTATGTATTTATCGAGTTGCTGATCCGAGCAATTTTAACCACAGGAGCCTCACCTCAGGATATTGGTCAAGTTATTGCCAATATCGAATCGATTGGGCCATCAGGGGATAGGGAAGTGGTGCGTTAGACACCTACCCTACCTGGCTGGCTAGAATGTCATCATTATCGTCACGTAGAAACATATGCATCTAAAAGGTTACTCTTTGAAAAAACTATTAATCTCTTTGATGCTCTAGTGAATGCAACATATAAATTTTTCGGACATGTAAATTTATGAGCATCAACTATTAAAACTGCATCAAACTCTAAACCTTTTGTCAGTAATGTAGTCCCAATACATCTGCCGTAAACTCTACGCCCCATTCTACGAATTGTATTGCGTTTATTAAGCATAGCTTCGTGTACTGATATGTTATCTTCTTCTGCCTCCTCCAAAACACGACATAGAGATGAAAAAAGCTCTTTTCTATAACATTTGATTCCAGGCAGCCTCTTAATGTCTTCAAGCAATCTAGCAATAATGGAATAAGAAAGCTGTTGCCTTAAAGTCTCTAGTTTCTGTTTTATAGGCTGTATTTCCACTTCAAAGTTCTCAATCCTCCTCTTTTTAACGCCTGAATCACTAAACCACTTATTGAATTCAGTCTTATTAAAAAGCTCTAAAGATACTTCACGAAGAATTGAGAACATATTCTCCTGATTTATGTTATCGAGCTTTTTTGATAACATATAGAAAGATTTTTCATCAATGGATTCCATCAAGAAACATACATTCTTAAACCTTTTTATAAAATTAATTCTAAGATCTATGCGGCTAGAATCAGGTATTAGGATAAGTAGATTATTTTCTTGATTAAAAATATTGAATATTTTACTGTAATGAGTTCTGCGATAAATGTCATCGCCTATGTTGACTTCAAGAGAGGAAAATCTATCCAACTCTATAGGTTGATGGTTTTCAAGTAATGCTCTAATGCTCTTTAGGTCTTGCCCAAGAGTCTGATTTTTTCCTTCCCAGCGCCAAGGAGTTTCCAGAGCATAACGATTATGCCAAAAATTAGCCATCTCCTCTGGGGTACTTAAATCTACTAGCGTCTCAGATGTGAAGTCAAATATTCCCTGTAAGTGATCTCCTAAAATTCTAGTTGGGAATAAAATTGATAGTTCTAAAACTAGTTGGTGTTGTTTTATTGAACAGTCTTGATATTCATCAACAAATAAACCATTGTAGGTATTTTGGATAATCTCTCTAATAAGCTTTGCCTTAAAGAGATTAATGGCTTTCTCAATGATGAAAGGATAGTAGTTTTTAGAATCTTCTTGCTCAGGGATATCATCACCTGTATAAAAGGCTAATACATACTTTTGAGCAAAACTCGTGATCGTTTCAACATTGTAGAAAGATGATTGTATGTTCGCCTTTTTTATTTTTTCCTTTATAGATGCGACACCTGCATGAGTGTGAGTAAGAATCAGTTGTTTGCCAGTAGTATACTTTAAGCACTCACTGATTGTATGAGTTTTACCAAAACCTGCCGGAGCAATTAATAGGCTATGTGAGTTTGAGATAAATTCTTCGTAATTAAGCATTGTTTATCCACTCCGACAATTTTTCGAATTCATCCTTCAACACCTTTCCTTCCATTGCTTGTAGATATTTGCAACATGTCTCTCCGAGAAAAATACCGTGATCAATCCTCTTAAACCAAGCTTTCTTCTTTTTTGTATCTTTTGAGGAGATTTTGCCAAGATGGCCTCTTACATTTACAAAATGTACTTCATTTTCAGTGTTTACAGAATTTGCTTCCAGCCAGTTTTCAGATAGATCCGGAATTTTAGTTCGCAAACTAGTTGTAAGTGACTCAATAGAGGTTTCAGCTTCATTTAAATGATATTTGACAAGATCCTGAACACCAGGCCAAGGCAAATCATCAAAAAATTGCATCTCAATTGAATTATCTGATGAACAGTCTACTATTGTAATTCCTAGTTCAGATAGTTCATCTTTCTGAGGATTAACACCTTTATTGTCATCAGAGTCGCAAAAAAGGCATGTGTTGTAGCCTAACTCTTGAAATCTACGTACATAATTTACGAGTTCCGAGCCAGTACCATCAACAAAGCGAATCCCTTTGATAGCGGCACTTTGCTTACCTTTTTGAATTCTATAGTCGTTCAATGCTCTACAGATACCTATTTCAGTAGCCCCTTCACAAACCAGAATGCTCTTAGCAAAGAAAGCTTCTGGATTATTACGAACACATTTTTGAAAGTCATTATCAGAGCTTATTTTTTGCAAGCTATTGGCTTCCTTACGCATCAAAAATAAGTTCTGCGCACCTAATTCAACCAAAACATCTCTTGAATGAGTCGTGATAAAGATCTGTCCTTGGTTATTATCTCTTAAGGTTTTGGTAAGATGTTGAACTCTATCAGGTTCTAAGCCATGTTCAATCTCATCTATTAAGATGATTCCCCCTGCTTTAGAAAGTTCAGTTTGTACAGCAATTGAAATAAGCCTCTTAGAGCCCTTGCCTTTCAGTCTGAAGGGCACTTTTCCCTCATGCAGACAGACTTTACCATCCTTCATCAAGAAGTCTCTGGAATCAATAGTTGTTGAAGCAGAACCAATTTCTATACCAAGCTCCAAAGCATTTTCAATCACTCTTTCTGTGACATTTTTTAAATGACTGAAAGAGCTATTATCAACTGTATTTTTTGCTTCGCGCAATGCTTCAATTAGAATATTTTTCTCTTGTTCATCTTGCCAATCTTCTTCCTGCCTGAGTAGAGAGTATAAAGGATTGCCCCGGTTCCAAGAGAAGTGCCTATCAATATAATCTGAAACGAGGAAGACATTTAGTTTTGCTCTATCTCTCGCCTTAATCTCAACTGGCTCTTGCCTGCTATTGACTACATGCCACGTTGGCTCTAAATCTCTACTAACGCAAAGTTTTATGGTAAGTAACGCCACATGTTCATCTTGAATTTCATCGTGAATTGAATAATCACCTGGATTTAATCCACGAATATAAAGACCATATTTATCTTCTCTGATTAAGTTTGGAGGCAAATCATAAACTGAAACCTCTATCTCAATTGATTCATCTACATTACATTCATAAAAATCCGTATCCAGTATAGACAAGTTCCAATGCGGTGATAAAACATAGGAGATAGCATCTAATATTGTCGTCTTACCTGAGTCACCTCTGCCAATTATGCAGATGAAGTCAGAACTCCCAAAAACCTGTTCAAATCCTTTTATACTTCTAAAATTAGATATTCTGAGAGAATGGATTTTTGCCATGTGGTCACCTTTAGTGCTGATTTTAGGTCTTCAAAAGCGAGGTATTTCCTGCTTTCGAAGGTTATTAGATGCAGCCCCATTAAGTTTAAATACCCATCAAAGTCTTGTATCATAACAGACTAAAGTCGAACATATGGCTGAATATTCAATCACTTCCAAGCTAACTGCGTATTCAGCTTCAGGAGTAGTGCTTCAGGGGTAAGGAAAGATATCAAGTCTACTAGGATTTGGACATATATCATTACTCTTATGGGGCTATCCGATAGCCACCAACTCTTCACTACCATCATTGATCCTGTTCAAGTCTTACTCCAGTAGCCAAGCAAACAATTCTTCGATCGTAAGCTTTAACTCACTTGCAAACGATGGCGTAGAAACAACATCTTCTGGCATATCCAACACTTCAGGTTCTTGTTTTGGACGATAAATAAACACAGTTTGCTCACCCGGATCAATCAACCAACCCACCTCAGTTCCATGTCGCAAACAGTGCAAAATATTCTTCGTGACCCTGGTTTGGCTTTGATCAGGCGATAAGATTTCAATCGTCCAATCCGGCGCAGCCGGAAACGTATTAGCAACCTCTCCATTCTCATCACGGGGAATCCGGTCCCAAAGAAAAACAGCAATATCAGGCACCGCTGACCGACCACCAAACGTACAGCGTAGCTCAGGAAATGCACGCGCAATACGCTTAGACTTAACTACCCCATTGATAGCAGGCACAAGTTCACCTTGAATAACGCTATGTTTCCCTTGGGGTATCGTTTTTCGAATAATGTGGCCATCAATATATTCACTGGCAGGCTTCGTCTCTGGCAGTTGTAAAAACTCCGCCAAGGTCAGCGTTTTAGATGGTGCTTGTACCATTTAGGTTTACCCCTTCACTTGCCAGATCAGAAACTAACCACCATTCTATCTAGAAAATGAATGAGGCGTGCTTTCGCCCTGTGGAATACAGCAGGATAGTCACGACACAGCTTTAGAATTGTTTGGTGTTAGCTGCAAATACAACCCTGGCACCACCAGCAGTGCAATCAACGTCGCCGACAACAATCCAAAAATAATCGCCATACATAGCGGAAACCACTGGGCATCACTAAACGCCAATGGTAAAAGACCAATAATCGTCGTTAGCGATGTCGTCAAAATCGGTCTTAACCGATCGCTGGCCCCCGCCGCTGCTGCGTGGCGTACATCCAACCCTTCTTTGCGCCGCTCATTCATTGTCTCTACCATCACAATCGCATCATTCACCACAATTCCCACCAGCGCAATCACACCAATCATGGCTGGGAAAGAGAATGACAGATTCAGAAGGAAGAACCCAAACAGCGTACCAATTAACGCAAAGGGAATGGTGAGAATAATAATCAACGGCTGTGTGTAGGAACCAAACTGCAATACTAGCACCGCAAACACCAGGAATATGGCCACCACTAGCATCTGCCCTGCCGAGCCAAATGTTTCACTACTGGTATCCGCATCCCCCCCAAAGCGATAAGAGTATCCGCGAGGCCAGCGGTCAGAATTCTCCTCATCAGCTGGGTCGTACTGCATCGCATCTAGCTTCGGTGTTAGCTCAGCTAAGATTTCAGAGTCATAGAAGTCTTGCCCTGGAATTACCTTCGCCAGCACCGTCACACTACGCCGGGTGTCGCGATGGGTAATGGCCAGTGGCACAGCCCCCGGCACCTCTTCTAACAGAGCATCTGGCGATATGGCCTCACCATCGGAATTGATAAATCGCATGGTGGCAAATTCATCCAGGCGAGAGGGACCACCAACCTTTCCCTGTTGAGACGGCCATTGAGTACTTAGGCGAATTTCGAGATCTTCTTCACCACTGCCGAGGGCATAGTCACCCACATCGTTGTCGATCATCAAATAGCGGCCCTGCAGTCCCACTTCGTCCTGGCTAATGCCATAGAAGTTGAGGGCCTCTCGCTTAGGTACAAGCTTATAATCTTCTCGCAGATTACCCAGGTCATCCCTGACATCCATGGTGCCTGGAATTTCTCGTAAAGACTGTTGCACCTGGCTAGAAATTTCCCTTAGGGTTTGTAGGTCATCGCCAAAAATCTCGATTGCAATCGGATCAGTGCCACCACCTGAAAGGGGAAAACCTGTACTTAGCACCGCCCCTGGATAGTTACGGATAATGTCTCTTTCTAGTTCAACTTTGAGATCGTAAGCATATTCAAATGAATCTCGTGCTCGCTGGTTACGGTCTACAAAGACTGCCGACAGACCGGCAAAGTAATCAGCATTACCCGGTTTGATTTCACTGGAGGCCACCAGGTTACTGCGCTGCCCCACCAGTTTCACCACACTTTCAAACACCTTCTCTCCATTGGGGTCGCTGTAGTTGCGCACCATTTCACCCATCCGATCTGCAACCTCTTGAGAGGTTTCTAGGGTAGCGGCTGGCGGCAGCTCTACATTAAGGCTGAGTTTGTTATCATCGGCAACCGCAAACAGAGAGCTGGGGAGCTGACTAAATAAAATAACGGCACAGACAAATAGTGCGATCGCACCTGCCGTCCACAAACGAGCCACATGACGATTGGATACCGTCATGCGTAAACTCCACTGAGAAAAATTCTCAGAGACCGTTTCTGTGAGCCTATCAACATAGGTTTTAGACTCGCCGCTGTTGCTCTGATTTCCCAGGAGAAACCTAGAGAGAGGCACCACCACCAACAGCGCCAGGGCATAGCTCATCACCAAGCAAGTAATGGCACTAATGGGAATTAGACGAATATATTTACCCAGGGTACCGGAGATGGCCATCAGTGGAGCCATGGCCAAAATGGTGGTGAGCTGCCCGGTGAAAGCAGGCGATGCATAGGTCTGGACAGTTTTAATGGCCGCTTTGGGCCAGCTCAAACCCTGGACAAAAATGCCATCATGCAGCCCCTCCAGCATCAGGATAAACACATCTACCAGTAGTCCTAATGCCAGGATCATGCCCACGGTGACCATGGTATTAAGGGTATAGCCCAGCATCCATAGGATAAATAGCACCCCAGCAAAAGTCATGGGAATGGCTAAACCGGCAATCAGTGCCTCTCGCCAGGTCAGGGCAACAAACAGAATCGCAAACACTAACAGCGATGCTTGCAATACGTTGCTACCCAGATTCGCTAAATCGCGACGATTAGTGCCTGCATCATTGGTAAGTACCCGATAGTCCATACCGTAGAGCCAGATGCTGGGATCTGTCTTCACCAGCTCCATTTCTGCTAGAACATCGTCGATTACCTGGATGGTGTCACTTCCAGCAACTTTGACCACCTCCAGGTTGATGGTGGGGCTAAACTCACTGCCTTCCCAGCTGATAAACGCTCGCTGGGTTTCTCGCTCTAGGCCCTGGTAAACATCCGCCACTTCTGAGAGCAAGACCACGCGATTTTCATCCAAGCGGGCCACCGGCAGATTTTCTAAATCCTCTAGGGTGCGAAAACGGCCGTACAGTCTCACCTGGGCACCGATTTCATCATCGCGTACCAGATCCCAGGAACGGTCAATATTTCCCCCCTGGATCGCATCGCGCACCTGAGTGGCTGAAATTCCCAAGGTAGTCAACCGACTGGGAATCATTTGCACATGAATCACTTCATCCCGCTGACCACCCAGATTCACCTCCCGTACATTTTGAACAGATTCCAGGCGTTCTTGTAAATCTTCTGAAGCCTGACTGAGTAAGCCAATATCCAGCCCTTCTCCGGTTAGCGCCAGGGTTAAGACCGGTGAATCCTGCTGGGAAAGTTGTTCAAAGTTAGGTTTCTCTCGCCCGGTGGATTCGGCGGGCAGTTCAGATTCACCGTCGTCTACTTTGCCCCGTAGTTCTTGAATCGATTCAGCAACGGGGGCCTCGGCCTTAAAGGCAACATTAATAATAGAAAACGAATTAAAGGCGGCACTGGTAAAGTCGTCTAGACCCTGGAGACTTTTGATTTCTTCTTCTAGTTTGTCGGTAACCTGATTTTCGATGGTTTCCGCAGCGGTGCCACCCCAAGTGGTGGTGATCATGGCGCGGGCAATTTTAATTTCTGGATCGCCCTCTTTTACCATGGAGAAATAGCCCATCAGGCCCCCCATCACCAGCATAAAACAGAGGAGAATCGCAAAGATCTGACGGGTAAAGAAGAACTCCATCCAGGCGGGGACTGTACCAGAACCCTTTTCAGTGTCAGGAGCAGCGATCGCACGCTCGTCAATTTGCATAGTGAATTAGTTCCGGTCAACAATCTCGACAGGGGTGCCATCGACCAGACGGTTTTGGCCTTCGATCACCACCAGCTCACCCGGTTCAACACCGGAGAGAATTTCTACGCCAGATAACCCTTCAATCCCACCGGTCACCCGGCGCTGCTGAACTGTGCCATCGGCTTCATTGACCACAAAAACATAATATTGCTGATTTCTAGAGACCACCGCTCCGAGAGGTAAAACTACCGCATCGTTATCGCTGGCCACTTCAATCCATACGTAAACCCGGCCCCCTACTTTTAGATTCCCGACTAGTTCCAGGTCGCGAATGGTGATTTCGGTGCCGCGACTGCCGGGGGTTTGGGAGGGGCTAACCGCAAATACTCGACCACTGCTGCCGCGCTGTCTGGCAACATCCAGTAATCCCTGGGAATTAGCTCCAGCAGCCTGTAGCGCACTGACCTCTTCTTCTAAAACGACATAGGCTCGCTGCCCTGGCTTAATTTCTCCTGCTTCACCCGCCTGTAGTTCAATCTCTACCTCGAAGGATTGAGGATCAACCACTACAATTGGAGCGGATTCAATCAAATCTTGGGGGCTGCCCGTATTGAGATATTGGGTACTCCAATACTCCCCTTCTCGAATGTTGATGTAGGCTACCACACCGTCAAGGGGAGAGACCAGCTGAGTGTCTTCTAGGTCAACGGCATTCTGATTAAGTCGGGCCACTGACGCATTGACTCCTGCTTCAGAAGAGCGAATACTCTCCTCCGCCGAGCGAACATCCTGCTCGGCGGTTTTAAGCGCCGCCGCTGCCTGGTCTACTCGGTTGATATAGGCGTCGCGATCGCTTTCTGACACCGCTCCCTGGTTAAATAAATTCTCATAGCGGCGTAACTCAGTTTCAGCCAAAGTCAGGTCAGACTTGGCTTTTTCTAGATTTGCCTGGGATTGTAATAAACTGGCCCTGGACTGGTTTAGCTGGGTTTCTGAAACCTGGATATCGGCGACTGCGGTATCGATGCTCGATTCCTGTCTGCGAGCGTCGATGGTTGCCAGCAGCTGCCCCTGAGAGACAAAATCTCCCTCCCGCAGTTCCACGCCATCGATTTTAGCTACGTAGGTAATATCGCCGCTGTCTTGAAAATTAAGTATCCGCCGTCTGATTGGCCAGACGGATCCTTCATCAAATATCCATCCCTGGATTGGTCCTTTCTGGGCCCTGAGCACTCGTACTGGCAAACGAGCTTGGGCAATGACCGCTTCCTCTGTTGCTTCCGATAGGGTAGCTGCCGTCAATTTTCGATAAATTCTCAAACCAACCAACCCGGCTACTACCAGCATGGCTAGAACGACTGCTGGCCATAGAGGTTTGTTTGCCTTCTTTCGCCAGCCTGGAAAGGCTGATTGACTAGGAACCTTAGGCTGGGTTGATGACTCAGTGGGGACTTCAGATGCTGGGTCAAGCGGAGGCTGGGGACTTAAACTTTCGGTAGACATAGCGTAAAGGGACAAACCTTACTCGATATGGGCCTGTATGAAACACCGTTGCGTCAACTAGTCTTAGGTCTATTTTTTCAGGATAGACCAAGTTTCTAAAACCTTATGCCAATATTACAGATGAGCTTAAAGGCTCAATCGGTGCCAGCAGAGTTTGTAACAAAAACGTTGCAAACTCTGCTACATCTAGACAAAGGTTATGATTGTTGCCACTATCTCCCAGGTCATCCAATGCAAACGTAACAATCTCAGAGAGTGAGCCATTAGGCGACTGTACGGTTATACTCCTCCTCCTGACAAATGCCTGTATCGGTACGTTGAGACTGGGCATTGTTGAGACTAAAATACCAGCACCTAATCGCGACGGATCGATGCTGGTATAGGCTTTATTTTCGGGTGAGCGACGTTATATTGTTGTTATATAACTGGTAATAATGTCTTTTACTCAACGGTTACAGACTTTGCCAGGTTACGAGGCTGGTCTACGTCAAGACCGCGACGGGCAGCAATATGATACGACAACAGCTGGAGTGGTATCACGGTTAGCATCGGCGACAACAGCTCATCGACGATGGGCACTGGCAGCAACGTATCAAACGTGTGTTCTGCTTCAGGATCGTTGGCCGGAGCTACACCAATCAGCTGAGCGTCGCGGGCTTTGGCTTCTTGAGCATTGGAGAGAACTTTATCGTAGACGGAGCCGGGAACTGAGATCGCAACCACTGGCACCCTGGCATCCAATAGCGCAATCGGTCCATGCGTCATCTCACCTGCAGGATAGCCTTCCGCATGGATATAGCTAATCTCTTTCAGCTTAAGCGCACCTTCTAGAGCAATCGGATAGTTTACCCCGCGACCGATAAAGATAAAGTCCTGGGTTTCCGTAAATTCGTGGGCTAGTTCTTCTGTATAGCCTTCCTGCTGAGCAATTACCTGTTCCATATGGTTGGGCAGCTGACGCATTCCCTCAATAATCTCTGCTAGTCTCTCTCCTGAAAGCATCTTTCGCTGATAGGCTAGCTCCAAAGAGAGAAAGTAAAAGGTCATCAGCTGGGCCACAAATGTTTTTGTCGCCGCTACACCAATCTCGATCCCCGCATGGGTTGCTAAGATATTCGGCACCATCCGACCAAGAGAACTTTCAGGACGGTTGGTAATCCCCAGCATCCGAGGAGCAAACGCGCCTTCCTTGGCCGTCCGTCGGGTTTGCTCCATCTCCAGCGCTGCGAGAGTATCTGCAGTCTCTCCCGACTGGGTGACACCAATAGTTAGCGCATTGGCAATCAGCGGTGTCGGAGAATATCGAAATTCTGATGCGTAATGGACTACTGTCGGAATACCCGCCAGATGCTCTAACAAATGCTTACCCACCAGACTTGCATGCCAGCTGGTCCCACAGGCCAAAATTTGCACATGGTTCAAGTCCTTTAGCAAACTAGCGTCTAGTCCCAACTTAATCGGAGAACTTTCGCTCTCGGGTGTCCAGTCGCTGTCTAAATAGGTTTCCAGGCTGGCGCGCACCACACCGGGCTGCTCGTGGATTTCCTTGAGCATAAAGTGCTTGAAACCCTGCTTTTCCACCATGGTGGGGCTCATGGTGAGGGTGATGGGATGCTTTTTCAGCCGTCGGCCCGTAAAGTCGTAAATCCCTGCCCCCAAAGGAGTGAGCATGGCCAGCTCGCCATTTTCAAGCGGTAAGACGGCGCGGGTGTGGGCCACAATTGCCGGGGTATCTGAGGCACAGAAAAACTCACCCTGACCAAAGCCAATGGCTAAGGGAGCCTGCTGACGCACCACAATTAGCTCATCTGGAAAATCAGCGCTGACAATCGCTAGAGCAAACGCCCCGTCTAATATATTCACCACCTGACGCACAGCTTCCAACAGCGTTGAATCGCGCTCTAGCGGACCCTCTACGCCCTCAGCCAGATAGTCCGCGATCAGATGAGGAATCACCTCAGTGTCGGTTTCTGACTTAAACTCATACCCCTTGGCAATTAGCTCTTCGCGCAGCTCGCGGTAGTTTTCGACGATGCCGTTTTGTACTGCGGCGGTGCGGCCGCTGCTGTCCGTATGGGGGTGAGCGTGGTGCTCTTCAGGTTTAGCATGGGTGGCCGGGCGGGTATGGGCGGGGGC
>JBHJIL010000011.1:0-71038 GCA_050043465.1 Leptolyngbyaceae cyanobacterium
GTTCTACCCTCTGTCGATCACCCTCGCTGGTATTCGCTAAGTCTCGAACCGGGTGTTTTACAGGAGCAGCGCTATTGGTGTCTACTCTATGGGGCCATAGGCAGTGCCGTTTGGCTCACAACGGCTGAATCTCCTGGGGCCTGCTTGTTTAGCCAGACAGCTCAGATTTTTCAAACGGTTGCCCACTTTCCCCAGCAGAAAGCGTTGCTACAGCTGTCCAGACCGACCGCTCATGGCGAAGTGAGTACCCCCGAAGACATTCTCTTCTGGATCAACGGTCAGCCAATTTTTCCAAAGCGGCAGGCAAATCGTTTGACAGTTGAGCTATCGAATTTGCTGTCTCCCTCAGCGCTATCTCAAACAGAGACGCTAACGATAGCAGCCCAGGTGCCGGGTTTTCTCACCGTATATCCGCCCAAGATCGACTATGAGCTTTAATTGCGATCGCTAGCTGCTGCTATTGGACAGTCTGCCAACATCATCCCCAGGATCGGCAATGTCCCTAATCCATAGCCTCTTTTGAGAGTCCATACATATGCAGATCTCTCTGGGGAAAAGGAATCACAATCCCCACTTCGTCAAAGCGAATCTTGATTGCTTCGTATAGGCTTAGGGAGAGGGGCATATAGTCTGTCGTCTTTACCCAGGGTCGCACGGCAAAGTTAACACTGCTATCGGCTAGTTCTAAAACACCAACGGTGGGCTCAGGCTGTGGCAAAATACGCTCTTCTTCTGAGAGCACCTGGCGAATAACAGTTTTGACCTGTTTCAGGTCTGATTCATAGGCAACACCGACCACTAAATCAAGCCGCAGAACACCGAGGGTAGAATAGTTAATAATGTTGTCATCGGTCAGTTTGCTGTTGGGAACGACCACCGTTCGGTTGTCGAGGGTGCGTAAAATGGTGGTGAGCAGCTCAAGATCTTCGACATAGCCAGAGACACCGCTGGCCTCAATCCAATCGCCCACGCGAAACGGGCGAAAAACAATCAGCAAGATACCCGCCGCAAAGTTAGCGAGCGATCCCTGGAGTGATAGACCAATGGCCAGACCGGTGGCACCAATAAGAGCAATGAGCGATGTGGTCTCGATGCCGAGCTGCCCTAAAATTGCCAGCAACACGAACGCCATAATGAGGTAATAGCTCATATTGCCAGCAAAGGAGACCAGGGTACGATCGATTCGAGTTTTACCCAGCGCCCGTTTTACAAAACGGCGCAGAAATTTTGCCAACCAACGACCCACTAGGAAAAGTGCGATCGCAACGACAATTTTAAGTCCCAGCGCCACCCCTATTTCCTGCAGCTGTGCAAATACACCGCTGAACTGCTCAAATGAGCCTTCCATACCTGGCCTCCTACGCCATCAACGTTGGTCTATCATGACATGCAGCCAGAGACTAATCCGGCTGCATCTATCCAATCTCGCCAGTGTTGCAGTGGACCCTACGCTTTCTTTAGTAATGGCACCAAATGCATCATATAGTCTCGTTTGCCAATGGGTACCCCATCCATTCGCAGAATGTCGTAGACCGTCACCAGATGAAAGTAGAAGTTGGGGATCAAAAAGTCGTTGACATACTCTCTACCCAACATCTCAAGATAGAGTTCCTCGCCTAGATCGATACGGGTAGACTCATTGAGCTTTTCATCGCCGGTGTTAATGCTAGTGAGCAGCGTCTGAGTGTTGGCGATATGTTCGTACGCCTGAGAGAGAGAGGTTACCTCCGGGTTTAAATTATCCATCGGTTTACCCTCGCACCATAGAGCAAAGTTACGGGGTTGATTACAGGTAAACGCAATCTGTGTACCACAGGGAAGCATATCGGCCACAATACGTTTTTGAAGAAACAGCTCACTCCCGCTGAAATGAGTCTGGGCGACCTTCAAAAGATGTTCAAGAGTCGTCAGGCGACTTTGAAAAAGTGTTTTGATTGAATCTATAGTCTGACTTTGCATGGTACGGTTCCTGAAAACTTCAGCCTATTCCCTAAATCAGCAGCTGCGTTTTTAAAGCGTTGTATTAAGCCTCTAGCCTGGTCAATGCTGTCACCCGTGGATCAATAATCTTTTTACCTAACCCTGGAAACTTAATTGCCAGGCAGATTTTATTCCCTGCTCCAAAGATGTGAGTAATCGTGCCTTCACCAAAAGCACCGTGGACTACCTTTTCACCGACGCCCCAGTCATCTTCATGGGTGCCAGGTTTTTGCACTTTGGGCTCTGGATTTCTGAGCTTTGCCTGTCGCTTTGGAGTCACCTGCAGTTTAGGCAGGGCGGTTGCCGTATTCGCCAGAATATAATCTTCTGGCAGCTCGCCCAAAAACATAGACGGAGTAGCAATCTCTCGCATGTTGCCGTACAGTCGCCGCTCTCTTGCATAGGTTAAAAATAATCTCTCCTGAGCGCGGGTAATGCCGACATAGCAGAGGCGGCGCTCTTCTTCGATGGCGGCAGCATCGTCCAGTGAGCGAAAGCTGGGAAAGAGTCCCTGTTCCAGACCCACTACAAATACGACCGGAAACTCCAGCCCTTTTGAAGAGTGTAGCGTCATCAGCGACACCGCATTTCCCTGCTTGTCGTCATCCATATCAGAGCTAAGCGCCGCGCTGGCTAAAAATGTTAGCAGGGTGGCGTCTTCATTTTCTTCTTCAAACTGGATAACCGCGTTGTAAAGCTCCTGGACGTTTTGAATCCGGTCTAGGTCTTCGTCGGTGCCTTTATCTTTCAGCGCGCGGATATAGCCAGAGTCTTCAATCACCTCTTGCACTATCTCTGAGGCAGGCATGGTTTCAACTTTCTCTTGCCAACCCTTGATCATACTGGCAAAGCCAATCACCGACTTACTGGAGCGTCCGGCCAAGGTTTTAACCGAGGTCTCATCCGACAAGATTTCCCACAGGGGCATTCCCAGCTCACTCGAAGCTTTTTCTAAATTCTCTAGCGTAGTCTTACCAATACCGCGTCGGGGAGTATTAATAGAGCGCTTGAGACTGACGGTATCGGCTGGGTTAGCAATCAGCCGCAGATAGGCCAGCACGTCTTTAATCTCACGACGGTCATAGAACTTGAGACCACCGACCACTTTGTGAGGAATGCTGTAGCGGGTTAGGACTTCCTCAAAGGAACGTGACTGAGCGTTGGTACGGTAGAGAATGGCAAAATCTCCCCACTGTAGCTCGGGATTTTTGTCCACTGAAATGCGGATTTGACCAACGACATAGTCCGCCTCGGCCCGTTCGTCGTCGGCTTTATAGCAAAATATTGATTCACCAGTCCCCCGTGTTGCCCGCAGCACCTTATCGATGCGCTCGGTGTTGTTTTCGATCAGATGGTTAGCAACTTCGAGAATATTGGCCGTAGAGCGATAGTTCTCTTCTAGTTTGACCATGGTGCGAGTGTCATCGTCTGGCAGCCCGTCACCAAAGTCATTCTGGAAGTTCATCAAAATGGTAAAGTCAGCCGCTCGAAACGAGTAGATAGATTGGTCAGCATCCCCCACGACAAATACCGAGCGCTGGTTCCAGTCGTCAAACTTGGTAGCCGATTCACCATTGGTGGACAGCAGTCGTAGCAAGTCGTACTGGGTCCGGTTGGTGTCCTGATATTCATCGACCAGGACATGGCGAAAGCGACGGTGCCAGTAGTTGAGTACCTGCTCGTTTTGACGAAATAGTAAGACCGGAATACGAATCAGATCGTCAAAGTCAAGGGCGTTGTTCTGGGCCAGTCCCTTTTGATAATGACGGTAGACATCGGCAATCACTCGCCCCTTAAAATTAGGGTTCTCTTTTTCATATTCGTCGGGGTCTAGCCCTTGGTTTTTAGCATTGCTGATGGCGTAGCGAACAGAGCGCGGATTAAACTTGCGGTCGTCTAAATTTAGGGTACTAACGACAATATTTTTAACTAGACTCTGGGCGTCAGATTCATCAAAAATAGTAAACGCCTTAGTCCAGCGGTGTCCGGCTCGACTTTGGTACTTCTCGATATCAAAGCGCAGAATACGGGAGCACAGGGCGTGGAAGGTGCCGATCCACAAGTCTTTGATAAAGGTTTTATAGACATAGGAGCGCAGCTGAGTTTGCTCGTAGTCGGGCAGCAGATGTAGCGGCTGACCGTGCCGCCCCAGGGCCTCCTGCTCAGCAAATAGCCGTTCGATCCGCGCTTTCATTTCTTTGGCGGCTTTATTGGTAAAGGTAACCGCCAGTAGATTCTCAGGGTCAACGCGATGGTTGAGAATCAGGTTGGCAATGCGATAGGTGAGGGCGCGGGTTTTACCAGAGCCCGCTCCGGCTACCACCAGCAGGGGTCCACAGAAATGTTCGACGGCCTGACGTTGGGCGGCGTTGAGCTGACTGAGGAAATCGGCGGAAGTGGTCATTGGGGTGAGGGGCAATCCGGTAGGGTAGGAATGAATCAGTATTCCAATGTAGCGGATAAATCTCATCCAAGCTGAAACCTGAAGTTTCCTGTAAGAAAGGATATATTCCATGATGCTGTAGCGACATTCCATGGAACGTCACGACGGTCGGAGATTGGATAGGAGCGACTATGGGCGAGCAGATAAAAGCAACAATTATTGGCTGTGGCTATGTGGGTAAAGAAGTAGCGCGGCTGTGGCAGCAGCAGGGACTAGCAGTTACAGCAACGACCACTAGCCCAGACCGGGTAGATGAGTTAGCAACGGTAGCCGATCGCGTACAGGTGTTGCGAGGGAGCGATCCGGACGCGCTGCAGGACTGTCTGGTGGACCAGCAGGTGGTCCTGCTCTGTGTGGGTTCAAAGCGAGGGGTCAACTATCAGGAGACCTACCTGGGAACGGCCAAAACCCTGGCGGCGGTCCTACCGACCACAGCGGTGCAGCATCTGATCTACACGAGTACCTATTCTGTCTATGGTCAGCACCACGGGGCCACTGTCACAGAAGATACCGCAGTTAAACCGGCCACAGCAAACGGTGAGGTGATTGCCGCGACGGAACAAACGCTGTTGGATTTAGCCACACGACAGGTATGCGTACTGCGGCTGGGGGGAATCTATGGCCCAGGACGTACATTGGAACGAATCTATAGTCGGGCAGCGGGACAGACCCGGCCAGGCACCGGAGGCGAGTGGGCCAATTGGATTCATCGTAGCGACATTGTGGGGGCCATTGAGTTTGCGCGATCGCACGTTCTCTCCGGTACCTACAACCTGGTCCAGGACGAGATTCCAACGGTCAAGGAGCTGATTGGTACGGTGTGCGATCGCAACCGCCTAGACCCGGTACAGTGGGACCCGTCCCAGCCGAGCGCTCGTCCCTACAATGCCAGGGTGTCCAACGCCAAAATTAAGGCGGCGGGATATCGGTTTATCCATCCACGATTTTTTGATTCGTAGGGAGGTTCTATAGAACCTCCCTACTGCACATTGACGCTGATGACCGAGCCGTCCTGCGGTCCTAGAACCACCTCCAGCGGCCGCTGGTTGCTGTGGGCCTTTACCACCTTTCGATACACCCGGTAGCTAGTGGGCAGCGTGCGCTGCTGTCCGGCCTGATCGACGCTCAGGCTATAGTCCACCGATTTGATTAGCTCAGGAGACTCAGGCCGCTCATTGTCCTGCTGACGGGCCTCAATGTCATCAACGGTAGGCTCCGGCGGCAGCTCTGGCCACCACAGTCCATTTTCATCAGGACCGCTTACCCCCAGACCGGGCCGTACTCCGTTTTGATTTTCCAGGGACACAGACGCAAATTTTTCAATTCGGGTGTCGTTGGGGCGATCGCGACCGTCATCTCGGTTGTAGCGTACCTGCCAGGTGTAGGTAGCGTTCGCTGTGGCACTGTAGTCGGTGGTAACAAAATTAGTGGTGACCGGCTCACAGGCTGCGATCGCAGCTAGACCCCCCAGCAGCACGCGGCTTAAATATTGTCTGCCCAGCTCCATCAACGCCCGATTCCCATACAACTACGGCCATGGTATCAAGCATTGAGCCTATAGCCTTTAGCAATGAACAGTATCCGCCTAATATGAGAATATGAGACTGCTCAAATGTCTATACCTGCTAGGAATCATCTTGATAGTTAGCTGGGCTCAGCCACCCGTGGCTCAAGCAGCCCCGCTATGCCGCACCCTTGACCAGCATCAGGTGTGTGTCTTAAAAATAACGCGCAGCGCCAAGTACTACTGGGAATATCGGGCAGTAGTGAAAATTGATGACACCCGTCGCCCCATGGGTCGCTACAACTGCCGAACCAGTGAATACGTCAGTCGTGAGGGTAAGCACATATCGGACGATATGGCTACCCAAGTAATTTGCTCTTTATTTAAGCAATAGCTTCTACAACCTGCGACCTAATTCATCTGACACACAACCCGCTCCATAGTAGAATCGAAACAATTTGTTAAGCAGCTCTAATAAATATTAACTAGAGCTGTCTGTCCCCTTGGGGATTTGGTCCGGTGCATTCGATGCCGTTTCCGGCTGCGGTGCACTTTTTACTGGTGTCGTAAATTGCCTGTCTTGGACGGCCCAACGCGTCCCCAACTCTAGGCAGTAGTTTGCAACAACGATTGTGTTAATTCAGAGTGTGGAAAAATCTATGACCGCAACGCTTAATAGGTTATCAGCCGATCGACTCTCTACTGAGTCATTGGCTAATGTGACGCTGAGGGATGTTATCCAAACCCTGCCAAAGGAATGCTTCCAAAAAAATTCTCGTAAGGCTTGGCAGCAGGTAGGTCTCAGCATTGTAATGGCGATTTTGGGATATGTTGCGATCGCGCTATCGCCCTGGTTTTTACTTCCGTTTGCCTGGTTTTTTGCCGGTACGGCTCTCACTGGCTGGTTTGTTGTAGGTCATGACTGTGGTCATCGTTCGTTTGCAAAAAGTCGTTGGGTCAATAATTTAGTCGGGCACATCGCCTTTTTACCCCTGATCTATCCGTTTCATCCCTGGCGGTTGCTCCACGACCACCATCATCGTCATACCAACAAACAGGAAGTCGACAACGCCTGGCATCCCTGGTATGTGGAGACATTCACCTCGGAAAATAAGCTTATGCAAACGGCCTACTGGCTGATGCGTGGTCGCCTGTGGTGGCTAGCCTCGGTCATTCACTGGGCAGGCATTCACTTTAATCTCAATAACTTTGCTGAGCGCGATAAAGACAAAGCTAAGGTCTCCATTGCTGTTGTTGTTGCCTTTGCAGCGATTGTTTTCCCCACTATGATTGCCACGCTGGGAGTCTGGGGTTGGGTTAAATTTTGGCTGATGCCCTGGCTTGGCTATCACTTTTGGATGAGCACATTCACCCTAGTGCACCACACCGCTCCAGATATTCAGTTTCGTCCGGTAGAGACCTGGAATGAAGTTGAATCCCAGCTAGCCGGGACCGTTCACTGCGATTATCCCAGATGGATTGAGGTGCTGTGTCACGACATTAGTGTCCACGTTCCTCACCACATTTCTACCGGTATCCCTTCGTACAACCTGCGAATGGCCCACCAAAGTCTAAAAGATAACTGGGGAGAGCGAGTGCGGATTCGCGAAGAGAAATTTACCTGGCGATTTATGCGTGGCATTGTTGACCACTGTCACCTCTATCATGCAGAAAATGCCTACGTTCCTTTTAAGGCTCTACGTCGTCGCGCCTAAAATTAGCATAACAAGCTGATTTCTCTTGAACCCCGGCAACTGCCGGGGTTTTTGCTTTTCTGGTGTTTAGGGACTTTTTGGCAACACCCACAGGACGCGCAAACGTCCTAGCCCCTCGGCACGTTTGCTACACCTGCAACTAGGGAACATTCTATTCAGACAATTTCCCTAATGTTTCATGAGTCAGCAGGTTTTGCAGAGACCCGATCCGTCTGAATACAAGCGGCTGTTCCGCGTTGCTGTTTTAATGTCTACAGCAGCCGGGATGCTGGAACGTCAGCGAGCCCGCCTGCGCGATCGCGTTGAGATCTTAGGGGTAGAAATTGACAATGTTTCCCAGCGTCAGTTTTTAGCAGAGCTCAAAAAAGGCGTGATCTTTACACCCAACGTCGATCATTTGATGAAGCTGCAAGACGACGATGAGTTTCGAGCGGCCTATCGTCAGGCAGACTATAAAGTCTGTGACAGTCAGATTTTGATGTATGCCTCAAAGCTACTTGGTAAACCTCTCAAAGAAAAAATCTCAGGGTCTGACCTACTGCCCTTATTTTGCGACTATCACAAAGATAATTCAGATATCACCATCTTTTTGCTCGGCGGAGCTACAGGCGTTGCTAAGCAGGCTCAAAGGAATATTAATACTAGAATTGGCCGAGAGATTGTGATTGCAGCCCATTCTCCCTCCTTTGGCTTTGAAAAAAATGATGGGGAATGCAAGGCGATTATCGATATTGTTAACAGCTCTGGTGCAACAGTTCTAGCAGTGGGTGTAGGCGCCCCCAAGCAGGAACTGTGGATCGCCAAATATCGGGCTCAGATGCCAGGCATCAAAATCTTTATGGCCATTGGTGCAGCCCTAGATTTTGAAGCGGGCAACAAACCTAGGGCCCCACAGTTTTGGAGCGATTTGGGCCTTGAGTGGCTATATCGGCTGATGTCTGAACCCAAGCGCCTATGGAAACGCTACCTGTTGGACGATCTGCCGTTTTTTAAGCTGCTGTTAAAACAGAAATTCAAACAGTCTTCTAAGAAATAACGGTCTGACAGACAGCGCTATTGGCGTTTAGAAAATAGCTTAAAGTAAAGCCCCTGCAAGGTCTCTTTGATGGGAAACAAAATATAGGTCAGCGGATTGATCGTGACAATGACGTTGCGAATATCTCGCTTGACCAGCCCAACAATAGCCCCCGCAACCCAGTCTGCCGACATGACACCAATCGGATTGAGATTACTTTTAAACGGACCGAGTACCAGCTTTCGGATAACACAGGGGGCATCCTGACGTCGCAGGGTAATCAGGTCCCCCAACAGCCGTTTAGATGTTTCATAGAGCGGGCTAAATGCTGGATTCACCTCTGCTTCTGAGGTATTGACCCACAGCTCTTTAGTGGCGCGTCCCAGCCGATTGTCAACCGTGTCTAAAAACAGCTCCATCAGTCGCCAGGCGGAGAGGGCGTTGGTCTCCAGGGACGCTGCGATCGCATCTGCCGAACGCTGACCATGGACATTAACCCCATGGTTAATCACCAAAATATTCACTCTACTAAGCAAGTCCTTAAGCGCCTGTTCTTCTCCAGAGCGCCAGGGAACTACCTGGACAGCTCCCTCAATTACCGCATCGGCTGAGCGACTTAGGGCGATGGGCTTAGCCCCCTGGGCGGCCAGGCGCTTAATCAACGCTCGACCCAGGGTGCCCGATGCGCCGGTTACCGCCACTGTTTTTCCCTTTAATGACAGTGCCGACCCCATAATCTTGTCCGATATCGTAAAGTAGCCTGCATAGTAGGCCGTCGTCTCATCAAAATGATGCCGCCAGTGGTAGGTGCGATTGACCAACCAGAGCCCCGGCAGCGTTGTCAGCGGACCAGGCTCGTGGGTCAGGTCCGTGCTGTGGAGCAAACCCTGAGATCGCAGCAGCGCCGCCCCTAGAAACCCAGCCCCATAGAGAAATCCTAGCCAAAAGCCCCACAGCGGCGTCAGCACCGCCACAGCGGCCATCACCGCCATCATGACCAGCGACTCGGGGACATCATTGTAGAGCTGAGCCTTTTGATAAAGCTCAGTGCTAACGGGGGTAAAGTCCTTTCGATAGGCTTTGTGATGCCAGTTGTGCAGCCGCATCAGCGGTGACCACAGATGGCTGGCCACATGGTAGCTGTCCCGCACCATTTCCACTGCAAATATTGACACCAAACCCCACAGCCCCTGAAGGATCCAGGCTGTTTCTATGCTTCCCAACGCATCTGCCACAGACCTAAGCCTCTACGGTGACACCGCGCCAGAAGGCGACATATCCCTTGATATTGCTAGCGGCTGATTTGGGCTCTGCATAGTACCAGGCCGCATCTTTGTTTTCCTGGCCGTCAACCTCAATGGTGTAATAGTTGGCCACCCCTTTCCAACCGCAGCTAGTGGTCTTATTGCTGGGCTTAAAGTAGTCCATATTTAGGGACGCAGGCGGAAAATACTGGTTGCCCTCCACCACTTCACAGCTATCGCTCTCAGCAAGTACGGTCCCATTCCAAGTTGCCTTGGGCATCGCTTATAGCTCCCTATTGTTGCGATTTGTGTCGTCTCTGATGGTAAATCTTAATCGAGCCAGAGGGAAGGGGGACCGAATAACTAGCGCAAACGGTCGAGATACTTCCGCCTACGATCCCTCCCCTTGGTCGGGGGAGGACTTTGCAGACTGCCATAAACCGCTTTAACAGGGCAGCAGGTCGCTCTCATACTCCACCATAAAGACGTTAGAGTACAGGTTCGCAATAATCTGTTTGCCTTCCTGGGTCAGGGCCAGATAGCGCAAACTATCGTGAATATAGTGATGAACGACATTCCAATAAAATTTGGGATAGTTGCTGCGCAGGTCGTGGGGCGTTTCATACTTAAGCTCTTTGTTCTGACCGGTTTCTTCAAACTCGTAAAAGAGCGCGCTAATTTTTTTGAGATACCTTGGATCGCTGAGCTGACCGATCAGATCGGCGGCTCGAATGAGTCCTGCGTAGTTTTTGGTATCTTGATGATCTTCTTGCTTGGGTACGGGAAAGCGAGTGAGTTCGATGTTTCTTTTGATACGCTTGGCATCGATGCGTTCGTTCTTACCAAAGCGCTCTTCAACAAATAATTTACCCCGGTCTACGTGGTGCGGTGTCAGAGCCGCATCGGTCGCTCCGGGCGTTAGGACAGTCATTTCTCCATTGCCGGTAGCGTAGCGGTTTTCGTATTCATTGTCATCGCGGCACACGCCTTTGACATAGCCAATATCGTGGCACACCAGCGAGATGATGAAATGCAGCCAGTCCTCAGCACTAACGCCGCCTTCACGGGTGTGTTTACCCCGCAAAATCTCTTGACCTACCAGGGTGACTAAAATTGTGTGCTCAACGTTGTGATAGAGCGCGTCGCTGTTGGCAATATTTTCCAGGGCCATACTGCCAGCCCAGGCAATAATTTCTTCATATTCATGGTGCAGCCCACCGTAGGTGCGTCGATAGCCAAGACGTAATTTTTCAACAAAATCAGCAATCAGAATCTCGGTGGCATTGAACATAGTAAGCGCGGCTTTGATGGAAGGAAATGAGTGCACGGCGTTTAAGCTGAGCTAACGCTAACATACCGTTGGGTATCCCTTGTATGCGCCAAAGGTCCTGTAACGGAATGTATGCCTAGCCCAGGTTGCGTATGTTTTTTGAACAGTTGTGAGGCTAGGTAATAAGAGGCTTGAGCCGTCACATTACGATGGGGCGACGACTGACTTAATTGTTACCTAGTTTTTGATAGATACCCAGTTCGGGAAATGTACGGCAGATGGTGTGATATCTGTAACATCCCTAAAATCACCCTGTCAGATAAAACTGTCACTGCCTGTGATCACAGTCATACAGGGATAGGCCATAATAACAGCAGGTTTATATTTATTTAAGATTCTCCACCTGGGGTTGACCTGTAGTTGTTCTGGTAATCAACAGTCTGTGACCTATCGAAACTTTCAAGACGACCCTAAAATTCAGGAATCTGTTAACGGTCACCATGGCGGTACGCAACAGACCGGTCGGCTATCGGGTCTGCGGGGCATTGGTCTAGGGCTGGCGCTGGGTGTGGTCATTACTGTGGTGGGCGGTCGGCTGCTATCGCAGCCGACGGATCCCCCAGAAACTCCTGCCGCTGAGACCGCCGTGGCCAATGCCACCAGTGTGACTGTGCAGCCAGTGCAGTCGGCCGCGATTCAACAGTCTTTAACCGCGACCGGTACGGTGCAGGCCTTTGACCTACTGCAGGTCTCTCCCCAGGTCAGCGGGCTTCAAATTCGTGAGGTGCGTGTCCGCAAAGGGGACCAGGTCGCGGCCGGTCAGGTGCTGGCGGTGCTCGATGACGCGGTGCTTCAAACCCAGCTGGCCCAGGCCCAGGCCAACTATGCTCAGGCCGAGGCTGAGGTCGTCCAAGAACAGGCCGAACAGGCCCAGGCGGCTGCCAATGCGGCTGAGGCCCAAGACAACTTTGAGCGCAATCAAATTCTCTTTGATAAAGGGGGTATCAGTCTCCAGGAACTCAACAGCCGTCGGACCCAGGCGATTACGGCCCGTGAATCTGTGGGGGTGGCGGCGGCGGCGGTACAGAGCGCTCAGGCGACTCTCAGCAGCCGCGCCGCTGAAATTAATCGCCTAGAAACTCAGCTCAATCAAACCGTTGTTCGCGCTCCGGCCAGTGGTCAAATTGCCGAGCGTCAGGCTACGGTGGGCGATACATCATCGACGGGAACAGCGCTATTCACCATGATTCAAGATGGTTTATTAGAGCTGGTGGTTGATCTGCCCCAGCGACAGCTGGCCGCGATTCAGGTGGGAACACCCGTGGAGATTACCTCATCCACCAACGAACAGATTCAGCTATCGGGGGCTGTCCGTTCGATTGACCCCCAGGTGGACCCCCAAACCCGGCAGGCAGCGGTCAATGTCAGTCTGTCGGCCAACGAGAACTTGCGCACCGGAATGTTTCTCCAGGCGGAATTTATGACCGGTCTGCGTACCGGCTTAGTCTTGCCTGCCACGGCCATACAGCCCCAGACGGATGACAGTTCAACGGTTTTTGTGGTCAATGCAGAGACCCAGGCTGAACTAGTTGTTGTCGAGGTCGGTGCTCGACTGCCAGCGACGGCCAACCAGCCTGAGCGATTAGAAGTGTTATCAGGATTAGACAGAGGCGATCGGGTGATCGTGGAAGGCGCTAGCTATCTGCAGCCAGGAGAACCGGTCTCTGTGGTGCCATCGCCCTTTTCTACCGAAGGCTCTACCGACAGCCAACCTGCCGACCAGCCCACATCCGCCCCAGCGAATTAATCGGAGCCTAACCCATGAATTGGAATATTTCTGAGTGGTCGATCCGTCGACCGGTACCGACGCTGGTGCTGTTTTTGGTCCTTACCCTATCGGGATGGCTGTCATTTACCCAGCTGGGGATAGACGCCAACCCCAATATTGATATTCCAGCGGTGATTGTTTCAGTCAATCAGCTGGGGGCCGGTCCTGAGGAAATGGAAACCCAGATTACCAAAAAGGTAGAAGATGCGGTTTCAGGTCTTGGCAATATCGACAATGTGCGCTCAGAGGTGACCGACGGTCTTTCGACCACGGTGATTAGCTTTGACCTGGGGGTAGATACCGAGCAGGCCACTAACGACGTACGCGACGCGGTCACCCGCATTCGTAATGAGCTGCCCCAGGATGCACAAGAGCCCCAGGTGCGTCGGCTTAAATTTGAAGGCGGTCCGATGTTGACCTACACCGTCAGCTCTGAGTCACGGTCGGTGGAAAATCTGAGCGATCTAGTGGATCGCACCATCGCCACCGAGCTGCTGTCAGTAAGAGGTGTAGCCCAAGTGCGGCGCTTTGGCGGGGTGGACCGCGAGATTATTATTGATCTAGACCCCAACGAGCTGGACGCACTGGGCATTACCGCCACCCAGGTCAACAATCAAATTCGTAACTCTAATATCAACCTGCCCGGCGGTCGCAGCGATATTTTAGGTCAAGAGCAGGGTATCCGCACCCTAGGGAGCGCACCGACCATAGAACGGCTGCAAAA
This sequence comes from Leptolyngbyaceae cyanobacterium, assembly GCA_050043465.1. Classification (GTDB taxonomy): domain Bacteria; phylum Cyanobacteriota; class Cyanobacteriia; order Phormidesmidales; family Phormidesmidaceae; genus Leptothoe. Next base: position 13,724 of record JBHJIL010000011.1, read on the forward strand.
TCTGGGTATTGCTCTGCCCGATGGAAATACGGTGCCGCTCAAGACGCTGGGAATTGTTGAAGATGACTTTGGTGAGACCCGCCAGTCGGCCTATTTAGACAATCAGCCGGTAGTGTCTTTTTCGGTATTTCGCAGTAACGGCAGTCTGCTCGTGACTGTAGAAGACGGGGTGATGGATGCGATCGCATCCCTAACAGAGACCTTAGATGACGTCCAGTTTGAGCTGATCTACTCCCGCGCCACCGACGTACGCGACTCCTACAAAGCCTCGATTGATGCTCTGATTATCGGTTCCCTGCTGGCGGTGGTTGTCGTCAGCGTCTTTCTGCGTAACTGGCGCACCACCCTAATTACCGCCACGGCGCTGCCGCTGTCGATTATTCCGACGTTTGTTGTCCTCCAGTATTTGGGCTACACCCTCAACAGCATGACCCTGCTGGCGCTCACCCTGGCAGTTGGCAACCTGGTGGACGATGCCATTGTGGAAATCGAGAACGTAGAGCGCCACATCGACATGGGTAAACCGCCGATGCAGGCTGCAATGGATTCAACAGCTGAAGTGGGTCTAGCGGTAGTAACGACAACGGCGACGATTGTGGCTGTATTCCTGCCCGTAGCCTTTATGGGGGGCGTACCGGGACAGTTTTTCCAGCCTTTTGGCGTCACCGTCGCGGTATCGACCATGTTTTCTACACTGGTGGCCCGCTTAATGACGCCGATGATGGCGGCCTACTTGCTAAAGTCTAAGCCTATTAACGCTAAAGTATCGGGCAAGCCGGACGGCTACCGGGCCGGAAATATCTATGTCCCCAAGACGCTGCTGCCCTACTTCAAACTGGTGCGGGGAGCGCTGCGGCATCGGATTCTAACAGTGGGTCTAGCCGTGGGGTTCTTTATCGCCAGTCTGATGCTGTCGCGGTTTATCCCCACTAGTCTGTTTGCGGCAGGCGATACCGGTCTATCTAACCTGAGTATTGAGCTGCCGCCCGGTAGTACCCTAGCCAAAACGGAGCTAGTCACCCAGTACATCAGCGAACAGCTTAACGCTAACTCAGCGGTGGACAGCGTCTATGTATCCCAAGAACCGGCGGATGCGTCAGCGGTGGCACGGCTAAAACCCAAGGACGAACGCGTTTCACGGGGACAGTTTGAAACCGAGATGCGTCAGGTTCTCAGCCAGATTCCAGGGACCCGCATCAGCTTTGAAAATCAGGGCGGTGCTGGCGGCGGCGGTAAGGCCCTAGAAGTGACCCTGCGCAGCGACAATCCTGATGCCCTCAAATCGGCCTCTGATGCGCTGACCCAGGAAATGCGTCAGCTGTCTGGACTGGTAGAGGTTAGCTCTAGCGCCAACCTGGTACAGCCCGAAATTTTGATTCGTCCCGATGTGCGGCGAGCGGCCGACCTGGGGGTCACCGTTCGAGATATTGCCACCACTGCCTCTTTGGCCACCCTGGGCGATGCCGAATCTGACCTGGCTGAATTTGACGTGGGCGATCGCCTTATTCCGATTCGAGTTCGGCTAGCGTCTGAATTTCGCAACAGTCTGACTACCATTGAGAACCTCAAGGTGCCCAATAACCAGGGACAGCTAGTGCCGCTGACCGCCGTTGCCGATGTGGAATTTGGCAGCGGTCCAGCCGAGATTGATCGATTGGATCGCTCTCGGCAGGTCACCATTGGGGCCAACCTGGACGGCATTACCTTGGGGCAGGGTCTGGAGCAGGTCTATGCCCTACCCGCCTTTGTCAACTTGCCGGATAGCGTGTCCCAGCAGCCCTCGGGCGATGCCGAAATCATGCGCGAGGTCTTTAGCCGGTTTGGTCTCGCTCTGGCCACGGCAATTGTGATGATCTATGCGGTGCTGGTGCTGCTGTACAACAGCTTTATCTACCCGTTTGCGGTCATGGTGGCACTGCCTTTATGTATTGGCGGAGCGCTGCTGGGGCTAATGATTGCCCAGAAACCGCTGGGGCTGTTTGCCCTGATCGGGATTGTGCTGCTGATGGGTCTAGTTACCAAGAACTCGATTTTGCTGGTGGACTATGCGCTGATGGCGCGGGCCAAAGGCATCTCCTTACGACAGTCGGTAATTGAGGCCGGTCTGACGCGACTACGGCCCATCTTGATGACCTCAATTTCGACCATGGCGGGGAGGGTCCCCATTGCTATGGAGTGGGGAGCCGGTGGCGAGGTGCGAAGCCCCATGGCCATTGCGGTGATCGGCGGATTTTCGACAGCCACGCTGCTGACGCTGGTGGTAGTGCCAGTGTGCTTTACCTTTATCGCGCAGTTTAATGAAAAGCTGGGCAGTTTGCTAGGTCGCCTCACCGGGCTAGGGCAGAGCGACGATGCTCCAGAGCCTGAAGCCTTAGCATCAGGGATTAAGTAGCCGTTGCTCAAATTAAATTCTGGAGTCCTAGCAGTGATGTATTGCATCCAGCCCTGGCAGGTACTCTAAAGTGTTAGAAGGCATTACGAACGCCAAAGGCAGTTTGGACCGGCTGCTGTAGAAAATAGTAGATATAAAATCCGCTAAAGGCTATAGATGCCAAACTAAATGGACTCAGTAGCAGCAGCCCCCCCAAATTACTAAAAATACCCAGCCCCTGAAAAACCAGGGTGAGGTACCAGGCCCAGGCGCGCAGGGTCCAGAGACCAAACGCGATCGCAACATTCGACAGCGCCATCATTAGAAAAATACCCCCCAGCACCTTGGGAAAAATGTCGAGCACCTCTGGCGGCACCTCCTCTAGCAGCTCCACCAGCTCCGGGTCCTGCATTATCTGTGTGAGCAGCGGCCCAGTCAAAAATGAGGCAACCCCGGCTAAGGCCAAAAATAGAGCCGTCAGGGCCGTTAGGACCGCTAATATCGTCACACCGATGGGTCGTTGTTGCATAGTTGGGCTTTGGCAATAGGAAACAGACTTCCAGGATATAGGAAAGGTTATAGCCCAGGTGGGGAACCACAGCGCTCGCTATAATCAGGGCTGCTTGTTTTCTAAGAACGCTATGCAGTTTGCTCCCGTCATTGCCCAAGATCTGTCCGTGCGTCCCGCCCAGGTGGAGGCCGCGCTGGAGCTATTGGAAACCGGGGCAACGGTGCCGTTTATTGCCCGCTATCGTAAGGAAAAGACCGGGGAGCTAGACGAGCGACAGCTGCGCCAAATCGAGGAGCAGTTTGCCTACCTGAGCGAGCTGAGCGCCCGTAAGCAAACGGTGCTGGAAACGATTGAAAGCCAGGGCAAGCTAACCGACGAGCTGCGCGATCGCATCATCCGCTGCACTAGCAAAACCGAGCTAGAAGATCTCTATCTGCCCTATCGACCCAAACGCCGCACCCGCGCCACCATCGCCCGTGAAAAGGGCTTAGAACCTCTAGCCAACCAGATTGCTCAGCTCAACGCTTCCGGTGCTGCCGTCAAATCTTTAGACGAGCTGGCCGCTAAGTTTGTCACCGACGATGTGCCCGATACGACCGCCGCGCTGCAGGGAGCCTCAGACATTTTGGCAGAGGGGATTGCCGAACGCCCAGAGCTGCGAGCCTATGTGCGGCAGACGCTGCTAAAGACGGGGGTGTTTAGCTCCAAAATTAAGCCGGACTATCCGGAGGGCAGCACTAAGTATGAGATGTATCGAAAGTATGAATGTGCGATCGCAAAGCTGGCTCCCCACAATTTGCTCGCGCTGCTGCGGGGTGAAAAAGAAGGCATCCTTAAAGTCAGCCTCACCGGCGACGAAGACAGAATTCTTGACTACATAGAACGCAGCCAGATTCGCACTCGCCAGGCCAACATCCGACAGTTTTACCAGACGGTGATCAAAGACACCTTTTCTCGGCTGATGAAAAACTCTCTGACCAACGAGGTGATTGCCGAGAAAAAAGCCTGGGCCGATAGCGAATCCATTGACACCTTTGCCGTTAATATCAAAAATCTGTTGTTGGCGGCCCCCGCTGGGATGAAACCCACTTTAGGGGTAGATCCTGGATTCCGCACCGGCTGTAAGGTCGCTGCCATCGACGAGACCGGCAAGTTTCTTGAATATAAGCCAATTTTTCCACATACGGGTAAACAGGAGAGTGCCGCCAAGATTCTCTTAGAGATGATCAAGCGTCACAACATTCAGCTAATTGCCATTGGTAACGGCACCGCCAGCCGCGAGACCGACGCAATTGTGGCTGAGGTAATTCGCAATCTAGACCCACAGCCCATCATGGTCATGGTCAATGAGTCAGGAGCTTCGATCTATTCCGCTAGCGAGGTGGCTATCTCCGAATTTCCCGACCTGGATATTACCGTGCGCGGAGCCATCAGCATTGCCCGACGGCTGCAGGACCCGCTAGCGGAGCTGGTAAAGATTGAGCCCAAATCTATTGGGGTGGGGCAGTATCAGCATGATGTGGACCAAAAACAGCTTAAGCAAAAGCTTGATGCCACCGTAGAAAGCTGCGTGAACTACGTGGGTGTGGATCTAAACATTGCCTCGCGGGAGCTGCTCACCTATGTATCGGGGGTGAGTTCAGCCATTGCCAACAACATTGTTGCCTATCGCAACGAAAACGGAGCCTTTAACAGGCGGCGACAGCTGCTGAAAGTGGCGAAGCTTGGACCCAAAGCCTATGAGCAGTGTGCCGGATTTCTCCGCATTCGCGATGGCAAGAATCCATTAGATAATACAGCGGTGCATCCAGAAAGCTATGACACTGCTACAACAATCTTGAAAGATAAGGGCGTTAATGCTAAATCGGGTTTGGACAATCTAAATCTGGCAAATCTGGACCTGCAGCAGTACGTGAGCGATGCGGTGGGTCTGCCCACATTACGAGACATTATAGAAGAGCTAGAAAAGCCAGGACGCGACCCACGGGCCGAGTTTACCTATGCCAGCTTTCAAGAAGGCGTGAATGAGATTTCGGATCTAACAGAAGGCATGGTGCTAGAAGGCGTGATTACGAATGTGGCTAACTTTGGTGCATTTGTGGATATTGGGGTACATCAGGATGGGCTGGTGCATATTTCCCAGCTAGCCAACCGCTTTGTCAGCGACCCAAAAGATGTGGTGCAGGTAGGGCAGGTAGTAAAAGTAAAAGTGCTGGAAGTAAATAAGGAGCTGAAACGCATTGGATTGAGTATGAAAGCGGTGGATGACGGCGGCGGAAAGGCCGCGCCGAGACCGAGTAAGAAACAGGCGGTGGAGAAAGCTGTATTGAAGCCAGCTAGTCTAGGAGATCTGCAAGCAAAGTTTAATCGTCCGAAACGAAGGAAATAAGTTCGTCAAAGGCCGAGTTGAGTAGATTCCTTTTATAAATCTAGATTTAGACCATTCTTTGGATAAAGGACGTGGTATATCAATAGTACAAGGAAAATTCTACCAAGGTCATTGATACTCATGACACGGGATCAATTGTTGAGAGTCATTGATGAGGCAGCCCAAAAAGGTCTAGCTGAACTTGATTTATCTAAAAGTGAGTTGACGGAATTACCGCCAGAAATTGGTCAGCTTACACAGCTAGAGAAACTTATCCTTGGTAATCAAGATAGGAGAATTGGTCAAGCAAGCAATCAAATACGCTATCTGCCACCAGAAATTGGCAAACTAAGGAAGCTAAGTTGGCTTGATCTTAGCTCTAATCAACTTAACGATTTACCTGCTGAAATTGGAGATCTCAAAAATTTATCGATACTCAATTTACGAGATAACCGACTACAAAACCTACCACCATCAATTAGTAAACTAAAAAAAATAACTCGGCTTTCACTATATGGTAATCAGCTACAGAAACTACCTATTGAAATCACACAACTTACCAATCTCTCCAGGCTTGATCTCAGCAAGAATAAGTTGCGCGAGTTACCTAGAGAGATTGGTAAATTAAGAAACTTATCTCGGCTTTATCTCCGCAATAATTGCATATTACGGTTACCTGAAGAAATTGGTCAACTACAAAACTTGTCTCAGCTAGATCTTCGCGCAAACCAACTAAGTGACTTAGACGTCAATATCACTAAATTATATAACTTGCTACAACTAGATATCAGTGAAAATCGATTAACCACTTTGCCTATTGAAATTAACCAATTACAAGAGTTATCAGCACTTTATCTTAGTGATAATCATCTGCGAGACCTGCCTGAATCTATTGGCCAACTACAAAATCTATTAGCTCTCAACCTCCGCGCAAATAAGCTTAGAAGCTTACCTATTGAAATAAACCAGTTGAGGAGCCTATCAGCACTTTATCTCGAAGAAAATCCTAGCTTATTAATTCCTCCTGAAATCCTAAATAAGAGTGATGAGCCCGCTAAGATCATTAACTATTATTTGAGAGGTCAAGCTGAACCAACCTATCCTCTTAATGAGGCAAAAGTACTTCTAGTGGGTGAAGCAAAAGTAGGTAAAACATCTCTGATTAAGCGACTGATCGATGGCACTTTCGATACATATGAGAATATGACCGAAGGTATCAATATTCGAAAATGGTCCATAGTTGCCAACAACCAGAAAGTTAAACTTAATATGTGGGACTTTGGTGGGCAAGAAATTATGCACGCAACCCACCAGTTTTTTCTAACAAGGCGTAGCCTTTATTTACTAGTCTTGAATGCTAGACAAGATGATGAAGGTAATCGAGTTGAGTATTGGCTTAAAATTATTCGAAGTTTTGGAGAACAATCCCCGGTAATTATTGTTGGAAATCAAGTAGATCAGAAACCTCTTGAAGTTGATCAGCGAGGTTTGCGACGTAAGTATCCAAACATCGTAGGATTTATCGAAACTTCTTGTAGCGATCTAGGGCATAGAGGCATAAGTAAGCTTAGATATGAAGTTCAGAGACAGATTACCCGTTTACCTTACGTTTTTGACACACTCCCTGCATCTTGGTTTGCAGTTAAAGATAAATTAGAAAAACTCAAGGCTGACTATATCAACTACTATCAATATCAGCAACTCTGTCGCGAGAATAAAGTTGCCGACGAACAGAGCCAAGAGACTCTAATAAGTTTCTTGCATGATCTAGGGGTTGCACTGAGCTTCCGAGAAGATCCTCGCTTACGGCAAGATAATATTCTTAATCCGGAGTGGGTAACTAAAGGTGTTTATTCAATTTTAAATGATAACGCTTTGATGACAAGCCACAAAGGCATTCTCGAACGTTCTATGCTGCATCGAATATTAGATTCCAAAGCTTATCCTGCTGACAAGCATTTTTTTATTCTAGACATTATGCGTAAGTTTGAGTTGTGCTTCCCTTTAGAAGGATATGAAGACGAGAGATATCTTATTCCTGACTTACTTGGAAAAGAGGAGCCAGAAACTGGTACTTGGGGGGAAGCTTTACCATTTCAGTATCACTACCGTGTATTGCCAAGTAGCGTTATCTCACGATTTATTGTCCGGATGAATCAGCTTATCTCTAGGCGTACCTATTGGCGAAATGGTGTTGTACTAGTTAGAGGTGACAATAGGGCGTTAGTCAAAGCTGATAAAGAAGATCGTAAGATTTTTGTTTGGATTAATGGTTCTCAACACACCCGACGTATTTTATTAGAGAGTATTCGAAACGACTTTGACTATATCCACAGCAGCATCCCTGGCCTAGAAGTAGAAGAAAAAGTTCCTTTGCCCAGCAATCCTCATGTCCTAGTGGATTACAAGAACCTTCTGGATATGGAAGCCATCGGCGTAGAAGATTTTGTTCCTTCCGGTCTACGGCAAAAAGTTCGAGTCCGCGACCTGCTTGAAGGCATTGAAACTGACCGAAGCCGAGAAAATCGACAAGAGTCTCGTAAAGAATTAGAGCAGCGATTTCCACCTCCTGCACCAGTCCCAAACACATCACCGTCCGTACCCCAAAGGCCCAATGGACCTTGGCAAACAGGTTCATTTTATTTGATCGCTCTAGCTTTAATAGGGCTTCTATTCGCCTTAATTGGTCACTACGCTGGCCTTGAAGTTTTGGCTCTGGTGATAGGAGGAAGTATTTTAGGAGCGGCAATTATAGGTGTTTTTCAGCAGCTGCAAGCGGGTAATGTCAGCGAAGCATTTGGTACAAAGGCTTTGAGTATGATTCTTGAACGTGTATGGGGACACAAGCAAAAGCAACTATCTTCAAAAGACAATACGGATGAAGATTGATTGCAATACTACGATTGTCTATACTTTGCAGAGAACTATCAACAGCAGCCAAACCTAAAGTATTCTCTATCGTACGTGACTCTAGACTGACAAATGAATGCCCTATTAAGTTTGTCCACAATCTGTTCGATATCCTCTTGACTTGGTAAAACGCTTGTGAGTACTCTTGTTCTGAGGTCATTGTTGACCGAACATACAGAGCACATAATTTAGCGCCACCGGCAGGTGCGTCCAACACCTAACCGGCGGCTTCACCCCCGAGCTGTTCGAGGCAGCCTGGGAGCGCAGGTTTATGGTACCTGTTGCCACCCCGGATTGCATACACATACGGGGTGGCTATTTTATGCGCTCTGGTTTCCTAACCCATATCGATTGGAGATCAGAGCCATGTTTATCGATCCAAATCCCGGCGCAGGTGCGCCTACCGAGCCGCCTGCCAATGACGGCACTCTACCCGAACACCAGTTCGAAGATGTCCGACTATTGCTGCTCGGCACCCTGACCGCTGTACAAAATACCATTGCCATCCTGCACAAGCTCAACTACGCCGAGCCCAACGACTGGAGCCGTCCGCTAGCCACCGGGCGACCCAATGAGGTGATGGCAATTTTGACCCGGCGGGTCAGGGTAGATTAGTCGCATTGGGAAACGCTGTGGGGGAGTTGTCTGAGCGGTTGGGCAGCTCTCTCGCTAGTCTTTTGTCTACCTTTGTAAAAAAATCAAGTTTCCTTACTTTGCAAAAGGGAAACTAGCTCAAAGTCCCCCAGCATTGGGGGATTTAGGGGGCCTGAACTATCTCTAGCCACTTTGATAATTGATCAAACACACAAATACCTGTCAAATGAATTCAACTTGCTCAGACTTTTAGATTACAAGGAGATCAGCCGACATGCCTGTTTACCTGGTATATAGCTTAAAAGTTCTGTACGAGAATTTGAAGGTTGTCTAGGTCCCCAAACCCCCAATGCTGGGGGCTTTGATACGCCCCTTGCCAATTTTGGAAGTAGGAGAAACTTGAAAATCTTTAGCTGCTTGAGCAAAGAAGACTGGTTAAGCTGTCGTTGATGATGGTTTCGGCCAGTGCGATCGCATCTTCTCCTTTCCCTGGCAACATCCCATCCAACATCAGCATGGCTATGCCGTGGACCAGCGCCCAGCGTCCGGTGGCGAGCACTTTTGGGTCTCCCGGTCTGAATTTGCCAGCGGTCTGTCCTGTGCGAATGATATCGACCAAAATCTGAAAGGTCTTTTCAGAGGTTGTATATAAACTGCTGGTTGTTGCCATACTCTCCGGCTCCAGCGCATGGCAGTCAAACATCAGACGAAAATGCACCGGATGATCGAGAGCGTAGCGCACATAGGCAACCCCAGTAGCCTTGAGACTAGCCACAGGGTCAGCCGCCGTCGCGTCTACAGCGGCCTGCAGATACCGTCCAAATTCAACAAAGCCTTCTTCTGCAACGGCGGCTAGTAACGCAGCTTTATCAGCAAAGTGACGATAGGGAGCCGTATGAGAAACCCCCGCCTGCCGAGCAACGCCCCGCAGTGAAAGCGCCTTGACATCTTTTGTTTGCAAAATGACCAGGGCCGCATCGAGTAGAGCCTGACGCAAATCGCCGTGGTGATAGGGTTTTTCGCTCGCCATGTCTTAGCCGTTAGAGTCCTACCCAGCCTAGAACATCGAGGCATTAGTTGGAAAACCTAGGCTTACTTAGGAGTTGACAGCGTAAACATACTCAGCTAGTATTCACAGAAGAGTTTACGGCGTAAACATTGAGAATAGATCCCATGAGTCAAATATTTCCCGGTCGCTACACTGCCGATGTGGCTGAGCCGTTTGTTGTCTTTTTGATTGGCATGCGCGTAAACCAGTTCTGGGCTCTAAAAAAGTGGTGGTCTGTTGCCAGTGCCATGGGGCCGATGATGGAGATACTGCAGCGTCATCCAGAAAAAGGGCTGCTAGGGTCAGAGTCTTTCTTTCGTATGTGGCCTTTAGAGACATGCATGGTGTCCTACTGGCGCTCGTTTGATGATTTGATTCGGTTTGCCCGGAGCAGTGACGAGCCGCATTTGCAGCCGTGGCAAGACTTTATGAAAAACGTAGGCCGCGATGACAGCGTCGGTATCTGGCATGAGACCTATCAGGTGAACCCTGAACAGTATGAATGCATCTACGGCAATATGCCTGCTTTCGGTTTAGGCAGTGCCTTTGTGCATATGCCGATTTCTGAAAAAACACGTAGAGCAACCGAGCGCATGGGAGCAAGCGTACGATAGTCGATATCAACAACGCTGCTGCAGGCTGTTGCAAAAATAGTTCTAAACCGCGATCGGCTGTATTAGCTCTTGTTGCTAGTTTCTTTTGGGTGATTGCATAATTAGCAAAAGCCTTGAATAGCAAGGATTTTGCCGTTGTCGGCTGTAGCTAGCTGTAGCTATACTCACATCAAGTTATTAAACAACAATGTGAATCGCTCTCATCCATCGAGATGTCTGCTACATAGCACCCACAGCCAGGAGCACCCCATGAAAAAAAGACTTAAACGTCTTCCCAGACGACAACAGCGATATAGACTGATTAGCAATGGGTTAATAGCCCTTGTGAGCTTTAGCATTGGCGTCAGTCTTCGTTTTCAAGCCAATGCCGCATCGACTCAAAAAGATCTTTGTCAGACCATTGTCTCTCATCAGGCAGTTCTCTCACGACAGCAGCTGGGTCAGCTGCTCGCGGTTCCAGAACGAGAGAATCGGGAGGCAATTGATGCGATCGCAAACGAGCCCTATTGCACCCTGCCCGAGATTGAAGTACGCGCGGGCGTCACCGCCGAACGGCGGGCCTATCCGCTGGCGTTTGACCCCAATACCTGGCTTGTGGTGCTGTACGAAGATGAGGAATATGCGGGATATGGCTTTACGCTTCAGCATTAAATGTGGAGTCGGTGCGGTCTTGGCAATCCTGCTGACGGCCTGTCAGCAGGGGGCTCCACCAGTACGAAATATCACAGTTCAACAAACCTGGGAGCTGCAGATCGGCAACCGAGTAGGAGACTATCGCATCAGCAGCGGTCTTGGCGATATCACCTTAGAGCTGGAGGGCAACCCGGTGTATATGCCCTTTGATGGCAAACTGCAGCCGATAGATGACACCTGTCTGGCGCTGACCAGCCCAGAGGTACCGGCCTATTTATTTCGTCTTTGCGGTATCAGTCGTCCTAGGGTCGGCCAGCGTCAGCAGGGAAATACCATCGGTCGGGCTCAGCAGCTAGTGTTTGCCACCTTTAGAAAAGAACCTGACGGCACCTGGGCGTTGGTGGAACCAGCTACCGCGCTAATGGCAAAATTTTTATCGGAGTAACGTACCATGATCTACCGGCTGATTGGTCCGATGAGTGCCGTCGGACTGACTCTCCTATGGGCTACGTCGACCCTGGCAACAAACGTTGCCCTCACCTTTGGTGGGCGCCAAGTAACAGAAAAGCACGCCATGGCACCGCCCCCAGATCGCCTAAGCTTTGCGCCACCCGTACGACGGACGTCCCGCCCTGTGCTAGCCCCCTCCGACTTGATCCGTTCTTTAGACTCACTATTTGATGGGGGGAGCTACTCGCTGGTGGCCCGAGCCGTAGGCAATGCAGAAGGCACGCGCACCGCAGACGGTGGCTACACTGCGGCCTACTATGGCCATGTGGACCCCGGTAATCAAAAATGGAACCTAGGTAGTTTTTCCTATCAGCATGGGGCCAGCACTCCGGCGGCAGCCGATGCTAAGCAGTTAAAGCGGCTTTATAATCAGGCGCTTGATCTCCGGCAGCAGGCCAGCCAGCATCAAATTATGCTTTCGCTTTCTGAAGAGCTTAACGGCATTGACCTGGCAAACCAGGCTCCGCTGGCGGCCCTGGACCGGGGCTATCTGAGCTGGCTTGCGATCGCACGGCAAAAGCCTATGGATGAAACCGAGCGGATTATTTGGGCGAGAACCCGCGCCTTTATCGATCCTGACAGCGGTCGCTGGAATGCGCCGGGTCTTGGCAATACCCTAACTTCCATCCGCTGGGATCAGACCAGACGGCAACAGGCTGTGCAACAGGTCTTGGACCAGTCCAGTCAGTAGCGCACGCCGCTGTCTAAACAGACTGCAGCTTGGACAGATCGGGTTTCACCTTGAGTTTGACGACTAGAGCCGTAATGTTGTCATGGCCGTTGTGCTCGTTTGCCAGTTCGATCAGGTCGGCCACCCCTTCTTCGATACCCTTATGCCCCCTGAGGATGGGTTCAATATGGGTAGAGCAGTGGGTTTCTAGCAGCCGATCATCGCTAAGACCGTCAGAACACAGCAGCAGCAGCGTATCTTCCGTCAGATTGAGGTAGTTAAAGCTGGGGTCCAGCCCGTCTTCATCGCAGGGCCCCAGAGCCTGGGTCAGCTGATAGGCGTCGGGTCTGGCATAGGCAATGGCCGGTTCCACACCGCGTTTGATTTCGCGCTGACCCACCTCATGGTCTACAGTGATCTGCTGTAGACCTAGTCGCTTGGTGTATCGATAGAGCCGACTGTCACCCACATGGGCAGCAACGGCCTGAGTGCCATTGACTAGCAGCATCACCAGGGTTGTTCCCATGCGGGCACTGCCGGTACGCTCCTCGGACTGGTTTTTATCGTAGATTACTTTGTTGGCCAAACTAATGGCCTGACGCAGTTCTGTTTCATTGGGCAAGTCGCTCTGCCAGTGCTCGTCTAAATACTGATGCAGGGTATCAACGGCGATCTGGCTGGCAATTTCTCCCCCGGAATGCCCTCCCATGCCGTCACAGAGAATATAGGCGCACTGGGCCTCTAAGGTTTGGCTTGATAGGGTTTCTTTGCGACGCAGAGAGGACTCGATAAAGTAGTTGTCTTCATTGTGGTCGCGCTGCTGGCCCACGTGGGACTGACCAGCGTCTTCTAATCCGGTCAGCTTCATGGGCAGCACCATGGTAGGCGAGTCGATGCTGTCCATGCTGGCATCGTCGCCTAGATCTAGACCCTCTAAGCCTGGAATTTCTAAGTCGGCTAGCACATTGGTGGCGGCCGGTGCGGTTTCTGATTCTGTCACGGCAACGTCGGTGCCGAGCTGATAGCGGTCTGCGATCGCAACGAGCGCTTCTTTTAGCGCTTCAATGCCATCAAACTTACCGGCACTCATCTGGGCGGCTAGCTCACTCAGGTCTGCCAGGGACTGATCATTTGACTGTAGTAAAGACTGCCACAGCAGCCCCATGTCGGCCAGACGATAGTCATTGCGGTAGGGCCCCATCTCAATACACCGCAGACAGACAATCTGGTCCTCATCCATACAGAGGTTATTGATATTGAGCAGACTGCCCTGTCCTTTAAACACTTCTACGGCTTCCCACAGTTCGACCATGACATAGAAACTATGGATCTGCTGTAGCGGGTCCAGGGTTGCCTGCTGCCACACCGTTAGCAGGTCAGGCAGATGCCGGCGATCTTCAATAATTAGCACACTGTAATCAGGTTCAATCCAAGCCTGCTGTAGCTCAGGAATAGAGGGAAAAAATCGATTGTAGAGCGCCAGATATGGATAGGCCATCAGCGGCAGCAGCTGCGTCTCTTCCGTCTCGGCCAGCGACACTAGAGAAAACTGCTGGGGCTGCTCCACTAGAGAGGAGACCATATCATTGGGCTTAGTGTCCGTCACCTGAACCGCTAGAGGTTTGGGACTATCGGCATTTAGCATCAGCTCCTCAACCAGCTGGTAGCGCTGGCGCGATCCCAGCCAGTCACCTACGGCTTTGCTACCGGCGGTCGCCATGGGTTTAATTTCACTGGCCGCGACCTGCTGCCAAATAGCGGTATCGTCGCCGTTGTCAGGTTCGCTCTCGGAGGCTGCAGCCAGCAACGCCGCTGATGAACTGCCTGGAAGGATAAGGGCTCTCCAGGGCTGTAATGGTGCCCCGCATGACTGACAAAACTTATGCTCAGCAGGGTTACTAAATTCGCAATGAGGGCAAATGATCATCAGTGGATAGAGGAGGCCGTTAACAATGACCGCTGTTTAGTAAGACTAAGACGATGTCATAATCCACTATTCCCAAAGTTGAAAATAGCCTTATCGGCTAGATCTATTTAGGGTGTACCCGTTGAAGATGGGATATTACAACAGCTAAATACAGTTCAGCATAGCCGATCAGAAATCAAGATGAGGGTACGGGCGCGACCAAATTAGCAATAGTCTTAACGCGCGCTGCGACGAGAGCGCTTTACTGACCGGAAATTAGATGGGTTACAACCTTTTGTTAACTGTTTTAACTGTTTCTGTTCGTCTGATGTTAGGTAGCGCCAGTCCCCAGGCTGTAGATGGCCCAGATGTAGATGCCCTATGCTAGCGCGAATCAGCCGGAGCGTCGGAAATCCAACGGCGGCTGTCATCCGGCGTACCTGACGATTTTTGCCTTCCCGCAGCGTCAGCCTCAGCCAGGCAGTAGGAATATGCTGGCGATATCGAATCGGTGGAGTCCTAGGGGGCAGCTGGGGTTCTTTGGGTAAAAGCTCGACCTGGGCTGGCAGCGTCGTGTAGTCACGAACGGTAACGCCCTGACGCAGCTGCTCCAAGCTATGGGCTGTGGGCACCCGCTCTACCTGGGCTAGATAGGTTCTGGGATGGCGAAACTGGGGATGACATAAACGATGCTGTAGCTGACCGTCATCTGTTAGAAACAGCAGTCCTTCACTGTCGCGGTCTAAGCGCCCCACCGGATAGACATCGGCAACTGGGATAAAGGACTTGAGAGTCGTATGGCTGCCGTCAGTGGTGAACTGACTCAGGACATCATAGGGCTTATAAAAAATGAGATAGCGATACGCCATGGCAGCAGCCAATTCTTGAAGCTGTATTGAGAAATGGTGAATAAGGTTAAGTCCCTAGATATGCTGAAGGGATTCGACCCATGTGAGTATAGGCAATATGATAAACAGCGACTCTAAGTATCGGTTTGTTTGCACGCTGACCTTTGGTGATATCTACGGTCAGATCATTGTTTGGCTGATCGTATTGTTTCTGAGTTTGGCTACAGCCTTGGCTCTGATGGGGTCTAGCCGTCCTGTATATGCGCTGGTATGCGTTGGTTTGATTTTGGTCCTATCGCTGCCGTTTTTGCTCTTTGCTTTTGTAACGACTTTGATTAATCATATTGAGTTTAGTGAAGTTGACGCGGCAGCAGCTAAGGGCACTCAGGATCGCACCTTTAGTAATCAGCAGCAGATGTCAAGCCAGACCGCATCTTAAGACCGGCTTTGTCAGCTGAGTCCCGGCTGGCTCTGCTGCCGATGGGCCCCTATTCAGTCGTGTCTGGCGTTGGCAAGACTTCTGGCGTTGGGGCACTGGGCACTTCAGTAGGGGTGGATGCCGCCGCCTGACCAGCGTTTTGGTCAATCAGCTGCTGAATACGGTCTTTAAACTGAACGGGAGCGAGGGAAAGCGCCGACTCAAATAGAGGTTGCGCTTCGGCTTCTTTTCCGGTTTCTCGTAGGATTAGCCCCTTGGCTAGCATGGGCCGAAAATCAGGGGTGCCGCCCACGGTCTGGGCATCTTGAATGGCGGTATCGTAAAGTGAGATCGCATCGTCATAGCGAGACTGCTCAGCATATACCTGTCCCAGCAGAAGCTTGACAGCAATCACATCGATGGTGCCAGGTTGAAGCTGATTGGACTGCTCGGCTGTTTTTAAGGTGTCCTGGAGGAGTCCGACGGCGGCCTGGGGTCGCTCTTGCTGGAGCAGCAGCGTCACTAGGCCCTGCAGCGCCTCCATATTTCCAGGTGTGGCGGTCAGCACGCTGCGATAGGTCTGGGCCGCTCCCTCCAAATCGTTCAGCTGTTGTTTAGCCTGGGCCAGCAGCACTGAGTAGCGCGGCTCCTGAGGGTTTAATTCCGCCAGTCTGGCCAACGGGTCAGCCGCACCGGCCAAATCACCCAGTTCAATCCGAGCCTGGACCAAACCTTCTAAAGCAGCCTGATTGTCCGGCTCACGCTCCAGCACCAGCTCGTAGCCGTTAGCCCGTCCTTCTAACTCAGCCCGACGGTCTGTTTCAGTGGCTGTAGATGCCGGATTAGCATATCCTCCCGGACTCTGGTCAAAAGCAGCTTGGATTAAGGGTCCCAATGAAACCGCTAACAGTGCAGCAACAGCTATGAATAAAATCCCGCCAATCAGCCAGCGATTGCGTTTGACAGCCACAGAACTCTCCTTGCAAAGCAACTTGCCCATATTAAACCCAAATGTCCCGGTCCTGCCTGGGTCTTCACGTACTGGCAAGATAGATGTTCGTAACGCCGATCATTGCCTCAAAATTTGATCACCATTTGCTAACAAATCAACCAAATCACAGCTAATTCCAGTCAGATTGTGTAGCCCATAACCATGGAGGTTCAAGATATTAGATTCGATAGAATAATCCTCAAATTAGGCTGACATCTGCCAAAATCTATGAATGGTAACGTAAAGCAGCCACGGTCTTCTTGGCTTTGGGCCCCTTAATATGTAATCGATGCTGGAGTAATTTTTTCCAAAGTAGACTTGGTTTATTAATCTAAAAGCTGTTAGGTTCAACCAAACGGCGTTCGTACAAACTATCTTATCCCTATGATTTTTAACGTCAGACCCTGTGTCCAGATATAAGTCATAAGCCCACTATTCAAACCCATAGACAACTCCATATTTCAGTTTGAACTAACAGTTCAAATTGCTAAGTAAGCTGATTTTCCTAATTGAGGAGGTTTCGAGATTAATGAGTTCTGCAGACAGTCGCCCCCCAGAAATGTCCAATACCGCATCCAATGACAAGTCGGATGCTAGCGCAGCTGCTGACTCGAACCGTCCTGCTCTCAAACAGCCGCCTAGACGTCCTGCTAGACCCGAGCCGCCCGTTGAAAAGCCACCTGTTGAGCAGCCCCCCGTTGAGTCGGAGCCTGTTGTTCAAACGCTCGAAGAGCCTGCTAGTGAGCCTGATGTCCCTGTCGAAGAGGCCGCACCTGCCGCCACCCCGGAAGTCATAGCTGAATCTGAGCCCGAGGACCCCGAAGCTGCTAAACCCAGACTGCAGCCCATTGCTCCCCCCAGTGAACCGATGCAGTACAGAGCCATCGGTTTACTTAAAGGCCGCTATGAGCCCTCAGAGGAATCGTTTAATCGTGGCAACATTGTCAACCATGACGGCACGACCACCTGCGCGGTTCTATTAGGACGAACCACAAGTCTGGTGAAAAAGCACCTAGATTTGGACAAGGAGCATCTGTGGGTGGTGTATCCCCGCACAATTTTCCAGGACGACATTGGTATTGCCGTTCAAATCGTTGGGGTTTGGGAGCCTGAAACCCTCGGTGAAGAGGATGAAGAGTCGGTTGAAGCGCCCGAAGACGCCATCCAGCCAGACTACTTTTCGATTCGGGGTGAAGTTATCAAATTTGATGAGCGTAAACAGGAAATTACCGTCAGCATTGTGCAAAAAATGCGGGCCGGTAAACAGCCCAAGCGTCCGTTTAAGCTCGTGATCAATGGCAGCATCGGTGTGAAAACCATCGGCTACTTCTGGGACATGCATGTCCACCGCGAGGGCAATCAGTTTGTGCTGGCGGATGGCAGCTACGTAGCTGCAGTCCCTCCTAAAAAGCGCTCTAATAAACGGCCAGCTGGCGGCGGCGGCAAGCGCCGTCCGGCTAAACGGACAGGTGCTCCCCGTCCTAAACCTAATCTGTCTAAGGGCGGAGACGCCAAAGAGAGCGGCGAAAAGCCCAGTAGCGAAAAACCTAGTAGCGAAAAGCCCGTCGTTAAAGTAGGAGACAGCGGCGCGGCTGCAGACAGCCCTCAAGACTAGATAGACCCGACCGCGTTTTTGCGTGGCTTAATTATTTTGAGGTAAAAACGCGGTCTGATGGGGGAGCGGAGCAACGGGCTCGCTGAGCTCAAACGTTCCGGCCAGGATCCAATCTTTGAGCAACCCGGCTACTTTGCCCCCCAGATACAGACTGGAAAGCGGAGCGGTTCTGACCCGACCGCCGTTAATGGTCAGGTGACCGGACTTGAGCTGTTTATAGCTGACTAGACCAAAGCTAGGCCGCACCCGGCGAGGAATCGAAAAATCGATGACTGGAGCCACAATGTCCTGGTCGCTAATGGCACAGCTTTGCATAACAGCCTCATCTAAAATCGGAATCGGTACCCCTACCCCCAGCATTAGTGAAGGACCATAGCCGCTAAAGTAGCAGCCCCGCACCCACTCAGGCTGCATTTGTTTTGCATCTCCGATTAGGGCAACGGTAGCAGAGGGTCCGATGGGAGTGCCGTTGGGCAGCCGCTTTTGTAATGGGAAATGCTGGGTGCCCTCCCAGGCAATATAGCCAGGAGCCCCACCAACAAACAGACGACTGCCGATCCCGATAGTGCGCATATGGGGATCGTTGAGCATTGGCGATAGGGCACCGCCGTTGGCATAGACGGCATTACCGAGAAAAGGCTGTAGCGGACCCAAATAGGTGAGCAGCGGTCGGTCGCTGCTGTTTACTCCCACAATAAAATTCTGGTAGAGATTGCGAGGGTTGAACAGGTAAAACTGATTGATAGTGTCTTTGGTAATTGTGATATCTAGGGTCGCTCTAGGATAGCAGTCGCTTACCTGGCCCAGGGCTCTCAGGTGAACCGATTTACCAGCAATGAGCTGGGCAATCACATGACCGCCACCGCGCTCGCTGAGGGTATCACTCTCTGAGGCGTCTCCCCAGCGATTGCTACCGGCCACCTGGCTCGCCCCTAGATATAGATCGACCGCGCCAAATCCGGCATAGGCCATCACACCGTCTAGATAGCACTCCCGGATATTGATGGGCGGATCGGTATGTCCTAGGTTGATGATGGCACCGGAGGATTCCATCGGTTCAAAGGTGCCTGTTGTCACCACATCAACGGCGGCTGTGGCTGCGGTCAGACCCATGTCAGCTACGTTGACTTTGGCTTCCTCAACGGTCCATACGGTCGCGCGACCGGCACGGATTTTTTGATTGATTTCGGCAATGGTGCGGGTGGTTGCCATGGGGGCTGTCTTGTTGTAGGGCTAAACCTGACGCCAGCGACTCAGCAGCCAGCTACCTACCAGGACAGTCGGCAAGAGTACCAGCAACAGGGCCAGCGACTCAGGCGGGGCAGTAGCAGGAGCGATCCATTTGATCGCCGCACTGACCAAGGCGGATGCGATCGCAATTTTTACTATGTACAACCAGCTATCCATAGAAGGGGGCGATAGACAAAACCGATGGGCAGTGTGTCACGGACGACGGATATTCAAGCAGCACCAGTCGCCACGTCTCCACAGAGTCGCCACCATCCAACCATTGTCTTCTAGGGTATCGGCAACCCACTTAGACTGCTCCAATAGAACACCGCTTAAAATTCCCCAGGTGGATGCCTTAGCAATGCTATTAAAGTGGGGAATCAGCCCCACAATAATTTCTGCCAGGATATTGCAGACAATACCATCCACCGGATCGCTGATGGGCAGGCTTTCAATACTGCCCTCATTGACCTGAATCTGCTCGGCGCTCATCTGATTGAGCGCGCGGTTTTCCGCCGTGGCCTTTACCGCCAGCGGGTCTGTATCGACACCGTAGACGCGGCTAGCCCCCAGTAAAATCGCACCAATGGACAAAATACCGGAACCACAGCCAATATCGGCCAGAGTAATCGCGGCTGAACTCTTTTCGTCGTCATAGTTCAGCCGCATCTCTAGAGACTCTAGACATAGCTGAGTCGTGGGATGAGTGCCCGTACCAAAGGCCGTACCCGGATCGAGCTGCAGCAATAGGCGAGAGGAATCAGCAGGCGGCTCCATCCACGCAGGATTAATCAATAACCGGTCACCAACGGGCTGAGGCTGCCAGTATTTTTTCCAACTGCTGGACCAGTCCTCATCCTCGATCAGACTCCAGGTGACCTGGGGCGTCTCTTTTATGCCTAAACACAGCGCATCTTGCTGAAACCGTAAGGCCAGCGCGGCCAAATCCATATTGCCCAGCTGCTGCTGCGGAAAATAAGCCCTGACTCGTCTGTGTCTAACCCAAAGTTCTATGACGGTGCCTCGCCCGTTCCAATTTTCAAACCGCCAGAAGATAGTGTCCTCTAGCAGTGGGGAACTAGTGACTTGTATTTCCCACCAGGTATTTGACAAGGGTTTATGGGTAGATTGCGAAGACAATGACTGGGACGATACTACACGGCTTTGCTAAGAGCCGTTAGACCCTTAGCAAAGTTTCTACATCATCTTATAGGGCAACGGTATACGCATCACGAATACCCGGCACTTTTGTAATCTCTTCTAAAATGCCATCGGGTAGGGGATCGTCAATACTGAGCACCATGACCGCATCCCCGCGAACAATCTGTCGCCCCACTTGCATACTGGCGATATTGACATTAAAGCTCCCTAGCAGCGAGCCAATTTTGCCAATAATGCCCGGCATGTCTCGGTGCAGGGTAAACAGCATGTACTTGTTGGGAGGGACGTTGATGGGAAACTGATTGATATCTGTGATTCGAACCTCGGTTCCTCCTAAAATCATCCCCGTGACTGAATGTTCTCCCAAAGAGCCCTGGGCAGAGACATAAAGAGAACCGGTAAAGTCTTTGACGCTGGCATCGCGGGTTTCGATCACCTTAATCCCTCGCTCTTTAGCTTCAATGGAGGCATTTACATAGTTGACCCGCTCCCGGAGAGCGTTGGTAAGTAACCCTTTTAGCGTTGCAATAACAATCGGCTTGCTATCCTGGCTAGCCAGCTCACCCTGCAGGGTGATTTGTACCTGTTCTACTCGGCCACCGGCCAGCTGTCCCACCAGGTTACCCAGGGTTTCCGCTAGCTGTAAATAGGGCCGCAGTCTTTCAAGCACGTCGGGTCGCAGTCCCGGGATGTTAACCGCAGAGCGAGCCGGTAAACCTAACAGAACATCTCGAATCTGTTCTGCAACATCGACAGCCACGTTGATTTGAGCCTCGGCAGTTGAAGCTCCCAGGTGAGGCGTTAGCACAACGGATTTACCCAACTCTCGCAGCGGGCTTTCTCCAAGAGGCTCTTCCTCGTAAACGTCGATGGCAGCACCGGCAATAGTGCCATTTTTGACGGCTTCATACAGCGCCGCTTCGTCGATGATGCCGCCGCGAGCACAGTTGATAATGCGAGCAGTCGGCTTCATTTTGCTGAGAGCATCAGCATTGATCAAGTGAGCTGTTTCAGAGGTTTTGGGAATGTGTAGTGTGATGTAGTCAGCTTCTTGGAATAGCAGATCCAAATCTACTAGCGTGCATCCTAGCTCGGCAGCCCGCTCTTTAGAGATAAACGGATCGAAGGCTAAAATATTCATCCCCATGGCCCGAGCCACGGTGGCTACGTGGGAGCCAATCTTACCCAGACCGACAACACCGAGATTCTTTTTGTAGACTTCTACTCCGGTAAACTGCTTACGATTCCAGACAGACTCTTTGACAGATTTGTCCGCTTCAGGAATGTTGCGCGATAGCGATAGCATCATGGCCAGCGCGTGCTCGGCAGCTGCAATGGTGTTCCCTTCAGGGGAATTGACCACGACGATGCCGCGTCGGGTGGCCGCGACGACATCGACATTGTCTACACCCACCCCCGCACGACCAATAATCTTGAGCTGGCTGGCGGCTTCAATCACCTCGCTGGTGACCTTGGTCCCCGAACGAATCATCAGGGCGTCATAGTCGGGAATGAGCTGAACAAGTTCTTCGGGAGGAAGCTTGGTTTTTACATCAACCTGGGCCACCTGGGCCAAAATATCGAGACCAGACTGGTCGATCGGGTCGGAGACAAGTACCTTTGGCATAGCTGGAGGGATTTTTTTACAGGGATTTATCGTACTGCATTGGTGCAAATGGAAAAATCCTTTCTTTGGCAAATTATGGATCGTGGATATGGTTGCCGATGTTACAAAACGTTTAAGGTTTTTGGTAGAGACGTTGCATACAACGTCTCTACGGAGGAATAGGGAATGGGGCTTAGCGATCCCCAGCGAGTTGTTCAATCCCGTTGAAAAGATCGGACAGAACCGTATTGGAAATCAAAAAACCGTCGGGATCGCTGAGTTTGAGGCGATTGTTCTCCAGCACCACCTGACCAGAGGACAGATAGGGACGTAAACGAGTGTGAAGCATGGTTGTAAAACCCTGGCCCAACCCCTGGGTAAACGGATCAATATCAATCCCTTCAGCTAGACGCAGCCCGACCATAAGACTGTCGGTTAGCTGTTCGACTAGAGATAGTTTGGGCTCACTGAGAACACCACCTACCCGCTGATATTGGTCCACCCACTGGCGATAGGCTACCTGCGTTCGTGGTCGAGCCACTCGCTGGTCTTGGGTATAGCTAGTAGCGCCCATGCCAAAGCCGTAGAAGGGACGATTTTCCCAGTAGGTGCGGTTGTGGCGACACTGGTGACCGGGTTTGGCGTAGTTGGAAATTTCATAGTGGTCATAGCCGGCTGCCGTCAGGGTGCGCTGGGTCAGCTGGTACATGTTGACCGTGGCGGCTTCACTGGGCAGCGGAGACTCGCTGGGCTGGTACTGTTTGCCAAAGGGGGTTTGGGGTTCAATAGTGAGATCGTAGCTAGAGAGGTGGTGGGGACCGGCTGCGATCGCACGCTCCAACCCCGCCTGCCATTGGGCTACCGTCTGTCCAGGCAGCCCTGAAATCAGGTCCAAACTCCAGCTGGGCACCTGAGCCCGATGCATGTTCTCCACCGCCCGATAGACATCCGCTAGCCGATGAAAGCGCCCGCAGCGTTCTAGCAGCGCATCGTCAAATGCCTGGACGCCCAGGCTGATGCGGTTGACCCCCAGCTGGCGATAGCCCTGGATATGGCTTAAATCAAAGGTGCCCGGATCCATTTCCATGGAAATTTCGGCCTCAGCAGCAATGCCAAACTGCCGGTCTAGCGTTGTCAAAATTTGCTCCAGCTGAGCCACCGACAGCAGTGACGGTGTCCCCCCGCCAAAGAAAACAGTGGTTAGGGCCGGACCCAACGGTGATGTGGCGCTGATTTCTTGGCACAGGCAGTCCACATAGGTGCTGATGGTGAGTGAGGTTTCGCCACGTTTGCGATCGCCAATAACCGAAATAGGAAAATCACAGTAAAAGCAGCGGCGGCGACAAAACGGAATGTGGACATAGGCCGATGTCGGCATGGCGCTAGAACATAAAAGCATTCAGGGAAGAACCCAACCGTGGGAGCATCAGTGATTATAATGTCGTTGTTTGGGCCTTCCCCAAGAGGGTCTATCATTGACCATCGCAGCAGGTTCACACAAGGGTCAACATCATTCGAATGCTAGACGCACTAATTATTATCTCATTCATCATTGCAGGTGCAGGTGTTGGCTTCTACAGCATCGATCTCCTACCGCCACCAGTTTTAGAGCAGGTCAATAACATTGAAGGTCTAGGCACCGTCATGGCCGGATTTGGCGCGCTAATCGGTACAGGCTTAGGAATCGTATCCCAAACCAGCTATCGTCGGCTGGAAAAACAAATCCGGACGCTGCCCCCCGACCGTATTTTTGCGCGGGCTATTGGTCTAATTCTGGGATTGCTCATTGCCAACCTAATTTTGGCACCGGTCTTTTTATTGCCGATTCCCAACGAATTCAACTTTATCAAACCGCTCGCTGCTGTAATGAACAGCATTGTCTTTGCCGTATCCGGGATGAATCTAGCCGATACCCAAGGACGGGCCCTGCTGCGGTTGGTTAATCCCAGCAGTGTGGAGAGCATGCTGATAGCAGAAGGCACCCTCAAACCGTCAGCGTCCAAAATCTTGGACACCAGCTGCATCATCGATGGTCGAGTAGAGAGCCTGTTAGATACCGGTTTTTTAGAAGGGCGTATTGTTGTTCCCCAGTTTGTTTTACAAGAGCTTCAGACCGTAGCTGACGCGGCCAACGACCAAAAGCGAGCCCGAGGCAGGCGGGGTCTAGACATTCTCAACCGGCTGCGGGCCGCCTATCCAGAACGGGTGGTCGTCGATCCTGCCGACTATTCGGACGTCGGCACAGTAGATGCCAAACTCGTTAAGCTGGCTCAGGAGATGAATGCCATGCTGCTCACTAACGACTACAACCTCAGCAAAGTCGCAAAAGTGCAGCAGGTGGCCGTGCTCAATATTAACGACCTGGCTAAGGCGATTCGTCCGGCCTACCTCCCTGGGGATGACATCGAAATTAAGATCCTCAAAGAGGGTAAAGAAGATGCCCAGGGCGTAGGCTACCTCAATGACGGCACCATGGTGGTGGTAGAAGCCGGTGAAAACTATATTGGCAACAATGTTTTAGTGGTGGTGACCGGTGCTCTGCAAACCTCAGCCGGTCGCATGATCTTTGCGCGCCCTAAAAGTGCAACGGCTTAAGCGAGCGGCGTTAGAACCCCGGTGTTTGATTTTGGATAACTTTTGAGCCATATCCCAGATCAAACACCGGGGTTCTGTCACTATTCCCACTCGATGGTGCCAGGCGGCTTAGAAGTAATGTCGTAAACGACCCGATTGACCCCTTCCACTTCGTTCACAATGCGATTAGAGATAACCTCTAGCAAGTCATAGGAGGGTCGAGACCAGTCAGCCGTCATGCCGTCTTCACTGCTGACAAAGCGCAGCACAATGGGATGAGCATAGGTGCGCTGGTCGCCCATCACCCCGACGCTACGTCCAGGCAACAGTACGGCGAACGCCTGCCAGAAGTCATGGTACAGACCGCGCTCTCGGATCTCCTGTCGCACAATGTAGTCAGCGTCGCGCAGAATATTTAGCCGCTCAGCCGTCACTTCCCCCAGGATACGAATTGCTAGACCCGGACCTGGGAAAGGCTGGCGTCGAACAATTTCGTCAGGTAGCCCAACAGAGCGCCCCACATTACGAACTTCATCCTTAAATAGCTTACGCAGCGGCTCGATCAGCTTAAACTGCAGATCCTCAGGCAAACCACCGACGTTGTGATGGCTCTTGATTTTAACCGCTACCCGCTCCCCGGTTTTGGGGTCAACATTGGTATCCGCCGACTCAATCACATCGGGATAGAGCGTGCCCTGGGCCAGATAGTCAAAGGGACCTAAACGCTTGGATTCTTCTTCAAAAACCCGAATAAATTCATGCCCGATCCGCTTACGCTTTTGTTCAGGGTCAGTCACCCCTTCGATTTTTTCGAGAAATCGAGCGCGGGCTTGAACGTATTCCACTTTAATATGAAACTGCTGAGCAAAAAGTTCGACCAGCCGCTCAGGTTCACCCTTGCGCATAAATCCCTGGTCGATAAACATACAGGTTAGCTGGTCGCCAATGGCCTTATGGAGTAAAAATGCCAGCGTCGATGAATCTACACCACCAGAAAGGGCTAGAAGCACACGTTTGTCACCAACTTTTGCCCGTACCTCGCGGATAGCTTCTTCCACAAAGACTTCAGTGGTCCAAGTGGGCTCACATTCACAAATGTGGTAGACAAAGTTTCGAATGAGCGCCTGCCCATCGACAGAGTGAACCACCTCTGGATGAAACTGCACACCGTAGAATCCCTTGTCATGGTGAGCAACGGCGGCACTGGGCGTATTGTCAGTATGGGCGAGAACCTCAAAGCCGCTGGGTAGATTGGTAACCGAGTCGCCATGGCTCATCCACATGGTAGAGCCGTCTCCCACATTGGTTAGCAGGTCGGTGGGATCGTCGATGTGTAACGATGCCTTACCGTATTCACCTCGCTTAGCAGTTTCTACCTGACCTCCTAGCTGCTGCACCATCAGCTGCATTCCGTAGCATACGCCTAGGATAGGGATACCCAAGTCCCAAATGGCAGGGTCGCATTTGGGGGCGTGGTCAGCATAGACAGAGTTGGGCCCTCCAGAAAGAATGATGCCTTGAGGATTGAGCTGACGAATTTTTTCAGCTGAGGTGCGATAGGAAAGAACCTCTGAATAGACTTGGGTTTCGCGGATACGTCGGGCGATCAGCTCAGAATATTGGGAACCGAAGTCAAGGATAATCAACATCTGACGGTTGAACTCAGGTGATTTCGCAGACACTGTGTCGTCAATAGCGGGAGTTTGTGCAGTCACGAATAAGTCCTGAAGCTAAATGGGCAGGGAAACGTGTGTTTTCTATAACCTAGTGTTTGCTATTAAATGTGATTAATTAAGACCAGAGGGATAGCGAGAGAGCGCAATAGATGAGTAAGTGCCTTTCCGGAAATCTGTAAAAAATATTCTAACTAGATTAGCAAACCCACGGGATTAATGCGCTAGATTCTAACTTCTTGATCAGAATCGCAGGGTGACTGTTGGATGGAAGAGCCTGTTAGCAATGGATCAACGTTTCTTCATCATCTAAGCCGACCGATTGCAACGGTAACTAGGCGGCTCATTCATAATAGAAAATACGGAAACTATGGCGAGCAGTCCTCTTCTTTTTATGAATCCTATTGACTATCTTCGCATTAGCCTGATTGACCGCTGTAATTTTCAATGTGTGTACTGCATGCCGGAAGGCGCGGATTTAGACTATGTGTTGCGAGAGCTATGGCTGAGTCATGATGAAATTTTAACGTTGCTAACGGGGGTTTTTATCCCGTTGGGATTTACAAAATTTCGTTTGACTGGAGGAGAGCCGCTGCTGCGTCCGGGAATTGTTGAGCTGGTGCGTGACATTGCTCAGCTGCCAGAGACAACAGATCTGGCTATGACCACTAATGCTTTTAAGCTAGAAAAACTAGCGCGACCTCTCTATGATGCGGGGTTAAGACGGATCAATATTAGTTTAGATTCTTTAGAGTCCGAGACGTTTCAAACAATCGTAGGAGGTGTCCCGTCGCCTGTGCGCTGGCACCAGGTGTGGCAGGGTATTCAAACGGCGTATCAAGTTGGATTTGACCCACTTAAGCTCAATGTTGTTGTCATCCCCGGTGTTAATGACCATGAGATTTTAAATCTGGCTGCTTTGACGATCGACAAGCGCTGGCATGTGCGATTTATTGAGTTTATGCCCATTGGCAATAGCGACTTGTTTTCAAAGCAAGGATGGATTGACTCTGAAACGATTCGGCAACAGATTCGGGAGCGCTGGGGATTAGAAGCATCCAAGATTCGTGGCAACGGACCAGCCGATGTATTTCAGATTCCAGGAGCCCAAGGAACCCTGGGATTTATTAGCCAAATGTCTGAATGTTTTTGCGATCGCTGCAACCGGATGAGGCTTTCTGCCGATGGCTGGCTGCGTCCTTGCTTGCTCAATGAAACGGGTCAGCTCAATTTGCGTGAGGCTCTGAGGGGAGGAGACTCAATTGAATCGATTTGCGATCGCGTCGGAGCACTGGTCAATAGCAAGCCAGATATCAACTTCAAAATGAGAGAATCTGGCGTCACGGGTGCTTACAGCCGAACCATGTCACAAATTGGCGGCTAGTCTCAGCTGAGATGCTAATAAAAAGAGCCGGCAACGCAATAAAAGCTGACGTGAAAAGCTATGAGAAACATCCGTTTTCAAAGAGATAAATTTTTGGACGCTGCTGATCCTCGAGATGATTTCATCTGCAAGGTGCTGCCATATCGCATTGCTAACAGATCGGTGCATCCCCTAAATCAGCAGCGGCAATTTTTGCTGACTGTCTGTCTCTGTCTGCAGCTGACGGCCTGCGGAGCGTTTGCCAAAACCAGTGCTGAGATATCGCAGCAGACATTGGTAGCCCAGATCGAATCTGGAACTGCTCCCGTTATTTTGGATGTGCGCACTTCAGAAGAATATGCCGCCGGACATATTCCAGGGGCGATTAACATTCACTTTCGAGACATTGAAGACCGTCTAGATGAGATTCCTCAGAACGGTCCAATCGTAGTGTATTGTGAGCGGGGTATACGGGCCAGCATTGCAGAAAGAACCCTGCGAGAAGCAGGGATAGACTCATTGATCCACCTAGAAGGAGACATTGTTCTATGGCGAAAAAACAACCTTCCCCTAGAAAATGATCGTGGTGCCTCTTTGGGGTCAGACCTGGCTGCCGAAGCAACAGACCTGGCAAACTCCTTAGAACAGCGATGGATTGTCAGCGCTGACGAAGCAAAGCAGCTAATTGACCAGGGCGCGACGCTGCTGGACACCAGAAAATATGCCTTGACTCGTCCGGCAGGAGCTATCTATACAGACTGGCAACAGTTTTCATCTCAGGAGAACGCTCAGCGCGGCACTCTTTTAGAGGAGACTGACCTGCTTACCCAGCGATTACAGAAAATAGGTGTTTCTCACCAGACACCTGTCGTTGTTTTTGCCGATCCGCCCGGTGGCTGGGGCGAAGATGGTCGCATTGTTTGGATGCTGCGCACGTTGGGACATACCCAAGCGGTGATAGTTGATGGCGGGGTTGACGCGCTGGTGGAAGCGGGTATTTCCCTGCAGCTAGGCACAACCCAAATGCCCAAACAGGGAGATTTTGTTGTAGATCGAAACTCTAGCTGGGAGATTCAGCAAGATCGGCTAAAAGCCAGACTCGGTGACAAAAATCTTGTGGTGATCGACAGCCGTGAACTCAGAGAATACGCAGGCCAGACCCCCTACGGAGAAAAGCGGGGCGGACATATACCTGGGGCGGTCCATCTCTACTTTAAAGAGCTGCTGGGAGAGGATGGGAAACTGCTGCCAGTAGACGTAATCCGCGCAAAGCTGCAAGCGGCTGGAATTATGGCTGATACTCAGGTCGTAGTGTACTGCACTGGCGGTATTCGCTCGGGCTGGTTAGCGGCAATACTGGCAACGCTGGGCTACGACGTTCAAAACTACGCCGGGTCTATGTGGGAGTGGTCAGCAGCTCCTGCCGATAGCTATCCTCTAGAGCTACAGTGAGGCTCGGCACAGTATGTCTGAACCCGGCTGAAGATGCATTGATATATGGGCCCAGTGCGTTATGGGTCAGCAGACTAACCGGTGGCGGCTGTTGAGTGGGCTTTAACCAGGGCTGGAACAATGCGATCGCACGCCAGCTTACCCCCAAACAAGTTTCTCGCCACCGGTCCCACCTGCAATGCGGCTGCACCGCCCATGATAAACAGGTTGCATCCCGGCCAGCGCAAATGCTGATCGAGTAGGGGCAGGCCGTGGATGGTTTTGAGCGGGTAGCGCGATCGCACCGCCGACAGCAGCGGCCACTGGTTTACATCCAGCTGGGTGCCGGTGGCTAGCCAGATACGGTCAACCGGCAAATGGGCAATACAGTCATGGGCCTGGGAGTGGGTACAGGTTACCTGCCAGTGCCCATCGGTCCACGTGGCAGACTGCACTTCACACTGCTCATAAAACGACAGTTGGCCATCGCGTTCTCGCCTACGAAGCTGTGTGAGCACATTGGGTGTGAGTGACCCACCGTTGCGAGCCGCTTGAATCATTTGCCAGCGCGTTTTCCAACAGCTTTCGGCATGGAATCCCTTGAGGTATTTAGGGCCGAGCCAGCCAGGGTCAGCGTCGAATAGCTTTTCGTAGAAGGACCTGCGGGCCATCATCAGCACCTGACCCCCCCGCGCTGTTGCCCCCAAGGCCAGATGACCGCTGGTTAAACCGCTGCCCACAATCAGCACCCGCTCCCCCGCCAGCTGTAGTCTGCGTAGATCTACTTTTTGGGCGTGTTGTAGCCGATCGGAGGGATGGGTTGGCGGTAGAGACCGTGCCCAGTCTGGCCAGTGGGGTGTGCCGCCTGAGGTCGCTAACACAACTCGTTTAGCGATCAGCGTTTGTCCGTCTGTCAGCGTTAGCCGAAACCGCTGTCGCCTCTGCCGGTGGATCGGCTCGATCTGTTCAACCTGGGCGGGCACGACCCGGTCCTGCAGCTGCCATCGTTGAATCAGCTCTTGACAAAAATCTTGAAAAAGCTGGGTGCCCGGTAGGTCGTAGGGCAGATGCAGCTCAGCAAAGCGGCGTTCGGCAAAGGTGCGTAGCGCATGGGGATTAGGGTCTGGGTGATGGACGGCGGGCGATCGCAGGTGGGGAATCTCGTAGGCAGCAAACTGCTGCTGCCACTGCCGTAGCCAGGTTCCGGCGGGATCTAGCACCACAAAGCGGTGACGCATGGATTTTTTCTTTTGTAGCAGGTGGGTTACCAGCGTGAGTGCCTGGGGACCTGCCCCCACAATTGCCAGATCGGTAGCGGTCGGCAGAGCAGCGGCCATAGAAAAACTTCTAGAATGATAATCATTGTCATTCTAGGGCAATCGATACCCACCGTCACGGACAGAAATGCTGTGAGACACTGTGGCATAATCCTGCCATCGGTGGTGATAGTTGCCCCGTCTGACGGGTTGGAACAAATCAGCTAGTTGTCTTATCTTTGAAGGGTTAAACCCACGATTGCAAGGATTGCTCTTAGATTGTTCGTTGCCTCACGCTGAAATCTTCTCCTATAGATGTCTGCTACCATCCTTGAACTTAGATCTGCGATCACGCGCAACCCCAAACTGATAACGCCCCAAACCCTAGTTGCGGACGCGATTGCCCATATGGGGAATCCTCATGAACCCTGTCAAGTTCCCCAAGCAGACCTCAATACCTATCGAGTTGATTTTGTCACCCGAGAACTGCACGATGAGATCAGATCGCGCTATTTAGTCGTCGTTGATAATTCCGAAATTCTGGGGGTCTTGACCGCCGCCGATCTCCTGGCTTGCACATACCCAAACAGCGATCCGACTAACCACACGATTAGCCATTGTGCCCTACAGTCCTTCGCCACCCTAGCCGAATCAGCATTAACCAACCTCTACACCCCGCTAAATTTGCTCAGGCAGCATCAGCTGCGCCCCATTGTGATCCTCGATGAGCACGGCCGACTCGCGGGCTTGCTGTCCTATGAAGAAGTTCATGCCGTTGCTTTGGCCTGCCAGGTGCAACCGTCGGGCTCGTCTGCTGCCTCTACCTTTATCGCCAAGGCCGAACCCCAATTCTCTCTATCGCAAAATCCTGGCATTGCTACGCAGCGAAATCAAGTGATGAATAAGATCATCACTCAAGTGCATTCATCCCTGGATGTGCAAACGGTTTTAGATACAGCCGTGACTGAATTACGCGCCGTTTTGGAATGCGATCGCGTCATCACCTATCAACTGCGTTCTGATCTAACCGGCAAAGTGATTGCAGAATCGGTGGATCATCCATCCCGCTCGGTGCTCCACAACGAAATTAGCGATCCCTGCGTCACCCCTGAGTGGCTTGAGCCTTACCTCCAAGGGAAGGTCCGCATCGTTAATGACATCCACGAGACAGAAATGCCCGTGTGCCACCAGCAAATGCTCGTGGGGTTTGGCATTCGCTCAAAGATGATGGTCCCCATTGTGGTTGAAGGTAAAATTTGGGGCTTGCTGCTGGCGAGTGAGCAGGATGCCCCTCGGCAATGGCAACCCGCAGAAGTTGAACTGGTGCGTCAGCTCGGAGTGCAGGTTGCGATCGCCATTCAGCAAGCCCATCTGGTCGAGCAATTACACCAGCAGCTCACCCAACGAGAGCAGGATCAGCAACTCCTCACCCAGCGCAATCAACAGCTAGCAATTTCCAATATCGAGCTGGCCCGGGCTACTCGTCTCAAAGATGAATTTCTGGCCAATATGAGCCACGAACTACGGACGCCGCTTAATGCCATTTTGGGTATGACTGAATCTTTAATCGAGCAGATCTTCGGGCCACTCAATGAGCAGCAGATCACATCCTTGAGCACCATTGAGCGTAGCGGCAATCACCTACTAGCCCTGATTGATGACATCCTTGATCTGGCTAAGGTCGAGGCTGGCGCACTGTCGCTGGAACGGGTGCCTACCCAGATCGGCCCCCTTTGCCGCTCCAGCTTGGCCTTTGTAAAACAACTGGCTCATCAAAAAAAGATCCAATTAACAGAACGGCGTACCGGTGATTCCATTCCAGATTTGATGCTGGATGAACGCCGCATCCGGCAAGTCCTGATTAACCTACTCAACAATGCGGTGAAATTTACCCCAGAGGGAGGCCATGTCACCCTGACCATCACCCTGACTCAATCCACAACCGAAACAAACGAATATTGGCTCAAATTCACCGTTGAAGATACCGGTATTGGCATTGAGGCCAACCAATTGAACCGGCTCTTTCAGCCCTTTGTGCAGGTAGATACCGCGTTGAACCGTCAATATACCGGTACGGGGTTAGGTCTGGCCTTGGTAAAGCGCAGCGTTGAACTCCACGGTGGGGAGGTGAGCGCGACGAGCCAGCTCAATGTGGGCAGTTGTTTTACGGTGGAATTGCCCTGTACCAGCAGCGGTGACTCGCAGTCAGTGACTCCAGAACCCCAGAGCCCCAGTAGTGGGGAATCTCAATCTCCTCAGGTTGTCAAGCCCCTAATCCTGTTGGCAGAGGATAACGAAGGTAACATTGAGGTGATTCAGGGTTACCTGGCCGCGAAAGGCTACCAGGTGACGATTGCCAAAGATGGACGGGAGGCAATTGCCCTGGCTCAAGCCCAGACTCCCGACCTGATCTTGATGGATATTCAGATGCCGGGCATGGATGGAATAGAAGCGATGACTAAGATGCGCCAAGATAAAGTCTTGCAGCATATTCCGATCATTGCCCTGACAGCCTTTGCTATGAAAGGGGATTTAGAACGCTGCTTTGCCGCTGGTGCAACTGATTATCTGGCCAAACCGGTTAAGCTTAAGCAGCTGGTCGCCACCATGCAATCTCTTTTAGCATCAGAATAGACTTGGCCCAGCAGAACGAGAGTGGCCTGATTCTGTTATCGGTTCGGTAGAACTGCTATACCACCAGGGTTTTGTCGGCTTCGTCTGTATCACTGAATTGCGATCGCACATGCTGCCGCCAAAGGCTCACCAATAACCCCTCAGACGGGCTGAAAAGGAACGCTAAACAGAAAAAGCAGAAGGCCACCAGCACAATGGTTGCTCCAGACGGTGCATCTAAGTAATAGCTCAGATACATGCCAATCACGCTGGAAAGTGCCCCAATTACCGAACCCACCCACATCATGTGGTGCAACTCTTTAACGAGCAGATAGGCAGTCACGGCAGGAGCCACCAGTAGCGCAACAACCAGCAGCGCACCCACCGTGGGTAGGCACACAACAATGGTCACCGTCATCGCAACAATCAGCGATGCGTTGTACCAATGCACCGGCATACCACTGGCCTGTGCTCCTTTTGGGTCAAAGGTATAAAACAACAGTTCTTTGAAAAACAACCGCACCAGGGTGATACCCACCACGGTAACAGCCAGGGTCCACCACACCTCTTTCATGGTCACCCCCAGAATGTTGCCAAACAGGACATGTAATAAATCAATGCGGTTCGCTCCTGGAATGACACTGACTAACGTCACACCAATAGCGACAAATGAGGTCAAAATTAGCGCCATGGCGGCATCTGTTTTTACCCGCGATCGCGACTCAATCACATAGAGCACCAAAGCACTCATCACGCCTGCAATCAAGGCCCCAAACGATAGGGCGACACCCACCACGTAGGCAATGGGCAATCCGGCCATTACCGAATGGGAAATGGCATGAGCCAACATTCCCATCTGCTGCACAATCATGTAGCTGCCGACAATCGCACAGAGAATTCCCAGCAAAATCCCCAGCATTAAGGCTCGTTGCATAAAGGTTAATGACAACGGCCCCATGATCCAATCCCACATGAAGCGTATTTATCTCCTCTGATGTTGTTATGGTTTAGGCAGGTTGATCTAATCATCTGTGAGATAAAAGATCAGAAACCAGCTTTCTTGAATCTGACCCCAACCCTCAATTCTGGGGGCTTTGAGTATAGTCTCCATTTGGATAATCTACTTAAGCAAAGACGCGGGTGAGGCCCCGACCGTAGGCTCGTTCTAAATTGTCGGAAGTGACAACCTCATGGCGCGGCGCTTGAGCAATCACCCGCTTGTTGAGCAGTAGCAGCTGATCATAAATCGCCAGGGAATCCCCCAAATCGTGGTTAATCACTAACAATGTTTTACCCGCAGCCCGCAGCTCTTGAAAAATATCGAAAATAATGTCTTCGGTTTTGCGGTCAATTGCCGTAAAGGGTTCGTCAAAAATTAAAAGCTCGGCTTCTTTGGCCAAGGCTCGAGCCAGAAAAACTCGCTGCTGTTGCCCGCCTGACAGCTCGCCAATGGGGCGATCGCGCAGCTCATACATACCCACACGCTCAAGCGCGGTTTGGGCTAGATATCGTGCCTGACGGCTAAACCCGCGAAAGAGACCGGTCTGCACAGTCTGAGCCATCATCACCACATTCCAGACCGTCACCGGATAATCCCAATCAATGCGAGAGCGCTGGGGTACATAGGCAGTTCTGAGCAGCTGACGCTTTAGAGACATGCCCTGAAATCGAATCACCCCTTGCGTCACCGGCACCAAGTTCAAAATGGCTTCGACTAGAGTACTTTTACCCGCACCGTTGGGGCCAATAATGCCCACTAGCTGCCCCGAAGGCACAAAGAAACTGACGTTGTGGAGCGCGCGGGTACCTCGATAGTCGATGGACTAATTTTGAATTTCAAGCATCGGCGTAAACCTATGGCAGGGGTCAAGACAAGGGTCTCTCCTCAGTCGGCCTGACAGCCTGCTTAGCAGAGGAGATCATCGCGACGGCTTTACGACTGACTTAACTACTCGCCTAAAGGTTCAGCTGTGCGTACAGCTAACCCCCATGCGACATTAAGACATTAATGATAAGCCAGCTTAAAGGTTGACACCAGTGTATAGGTTAGTTATATAAATGTCTACGTTAGATATTGTCTTCTGAACAGTCCTGTCTCGACGCAGGCTGAGCGTACTGCAATATCAGCAATTCAGACGTATCAAAGCTCACGGAAAAGGAACGATAATCATTAAGATTTATCAACATTTTGAGTGAGCGCTGCCGCCGTTGAGCTGACTGGCGCGGCTGGCTATCCCCAAGGCTTCCAACAGTTCTTTACAGGAATCAGGCACAGAGGGCCCGTAAATGCAGCGATATTTTTCACAAAGCTACAAATTTGGTGCGATCGCACTTCTGATCGGTCTTGTCGGCTGTAACAATTCGACACCAACCAGTTCAGATAGTAGTCAGCCAGAAGCTGCCGTCGAAACAGCTGACGCAGTTGACGCAGCCAATGTTGTCGCTTCCTACAGCGTCATCTGCGATATCACCGCTCAAATTGTGGCCGATGCGGCACAGCTAAATTGTCTAATTCCCTCCGATCAAGACCCCCACACCTATCAGGCAAAACCCTCCGACCGTGAGGCGGTGGACACGGCGGATCTAGTCTTTTATGCCGGACTCAACTTTGAACCTGCAATTATTAGCATGGCCACAGCGTCTGAATCAGAGGCTCCCAAAATCGCCTTGCACGACGAAGCGGTGCAGCAAGTGATTGAAGTGGAAGAAGAGGGTGAAGTCAATCCCGATCCCCATATCTG
Source organism: Leptolyngbyaceae cyanobacterium (assembly GCA_050043465.1). GTDB lineage: Bacteria > Cyanobacteriota > Cyanobacteriia > Phormidesmidales > Phormidesmidaceae > Leptothoe. The sequence goes on from JBHJIL010000011.1 coordinate 49,379, forward strand.
GCATGACGTCGAAAACGGACTCGTCATGGTCGAATTGATTCGGGATAACCTGGTAGCCGTTGATCCCGACAACGCTGATGTGTACACCCAAAACGCTGAACAGCTGACGGCTGAACTACAGGCCCTCGATGGCTGGATTCCAGAACAGATTGCCACCATTCCGGAAGCCCAACGTCGTTTGATCACCACCCATGATGCGATGGGGTACTACGCCCAGGCCTATGGTTTGACCGTAGAGGGAACGCTACTAGGTGTGTCAACGGAAGAAGAACCCACAGCCGCCCAGATTGACACTTTATCCACATCGATTCGTGAGAAAGCCATCCCCACAATTTTTGCAGAACTCACCGCTGACGATCGCGTCTTAAAAACTGTTGCCGACGAAGCCGATGTGTCCATTTCTGAAGACGTGTTGCTAGCGGATGGCTTGGGGCAAGAAGGGACTCCCCAGGGCACCTACACCGGCATGTTGGTTTATAACACCTGCACTATCGTGGAGGGTCTAGGTGGGGAGTGTGCGCCCGCTCCATAAGACAACTGCGGTGAGTTTTGAACTCGGTGCAGTGATTGCTATTTAGCGTGCGCTAAGCCACTTTTTAAGCATTATGACGTGGGCGACTCGTTCAATGAACAAGTCGCCCACGCTATGTATAGTCAGCTGGCAAAAGTGAAGCATTAGTCTCCACGGCAGCAGGAATGGTGGTGGCAATTTTCACCCTGTTGTTTGCTACTTTATTTCGCGGTCTCTACAAGCGACAGATTACTCTGTTGTCAAAGCATGGGGGACAACTCGAATTGCTCTACGAAGACCATTAGTACGGATCAGCTATCCATGGCAATGTAATGGCACCCATGGATATGTTGCGAACAATTAACATGCAAGTCGACTACACCCAAGTCAGTGTCGTCCGAGTGAGGCTGTGGGAGACCCGTAAAAGAGCTACAAGGGTGCATTTTAGCCCTGAGTATCTGTGAATCTCCCCTCAAATGTAAGCAAAGTTACATAAGTTGCGTTGAAACTATTGACGTTGCAATAAGCCCATCCTGCGTCGGACTGCATTATTCAGAACGCAATGTTAAACGTAAGTGAATTCACCTAGACATTTACATAACTAACCTATACATTGGTGTCAACCTTTAAGCTGGCTTATCAGGAATTTTGCATTTGGGGCACTCATGCAGTTGTTCTTTTAAGCAAAATTAAAGGCCACTCAGTGTTTTTTTTGCATGTATGGAGCCGTTTACGTAGGGTGATTTGCTTGCTGCAAGCTTTCGACAATCTTAAGGCGAGTTTCTGTAGCACTTAATATGTTTTGAGAGCCTTCATAATTTCATCAAGTTATTAGTTTTGCTCCAGATGTGATGGCTGGCTGCTTAGTTGTCGATGCCTTCAAACTGCTCCATGAGAGCGACAAATGTTGAGCATTTAGCCTGAACGTATTACGAATTTTCTAGCAGTGAACGCGACGTGTGAAGGAGAAACTGTCATTGCGTTATTTTCTTAGTTTGTTGTCGATTGGGGTATGTCTGTCTCTATCAGATGCTGTAGCACTTGCTACTGTAATTGTCCCTGCAGTCGCGCTGCCCTCAGAGTCTGGGGAGGCACCTGCAGAAAATCCGTCTGGCATCGAAGTAAATTCAGATGTAAGTCAGTTTCAACGGTTGGAGCGTTTTGAAGTAGCACAGTCTCCCTCAGATCCTGCTGATCCTGATACAGAGCCGACATTGCGGATCAATGTCACGGAAGAATTGCTCAATCAGCCAGTTTATAGCCCCTTTGGGCGTGAAGGCACGGTACGTGAATCAACCCGACCTGTCTACGTGATCGATCGCGATCAGATCGAAGCTCAGGGTGCTCGAACTGTTGATGAAGCGTTGCGTTACTTACCAGGAGTTCTAAGTGAAGGAACAGCAGGTGGACAATTAGGGACTTTGAGCGGTCAATTTATTCGCGGTGGAGTGACCTCTCAAACCCTGATTTTGTTGGACGGTCGGCCTCTCAATGAGATTGGTAACTCTGGAGGCTTCGACCTCTCAGATATTACAACTGACGCGGTAGAGCAAATTGAGGTACTACCGGGAGGCGGTTCAGTCCTCTATGGTTCCAATGCCATCGGAGGTGTAATCAACATCATTAGCCGTAACCTACGCACAACACCTGGTTTTCAAGCCTCGACCAATTTTGACCTGGGAAGTTTTGGCTACAACAGCCAATCACTGCAAGTGCAGGGAAATCAAGGGCCGGTGAGTGTGAATCTAGGCTACAATCGCACCTCGTCAGACAATGATTTTGATTTTGATCTTGGTACCATTGACTTTAGTGGGACGCGAGCCAATGCTGAGGTGCTCTACAACAACGTCAACCTCAGGGTGCAGGCTGACTTAAATGAGCGCAATCGTTTACGCTTTAGCACCCTGTTTCTGACAAAAGATTTAGAAGTTCCAGGTGGCGTACCGATTCCCGAGCTTGCGCCTTTTAACAGCTTGTCCCTGGAAGATAGCCAGTATACAGAAAACTGGTTGCTCGATTTAGCTCTGGAATCTGAGCTGGGTCAGGGGGATGATTCATTACTGACCGCACGTCTTTTTGCGGATTTCCAAGACTCTATCTTTAATAATCCTGATGATCCGTTTTCGCCTGGACGGTTTGAATCAGATGAGCGCTCGCTTGGGGCACAGGTGCAACACAGCTGGCAATTTGCGGAGAATCAGAACATTACCTATGGTCTGGACTACCGCAACGTTGATGCTACCAACGAAACATTTAATTCACTGACGGATACCACCACAGAGAACTATAGCGACACAATTAACCAAACCGCGCTGTTAGCCCGCTATCAAGCGGAGTTCACCGAGCGGTTTGCGGCTAATGTCGGTATTCGTCAAGATTTTAATGATCTGGCTGATGGCGAGTTTACGTCTTTTAATGTGGGCCTCAAAGTCGATGTCACCGATACCACCACGTTGCGGACAAACTTTGCCCGTAACTTTCGGGTGCCCACCCTGGGTGACCTATTCCGCGCACCGTTTAACAACCCAGACTTAGAGCCAGAGGATGGCATTAGCTTTGATGTTGGCTTTGACCAACAGCTGGGCGATCGCGGTCTTTTTCGGTTTACGTTCTTCCGGAATGAGATTAACGATGCCATTAGTTTCGACTTGGATACCTTTACTCCCCAAAACATTGGGCAGGTTGAGACAATTGGTATCGAGACAGAAGCGACCGTGCGACTCTCTGAAAACTTTTTTGCCTTTGCTAACTACACCTGGAATAGACCCCGCATTGAAGATGACCCAGTTCCAGCCAACAACGGCAATACGCTACCGTTTGTGAATGCCGATACCGTCAATTTTGGTCTGTCCTACGAAGATAACAAAGGGTTATATACCGCCGTCATTCTGCGGCATGTGAGCGACTTTTTTACCAATCGCAGTAATACCGAATCTCTGGATGGGCGTTTAACCGTGGACTGGAAACTGCGAACGCCTCTCTCTGAGAATGTATCGTTACAGGCATCGATGAATAATGTCTTTGATGAACAGTTTGAGGAGTTTCCAGGTTTCCCAGGGTTAGGCCGCAATGTTCAACTTGGTATCCGAAGTACCTTTTAAGGAAACTAATCTTGCCTAATATCCAGATTGAAGAAACATTCAGGAGGATGGTTACATGACTGAATTTAAGCAGTGGGTTACCCCGCTCAACCAAGGCTCTCAGGAAGTTACACCCAGCGGTAGCACAATCGAATACGAGGATTTTTCTTCGGAGATTGATGTTATCGGCCCACTCTTGTATCGATTGTTCCAGGAACGCTGGCAGGATGTACAACTGGGTCACATGGTTGAGGGGAGTGTGTTGGAACTCTCCTTTACGGAAGCACCAGAGTTGTTTGTGATTTATGACGGGTATCTAACAGTCGCCACCAAAAGCTGGCATATGCATCTCTGTGTTGAGGAGAACTTGGGTGGCCCCCTCTGTCGTACACCAGTCGCGCAGCGCCAGCAGCGGGTGATTACGCGGTCAGCACTTTACTGTCGCACTAGCAAGACGGGACGGGCCTTCGGCTGGGGCATTCAGTTTTGGAATGGGGCGAATGAGCGCATGATGACGTTGTTCTTGCCCAGTCCTTATCTAGGGGATGATGATGATCTATTGCCGGAAGGCAAGCCTCGTCTGGAAAAATTGGCTCTCTATGAGGAATTGCGCTCGACTTATATATTAGGTGAGCGGCCGATTCCCTATGAGCAAAATCCCCTCACCCGTCCCTATCTAGCTGTTTGCACATCTAGCCGTTGCAATCCTTCTCGCAATTGGCAGCCTACGGCTGAAGCCTTAAAAGCTGCTCTAACTGAACAGGGCCTGGATATTCCGGTGCAGACTACCGGTTGTTTGGAAGTCTGCAAACTGGGTCCGGTTGTTTTCCATTCTGGCGATCGCACCTGGTTTACTCGGGCCACGCCTAAGATTGCCAAGCAGATTGTTGAAGATTATCTGGTAAAGGGCGAGGCCATTCCCGGTCATCATTACCCAGCGGATGCCACGGCAGTCCAGTCAAAATCCACACGTAAACCTGCCGAAGCATCCTAATTGATTAATGAAATTGAGTGCTTACTTGGGTACAGCGTTAACGGCGTTGCTGACAAGCTGTACCCTTCCTTCCGAGCAATCGCCTAACGGCAATGCGACTGCGGCTGAATTAGCATCGCTCGATCGGGCTGAATGTGTTGATGGGTATGACCCCAGCACTGACTACTTTCCTGTCAAGGTTGAGCCACAGTACGCCCAGGGTTTCAGCGTTGACTATCATAACCACTACAAAGTAGTCACGGTTCGCAATCCCTGGCGAGCGGCAACGCAAACTTTCCAGTATGTGCTGGTGCAGTGCGGCACACCGACGCCAACAGACTATCCTGATGCTCAAGTGATTCAGGTGCCCGTCGAACGAGTTGTCGCCCTATCAACCACCCATCTCCCCCACCTAGACGCCTTGGACGCTGTGGATCAACTGGTGGGCGTCAGTCGATTTCACCAAGTGAATACGCCCAGTATCCGCAACAAAATTGATCGCAAAGAGTTAGTTGCGGTGGATTCGGGTCAAAACCTGAATATTGAAGTGCTGCTCGATAGTGAGCCCGATTTGGTTTTGACGTTCGGGACGGGCGATCCTCAGCGAGACACGTACCCCAGGTTCTTGGAGCTAGGTATTCCTGTGGGTATGATTGCAGAGTATATGGAAGCGACTCCCCTGGGCCAATCGGAATGGCTGAAGTTCACCTCGCTGTTTTTGAATCGTGAAGCTCAGGCAGAACAGGTCTTTACTGAGATTGCCGAGGAGTATCAAGATTTGGTTGCACTGGCCCAAACGACAACAGATCGGCCCCAAGTATTTGTTGGCTTTAGTGTGGATGGCACTTGGGCCATGCCCGCAGGCCAAAGTTATGTCAGCCAATTTATTCAAGATGCCGGGGCAGACTATCTCTGGGCAGCGGAGCCAGGAGCTGGCAGCGTACCGTTTGCGTTTGAAGCCGTATTTGATCAGGCTAAAAATGCTGATTTCTGGCTTGATGTTGGCCATGACTGGCATACTCGCCAAGATGCGATCGCAACCGATCCGCGCTATGGCAACTTTAAGGCGTTCGATCTCGATCAGATCTTTAATAACAACGCCAGGCTAAATGCCACGGGGGGCAATGACTACTGGGAAAGTGGCATTCTAAATCCGCAGGTAATCCTGGCTGATTTAATCCATATCTTTCACCCCGAGTTGTTACCAGATCACGAACTTGTCTACTATCAAAAATTAGAATGATCGGCCTTATGCTCAGGTGTCTGCATGAAAATAATTTACCTCTTTGAGACCGGTTCGAGTGTGCTGTCCCCCTTCTTAAGGGGGACTTACAGGGGGTTATCGACAGTCAGCGCTATCGGTCAATACCCCTCCGCCTACGGCACCTCCCCTTCGTAAGGGGAGGACGTCCTACGACATATTCTGTGATTGGGATTTTATTTATGTGCATTCCCCTTAGGGTAATTCTTCTGATAAATCTTTTGCTGTTCTCCACCAGCTTACCTGGGATAGCCAAACCCGCCGATACGGCTATTGGTCTAAAAGATAACCGTTATTTCATTGATGTTCCCGAAGGGGAAATCAACACTTTTCTGGAATGGAGTCCGAATTTCCCTGACATTATGGCAGCCCATCGGGGTGGGGGCTTTCTCCCTGGTTTTCCTGAAAACGTGATTGCAACCATGGATAACAGCCTGCGCTTTGCCCCTGCTCTCCTGGAAATCGATATTCATCGTACCTCGGATGGCGTTTTGATCTTGATGCATGACGACACGTTAGATCGCACGACTACTGGCAGCGGCTTGGGTGCTGAGACTGATTGGGCCACCATTCAAACCCTTTATGCCGTTGATAACTTTGGCGATCCCACATCTTTTAAGATCCCCACACTGCAAGAAACCCTGGAGTGGGGCAATGACCGGGCACTGTTTGCCTTGGATCTAAAGGCCGATGACTTTACGGCTGACGTCATTGAGCTGGTGAGCGACCTGGGAGTAGAAGATGATGTGATGTTTTTCGCTGACAACATTGAGCAGATGCTAGCAGCCTATGCTCTCAATCCAAACATTCATTTCTCCCTATTTATGACGTCCGACACTCGTGAGGAGTTGGTCAATGCTGTGGCTGATTCTCCCATCCCCTTGGAAAGTCTCACGGCATTTACCCTGGCACCCACGACTGACCCCGCTTACAATCAGGCCCTGAATGACCAAGGCATTATCAGCATCTTTGGGGCCTTTATTCCTGAGTATGAATTATCTCGGGAAGATGCGATCGCGCTATACCAAACCCTGATCGATCAAGGTGTCGATTCCATTTCTACCGATAGACCGCCTGATCTCGGCGCAGCCTTAGGGTACGAGCCACAACCTGCACGTTAGGCAGCCGCCTGGCATCAACAGGTTTGATTGAGGTTGTGTAGAACGATGACGAGAGTTTTGACTCAGGCTTGATTCATCACCGCTGACTTTGTCGTAAAATCAGCCAGATGACGACTGGAGCACCCAACAAGGCCGTAATGGCATTGAGGGGCAAGATAGCCTGACGACCAGGGAGTTGGGCGATTATATCGGCTAGTAGGGCCAGGACCGCCCCCATCAATAAAGTGGCAGGCACTAAAATCTGGTGGTTAACTGTGCGAAATAGCCGCCGACAAAGATGGGGAACTGCAATACCCAGAAAGGCGATCGGTCCACAAAATGCGGTCACTGTACCGGCTAAGACCGATGCACTCACCAAAATGCCAACTCGGACTCTACCTACATTGACCCCCAAGCTTTGAGCATGGGTTTCCCCCAACAAGATCAAATTTAAGGGTCTAACAAACATGAGTGCCAGCATGAGCCCTAAACCGACGCAGAAGCCTAATAGCCTTAATTGATCCCAGGTTACCCCTGCAAAGCTGCCAAATGTCCAGGTGAGATAAGCCTGCGTTTGGGCAATCGGACTAAAATGCAGTAACACGGTCACCATGGCAGTTGTTGCAGCCCCAATCATGACCCCAAATACCAGGAGAGCCATATTGTTGCGGACTTTCTGAGCTACCAGGAGCATAATACCAAGCGTAACTGCTGACCCTACACTAGCGGCCATAACCACACCAATATCACTAAGAAAACTTAACTCTCCTAGATTAGCTGGAGAAGCGGTAGCACCGACCGTGAGCACCACCAGCGCTACGCCTAGGCTCGCGCCTGCATTGACTCCCAAAATCGATGGACCCGCCAGCGGATTCCGAAACAAGGTTTGCAGTTGTAGTCCACTCATTGCCAGGGCAGCACCAGCACATAATGCCGTCAGGGCCTTTGGAAAACGAAATTGCCACAAAATATCCTCCCAACTGGCTTTGCTCGGTTCTCCCCCGGTTATGATAGTGAGCACCTCTGAGAGTGGAATCGAGACAGAACCCAGTCCCAGACTGAGTAAAAAGGCGATCCACAAGATGCCAAACAAGATGACAAGCCCAAGCCAACGCCAGCGATTTCGAGTTGCTTGTCTACCCAACAGAGTCATAGAAATTTGCTCAGGAAGTTGATGAATGACCATCATCAACAATGCTGTGAATTGTAAATCCAGTTGAAAGATTTTAACGTGTTACCCTCTGAAGAGAAATAGCACCTGTTCTGTTGGCGCGTGGGTCAGAATTCTTAAACTTGGCTCGGACCGCTGCCGCTCCTGGTAGTCAGTCAACAGAAGAATGGGGCGAGACGTGACCGTTGCCAGTCTATTCACAAGCTCACTTAAAAAAATGCTATATTCAACCTTAACATTCTTGTAAATGTTAAGGTTGCCTCCCATGACCCAGGCTAAGCAGCAGTTAACCATTAAAGAACTGACTAAAACCGTTGGCGGCAAGGTGACACCGCGCATGGTACGTCACTATCATCAGTTAGGGTTACTGCCCCAGCCCAAGCGATCGCGCAGCAACTACCGGCTTTACGATGATGCCGATGTGCATCGTTTGCGGCGGATTGTGGCGCTCAAGCAGCAAGGGTTCCAGCTTAGTCATATTCAGCAACTGCTGGATACGCAGGGTGAAGCGCCACCAAATTCAATGGCGGTGATGGAACAGCTGCAGCAGCATTACCAAACGTTGATGCACCAGCTCGTGCAGCTGCGCCAAACCGCCATGGCCGTGGAAGGTATCTTAGGTCGAGATCAAGGTTGCCAAACCGTACAAGCCGAAGCCTTAGCACAGCTACGTATTTTAGAAGTTGAAGCTAACGAGTTAGCCACCCATCGGGTGTGGGATGAGCTTGATGGCGCGGCCCCCAATCATCCCGAAAACTTTCAGCAAGCCCTGGAGCACCTGTTGCCCGATCTCTCAGAGCGCTCGGAAATTGAGGTCGATTTGCTCACCCAAATGGTTTTAGCCTGCGGTGATGTGAGCTTGGTGCCCTTTGTGCGTTTAAGTCATGATGCGCTGAAGGCTGCCCGCGACAGCTTAAAGCAAGGCTGCACTGTGGTGGGTGATATTCCAGCTGTGGTGACCGCTCTTGACCAAACCCGATTGGCCCACTTGGGGTGCTCTGTGCAAACGCTGATCGACAATCCGCACATTAATAGTGCTGCCGAAGCAGAACAAACATTTTGGCAACAAGACCAGTGGCGTTCCAGATTACATGATTTGCCAGCGGGATGTGTGTTGGTGATTGGGTATGCTCCCTCTGTTTTGATGGCTGTCTGTGAGGCTATCAAAACACAACAATTAAAGCCGGCCCTCGTCATTGGTCTACCCATCGGATTTAGCCATGCCCCGGCAGCCAAGCGGCGTTTACAGCACAGTGGCATACCGTTTATCACTACTGAAGGCACCCAGGGGGGAGGCTTATTAGCAGCCGTAGCGCTTAATTCGCTAATGACAACATTAATTGAGAAACCCGACTGCCATTGTTATCTCAAGGGCCTGCGTCTACCTTAAAGCACTACCAATCTCAGTGGTTTCTTGATGCTGTCTAAAATAACTGAATAGTCAACAATACAGAGAGATGACTATTCGACCAGCTGCCTTAGTGCATAGCAAAGAACATCGGCAACCCGTGGATCTTTGAGGGAATAGTAGGCTAATTTACCGTCGTTGCGATACTTCAAAATGTTGAGGTCGCGCAGCTTACGTAAATGGTGAGAGGCCGCTGCCACCTTAATGTTTAACAGAGACGCCACATCACAGACGCACAGTTCTTCATCATTGCGCAGGGCATATAAAATCTTTAGTCGAGACCGCTCGGCCAGGGCACCAAACAAAACTTGGGCAGATTCCAACAGGTCATCGCTAGGAAGCACCTGACCAATCTGGTGAACTAATTCTTCGTTAAAGCAACGAACTTGGCAGACATCACTGGGCTTAGTCACAGACTTTTCAGGATTCATCAGGTGTTGTTCCATGCTACTGCTGTCTTACTAGCCCCACTCCAATCTCCATCGCCTCTCAATGAGTTCTAAATAAGTGAATAGAGGGAACGGCTTTTGGTGGAAAGAATGATAATCATTCTTACTTGATTTATTCGATTATAACCAGGTAACTAATCCCGATATCATCTCAGGGCACATACGCCACATCGCCCGATTCTAAACGGCTAAACTTTGTAAGCACTCAGGAAAAAGCGGATAGTATCGTCTACATGCTGATTAATCTGTTCAGCGCTGTAGGGTTGTTCAATATCTAGCATCGCGCGACGCTCAAATTCTCCTTGGATCAGGCTAAAAAGTTGTACAGCAGCCGTCTCTGGGTCGTTTAGCTGGACTTTTTTAAGCTGTTGTTGATGGGCTAAATATCGAGCGAGTACAGCAATCACCTGAGCCGGTCCGTTGTTATAAAATTGCTGTGCCAGTTCAGGAAAACGACTAGCTTCGCCCGTGATGATGCGATACAGGCTGATAGTTTCTGGTGACAGAACCACGGCAAGCAGCTCGTGGGCAAATCCTGTAAGCACCTGTTCTAGAGACCCTTCGTCTGCATCTACATCAGGAAATAAAGCGACTAACGTGTCAATACGCTGGCGGACAACAGCCCCAAACAGCTCCTCTTTACCGCCAAAGTGCCGATAGATGGTGCGCTTGGCCACGTGAGCTTTCTGGGCGACTAGGTCGAGGGTAGTAGAACCGTAGCCATTCTGTAGAAATACCTGCGTTGCATCATTCACTAGCTGTTCCAGTCGCTGTTCGAGCGTCCCGCTAGCAGGACGTCCTCCTTTTGACGCTTGGTCAGCACTACTTTTTGAAGGGGGTGATTTAGTGACACGAGCCATGGTGTGTTCCAGTGAGTCTTTTATGTAATGGGTACATCGTTGCTTAGGACTAGACGATTATAATCCGCCACAACGATTCCGTTTCGTTTCGTTTACGATATCATAGAATTACATATGAAACGAAATCGTTTTGATTCGTTTTCAATAATTTCACAGACTGCGTTTAGGACCGTAGCTGATTTTTTAGCCATGCAGATTTCGGACGGCTTAAGTGCAGGCGGCGGCTCAAGAGATAGCGAGCTCATTATTACATCGCTGACTCGCTGACTCATGCCCCAGACGTCTGTGTAGAGTTCTGCGCCTCATTCAAAATCATCGATTTAGAAAAGTACGACATTTTTGAAACAAAACAGTTTCGTTTTTATCTGATTCAGGTTATGTTAAATAGGAATTCAAAACGAATCAGTTTCGTTTTTACACAAACGCCAATCTGACAACTGTTTTCCCCTGCTGTTTAGGTTTTATGAGAGCAACTAGCTATGACCGCCCACTCGTCTCGATCATTCGCTTCCCGTTCTACAACAAAGATGTTTGTGCATCTGCGTCGTCATCGTAAAAAGATTCTAGGGCTGTCTGCCCTCTCGCTGCTGTTGCTTGTGGGCATCCCTGTGGTTCAAAACCGGGTCAGTACCTCAAGCACCGAGGAGGAGACCCGGCCACAAATGTTATCAGTTGAGACATTTGTGGCTGAAGCCGTCGATAGCTATGACGTAACGCGCACCTACACAGGAGCCGTGGCAGCCTTGCAGACCAGCAGCTTAGGTTTTGAGCGGGGAGGAGAGCTAGTCTCTGTATTAGTCGAAGAGGGTGATCGCGTTTCGACGGGGGATCCCCTGGCACAGCTGGACATTAGCAACCTGCAAACCCAGCGGCAACAGCTCGAAGCTGAAAGAGCCCAAGCCCAGGCACGGCTATCGGAGCTTGAAGCTGGCCCTCGTACCGAAGATATTGCTACTGCCGAAGCCAATGTGCGTGAAATAGAGCAACAGCTGGAGCTTCAGAAAATTCAGCGATCGCGCCGCGAATGGCTGTATACCCAGGGAGCGATTTCACGCGAATCGTTAGACGAGTTTACCTACGGAGAAGATGTTTTACAAGCGCGGTTGGACCAGGCTCGTAGCAATCTACAGGAACTTCGCAATGGTACTCGCCAAGAACAGATTTTAGCCCAGCAGGCGGCTGTTAGAGGGCTGGATGCAGCGCTTGCCGACTTGGACATCACCATTCGTAAAAGCACGCTGAAGTCACCTTTTTCTGGCATTATTTCAGCTCGTGAGATTGATGACGGGACGGTGGTCGGGGCAGGACAGGCAATTTTACGAATTGTTGAAGATGTTTCTCCAGAAGCTCGTGTGGGCATGCCAACTGAGGTTGCCAGTGAGTTACAGGTAGGAGACATGCAAAGGGTCAATCTCGGCGCTAGTCAGTATCCGGCAATGGTGACGGCGGTACTACCAGAAGTGGACCCTGAAACACACACCCAGATCGTTGTGTTCCAGTTTGAGCAGGCCAGCATAGCCCAGGTCACTCCAGGGCAAACCGTGCGGGTCAACATGACTGAAACCGTCCCAAGTGAAGGCATCTGGCTCCCGACTACCGCACTTACCCAGGATGTACGAGGTCTGTGGAGCACCTATGCATTAGCACCCACAGAAGAGAATTCAACTGCCTATGAGGTGCAGCCACAGACCGTCGAAATTTTACATCAGGAAGAGAATCAGACTCTAGTCTGTGGCACCGTGCAGCCCGGTGATCGCATTATTGCCAGCGGTATTCATCGGTTGACGCCTGGTCAGCGGGTCCAGCCGTTGTAAATGAGCGCAACAGTTTAGTCTACCAGCCTCGCTACGTTCACTTTTCCCAGCCCACACACCCTGAGGTACCGCCATGGTGCGCCCTTTTTTCACCAATATCCGTTTGCTAATCCTAACAATTATCCTCATTTTGGCCTGGGGTATCTCTTCTTTTCAATCATTGCCTCGGCAAGAAGACCCAGAGCTAATATCTCGTATTGCTGTGGTCAAAACCGCCTTTCCTGGGGCTAGCGCTGACCGGGTCGAGGCGCTGGTCACTACCGTTCTTGAAGAAGAGCTTTCTGAGATCGAAGAGATTGAGGTTTTAGAATCCGATTCAAGAGTTGGCTTCTCCACCATTGCCGTTGAACTAGTAGATGAGGTGCTCAACGCTCGACCTATCTGGGCCAGAGTGCGAGATGAAATGGCCGACGCGGCAGCTCAGTTTCCTCCCGGAGTAGCGCCGCCTGAGCTAGATGAGACCTATGTCAAGGCCTATACGATGATTGCTTCTTTGACTTGGAATCTACCTGGGGAACCTAACTATGCTGTGTTGCGCCGCTACAGTGACGAGCTAGGAACTCGCCTACGTGGTCTTGATGGGACCGAGGAAGTTGAGTTTTTTGGCAGCCCCGATGAAGAGATTTTGGTCGAAGTCAATGCACCGGAACTAGCCGGTGTAGGACTCTCACCTCAGCAGCTGGCTCAACAGATCAGTCTTAGTGACGCCAAGGTCACAGCGGGTCAGTTGCGTAACGCAGAACAAGACTTAGCCATTGAAGTAGAGAGTGAGTTAGAGACTCTCGAACAGATTCGTCAGCTGCCAGTACAGAACGCCAGCGGACAGTTTACTCGCCTGAGCGACATTGCCAGCGTCAGTCGAGGGGTGCGCTACCCCCTGAGTGACCAGGCGATCATACGCGGCAAACCCGCTGTCGTGATTGCCATTATGATGCAGTCGGGCTTGCGTATCGACCAGTGGTCTACAACGGTACGCGATGAGATCGATCTGTTTCGCAGTCGTCTGCCTCAGGGAATTAGCCTTGATTTAGTCTTTGACCAGAGTGGCTATGTCGCTAACCGCATTAACTCACTGATCACCAATTTGGTTTTTAGTGCAGTGCTAGTGGTCTTGGTTGCTCTAGTGGGGATGGGTTGGCAGTCGGCCCTGGTCATCGGGCTGGCGCTGCCGCTGACAATTTTTGCTGTGCTCGGCTGGATGAGTGTCTTTGGCATCGAAATTCACCAGATGTCGGTTACAGGTTTAATTATTGCCCTGGGACTGCTGATCGATAACGCGGTGGTGGCGGTAGACGAAATTCAAGTGGAGCTGCGCCATGGAGATTCACCACTCCAGGCCGTTGTTAAAACCGTGAAGTATCTTCAGGTACCCCTGATGGCTTCGACCTTGACCACAGTCTTAACATTTTTACCTATCTATCTGCTGCCGGGTGCGGCTGGAGAGTTTGTTGGCTCCATTGCTCTGAGTGTAATTCTGTCACTAATTACATCGTTAGCGATCTCTTTGACGGTGATTTCGGCCTTGGCTGGACTCATGCTCAGTCAAAGTGGCGAAGATTATGAAAAGGCCAAACGCAAGCGTAAAAAGAGTCTAATTGACCGAGTCTCTTTGGTGATAATGAAGCCTGGTGCCTGGTGGTATGAGGGACTATCTTCACCTCGTCTGGGTCGTATCTATCGCTGGACAATCGGTCGGACAACGGCTAGACCTCTACTGGCGACGGCGCTAACGATGACGCTGCCGCTGGTAGGCTTTATCGCTGCTGGTACCCTGGATGAGCAATTTTTTCCCCTAGTTAATCGCGATCAGTTTCAGATTGAGGTTGATTTTGTCTCCCAGACGGCTATTGCCCAAACTCGGAAAACGGTCCTCGCAGCTCGTGAACATATTCTGCAGCATGAGGAAGTTGAAGATGTGCACTGGTTTATTGGTGAGAATGCACCTAAGTTTTACTACAACCTGACGGGTAATCGCGAGAATCAGTCCCAGTATGCCCAGGCCCTGGTGCAGCTTAAGACCGAACAAGATGTAGGCAGCATTGTTCAACAGCTACAGCAAGAGCTAGACGATCTGTTTCCGTCGGCTCGTACGATTGTGCAACAGCTACAGCAGGGACCGCCCTACGACGCCCCGGTTGAGATGCGCATTTATGGGCCAAATACTAGCGAACTGAGACGGATCGGGATGGAAGTTCGAGAAATTATGACCGAAATTCCTGATGTGGTTCATGTTCTCGACGACCTGACCGAACGCCAGCCTAAGCTAGGGCTGATTGTGGATAACGAGCAGGTGCAGCAGGCAGGGTTGAGCAATACTGAAATTGCTCAGCAGCTCGAAGCTTATTCTGAGGGAGTTACCGGGGGAGCAATCCTGGAATCGACTGAGAACCTGCCGGTACGGGTACGGTTAACGGATACCGATCGCGCCAGTCTTGACCAGCTAGCGTCGTTGGACCTGCGCTCAGGCCAAAGTCGCGATCGCAGTTTTCGCCCGACCACAGCCCTCGGTGAATTTGGCCTAATTGGTGAAGCTTCTAACATTACCCGTCGCGGCGAGCAGCGGGTAAACACGGTGCAAGCCTACATCACCGCTGGTGTTTTACCTGACACCGTTCTAGGCGCACTACAGGAGCGTTTAGCAGCCGCTAATTTTGAATTACCACCGGGTTACTGGTACGAATTTGGCGGTGAGTATGAAGAGCGTAACTCGGCCGTCGGCAACCTGTTGTTATATATTCCGCTGCTGCTGTTGGTGATGGTAACGGCAATGGTGCTGTCGCTGGGGTCGTTTCGTCAGGCGAGTATTGTTGCCGGGGTCGCCGTTGGTTCTGTCGGAATGGCAATGTTATCACTTAAGCTATTTGGCTCACTGCTAGGTTTTATGGCGATTGTCGGCACGATGGGTCTGGTGGGCATTGCTATCAATGGCAGCATTATTGTTCTCTCTGCTTTTAATGAGGATGCCAATGCGCGACACGGTGACCCCAAAGCCGTCCAGAACGTTGTGGTCAAATCGACCCGTCATGTTCTGACAACAACGATTACGACCATGGTGGGGTTTGTACCGCTGCTGGCCGATGGCGATCCCTTCTGGCAGCCGCTGGCAATTGCGATCGCGGGCGGTGTTGGCGGTTCTCCTATTTTGGCGCTGTACTTTACGCCTGCCGCCTATTTGTTGCTGATAAAGCGCAAACCCAGTCCTAAAGAGCACGCCCATGCTAATTTCCCCCAGCAGCTTTCCCTTGATCATATCAACTAAGAATAAAGGAGACTTTAATGTTTTTTCCAATTTGGCAGTACCTTAATCAGCCCTTGTGGAACAAGGCCTATCCCTTGATGCTAAGCCCTGCTCGATATTGGCAACAGTATAAAGTAGCTTACCTCGATAGTTGTTTAAACAACGCATTTCTAGAACAGTGCTGGCAGGTGGACTATCAGACATTTGTTGATCAAAACCAAGACTTTTGCGATCGCACTGCTCTAGAAGAAGACCCCATCTGGCTAATGGAACGCTGCTGGCAGCGAGAATATCGACACCCTCGTTATCAGCGCGCGATTTATCAAAAACTCGAAAACTTAACCCCGGAACAAGAACTTGAATGATCCGTTTAATACCTTATTCCTATTTCCCTTACTGTCCGAAGTCACAGAAATCAATATCCTATCGACTAACCCTTTTGAGGAAATTCGTATGAGTTTTACAAATGCATTGTTCCACTCTCCACTTCTGGCTGAAATAGACAACATCAGTGAGTCTACTGTGTTTGGCGCACTGCTGGTATCAGCCGTTGTTATCTTTTTAACCAGTCAAATTTGGGAAGAAATTTGCGCCTGGTTACGACTGCCGCCTGTTCTCGGTCAGCTGGTTGGGGGCCTGTTTCTAGGTATTTCAGCTCTGAAGATTCTGGTCTTTGCTGAAGGTGAAACAGCGATTAACCCGGCAGTACTAACTTTGATTCAGCAAACTACTGAGGCCGATGCGGCAGGTGCAGCAGCAGCTTACGCTCACCAGCTGACTGCTATCTCAGAGAGTGCTGCAAACCTGGGAGTGATCGCCCTACTGTTTTTGATTGGGCTCGAATCTGACCTGGATCGCTTGTTAAAGGTTGGTCCCCAAGCTGTGATTGTTGCCTGCGCTGGTGTCATTCTTCCTTTTGTAGGGGGCACAGTCGGTCTGATTACTCTATTTGGGGTGGCTCCCCTCCCGGCAGTGTTTGGCGGTGCCGCACTGACGGCGACTAGTATCGGTATTACAGCCAAAGTCCTAAAAGAGCTAGGCCAGCTTCAGACCTCAGAAGGTCAAATTGTTATCGGTGCTGCGGTGCTGGATGACCTACTAGGGATTTTGATTTTGGCACTGGTTGTTTGTCTTGTCAAAGAGGGCTCAGTTAATATTGCTGGACTAGGATGGCTATTATTGAGCACAGCAGCTTTCGTGGGGGGGATTGTGCTATTGCGATCGCCTATTGCTAAAGCCTTCACGACGCTCAATACCTGGCTACGCTCGGACAATAGTATTTTGTTGTCAGGTATCGTATTTACACTGCTGTTGGCTGCGGTTGCCAACGCCATTCACCTAGAGGCTATCTTGGGAGCCTTTGCTGCAGGTATGATCCTCAGCGGTACCGAGCAGCGAGATCACCTATTAGAAAAGTTTGAGCCAATTGTCGGTATTCTGGCTCCTGTCTTCTTTGTAGTCGTGGGAGCCAAAACAGACCTTAGTATCCTAAGTCCGTCGAATCCTGACAGTGTTACTAGTCTGTGGATGGCAGCATTTCTGATTATTGTTGCTGTATTTGGGAAAGTGGCTGCTAGCTACCTGATTCCTCGTCCTGGTAACTTGAACCGTCTAGCAATCGGTCTTGGCATGGTCCCAAGAGGCGAGGTTGGCCTAGTGTTTGTTGGAATTGGCTCTTCCATTGATATTCTATCGCCAGCGCTAACGGCTGCAATTGTACTAATGGTACTGGTGACCACTCTTCTTGCCCCACTGCTACTGCGCTGGTCTCTGCCAATGAGAGATGCCTCCATTTTGACTACGGCGAAGTCACTCGCTGACTAAAGATGTTACAGACCGTTAGCGCTCTTACAACTATCCAACACATTCTACTTAACTCATAACAATGACTTCATCAAAAGCTCCCACTATCATCATCGGTGCAGGTTTTTCAGGACTGTTTACGGCTTTGCACCTTAATAATCAGGGCTATCCGCACCCTATTATTTTGATTGAAAAGAGCGATCGCTTTTGCTTCAAGCCGCTGCTGTACGACTATATGAGCGGTGAGATGCAATCTTACCAAATCACTCCCCTATACATTGAGTTGCTCCACGATCGCGATATTTCTTTTATCAAAGGAACCGTTATCTCAATAGACCTAGAGACTAGTCGAGTCTGTTTAGAAGACGGCAGGACCCAAGAATACGGAAATTTGGTCGTAGCAGCGGGCAGTGTTCCCGCATTCTTCGCTGAGGGCGCAGCAGAACATGCCTTCACCTTTCACAGCAAAGCCGATGTCGATGCTCTCAAACACCACATTATGACGCAATGTCGCAAGGCCGCTCAGGAGCCCTCACCTGAAGTTAGACGTTCTCTCCTAACAGTTGCCATTGTCGGCGGTGGGCCAGTCGGAGTAGAGCTGGCTCTGACCCTAGGTGACGTACTGCCTCAGTGGTACGAATCAGCGGTCAGTGTGGCCGCCAATGAAACAGCTAGTAGCCTTACCAGAGAGCTACGCGAAATACGGATTGTGTTGTTGAACCGTAGCGACATCCTCAATGGAGATGTGAACAAGTCACTGCGAGATACAGCGATGGCGGCTATGGCAAGCCGAACGGTGTCACCAGAATTGATGCTAGGTGCCTCAGTCAGGGCGGTGCGCTCAAACTCGGTAGAGTTTACCCGAAACAGCAGTTCTGAATGTTTGACTGCAGGCACAATTGTCTGGACGGCTGGAACCAGCGTTCATCCCCTAGTTCGCGCATTGCCTGTGCCAAAGCATGAGCGGTCAAAACGAGGACATCTCTTGGTTAAGCCAACGCTCCAGCTTCTGTCCTATCCAAACGTCTTCGCTGCCGGAGACTGTGCTGTTATCGAATCCGATGAAGAACCGTTACCAGCAACCGCTCAAGTGGCCTATCAGCAGGGTGAGGCAATTGCTCAGACTTTGATGGTAAAGGCGAAGCAGAAAGATCCTTTACCATCCTATACGGTTGGTTTGCGAGGAACGATCATGAAGCTGGGTATGGGCACAGCCGTCGCCAACATTTTTGACCGCTATGAAGTTGTCGGCACTGTAGGACAAGCGATTCGTCAGGTAATGTACCTCGGCCTAATGCCTACGCCAATCTACAATGCAAGAACAATACTAGGTTGGATCAAAGATGATATTTTTGAAGCCCACGCTGGTGAGCGTTACGATATTGACTACACGGCAGGCTACGAAATTGAGGAATTGATAATTCTAGGGACAGCCCTCACCTTAAGTGCTACAGCAGTGTCCAGAGCTGAAATAGGAATTATCTCTGATCAATTAGAATCTGTTGCCCTCAGGCGAGCGCTAGCCGGTGCAACCAGCAGGTATCCAAATAATTCCATCATTCGGGCCTTGTTCGGCCATCGTCGCAAGCGTGATTTCTTTCTTCGTACAGCTAGCAGCAACACTCTAGATGGAGCACTAAAAAAAGCGCTTACTAAAATTCAGCAATCAATCTCGATCTTAGCTGAAAGAACACCACCAGAAGAGGTTTGCGACTACAAGGAGTTCGTTTACTATTGTTGCGACTGTGTTGCCCGTGCAGCAGGGACTACCCCTGTAGATAAACAGCTGATTTCTGCAGAAGAAGAGGCTGTTTTAGCAACTATCAAAACAGCTCTTGGACTTTCTCGCGATTATCCTGATTTACCTAAACAGTTGAGGGATAGAGCCCTGTCTGGCCATCGCTAAAGCGTTAAAAGCTAACTAGAGAAGCGACACAACAATAAATCCTAACCTTTGAACAGCAGCGGGCTGAGCGGATTAAGGAAAACCGTATAGTCCTGTGGGCACTCAGGGTTGTTTCGTGTTCACCAGAGAAAACCTGTAAGGCATATGACTTCGTTCATACTTAGCCGAGATTAGGTTATTCCCAATGGCATTAAGGTAAGGGTTGCGGCGGGGTCGATTAATCAGGTTATCGCATTGTTGTTTAGCCTACTTTCAAGTAGAGAATACCTTCCCTCAAATGAGCTTTCAATACCTTCAGATTTTCTGTCTCGACAATAAGACAGCCCTGCCTTACCAAGGGTAGGACATTGATTAACAGAATCCTGTTCGGAATTTTATTTCCGTGCATACGCCTAACGTCCAACGTAATTATCGGAAAACCAAACCCATGGAAAACTACTCAACAATTCGCATTTTCACGAAACCAGGATGCCCCTATTGCGAAAGGGCAAAAGCAACGTTGGCTGAAGCTGGTCTACCTTATCTGCAGCACGATGTAAAAGCAAGTCAGCGCCATGCTGATAGCAGCATCTATGCTTCAGGAGTTGCAACCGTTCCTCAAATCTTTTTTGGCGATTATCACATTAATGGATCTGAAGATCTTGAAGCGCTTCAGCAGACAGGACGTTTATCCAAGCTCGCAACAGCAACAGCGGGCAGTAGTTTGCAGCTAGACCAGATCTCCGATAGCGAATTAGCGCGTGGAGCTGAGGACTTTTTGTTGCGTAATTATATCCCAGGCATTGATGGTTCTCACGATGACGACCCTGAATCTTGGCCAGCGCTACATTTTTATAAAAGGCTCTTTGGATTTTGGCCCAACTGTTTTAAGTATCTGTATCCATGGCTAGAAGCATACAAGCTGTTTATGTATTCTCAAAATATACCAGCTGTGGCAATGGCAAAAGATATCTTAGGCGATACGACCATGTTTGCCTGCACCTTTGCGACATCTAACACCCATGGCTGCAACTACTGCCAGGTACATGCGGCAACTGGTGATGAAGAATCTGTTGGTGTAGTCAAGCAGCTCGAAGAGGCTCGAAAAGGTAACTTTAATGGCAAGATCGGCCCTTTTGAGGTCGCATTAGCAGATTTGGCGGCGGCTGCAACGACTAACCAAGTGACACCTGAGCTTCTCAACCGCATTCGTGAGCTGGCTCCCCAGAGTCGTGGCCCCAGTCAAAATGCCAATCAGAACATTATAGGAACCGGCTTGATGGCTGCATCATTGGGCTTTCTCAATGTCTTTAACGATCTCACAGGCGTTGAAATTGAAGGTGATTTGATGCAGCAGGGAAAAACGGTTGGTATAGACGCCGGTCGGCATGGTTCAAGCGAGGCTAATCCTTCTAACCTTGATTACAACATTCCTGAGAATGGCCCCTCTATCCAGGAGCTAGTTGCAAGCTATGAGCATGAGGTCGGTAGCTTAAGCGCCTACGCCCAGAGAGAATTTGGGATGATGCCTGCCTGGTTTAAGGCGTTCCCGGCACCGATGCGTAAGCAGCATGCTTACTTCTATGGAGAGGCTATGGGCGAGCGATCTCACACACTCTTTCCCGCTGAGCTTAAGCATCTAATGTTGTTAGTATCAGCAATTGCACGAGGACATGACAACCTTGCTGCTAATGAAGCTTTTATGGCTCATCATACCAGCAAAGACCGTAACGCAACGCTCAAACGTATCAGGCTTTGTTTTGCCGTTGCTGCTGGACATACCGAGGAGAAGAAGCTGTTCGATGAGCGAGAACAAGCTGCCCTACGGCTAGACTGGTTGAGTGCTCAGCAGCCACTCATAACACCACGTCGATTCGTGCAACCAGTGCTTGATGTCTTTGAGCCGATAGAGCTGGTACATCTAATAACGGTGTGCTCACTCGGTTCAATGGTGCAGCGATTTACCGCCGTTATGAATCCAGAGAATTCTTCTGAGGTGACAGGATTTATGAGAAAGAATGTTTTCACAACTCATAGACTCGCCATTCGTTACCACATACCATCTAACCATCGCTCAGCTGGGTGATGAGTCACGTCCAAGTGAGAG
>JBHJIL010000012.1:0-46745 GCA_050043465.1 Leptolyngbyaceae cyanobacterium
GCGCGTTCGGCAGTTAGTCACCAACTCCTACTGGCTGCAAACCCAGCTACCAACTTTAGAGCAGCACAATGATGTTGCGATCGCGACACTCTACGATGAGATTGGCTATCCCCTAACGGTTCAAAATGTCGTTGCCAAACCAACCATGGTGTCCCCAATTCACAATCACGGTACCTGGGGAGTCATCTACATCCTTAAAGGACAAGAACGTCATACGTTTTGGCGACGGGTCGATGAAGACCAGCAGTCGTTTCATATAGAAGCTACTGAAGAGAAAACGTTTGGCCCCGGCGAAATCGTTAGCTTTATGCCCCAAGCAATCCATCAGGTCAGTAATCCCGAGAATATGCCAACGCTCACATTTCAACTCTACGGAGATACTCAGCCCGCTTCTCGATATGAATTTCAGCCTGATCAGGCAACCGCTAAACCCTTCTAACAAGCGTAAAAACACTACAGGCTAGATACAATCGGCCAGGTTGTCAGGATAAAGACAACCACCGCCAAAATTGCCAGAAGTCCGTCGATTAGGTTGCCCACCACCGACCCCACCACGGTTCCTACGCTCGCCCTTAGGGCTGTCTGCACTTTTGACTCTCCCGGCACCGGCTGGCGGGATACATATTCGCCAATAAACGCGCCGATAAACGGACCAACTAAAACCCCCAAAATAGGTCCGCCCACGGGCAGCGCTGGCAGCAGCCCTAAAAAGCCAACAACAAGTCCAATAATGGCTCCAAACTGGCCCCACCTGCTGGACCCAAACTGAATTGCGCCCCAGAAGGCGGCCACTAATTCGACAGCGGCCCTCAGGATCAAAATGCCGAATACGATAATAATCGGCCAGCCGCTACCGGCAAACACGGTTGCCACTGACCACACTAGAATTGCGCCTAAAATAATGCTAGCGCCAGGCGAGCCTGGGATCAGTTCCCCGACCGCACCGAGCAGCATAATAGCAACTAATATCCAGTATAAAAGAGTAAGATCCATGGGACTTGTTGGATTCTAGATTAGGTTTGGAGAGTTTTAGCCTGGACATGGTGGATAGAGCCCCAGCATACTACGGCAGCTCGGGGTCTACCGTCTGAGCAAATTCCTGTTCTCCTTCAGTTAGCTGGGCGGGCACTCCGTTTGGGTAGGTTGCCTGAATGATTTCCTCTAGACGCGCGATGCGATTTCCCGGATTCGGGTGGGTGCTCATAAATTCGGGCGGACGGCCCCTGGACTCTGCCGCTTCAAAGATTTGCATCAGTTCTACCAACCCCTCCGGGTTATAGCTAGCATCAGTCATAAATTCAAAGCCCAGCCGATCGCTTTCTAGCTCGTCTTCACGACCATAGCTTAGCCCCACCAGCTGATTGACGGCCTGGGCAATAACGGCGGCCTGCTGTCCGCTGCCCTGACGATCGTCGCTAGCAGCAATTCCAATGGCGTTTACTAGCATCGCCCCTAGCTGCCGACGGGCCAGATGCTCTGCACCGTGGCGGGCGACGACGTGACCAATTTCATGCCCCAAGACCCCGGCCAGCTGTGATTCAGTATCTAGGGCCTCCAGCAGACCGGTTGTGATAAAGATTTGCCCTCCGGGCAGGGCAAAGGCATTGATCGTATCAAGAGCATCTAAAACATGAAACTCGAAGGGATAGGGAGACTGAGCAGCGTCTGAGCGCTCTAACACCTGCTGACCGATTTGGTTCACATATGCCTGCAGCTCCGGGCTGCGATAGAGACCACCCATTTGAGCGATGACGTCCTGGCGACCCTGCTGTCCTAGGACGATCTCTTGCTCTGGCGATAAGGAGATGCGCTGCTGTTCACCTGTAACCGGATTGTCTGAAACATTGCCCCAGTAGTTGAGCAGTCCAAAAACAGCAAACAAAAAGCCTAAAAAGAGACGTACGAGTAGACTACCCACCCTCAAATGCTCCCAAATCGCTAGAGAGGAGATTAGTATACTTTAAATTAAACCGGCATCTTACCGGAGAGTGAGATCATGTTGAGCCAATCCAACCCTGACTGACGGCATGTTCAGCCACTGTAGCTATAGCAAATCGCGTTTGGCCCGATCTAAAACAACAGTGACTTTCCCTATAGACAGCTTTAAAGGAGAGTGGAGAGTCCTCGGATAGAGTCTCTAATTCTATGGGTGGTCAGGAAAAAATATGATGCGAACACTGGTGTATTTTTAGCAGTAAGTCTACCTATCTGCCTATGGCTACTCGACGACCTCACCCGCTGCGGTTACATCTTGGCAAGGACCGCGAGTCAGACCGCCACGCTACCTGGCTAGAGCTATTTTTTGACCTGGTGTTTGTATTTGCGATCGCAGAGCTGGCCCATCTGCTCCACAGCGATCTCAGCTGGGCTGGCATCGCTGGATTTGCCGCTCTTTTTATTCCGGTGTGGTGGCTGTGGATCGACTTTAGCTACTACGCCGACCAATTTGATATTGACAGCGGCCCCTATCGGTTGGTGATGCTAGGCGTTATGTTTGGTCTGGTGGTGATGGCTTTGACCATTCACGATACCTGGCAGGGGGGCTCGGCTGAATTTGCCGTTATTTACTCCATACTGCGGCTGGTGATCATTTTTCTCTATGTTCAAGCCTGGCGCTTTGTCCCCCAGTCGCGAGAGCTAACGGCCCGCTATACGATAAGTTTTTCAATCGCCTGTTTGCTCTGGCTGTGCTCTATCTGGGTGCCAGAACCGGCTCGATTTTGGCTCTGGGCCATTGCCTTAGCCATCGAAATCAGTAACGGTCCCATTACCTATCTCACAATTCGTCAGGTGCCGGTGCAAAAGTCTCATATGGACGAGCGGTTTGGGCTGTTTGTCATTATCGTCCTGGGGGAGGCCATTATTGCTGTAGCCACTGGTGTATCGCAAACCGACTGGCAGTGGCGCAGCATTCTCACCGGTATGGGCGGATTTTTAACTGCCATTAGCCTCTGGTGGATGTATTTTGAGCGGGCAGATGAATCGACCATCAACCAGGCACTACGGGGTGGTAAACGGGCGCTGCTGCGGTCATTTATCTATGGCTACAGCCACGTGCTGGCATTTATGGGCATTGTCGCCACCGGAGTGGGAATTCAGTTTGCCATTGAGGCCGCAGGCGACCACGCCTTTACAGCTGAAGCGCGGACTGTCCTGTGCGGCGGCATTACGCTCTTTTTAACCGGGGTAACCCTGCTGCAGTGGGCGTCTCCTAGCTCCTTACCCAAGGGTGTGATTGGGTTGCGATCGCTCTTAGCGCTGGTTTCTCTTTGCCTAATTCCGCTGGGGTCGGCCATTTCTCCATTAGCCATAGTCCTGGTGCTCAGTCTGTCGCTTGCTGCGCTCAATCGAGCTGACGGCATCCCCCTGTCTACAACCTGATATTAATACCCTCAAAGATGCCCTCAGATATTATTCTTATTGGTCCACAAAGTGTCGGAAAGTCAACCGTTGGCGCGCTTCTAGCCGCTCAACTGGGACTGCCACAGTGCTCTATGGACGACCAGCGCTGGGGCTACTACAGCGAGATTGGCTATGACGAGGAGATCGCTAAGCGGAAAAAAGAAACAGAAGGAGCCTGGGGCATCATCCGCTACTGGAAGCCCTTTGAAGCCTATGCCGTCGAGAGACTGCTGACAGAGCATCAAAACTGTGTGATCGATTTTGGAGCCGGTCACTCAGTCTATGACGATCCGGTCTTATTCCAGCGGGTACAGACGGCCTTAGCCCCCTATCCTAACGTTGTTTTGTTGCTACCGTCACCGGACTTGGATGAGTCGATTCGGATTCTAGACGAGCGTAATCAGCAGCTGCCCGAGGATATCCGTAGTACCAATCAATACTTTGTCAGACACCCCTCAAACTATCAGCTGGCCAAGTTTACGGTCTACACAAAAGCCAAGACACCCGATGAAACCTGTCGTGAGATTTTGGCGACTGTCAGCTTATAGAACAACTTAGCTGAAGAAGCATGGCATAATAGCGGCTTACAGGTCGGTTCAAAAAAGAAGCGACAATCTACCCATAGCGAACTTTACTGTCTCTACCACCAGCGAAATGCGTTAGCTGTTTACATTGTTATCAGGGTGACATCGTGATTAATATCCTCATTTCTCTGGGGTACGCTTTTTGTTGGGGTGTGGGACTAACGCTGACAAAAATAGCGCTCTCAGAGATTTCTGCACCGACGCTGCTGGTGATCCAGCTGCTAGCCAGCGTTATATTTTTGGCCATCATTTGCTATATAAAAAATCGCCAGTTTCCCTTTTCCTTTCAAGGCATTAGACAGGGCTATGCCGGTATCTTTGAACCGGCTCTAGCCTACATGATCAGCATCTTTGGGATACAAATGACCTCTGCTAGCAATGCCACCATGATTGGCGCATCAGAGGTTATTATCACCATCGTGCTAGCCGCCGTCTTTCTCGGTGAGCGCTTGAGCGGGGCCAAACTATTGCTGGCGGGTATCAGTTTTTCAGGGATACTGCTGCTGTTGCAAAGCGACATTTTAGATGCTGGTAACGCTTCGGCCTTGGGCAACGTGCTGGTTCTGCTGGGTACAGTTTTTGCAGTGCTATATGTGCTGGTCAGTAAGCAGCAGCTAGAGTCAGCGGAACCTACCCAGCTGACGCTATCACAGCAGTTTGTCGGTCTCATCGTATCGGTCATCTGTTTTGCCATACTGTCGCTGATTAGCCCGGTGTATGAAGTGAATGCCACCGGCATCTCGCTGCCGTTTTGGCTATTGGCCGTTGTCTCAGGACTGATGCAGTATGCTCTGGCATTTTTGCTATATCTGATTGCTCTGCAAAAGGTACCGGCTAGCCACGCGGCATTCTATATCGCGCTGGTTCCGATCTTTGGGGTGATTAGCGCGGTTGCCATTATCGGAGAACAGCTTACCTTGGTCCAATGCGCGGGCGGTCTGCTGATTATCGTGGCATCCTACTGTGCCAACAGGCTGATGCCAGCATAATACCGCTGGTTTGTCTGCTGTCTTATCGCTGTTGACTAATAACGGCAATGGGTCCACCGCCGGGTGGGCCTTGATGTTCGCTACCTCCAGAGACATATATCATCGGATCTTGGACTGCCGCTGCGATCACGCTACCGACAACGGCTCGGGCCATGCGGGTGTGGCTGATATCAGAATCGTCCAGCATGGTATGACGACGGCCTAAAATTTCTCCCGACGGAGAAGCTTCTGCCTTAGCCAAGACGTTTACAATCGAGTCACCTCGGGCACTGTCAATGGCTCGGGCTACCGCATCGATATCAAGGGCATGTTCCATGACGCTGTGACCAATCCGATAGTGGCTATGGGTGTTAGGAGCATTGCCCAACACTAGAATCTCACAGTTTTTTAGCTCCACACCGGCTGAGGTGGACGCCACTGAAGAGTAGAGACCGTAGTTGGAGCAGATATCGGCGGCGGTGAGCCGATCTGGGTCAATCTCTCCTAGGGCTAAGGCTACTCCTAAAGCGGAGGCTCCACGGGAGTAGGCCATGGACTTATAGCTGTCTTGAACCACGGTGATTTGACTCTCAGCACTGCGAGAGGCGGTGATTAAAGGACACTTAATTTGGACAAAATGTACGTCTTGGGGAGAGATATTAGCAGTTGCGATCGCACGCCTCACCCCCTCAGCCACAACATCCACCATGGTCAAGGTACCAATCTCATCCACCCAAAAATCTCGCGTATGAAACACCCCTAGGGCTAAGCCAAGCTGAGTAGGCCCTGCCAGATTCTTCAACTGACGAGTAAATACTGTCATATGAGGGCTCAAAACACCCTCCGTCCCACCGGACATGACATAGACAATTTGATCTGTTAAAGTCTGACCGATTAGCGGCTGCAGATAGCCTTTCACTGTGGCCACCGCAAATCCTCGGGTAAAGTCATTGACGCAGCCATTGCCTTCAGTTTTACCCATAATGGCAACAATCTCTTTAGGGTCAATCACCCGCTGCTCCACTAGCGCGATTAGCCCCGACAGATCGTCTGGCCCCGCCTGAGAGATTTTAAATACGTCTACTTTCATCAATGATGTTTTAGGCGATCCTAGTTTGGGTGCTCATGCTCTGAAGTACTCTCTCGCTCAGCCAAAATTTCTTGAATCCGCCGATCAATCATCAGCGGGTCTAAAATCCCTTTCGCCGTCAAAAGTTTCTCACAGGCCCGCACCCAACGCTCGTAGTAAGAGCTGGTATCGGTCGCCTCGACTTCAGCAGCGGCGATCTCCTCTGAAAATTGTTCCGTCCATTCAGCCCAGCTATATTCATGTCCCATAGCGAGCTGATTGACAATGGCAAACGCTCTGGCTTCCCAGGGAGACTGAAAAACAGGTTCGCTGTCTGCTTGAGGCGAGTTCTGTGAAAAAAGAGACATCGTGAATCTGTAGATTAGAGAACGTCTAAATGATCGTCAAATAGATCAATATACAGAGCATCCTTAGGAGACGCCTCCGGCCCCCAAAGGTCTTGAGCCAAAAACCGCACGCTGTAAACATGCTGAGGCTTTGGCGATAGCCGCTGCCCCATGGTATCTGGAAAGATATAAACCCCATGGTCTTTGACAATTTCTCCCACCTTGCCTCGGACATAGCGAGGTAAGCGCGTGTAGGTCTTGGGGTGCGTCACCTTGGCCTTGACCCGATCGCCCACCTGAAACTGGGCTGGCACATCACTATCCACCTGACAGCTCATCCCCTGATTGAGGAGAGTAATAGCATCTTTGGCCGTCATGCATTGATTGGGTGTTTCGATAGCCATGAGTTACCAAATTCCAGCGAGAAACAGAAGTAGGAAAAATCAGAGACCTGATTGACTGAGTTCAGCAATTCTAGCTTCGATCTCAGCTGGAGTCACCAGATCGTGCTTAGTGAGCAACAGCTCCAGGGCATAGAGCCAACGCTCATAATAGCTGGAGCTTAAATAGTCTCCAGGAGGCATTAGCTCAGAAGCATGGCGGGTTTCATCCACCGGGAAATAGTTAATAAATGTGGCAAAGCTCATGGCAAATACCTTAGCTTCCCAGTCGCTGTGAAAGACCGGCTCATTTTCCTCAATGGGGATGGGGCCCATACCGTGCATACCACCTAGATCGTGGGGACCGTTCATGGCACTAACTCCTAAGCAGCAACAGGTGAAGATTCAGCGGGCAGCTGCACCTTAGCCGTGCCGATCATAGCGTTGCGGGTTACCAACGCTGCCAGGTTTTCTTCTGACCAGCCCTCGGTCCCAGCCGGGCGTTCTGGCAAAACGAGATAGCGCAGAGCCGCATTACTGTCCCACACCCGTACTTCAACCTGGTTAGACATCTCTAAGCCAAATTCTTGCAAAACGTTTCGAGGTTCGATCACAGCCCGAGAACGGTAGGAGAAAGACTTATACCAGGTGGGGGGCAGTCCTAAAATGGCCCAGGGATAGCAGGAACACAGGGTACAAACAATTAAATTGTGGACCTCAGGGGTATTTTCCACCACCACCATATGCTCACTGGAGAACCCGGTCAGCCCCAGCTCTGAAATCGCGCTGGGGCCGTCCGCTAGGAGCCGCTGCTTAAATTCAGGGTCGGTCCAGGCTTTGGCAACAATTTGAGCACCAATGTGGGGGCCTACTTTATGTTCATAGGTATCGATGATGGCATCAAGGGCCGCCGGATCGACAATTCCTTTCTCCACTAAAAGCGATTCAATGGCTTTAACCCGCAGGGCGATCTCAGATTCAGGTCGATGATGATGAGATGTCATGGCTTTAATCCCATGGCTGTGTTTACTCTAGATAGAGAGGTCTGGTAAGACGATGTCTATGTAAACAGACTTGAAAATGATTCTATCAGGATTACATTAAATCTCAAGCAGCACTTTTGAGAACAGTTTTTACAACAGCACTGATTTAGGATGAGCCAGTTCGATCGTAATCCTATACATCAGAATCTTCCACAAAAACAATCCCAAGGATCAGCAACGTCCGTTTAATGACAAAATAGCATCCCCATCGCATTTGAGGTGTTCCCATGAGGTACCTATGGCTATAGTCAATACCTATACCCATCCATTTAATCTGCCGCTCGACCAAACGGCGCTGCTAGTCATTGATATGCAAAATGACTTTTGTCATCCCCATGGCTTTAATGGCAGCGAGCTAGGTCTAGAGATGACCGCCGTTCGAGCGATTATACCGGCGGTTCAAACATTAGTGAGCTGGGCAAGACACACCGGGAAGAAGATCACCTTTACACGTGAAAGCCACGCTCCAGACCTATCCGATCTGTCTCCCAGCAAAAAAACACGCTACACTAATGCAGGGTCTCCCATTGGACAAACCGGGAAAATGGGACGCTTTCTGGTGCAAGGGGAGCCAGGGGCAGCCATCATCGATGAGCTACAGCCGGTGTCTGCAGAGGAATGTCTTGATAAACCCGCCCACTCTTGCTTTGTCGATACGGACCTCGATCAGCAATTACAGGCTGACAACATTACCCACCTCTTGATTGTCGGTGTGACGACACAATGTTGCGTTTTGGCCACATATCGCCATGCCAGCGACTTGGGGTATTACTGCCTGCTGCTGGACGACTGCTGCGCCACCTTTGACCCTAGGGATCATGATGCCACGGTACATATTCTCCAATCAGAAGGGGGGGTTCTAGGCTGGGTAGCTCACTCGTCCAGTCTCCTTAGTATCGCTGGCCGTTGACGGCAGCTAGAGCAACAATTCTATAAAAAAGGACGAAAGACTTAATTTATCCGTAGCAAGTAGCCATTTATTTACGGATTGAGCAAGCCTGTGACCGTATTTTTACTGATATTGTTTCATCGGCTACAAACCTCACCTATTGAGTAGCCTACTCTGGGGCAAACAGTAAGCGTTTTTGTTTCAATAACGGCCAACGGTGGAGGTTTGGGTGTGATGAAGTCCACGTCTATGTTGCTAAGGCGGATCTTAGCCCTTGCTGCAGGGAGTCTTCTGTGGGCGTCCTGTGCTTCGTCTGGGCCAACAGAAGACTCGTCGGATGTAGCCCCATCCGATGAAACATCAGAGGCTGCGGAGCTAATTCCTGTCAAAGCGGGTCATCTGGTGGCTTTAGATATGGCACCGTTGTTTGTGGGTGTGGAGTCAGGTTGCTTTACTGATAATGGCTTGGCAGTAGAGACTGTCGCCTTCACCAATCCTGGAGATAACAATGCTGCTTTGGCGGGAGGGAATATTGACTTTAGTACCAATCCCTTTACCCTGCCGTTTTTTGCCGCTAGCAGCGGTGTTCCTATCAAGACCGTAGCCGCAGCAGGCGGTTGGGGTGTGATGCAGGTAATCATCAAGAACGACGTTGGGGTGGAATCGATTGCAGATCTCGTCACCTTTGTAACCGAGAATCCCGATACAAAATTAAAGATTGCCACCCTGCGAGGGGATACCCTAGAGCTGATTCTAGTGGATGCCTTTGAAGCAGCAGGTATATCTACCGATGCCTTTGAAATGGTTTATTTTGATGACCTGTTGGCCATGGTAGACGCCTTTCGGGTGGGAGAGGTCGATATTCTTAGCCACATTAAGCCCTATACCACCCAGTTTGTCACCAGTGGTGAGGCGACGGTGTTGACGGATAATGCTGAAGTCTGGTCTCCAACGACGCCCAATACTGTAGTAAGTGTGTTAGATAAAACCCTGAGCGAGCGTCCGGAGGTGGTTGAAGCCTATATCAAAGGGATGCAGTGCTCGGCTGAGATTATTAACACCGAGCCTGTAACGGCCATTGAGTTGCTCAAGGGAGGCAACTATTATCGCGTTGACGATGAGGTTTTATTAACCGCCTTTGAAACCCAGCCCTCACCCATTACGTTTACCCCTGATTTAGAAGCTGTGCAAACGGTAGTAGATAAGATGGTTGAGCTAGAGTACATCGAATCAGATGTGCCCGCTAAGGATATTTTTGACACCACATTGGTTAAGTCACTAGAGTAACCCCATGGGCAACAACATTCAGTCTGAACAAGCTTGGCGACAATCATTGCTTTCGATTGGGTGTGGTTTACTTTCCTGTGCTGTCTTGGGGCTTTTGTGGGAAGGTATTGGGCGCAATCCAGAGAATCCCATCACTCAAGTGCTGCCACCGCCGTCACAGTTTTTGCCAGTCTTGTTTGAGAGTGATTTTAAGATTGGTCTAGGTTCTCAGGCCGCGTCTATTTATCAATCCGTGGCCGTCACTTTAGTCCGAGTCCTGGTGGGTATGACCGTTGCCTTTATCGGATCTATCTTGTGCGGTCTTTTGATCAGTCTTTCTAAGTGGTCGGAGCTGTTTATCTTGCCGGTTTTAGGACTGATTGCACCGATTGCGCCGATTGCCTGGGTGCCGCTGGCGCTGGTTGTCTTTGGGGTGAGCAACCTAACGGCCATCTTTATTGTGTTTATGGGGGTATTCTTTACCCTGACTATTGCCACGGGCGCTGAGATTAAGCGCATCCCTAAGAATCTGTTGATGACGGCTCAAAATTTGGGTGGGGGTAGTTTTAATCGCTGGCGCTGGGTGATTGTTCCGGCGGTGCTGCCGGGGGTATTTACGCTGCTACGGCTTAATTTTATTGCGGCTTGGATGGCGGTGCTAGCTGCTGAAATGACCGGGCTGCGAGACGGGCTGGGTACGGTGGTGATGACCGGACGCAATCTTTTTAATAGCGATCTGATTTTATTGGGAATCTGTATTATTGGTATTACTGGATTTGCGGTAGATCGGCTGCTGTTATTAATTCAGCGAAAGTTTTTTTGGTGGCAGGTGTAGGGTATGGAAACTTGCGATCGCACCCCCATCCTATCCTGTAAGCATCTCAACAAACAGTTCTCATCGGGACGCAAAAAATCAACCACTGTCCTCGCCAATGTCAATCTAGACGTGCGACAGGGAGATTTCGTCACAATCTTAGGACAATCCGGCGGTGGTAAGTCCACCTTGCTAAAGCTGCTCGGTGGATTTATTCAGCCCAGCGCGGGGCAGGTGCTTTTCCATGGCGTGCCGCTAAAGCAGATTACCCCCAAAATTGGCATGGTCTTTCAGGAAGACACCCTTTATCCCTGGTTGACTGTCGAGCAGAACATTGGGTTTGGTTTTAAAATTAGAGGGAAGAAAAAGGCTCACTACATAGCCAAAGTCAGGGAAGTACTAGAGCATGTGGGGCTTTCTCAAGCCCGAAAGTCCTACCCCCATCAGCTCTCGGGCGGTATGAGACAGCGAGTGTCCATTGCTCGCTCCATTGCTGTACAGCCAGACGTGTTGTTGCTCGATGAACCATTTTCGGCTCTAGATATTCAGCTGCGGCGAAGACTACAGAATTTTTTGTCGTCTATTTGGAAGGATACAGCAACGACGATGGTGTTGGTGACTCATAATGTTGAGGAAGCTATTTTGTTGGGACAAACGCTAATTGTAATTGGCGATCGGCCCGGCAGAATTATTGAAACGGTGGATATTGCGGATGATACGTTTCGCGATCGGTATGATCCGGGGTTTCTTGCGCTGCAGCGGCATTTGGAAGGAGTGATTGAAATTGATGTCAATCAGCAGGAGACTCTATTAAGAGAGAAGTCACAAGAGGCAGTGGGGAAAACTGTAAAAATCCCTTGAATTACAAATTTTGTAGCGAAAAGCGTTGAGAAATAATCAAACGATGTAGATTTTATGATTCAATTTGGTCCAAAAGACCGTCCGAAACCTTTATAATCGACCCCGCCGTAACCCCGACCTAACGCAATTATAGATAACCTAGTATGAGGGTTGTAGGGCGGCATCCCGCCATGCCCATGGGGGCTTGGGGAACTCGGAGGGACCCCAAGCAACACACTTAGCTCTCTTCCAATTCATGGTTGAATTCTAGCCGGATATTGAGCCTTATGAATCTTCAAGATAGTTCTTGAATTTAGGCGTTTAACATTAGGATTACTCTTTAAAGAGCCAATAAAATTTAGTAGGTCATTATTGTCCTGGTAAATGTATTCCAGCATCAGGTCAAACTCTCCGGTTACGGATGCCACATAGCTAATGTTTTCCATAGTGATTAGCTCGCTAACATTGGTTTCTAGGAAAGCCGGGCTCACTTCTATCTCGATGTAGGCAACATTTTCATACTTGATTTTGCCTGTATTAATAAAGGCACTGATGGAAATAATTTTTTCGTCAATTAGACGCTTAACTCGATATCGGATGGTAGCTTCGGGTGCGTCGATCGAGCGGGCAATATCGCTATAGGCAATACGTCCATTTTGTTGCAGAAGTTTAATAATATTAAGATCTAGCGAGTCAATTTCATAGCCATTAATCTCCTCAGTTAATAAATTATTATCGGCTGTCATTATGGTTCTTGAATTCCTCAGATACCGGCTGTCTTAATATACAGTTGCGCTGACATCGATCTTTATTTTTGAATACCAAAATATTGAAATAATCGTGGGTGTAACATTAAAAACAAGTGTAGTGTATTCTACGGTTTATCCATGAGAGAAATGATAAGATTTGGTTAAAGTTGTTTTCAAGCGCTAAACCTCTTGTTTGCGGGAAGCTCCATACGATTTTCTAAGTGATGGCTGCCAAATTTCTAGACCATCAAGAGAGTATAAAACCTGGTACCTCTGGGTTAGATATTACGGTCGCCGGGTTAACAAAGTACCTGGGAGGCAAAGTTCTGTATGAGAATTTTGACCTGCAGATAGCCAGCGGTAAAATCACCTGCATTTTTGGCCCCAATGGCTGTGGTAAGTCTACTCTGCTAAATATGATTGCAGGGCTACTGCCGCCGGATGCGGGTGAATTGAGGTTTGGTGGATTATTGCGATCGCAGGTTCAAATCGGCTATGTTTTTCAAAATTATCGAGATGCCCTATTTCCCTGGCTCAGGGCAAAGGACAACATTGAGTATCCGCTGTTGAGTGCAGGATTGTCGCGCATACAGCGACGGCTCAGGGTAGAAGAACTGGCGCAGCAGTTTAATGTAGGCTTTGACCTGTCTCGCTATCCCTATGAGCTATCGGGTGGGCAACAGCAGCTAGTGTCAATTATGCGGGCGTTGGCTACGCGACCCAATATTCTCTTTTTAGACGAGCCTTTCTCTGCCCTAGACTATGAGGCTACCCTGGCAATTCGCGACAAGCTTCAGGATGTATTTGCCGCCACTGGAGTCACTATTGTGATGATTTCCCACGACCTTGAAGAAGCAGTCTATTTAGCCGATCATATCTTGTTGCTTACTAAGCGCCCCACTCGTCTGGCCGAACGGGTTGTGTTTGAGGCCAGCCGTCCTCGTACCCTGGAGACTCTATCGGCTCCTGAGTTTGTCAGGATCAAAGCCCACAGTTTAGACGTATTTCGTCGGGAAGCCAGTTGATGATGCAGCGTGCCACTCCCAAAACGACCAGAATACTCTCTTTTTTAGAGGGAAATACGGGCACCATTCTTTTGATTTTGATCTGGTGGGTGGTGACGGCCCTACAGCTGATTGATCAGGTGCTATTGCCCACGCCAGTGGATACCTTTTTAGCCCTGTGGGCAGGGATTTTTCAAGGCGACCTGCTGCGAGATTTTTGGCTCACACTCTACCGCAGTTTGTATGCATTTATAATTGCAGCCATCCTCGGCATCCCCATTGGCATTTTGCTAGGGGCCAATGAGCGGCTGTATCGCTCTTTCGAATTTCTGATCGACTTTTTTCGCTCCACACCGGCAACAGCCATGTTTCCGCTGTTTTTAGTCGTATTTGGTATCGGGGATTTCTCAATAGTGGCGGTGGCGGCCTTTGCCGGAGGGCTGGTGATCTTTTTTAATGTGGCCTACGGGGTGATGAATACCCGCAAAACTCGAATTATGGCAGCCAAGGTCATGGGTACACCCCGGTGGCGAATTTTCTTTGATGTGATTTTCTTTGAAACTCTACCGCAGACCTTTATCGGGTTACGGACAGCTATCTCCTTAACCCTGGTGGTGATTATTGTCGCAGAGATGTTTATCGGCTCCACCAACGGCATGGGACAGCGCATTATTGACGAACAGCAGGTCTTTGATATGCCAGGAATGTACGCCTCTATTATCGCCACCGGGGTAATGGGCTACGGACTCAATCAGCTTTTTTTACTCACTGAAAACAAGTTTATCCATTGGAAAGGAAGATAGACCTATGCCATCTTTAAATCGACGTCAGTTTGTTAAATACGGTGCCCTGGCTCTAGGAACCGGTGCGGTTGCTGCCTGCACTGGCAGCTCACAAGACACAGCTACCGAATCATCCGGCGGGAGCCCCGAAGTAATTGTCAAAAAAGAGAAGGTAATCGCCTCCTGGCTGCCCATCATGCAAACTACTGCCTACTATGTGGCTCTAGAACAGGGACTGTTTGAAGAGGCCGGTATCGAAGTAGAGTCCGTTAAATTTGAAAACCCCAATCATATCATTGACTCCTTGGTGTCTGGGCGAGCTGACTTTGGTCCACCGGGAGCTGCTGCTGGGATCACCGTATTGGCCGAAGCCAAAACTCCAGGCACATTCAAAGTATTTGGTCTGCAGGGTGGCGGCATTAAGAGCGATTTTATTAACGACGGTCTGATTGTTAAACCCGATTCCACCATTGCCACATTTGACGATCTCAAGGGTAAAAAAGTGGGCACTATTCCCGGTATTCAGTGGAAAACAATTCTTTCCTATATCCTGAAGAAGAATGGGTTAGAGCCCGGTAACAACGTTACCATTGAACAAATGGCTGTTGGGTTACACCTGCCATCTGTGGTGTCAGGAGCCGTGGATGCTACATTGTCTTTGGAGCCCACCGGTTCGATTGCAGAAGCCACCCAGCAGGGGAAGCGGGCTATGGTGAATCCGGTATCGATGTTTATTTCCGATCCGTTTTACTCCGGGGCGGCAGTGCTCACCTCCAAATTTTTAACAGACCGGCCCGAGACAGCGAAGAAAGTGGTGCAGGTAATTGATGAAGCCACTAAAATCGCCAACCAGGACTTTGATAAGGTCCGTCCGATTATCTCTAAGTACACAGCCCTTGAGCCAGAACAGGCTTCCTATGTAGCTCAGCCGCGTTTAAGAGGCTTTAACGACCTAGATGCCACGGATTTAGATTCCTATCAGAAGTTTATCAACGTCTTTTCTGATGAGGAAGTGCTTGAGCAAGAGATTGCCGTACAAAGTCTGATGTTAGACAAAGCAGAACTGGGATAGCGCTGTGTTCATTGAATATATCTATGAAAGAAGTTCCTCCCAATGTCTATCATCAGCCAATTCCCCACGACCCTCAAGATCGAGCAGATATGCCCAAAGCTGAAAAAGCTGTTAGCTTTTTCGAGAAACAGATTGTCTCTATTCACAATCTAATGCGAGCTAAGCAGCAGCTGCCCAGCTTTGACTCAGTTCGCCGAGCAGCAGAGGAAATCGATGGTCGCTTTGATTCTCAAAACTTTTCTGTTGATATCCCAGCTTTTTTACGTAGCCGCTTGCCCAGATATGGGGAGAGGCGAGTTCTAGCCGTTGAAACGGTACTTTGCGAGCTGGGCTACCTCACTAGAGAAGAACTCAGGCAGGAGTTTGATCAGGCTAACAGCGATAAAGCTGACGATACCGCCAGTTTGCCACAGAGTCCAGGCAGTCCTTACTCCCCTGAAATCGATCAAGACACCTATGCAAACCCCAGCTATGACGTTGGTGATTTAGTACGGGTAGTCAATCAGATAAAGGCGGGTCATATTCGCACCCCTGTCTATTTGTTAGGGAAGCAAGGGAAAGTTGTCCGTTTCCAGGGGACATTTCTAAATCCAGAAGATCTCGCTCACTTTAAGCCTCAGGTCCTGCAGTTACCCCTATACCTGGTCGAATTTGATATGACTGAAGTTTGGGGCGCTCGCTGTCCGTCTAGAAGTCGCCAAGATAAGCTGCAGGTAGAAATTTATGAGCCTTGGTTAAAACCTATCCCCTAGTGCTCGCCATTATCCACCACCTGCCATCACATCAAGAACTCATATCCATGCCAAACCAGCCGGAACAGAATAAATCTCCCTCCGAAAAAGAACCCGAGGCGTCCCACGATCACAGCCACGAACCCATTAGTGACGATGAGGCTTACTGGGTTCAGAGAACACGGGTTATTCAAACCCTACTAGAAAGAAAAGGATATTTTACCGCTGCTGAAGTTCGCCAAGAAATTGAGAGGGAAGATTCGGTCACTCCAATGCTGGGGGCTCGTTTAGTGGCTCGCGCCTGGGTAGATCCTGGCTTTAAGGATCGTTTACTTGCTGATGGAAAAGCAGCATGTCAGGAAATGGACATTGACACCGTTGAAATCAAACGGTTAGAGGTTGTTGAAAATACCACGTCAGTACATCACGTTGTTGTTTGCACCCTATGTTCATGCTATCCCCGAGCGATTCTTGGGTACCATCCCCCTTCTTGGTACAAAAGTACAGCCTATCGTCACCGAGTGGTGGTTGACCCGCGCGGAGTGCTGGAAGAAGAATTTGGCACGATAATTCCAGACGATGTTGAAATGCGGGTGATGGATAGTACGGCAGATACTCGGTATATGGTGATCCCAGTCAGACCGGATGGGACCGATGGATGGGATGAATCGGCACTGACTTCCCTGGTTAACCGTGACAGTATGATCGGAGTCTCTTTTAGCAGCAGTCCTGATGAATCTTTAAATTGAGCGAACGGTGCTGTCGTTTCTCTGCGAATAGACGCCTAGAGAACACGATAAAAGTCAAGCCGTATTGTTAAATATTTCCTGAATGCAACAGTTTTTAAGATTTTGCGGATTCCTTAGGTCATTTTATATTTTTGCTGTATTTAGTAGCTAAAAGTATTTTATTTTACGGTTTACTCTTTGAATAGACGATAAATTGTTGTGTAAATAACGGAAAAGTTAAGCGACACGTAGTTAAGCGGCACTGGTATTCACGCAGTCCGGCTCTCATACCACATCTCGTTACAGGGATGCTTTTTAGTAATTGTGATTGTGTGAAGCCCTAGGCGTATTGACAACAGGTTTTTAGAACTCTTCAACCCTCAGGGCCACACTATCCAGAAAATCCCAGGGGCAATCTGACATGAAACAGTCTGAGGCATTAACAATTAGTATCGGTGTGCTGGGTGGAGTTGACGTTTTCCTCACAGCAACAGTTATTCTTGTACCTGTTTGGGTGACATTTACGGCATGGGCCTCCTTTTTTATTGTGGGTGGAGGGACCCGAGGGTTTGTTAAGTCTATTGCCTGCAATATTACGGGCATTATCATCGCTGCATTATCTCTATTGGCCATTGATGTGATTGGCAACAGCCCCATTGTTGCCGCCATTTGTGTGGGCATTGGCAGCGCTGCTATGGTGCAGGCATCAAAGCTACCCTTTACCCATGGCATTACCCCGGCGATTGTTTGGGGCTTTTCGCAAACGGTAGGAACGGTTGCCGTTACTGGACTGCCGGTGACAGCGGCACTGCCGAATAATCCAGTTTTAATTGCGATCGCAGCCATGATTTTAGGCGCAATTTTTGGCTACCTATCCGAGGCATGGGGTAAAGCCATGACCACCTCACCGGCCTAGTATTCCACAGTCCAATCATCACGGGGGTATCAGACCTATGGCTTTGGTCAAAAAGATTCCTGTCACGGTACTCACCGGGTATCTAGGGGCAGGCAAAACAACATTGCTCAATCGCATTCTGACCGAAGAGCATGGCAGGCGGATTGCGGTGATCGTCAATGAGTTTGGTGAGGTGGGCATCGACCACCAGCTGGTGATTGACGCCGATGAAGAAATTTTTGAGATGAACAACGGCTGCATCTGTTGCACCGTCAGAGGAGATTTAATTCGGATTGTCGGAGATTTAATCGCACGGGGCGATGGGTTTGACCATTTAGTGATTGAAACCACCGGGCTAGCCGATCCGGCTCCGGTGATTCAGTCGTTCTTTATGGACGAAGTGATGGCGCGACAAACCACACTGGATGCGGTGGTCACCGTGGTGGATGCTAAATACATTGGTCATCACTGGGAAAGCGATGAAGCCCAGGAGCAAATTGCCTTTGCCGATGTGGTGTTGCTAAATAAAACCGATTTGGTCACGTCTGATGAGCTGGTCGCATTAGAGCAAAAGGTGCGGGGGATGAATGCGATCGCAACCATCCACTCCACCCAAAACTGCGAGCTTGCCTTAGATCAGCTGCTGGGTGTTCAGGCCTTTGACCTCAAAAATGCCCTGAGCATCGACCCCGAGTTCTTAGAGGACATTGCCCACGAGCACGATGACTCTGTTTACTCCGTTGCCATCACCGAAACTGGCACGGTGGATAGCGATCGGCTCAACCGCTGGCTCTATCAGCTAATTCAAGCCAAAGGGGCCGACATTTTTCGGATGAAAGGCATTGTCGATGTGGATAATGCCAGTCGACGATTTGTGTTTCAAGGGGTACATATGACATTGGATGGTCGCCCCGGCAAACCCTGGCGTCCAGAAGAATCTCGCCGCAGTGAACTAGTGTTTATCGGTCGAAATTTAGACGAGTCAGAACTGTTGGCCGGATTTCGAGACTGTTTGGTAAAGGCGTATGCAACTGTCTAAGGACATTTCTGGTAAAGAATCTACCAGTTATCCAGGCCCCCAACCCCCAATTATGGGGGCTTCAGAAATTAATCTCTTAAATGAACTGAGTATGTGTGTGGACTCAAAGTCCCCCAGCATTGGGGAAACCCCAGTATGCCTAACTGAGATAGCGTGGCTATTTCCGAATAAACCCCTTGTCCCATGAACACCACAATTAGCTCATGAAACTACAGCATATCCTTGGCGGGTTAGAAGGTCTTGACCCCGTCAATTTTGAAACCGAGGTTTTTGTAGAACCCTGGGAGCAGCGCATCTTTGGCATTCACACCGCCATGATGGCCCTCAGCAACCACCTGAGTGAATCGCTGCCCGACTACAAAATCGAAGAAGTCCCCACCCAGTTCGACAGCTTTTGGACCTGGGGACATTTACGCATGGGTGCGGAAGGCATGCATCCCTTTGAATACTTTCAGCTGCGCTATTACGAGAAATGGCTGGGAGGAATTTCCGGATTCTTTGTGGACGAAGGCTATATTACCCAATCAGAACTCGATGAGCGGACGGCTCTTTTTTTAGAAGACGCTGCCGCAGAGCCGCCTGCCCCCAGCGAGGCAGCCACAGCCATTGATACCCAGGTGGTAAAATATTTAACCGAGGGAGACTCTCCCAAACGACCGTCGCCAGCTACACCCAAATTTGCCGTCGGCGATCAGGTAAGAATCAAAAATATCCCCTCGGGAGAACACACCCGACTGCCGGGTCATATCAGAGGAAAAATGGCCGAAGTGGTAAAGGTCTACGAGGGAGCTTTCACCTACTTTTTTCCCACATCAGACGGCATAGGCACCCCAATGCCCGTCTATAGTTTGGCCTTTAAGCCAGCCGATATTTGGGATGAATCCCTAATCGATCCCAAATCGGTCTACTACAACGACATTTTTGAAGTATACATAGAGGCCCCATAAAGGGAAAAAAGGAGCGCACAATGCCAAGTAATTATCCAGGATTTGGGTATCCCGAAGACCGAGAGACCCTGAGCGCCGCTAAGGTTAAAGCGCTAGAATCTCTCCTGATTGAAAAAGGAATTATCACCAGTAATACGGTCGATACAATTTTGGGCCACTTTGAAACCAAAATGGGACCGTTTAATGGTGCTAAGCTAGTGGCTCGAGCATGGGTTGACCCCGAATTTAAAGAGCTGTTGCTGGCTGATTGTAACGCGGCCTGTCAGCAAATGGACTTTCCAGAAGGTATGTCCGGTGCAGAAGGGGAACACATGCGTATTGCCGAGAATACCCCCAAGGTCCACAACGTAATTGTCTGTACTCTGTGCTCGTGCTATCCCTGGCCTACTCTAGGGCTGCCCCCCTACTGGTTTAAAGATCCCACCTTTCGGGCTCGGGTCACCCGTGAACCCCGCGTTGTTTTGTCTGAATTTGGAGTAGAGCTAGACGACTCAGTGGAAATTCGC
Organism: Leptolyngbyaceae cyanobacterium; assembly: GCA_050043465.1. Taxonomy (GTDB): domain Bacteria; phylum Cyanobacteriota; class Cyanobacteriia; order Phormidesmidales; family Phormidesmidaceae; genus Leptothoe. The sequence continues at coordinate 20,056 of JBHJIL010000012.1, forward strand.
ATTTGGGATACCAGCGCCCAGATTCGGTGGTGGGTCTTGCCCATGCGCCCAGCGGGAACAGACGGGATGAGTGAAGCAGAGCTGGCCAATTTGCTCACCCCAGAGGCCATGATGGGTGTTGCCACAGTGAAGGTGTAGGTCATGTTTACCAAGTTTGAGCACTTTGCCGCCACTAGTTTGATGGGGTCTCCGGAGGAGGCTCCTCCTCGCAAAGATGGCCACCTGCAGTTTGACCGAGATTGGGAAAAGATGGCTTTCGGTGTGGCCATTGCCCTCTCTAAGCAAGGTCATTATGAATGGGAAGACTTTCGCCAGACCCTGATCGAAACCATTGGTGAATGGGAAGCCACCCACGAATTAAACGATCCGGACTGGGACTATTACCAGTGTTGGCTGACCGCCCTGGAAAAGCTAGTCGTGACAGCGGGGGTGCTGGAGGCGGGTGAGCTGGAGGCACAGCTGTCCCAGCTGTTGAACTGTAAAGCTGCTCCATCGCCCTAACGGTCCCCACAACAGTTTGCCACTCTGCCATGATTAAGACCCATGCATAATTCGGTATTCTCCAGAGCCCAGACCCATAATTGGGCACACGGCATCAAACCACGCTATGCCGGTCTATTAGTCTGTGGGGCCGCGCTCCTTTCATCGGTCTAAGCTAGTTTTCGTCACCGTTTTTCTTGCAGTGCTTCTACAGGTCCTGGGTTACCAGGGCTTTTTTTATAGGATTTGTCTCTGCTGTGGCCCATTGCATTCCATTAACAATCCGTGTCAGTTTTAAATAAATGCGCCAACATAATAAAGCGTCTGAGACAGTGTTGACGAACGGCGAGTTATCATTTCCATCTGTTGTGAACACCCTTCATAACAGGCTAGAACCCATAATTTCTCTGTAGAATCGCAAGTATTTCGCCAATAGCGCCAAATTGTTTCTTATTAGGTTAGAGGCTTCTATATCTCTAACTCAGACAAGCCATCATAGGAGACAGACCATGGTTAATATTACACAGCTACGCCATGAGTACAATCAAGGCTATCGCGATTTCTCCGGCATCAGCCTACACGGCATTGATCTAAAAGAGTCTCACCTCAGCGGTGTAGACTTTAGTCAGTGCGATCTCAGCAGCGCTGACCTCAGTGGTACAGACCTCAGCCGTAGCAATCTCAATAGAGCCAATCTCACCGATGCTGAACTAACCCAAGCAGACCTGAGTGGTACCAATTTAACAGGCGTCAATTTTATCGGAGCCGATCTCACAAATGCCAGTCTGGTGGGAGCCGATCTCACAAATGCCGATCTGAGAATGGCTAATTTGGAAGGGGCCGATCTGCGAGGTGCAAATATGACAGCCGCAATTGTTAGTGGCGCTAATTTTTGCAATGCTAATCTAACAGCCGCATGTCTGGATGAGACGGGGTTAGAAGACACAGATCATGATGGAGCTAACCTTTGTCAGCTAAGGGCTCCGGCCATGAATGGAGCTAGAGACAAGGATCATCAATGGATCACTTGGGGAGCGCATTAGTTAGGCAAGTTCTCCCAAGTCACATAATGAAGCTGTAGGGCGGTTCTTCTGCCCTACAGCTTCATACTACTATTGAATACATAAACGTTCGGCGTTGCTGATCCTTGGGATGGCTTTATTTGAAAAATGCTGATACGTGGCATTTCTAACAGATCGGTGCATCCCTTAAATCATCAACGGCAAACGTTCCATGGAACGTCTCTCCTGATTGTCCCGGTTTCGACTCCGCGGTTTGGCTAAGCTCACTGACAAAGCCTCAACCGTCCGGCTTTAAGAGTTGAACGGAGTCGAAACCCGACCTATGGAGTATTTTAAAACCGCTCTCTTATCCCTAGGTCTCAGACAAAATCAAAGGCTTCATCATCGCCCGATACAAAATAGAATACGCCTGTTTAACAACGTCACTATCCATTTCTGGCATCTCTTGACGACAGTCTGGACAATACATATAGACTTCACCATGGCGAATATGGCGCAGTAGCGAACTGTTACAACAGAGACAATAACTCATGGTCCCCTCCAAACTGTAGTTACTATCTCAGTGATAGCCTACGAAGTTGAAGTTCTTATGAGGATACTCAATTTTCTAGAGACAAACGCTGCGGTTTATCCTAACGCGATCGCCTGACAGACTCAGCAGGGTTTAAGAATCTGTCAATACCCCAGGCCAGTTAGCATTGGCCTGACTAATATTGCCAGGAATGTCTCGCTCCCACCGTCGCTGCACACCTCGGCTGTAGTTGAGATAGAGCTTACCATCAACAATTTTCCAGGCATTGGGGTCAATCGACGCCGTATAGCCCTGACTCACCGCCCAAGCGCAAAAGCCTCCATACTGGGGCGCATACTGTTCTGGATTGGCCGCAAACAGATCGCGGTTTTCTGCAGTAGCAAACTGCCAGACGGCATTATTCCAAGTATGGGTAAAGTCGGCGCTGCCCGCCACAGGTCCACCCTGGGTGAAATAAGCTACCGGATCCGTTCCTCGGATCGCTAAGTTATTGTTATCGACAAAATAGCGAATATTTTGGGCAGTCTCGACTATTTCAACAGTATTTGTCTCAACGGGTGTCTCCTCCACCGCGACGGGGGCAGTATCCGCCACAGGGGTTGCATCGGGGTCGGGACCAGCAATCGTGACATCGGTTGGAGTAGCGGGAGGTCTAGCGCAGCCTACGGCCAAAACCATACCAAAGAAAAGTGCCGGGGCTACCTTGCCTAAATAACTAACTTGCATTTGTAAAACTGGTTTTTGATCTTGAGAGTAGTTTTTCACATCAAACTGAACGTTTGCTTAGATACTGCCACCATATTTCCTGAGTAAGCGCTTTCTGCTGTTTTGATGGCGATGTTTCTACATTTAATCGGCAGGTTAAAACCCACTGCCGTGTCATATTTGGGACTGCTCAGCCCGATAGTGGCAACCCTTATTGGCTACGCCTTTTTGCAAGAGACCCTGACTCCAGTTCAGCTGCTGGGGGCCGTCACCGTCCTGGGCAGCGTTGGCAGCCGTCGTCATAATTTTGACTCAGTCTTGGTCTGGGCTTAACCTGGGGCCAATAGGCTGGTTTAGGACAAAAATCACCCCAATTTAGACATCACAGTCGATTCGGGGCATTTTTTAATGTGTTCCTATCCAGCCTGGTTTTACCGTGACCGACTTTTCTGTTGTTATTTGCACCTACAACGGCGAACATCGCCTGCCTTTACTCCTCGACTGTTTGCGATCGCAGCAAGTATCCAGCTCCCTCACCTGGGAAATCCTGATTGTTGACAACAACAGCCGTGATCAAACGGCCTGCTATATCCTTACCCAGCAACAGCACTGGCCCAGCCTGCGATATGTGTTTGAGCCTCGCCAGGGGCTAGCCCACGCCCGTCGCTGCGCCATTAAAAACATCACTAGCCCACTGGTGGGGTTCCTCGACGACGATATCTTGCCCGCTCACGACTGGGTGCAGCGGGCCTACGAGTTTGGTCAGGCTCATCCCCAGGCAGGTGCCTACGGCAGAGCCATTGAAGGCCAGTACGAAAGTCATCCTCCCCAAGGATTTGAGCGTATTGCCAGCTGTCTGGCCATCATTCAGCGCGGCGAGACCGCCTTTGCCTATGACCCAAAGCGGGGCGTATTACCGGCTGGGGCCGGTATGGTGGTGCGTCGGCGTGTCTGGCTTGACTGTGTGCCAGCAGAACCAACCCTAAAGGGCGTCTGCGGCACCAGCCTCAAGACCAAAGGCGAAGACGTAGAAACCCTAAGCCATATTCGTCAGAAAGGGTGGCCCATCTGGCACAATCCCCAGATGCGGCTGGTGCATGTAATTCCCCAGAATCGGCTGCGACCGGCCTATTTACTCCATCTCTTTCAATGTATTGGCGTCAGTCGCTACCCGCTGCGCTGTCTGCGCTATCGTCCCTGGCAGCGGCCTGCCATGGTGGTACTCCACGGTCTAAACGATCTGCGTAAGCTGCTGGGTCACATACTAACTACTCAGCAGCTGCACCCCACCGATATTGTCACAGCCTGTGAGCGAACGCTGCTAGTCCACAGTTTAATCAGTCCTGTCTATGGTCTGCGTCGGATTTTAACGCTTAAGCAGCGGCAGTTTGACGGTGACAACGGTGCCCGTCTTACTCTCTGAGGCAATCTCCAGCTGACCGCTGTGGGCAGTGACAATACGTTTGACAATGGCTAGCCCCAGCCCGTTTCCTGTAGCCTTAGTGGTAAAAAATGGCGTGGTGAGCTTTGCTAAAACCGAGGGGGGAATGGGCGCACCGCCATTTTTAATCTGTACCATCAGGTGGTCCGCTTTAGATGAGTGGGTAATTTCCCAGGTTACTGAATCTCCAGGGGAGACGGCCTCACAGGCATTGACAATCAGGTTAATAAACACCTGCTTGAGCTTATCAGAATCAGCTGAAACAATCGTAGAAATCGGATTGGCATGAAATTGAACGCTGCGGTCAGCGACGGCAGGATGAGCGCGGAGGGTTTCCAACAGGTCCGCACTCCACTTGTTTAGCTCCAGGGGTTTACGGTTTAGGGTCTGCGGTTTGGAAAAGAGCAAAATCTCATTGAGCAGTCGCTTGAGTCGCTCGGCCTCGGTCAGGGCGATATCCAATCGCGACTTAAACCGCTGGTCCAGCGTCAGCTTTTGAAAACTGGTCAGCCCCATCAGCACCGTAGTGAGCGGGTTGCGGATTTCATGGACAATCATCGATGAGAGTTCCCCCACCTCCGCCAGGTGGGACATCGCCTGCTGAGCTTTGGCTTCGGCCTGTTTGCGTTCGGTATCTAACCGTTTGCGATCGCTAATATCGCGCACCATCGCCAGAATGCACAGACGCTCTTCAAATTCGATGGGAGCTGCCGAAATTTCAGCCGGCAGCTTGGCTTGAGACTTGGTTAAGCAAGTCAGCTCATCGGTCCAGCCCTGGCCATCACGAAACACCGACTGGGTAAAGTCTAAAAGCTTTGGCATTTCATCCGGGTGGACCTGGGAAATTTTGATCGAGTTCAGCAGCTCATGGCGGGAATAGTTCAGCAGCTGCGTTGCCCGAGGATTAGCCTCCAAGATGCGATCCTGGGCCGGGTCAATCACAAAAATGGCATCATTGGACCCTTCAAAAATTTTGCGAAAGCGCTGCTCCAATGAAGAATGGGCAATACTTTCCATCTGCAGTCGCGCCGAGACCTGCTGTAGCTCTAGACGGTAGTGGTCTAGCTTTTGAGTCAGCTGATGGTTGACAGAAATGAGCTTACCCTGCAGCAGCTGTAGCGGATGACCGGTGCTATCGGTCTTAACAGGCTGCTTTGGAGAGGTGTAGCAGCAGCGGTCTAGCTCTATTGCCATGGCTGCCTGAGCGGCCATCAGAGTTAGCACATGCTGATCTTCTACCAGAAATGGCTCAATGGCAGGTCGCAGCGCCAGCAGCAGACCGCAGCACTGACCGCGCGGCGTGGTTAGTGCCACACCACAGTAGGACACCACCAGGTTGACCTGCAACGTATAGGTGCCTGTATTGGGAATTTTCTGCTCAACGATATCGCTCGCCATGCGACTCCAGCACTCAGTCTGCTGAGTAGAGCCAGGGTCTAGCTCCGGACTGGCGATAAAGTGATAACCTGCAGCAGTAGCCTGACCGAGCATGACCCGGCTAGCGCCCAGTCCATGGCGCAGCCCGGAGACCAGCTCCTCCAAATAAGCCTCAATGTGACCGGCCCTATAGTGCAACGAAGTTAGCGCTGATAGCCACCTCGGCTGAACTTGATGACTGGGCATACAGTCGATCTGAACCTGAGACTCGTTCATTGAACCCATAAGGACTACTCAGATGAGATTTCCCAGAATTCTAGATGAGTAACTCCTGAGAATCTATGATTCAAATCAAGTCTGTCAAGAAAGTTAGCGATCCCTGACTTAGAAAATCGGCTGATATCAGCTGCTAGTATGACTTTTAGTCAATTTTCGGTTTATCAGGGGTATTGCAGCCTATTTTTTGACGATAACCAGCTAATATGACCGTTCTTGACCAGAGTATTATCTACAAGACGCTGCTGCTCAATCGACAGCTATCTCCTTAAAAAGGTAATCTTGCGCTGACTGCGGCGAATGATGCCCTCATCCTGGAGCTTTCGTAGCGAGCGGGAAACCACTTCGGGGGCAAGAGAGATGTGCTCAGCCATCTCTTTAATAGAGCTCTCTAAAACATAGGTACGCTGCTCCGGTGCGCTGACGCTGTTGAGATAGGCCAGCACGCGTTCAGAAGCCGAGCGGATAGAGCGTAAGGTGATTAGATTTTTGGCGACATGCAGCTGCCCAACGAGCTGTTCAATAAAGACTAGAGGCATATCACGCCGATGGCGGAGCAGCGTGATGAAAGCTTCAGCCGGTATGGAGACGACTTCAGAGGGCTGAGCTGCGATCGCACAGTTTTGATAGGTCGTACCCAAAAGGGCATTTTCCCCAAACCAGGCATCGCTGTGCACGGCATACTGATGGATCATCTGACCATTTTCCAGATAGCGTATCAGCTGAATTTTTCCAGCTTTAACGCCAAAAATATGGGTGGCAGATGCTTCTGCCTGGAAAACAGTTTCTCCTGGTTTTAAGGTTAATAACGTTGGCCTAGCATCAATCAACCGTTGCTCAAACAGCTGATCAAGGGTCTGAATATAGCTATCCAATGATTCCATTAGAAGACACTTAGACTACAGCAAGTAGATAGTCCTCAGCAGAGACGAAAATTCCCTCAGACCTAAAGCCTGGAGGGTAAAAAACAAGGATTTAAATAGTTTGTTTATCTAAATAAAAGACGAGGTTTACCTACTTATCCTCAAACGTAAGGGAGTAGTCTAAGAGACTCCCCATAGCTGTCTAAGTACAGCCTCAATTAGCCTGAGCATTGACTTAAAATTTACCGTTTTACCACTCACAAAAGGTTCAAGGTCCTATCAGACGTCGCGCTGGATAGCTGCTGCTGTCCTGTTGAATCATAATGAGGGACAGCTCGCCGCAATATCCGTTTCTAATTGGTTTTAACGATGACGTATCTGGCCTCTTCATCTTCTCGCTGGCAGTTTTGGATCGATCGCGGTGGCACCTTTACCGACATTGTGGCCCGACGTCCGGACGGTCAGTTGCAGGTGCATAAGCTGCTGTCTGAAAACCCTGAGCGCTATAGGGATGCCCCCATCCAGGGCATTCGAGAGATATTGGGCCTAAATGCCAATCAGCCGATTCCCGCCGCTCAGATCGAAGTGGTCAAAATGGGGACGACGGTGGCGACCAACGCCCTGCTAGAGCGCAAGGGCGATCCGACCGTGTTGTTGATTACTCAAGGGTTTAAGGATGCTTTGCGCATTGGCTACCAGAACCGACCCGACATTTTTGCCCGGCATATTCAGCTGCCGGAGATGCTGTATGACCAGGTGATTGAGGTACCCGAACGCTATAGTGCCCAAGGGGAAGAGCTAGCAGCCCTGGATGCAAATGGGCCATGGGTAGAAGAGCTGCGGCGCGTGTTTGAACAGGGGGTGAGGGGATGTGCGATCGCGCTCCTCCATGCCTACCGCTATCCCGACCACGAAGCACAGGTAGCCGCCATTGCCAAACAGATTGGCTTTACCCAAATTTCTGTCTCTCACCAGGTTAGTCCGCTGATGAAGCTCGTCAGCCGAGGCGATACTACTGTCGTCGATGCCTATCTCTCCCCGATTCTGCGCCGCTATGTTGACCAGGTACAGACGGCGCTGTCATCATCACAAACGGCTCCCAGACTGATGTTTATGCAATCCAACGGCGGTCTGATCGAAGCTCACCGCTTTCAGGGCAAAGACAGCATTCTCTCAGGCCCGGCGGGTGGTATCGTCGGCGCTGTTAAAACCTGTGCCAGTGCCGGGTTCAACAAAATTATCGGCTTTGATATGGGAGGCACATCCACCGATGTATCCCACTACAACGGCGGCGACTACGAGCGCACCTTCGAAACCGAGGTAGCCGGTGTCCGACTGCGGGCACCGATGATGGCTATTCACACCGTCGCAGCCGGGGGAGGCTCCGTTCTCCAGTTCGACGGAGCCCGCTACCGGGTAGGGCCAGAATCTGCCGGAGCCGACCCCGGTCCTGCCTGCTACCGCCGGGGGGGGCCGCTCACCGTCACCGACTGCAATGTCATGGTAGGCAAACTGCAGCCTGATTTTTTTCCCACGGTATTTGGCCCAGCCGGAAATTTACCCCTCGACAAGACCGCCGTCACCCAAGGATTTAAAACTCTATCGCAACAGGTGGCCCAGCAAACTGCTCACTCCCAAACGCCTGAGGAAGTCGCCGCTGGTTTTCTCACCATTGCCATCGACAAAATGGCCAGCGCTATCAAAAAAATCTCTATTCAGCGGGGCTATGACGTCAGCGACTATACCCTCTGTAGCTTTGGTGGAGCCGGGGGTCAGCATGCCTGTCTGATTGCAGAAGCCTTAGGAATGCGACAGATTTTTCTTCATCCGTTTGCCGGGGTGCTCTCAGCCTACGGTATTGGCCTAGCCGATCTACGTACGCTAAAAGAACAGGCTGTTGAAGCAAATCTCTCAGAAGAAACGCTGCCTGTGCTCAGCGAGATCCTCTCATCCTTAGCAACAGCAGGCCGTCAAGAGATGACCGACCAGGGCGTAGCTTTAGAGAACATCTCCACCCTGCAGAAAGTTCATCTGCGCTACAGCGGCACCGACACGGCCTTAGTTGTTTCCTTTAGCTCTCTAGCTGACATGGCAGCTCAGTTTGAGCATATTTACAAACAGCGCTACGGGTTTACCATGCCCAATAAAGCGCTCATGGTAGAAGCTGTTTCGGTAGAAACCATTGGGCAAACAAACACCGTTGACGAGTCACCCGTTATCAAGCAGCGGACCCAGCCTCTAACTCCTGTCACCACGGTTTCCATCTATACCAAAGGAGACTGGCATGACAGCCCGGTCTATCACAGAGAGCACCTCTGCCCCAACGATGTGATTCCAGGACCTGCCCTGATTATTGAGCCTACAGGCACTAACGTTATCGAGCCCGGCTGGTCTGCTCGCCTAACGGCCCAAAACCATCTGGTACTCAACTTTCACAGCAAGCATCAGACTACAGCGGAACAGTCCTCGTCATTTCACAAACCCGACCCGGTCAAGCTAGAAATCTTTAACAACCTCTTCCGGTCTGTCGCGGAAGAGATGGGCATCACCCTACAAAACACCAGCTATTCTGTCAATATCAAAGAGCGATTAGATTTCTCCTGCGCTATCTTTGACCAGCAGGGTCAGCTGGTGGCCAACGCCCCCCACATTCCAGTTCATTTAGGATCGATGGGAGAAAGTGTTCTGAGCCTAATTCAAGCCAAAGGAGATTGCTTTCAGCCTGGTGATGTTTACATGTCCAACAATCCTTACAACGGTGGCACGCACCTACCGGACATCACCGTAATTACCCCTGTCTTTGCTGATATCTCATTAAACGAAGGCTTATCTAGCGTTCCTGTTTTCTATGTAGCATCGCGGGGGCACCATGCCGATATTGGCGGGATTACACCAGGGTCTATGCCTCCCTACAGCAAAACCATCGATCAAGAAGGCATCTTAATCGACAACGTCGCTCTGCTCCACCAGGGACAGTTTTGCGAAGCCGCTGTTACGGATCTTCTCCAGTCCGGTGACTACCCTGTGCGCAACCTAACACAAAATTTAGCCGACCTGCGGGCGCAGGTAGCCGCCAATGAGCGCGGCGTACAAGAGCTGCGGCGGATGATCGCCCACTATGGACTAGACCAGGTGCAAGCCTATATGCACCACGTACAGGAAAATGCCGCCGAAGCCGTCCGCCGCGTGATTGATGTCCTTTCAGACGGAGAGTTTACCTACACTACCGACTGCGGTACACAAATTCATATAGCGATTACCATTGACCCACAGCAACGCTCTGCCCGAATTGACTTTAGCGGCACCTCTCCCCAGCAAGACAATAATTTCAACGCTCCACTAGCCGTGTGTAAGGCCGCTGTTCTCTACGTCTTTCGCACCCTGGTGGATGATGATATTCCCCTCAATGCTGGCTGTCTCCAACCCTTAGATATCGTTGTACCCGCCGGATGTTTGCTCAACCCACGCTATCCGGCTGCTGTTGTCGCCGGTAATGTAGAAACCTCCCAAGCGATTACCAATACGCTCTATGGGGCTTTGGAAACCATGGCCGCCAGTCAAGGTACCATGAACAACTTCACCTTTGGCAATGACCACTATCAGTATTACGAGACTATCTGCGGTGGCTCTGGAGCAGGGCCAGACTTTGCCGGTACCGATGCGGTACAAACCCACATGACCAACTCTCGTCTAACCGACCCGGAGGTTCTAGAATGGCGTTTTCCAGTCCTGGTGGATAATTTTGCTATCCGTCACCACAGCGGCGGTGCTGGCAAATATCCGGGGGGTAACGGCGTCATCCGACGAATTCGTTTCCGCGAAGCCATGACCGCTGCGATTATCTCAGGTCATCGTCAGACTGTACCCTTTGGTCTACAAAAGGGACAGCCGGGTAAAGTAGGCCGAAACAGCGTTGAGCGAAATAACGGACAGATGGAGTCAATTGGCAGCAACGCTCAGGCATCTATGAAACCAAATGATGTTTTTATCATCGAAACACCCGGCGGTGGCGGCTTTGGCAAAGTCGATTAGTCTAAAAAACCAGCAATCAAAAAACCTACTCGAACGTGATAAAAATAAGATCAATTTCTATTGTCCGAAAAAATTGATACTCCTGTCTTATTAAGATTGGGGTGCTCCTAGATTGTTTTGGAGATAAGTCAAAAATGTCTGAAAATCTGATTCTGATTTAAAGCAGCGGCGCGGGAACATTCTGAAGGCACGATCAGTGACGTATAAAACAATGAGTTCTTTATCAAATTTATACTTAACAAAGTCAACAAGGCGCATTCTTATAGTTCCTGTAACTTCAACGACCTCCAACATTTCAGAAGAAATTTCAACCTGATGTTCAAAGAGTAAATAAGCATTTTGCTTAGATAGGCGACGGACAGCCAGAGGCAGCTGTATAAAATAAAAATATATTCCAAAAGCTCCTAAAAGTAACAACAAGATGAAATTACTTGCATTACTGCCAAACACAATAGCAGAATAACCAGTGAAAATAGTAAGGATCAAATAGATAACGAACAGAGCAATATAAACTCTCTTTCGTACTGGGCCCGGCCGCAGGTGCAGATAATTAGACTTGAGATAATCTTTCGGAGTAAGCTGGACACGCAAAGAAATCGTTGACTTAAAGGAACTATGGGCCTGATAAGGTAGGCTTCTAGGAGAAAGAGAGTCGCGTTTTAAGGGTTTGCCAGGCTTTCCAAATACTGCTTTAAAGTAGGTAAGTACTTGCTGAAAGTCGTCATTTGAGTTGAAGCAACGACGCGGCAAAATAATACACAGCGCTAAAGAATTGATGGTTGGCATCGCCAAGTAGAGCAAAATAAAGTCAGAGTTTGCCCTATACATATAGCAATCCGCTATTTGATAGCGTTTCATTGCAATTTCTGAAGTCACTTCGACAACATCAGGGGAAATTGCTAGATCGCTGCCAATCTGCATGATTCGGTACCTCCTAAAGTCGCGACGAATTCGACGAGGAGAATAAATAAAGAACCGGTAATAAAAGAAATAGATCAAGCAAAGTACGGGAAATACTATTCCTAGTGAATCAGGGTCTCCTGATGCTAAAAATCCAATCACTGCTGACAGAAAAATCATGCCAAGCGCAAGCAGAAAAACGACAATCAGTAGTTTTAGTAAAAAGGGGATGGACTTTCTAACATGGAAAGACTGGGCTTTGACAATGTCGTTAGAAGTCAGCTTGAGATAAAGTGTGACCACAGGTGCAAGCGCAGCCTCCTGATCACCCGATGCAGAAAGACGACTTTCTAACGACTCTGTATTGGAAACCAAGCTTTGAGATGCTAGGGGCTGCGAATCAGTGACAACGTTCCGTCGAATTTGTTCAGGTAGAGGAAGTTCTATTCCGCTCAGGAAGATCTGTCCTGATTCTGACAAAGTCTGTAATTGAACGGTTGCATCCTGCATCTGTCCTCGAAAAAAAGATTTCATTCCACTGGCATAGGCAAGCAGTGGCTGAAATTCTGCTAGTGGATCGGCCAAGGTATCAATCAAGGAGGTAACCCGCAGCCACTCTGCTGATTGATTTAAGCGAAGCTTTGCTAGCGTGATAATCAGTTCGCGGGCTGCTGTACCAGGGCGGACATACACTAAGGCGATCCAGCGCTGAGTGGAAGCCACTTCTCGTATGTCGGGGTCAGGACTACGAAGCTGATGGCGAATGTAGGCCAGCATAAACGTTGCCAGCTGCTGGATACGGGGCAGACCGAAGCGTGGTTCACTTTGTAACTGGCTGAGGAGCTCCGTTCGAACGGTCGCATCCATTTCATAAAGCTCATGGCCGACTTCTCGACACAGCCCCGAGAGCAATAAATCGGCAACCGTAATCCACGGAATGTTGAGAACTGTCCCAGTTTGATCGGTTTGAAAGTTTGCCCACAGCTGATAGAGCAATTCGGGCGTTAAGGCAAGGGGAAAGGCCGCATGGTAGCTAAAGTAAAGATGAGCGTCACCGAATTTTTGATGGAACGCCTTGATTTGCCGTTGAGCAGCCCGCTGACGCGGAGAGGTCATAGTTGACGTGCTAGGAGAAATCATAGACGAATACCCCTCTGCATAGGAGAATAACGGCCACGTAGAACAGAGATCGCTCCCTTCATTCCCTGGCTATTAAGCTCAAACATGGGAACGAGCTGTGCGATCGCACCTGCGGTGGAGCAATGCCAGCGCGACTGAGGGACGGGATTTAGCCACACGATGGCAGGAATTTGCAGCTGCAGCTGCTGTAAAAATACCTGCGTCAGTTCCAGTCGTTCCGGGTTGAAGTAACCGCGAGCGGCCCCTGCGTCACTAATAATCAGGGCAACAGACTGTGCTGAGTTCAGCTGAGCTAGAGCGGTAAACAGCGGTTTTGCCGTAGCTAGGCAGGGTTCGTGATAAAGATAATCAATTGGACAGTTATGAAAATAATAAGCGCCTGTTTTACCTAACCGGCCTTCCCGCGACGCAGTTTCTATTAGACGAGAAGATAGAGTATGAAAGGGTACCATCGAACCGTCTTGATCAACGAGTAGCAGTAACTCCATCCGATTGCGACGACGGGGAACCAGGACCGGATTAAGAAACAGCCCTTGCCGTCCCCACTGGTTGACGGTTGCAGCAAGGTCTAATTCAGTTGCGGGGCCTGCTCGCACTAGACGACGCAGATAGCGCCAGTTCTGCTTCATCTGTCGGCGGGCAATCGGGAAGAACTCATTAGAGGTCAAAAATTGCTGGCTAGGCAGATTGTCCCCAATATTATTGGTATTCTGACGAACGGCTTGGGCGACTTGTACCTCATCTTCTAATTCTTCGCTTACATTAGGAAACAGCGGCGGTAAAGGTGCCATTTCTTGTGGCTCTCGCTCTTTTTTAGGACTATCTCGACGCTCCATTAGCCATAGAACACCTGCCGCTATAGCTCCCATTCCTACCCCTGCTCCAATCAAAACGCCGCTGCTAATATCTACACGCTGCTGAGATTTTTGAGGGGTAAAAAATAGATTAATAAACGCGGCTCCTGATATGCCCAACATTAGGAGTGCAGCCAAGGTTAGTAATCTTTGTCGCCATTGTGACGACAAGTAAGATTTATCCGGTTCGCCCCCATTAGAAGCTGGTATCTGACTGTCTGAGGTAGCCTGCAGGGGACCAATCAGCTGCTCGAAGTGATAGTTGAAGATTTGTTCCTCTTCAGCAGATTTAACCCACACATCGCGGCACAGACGCGCCAAGTCACTACGCTCTCCTATGCCAAAACCACCCTGAAGGGCCTGTAGTACGGCTTGGTACTCAGAGATGCCCAGCGGGAAACCAGCGTGTCGCAATCGAGTAAAGAGCTCTAGTAAGGGCAGGTCATTGTTCATGGGGGATGTCCTGCTTTAAATAGCGAATGTGGTCATCCCAGTTCTTGAGCAACACACCTGCGTAGGGCAGCTTACCGTCTAGCATTGCTATTGCTTCATCGGTAGAATGCTGATTTAAAACTCGCACCCAGTCAATCAATTCACTGGTGCTAATCTTCTTGCCGATTGTTCCTTGATCTTGCATTTTCTGTCGTAGCTCACAGAAGCGCTGCGTCGCTACATTAGCCAAGTCAGGAGATACCTCTTGAGAGACGGCCTTTAGATGAGCTAATACAATCTCGAACAGTCGTTCCGCCGTCGGAAATTGAACGTAGTGAAACAAGCAACGCCTCAAAAAAGCATCGGGCAAGTCTTTTTCATCGTTGCTGGTAATCAGAACAATGGGCGAATGGATAGAGCGAATTTCCCTTGCTGCTCCAGCAACTTCTAATTCTTCAACAAAAAACCGCTGTTCATCTAATTCAAGCAGCAGATCGTTGGGAAAATCAATGTCAGCTTTGTCGATTTCATCGATCAGGACAACGGTCCGCTGAGCGTTTTGAAATGCCCGTCCCAGTGGCCCCCAGCGGACATAGACAGTCGGATCACTGGCTCGCTGTAGCTCACTAGCCGTTAGCCGATCCGACGATGCCAGTTGAGCATCCCGCAACCGTCCTACCGCGTCATAAATGTAAAGCCCATCTCGAGCACGGCTCGTAGATTTGATGTACCAGGATTCTAGGGGTAGCCCCAGCTCGTAAGCCAAACTGCGAGCCAGCTGTGTCTTACCGCACCCCGGCTCTCCCTTGAGCAGCAATGGACGCCCTAGATAGATCGCCAAGTTTACTATCTCGACCAATTCTGGCTCAGGAAAATAGGGAGAGAGTAGTTGACCTGTCGCATCTTGTTCTCTTGGCTGAGGTTGTACTGCACCTGTGTAACGTAATACATTATTTGTCATAGCCTGTTCCACTCGTCGCACCACTCACAATTTGAAAGGCTGCAAATTTCCTCAAGCACCCACTGAGGAACGCCACCGTCACTATTGTTCAAGACTGTTTCTATGGCTACTTCAGTATCATCAATAAACTGAGGTAGACTAGGAAGCTCTGAGAAAATCCAATTGGTTAGTTCGGAGTTGGAAAACTTTTGGATCAAGGGAAGTTTTACAGGAATTTCAGCACGCCAAAACGGATTTGGGCGATCGGCAAATTGGATGTTCCACTGTCCTACTAAGCCACTCTTATCAATCAGAAACATCAGTAACTTAAACTTAGAAATCGCCTGATTCCGTTGACTTCGAGCCACCAATGGAGACCAGAATTCTTGTAGTAAATCTCTCATATAGTCTTCTGGCATAAAATCAACGCTATCCAAAATTAGAAAGATGTTTTGGGTCTGCCAACACTGATAGACGCGATCGCAAATATCCTCGGTCTTGCTATCTTGTCGAAGCCCTACCTTACGACTCAGCTCTCGCCACATAGCTTTAACATCACGACTACGAGCCATACAGCTCAGATCTAAAATAACTTTTTTCCCAGCAATTCCTTGGAGCACTCGCAACTTCAGACGATTGAATAGCCAATGTTGTCCATACAACCAACCATGATCAGGGTCAGGGCTGGTATGAATTAGAAATGCAGCCACCGACTCCCTGTGGATAAATCGAGTAAATGCAACTTCTTGTTCTTGATAGCCCAGACGCAGCAGGCAAGTATATAAACTCTGACTAAGGGCCTGTTGTTTCAGCGCTACAAGATCTGCCTGGCTTTCTTCTAGTTGTTTTTCCAGCTTAAATTTACTTGCGGGATCATTTTCTATAGCTAACGATTCCCCCAATCGCTGGATCTTTTCAGCTAATAAGTCTTGCTGCTTGCTTAGCTCATACATGAAATCATGAGTAAAACCGATATTTATTCTTCAAGTTTACAGTTTAGATCCGATATTTCACGACCAATTGGGTCTCGCTCGGCTTTAGCTTGCTGTAGCTGTATTTCCAACTTAAAGCTAGTTGCTGGATCCGTTTCAATATCATGAGCTTCCCCCAACCGTTGGATCTTTTGGCTAAGCAAGTTATAGCGTCGCTGTAAGCCTGCTCGCTCCGCTTCTAGGTCTTGCCGCCGAAGACTGGTAAGTTTCGATTCAAAGTCAGTAATCGACCCTTCAGCCGACTTTTTGGTAGAGGCATCAATGGCCGTCAAAGGGTCTTGAGATGGATGCAGAGTTGTAGTTTTAGTATTGGAGCATTTAAGCAGCACCGGAGTCAGGTCTTCAGCAATACCCTCTAAGCCAAGAGCGGCACATCCTAGCTTATAGGCAAATTCAATATCACGCCCCGCCCCTAGAGCATCGTAGAAGCCAACAGCAAAAGCAATTGCCGCCCTATCGTCAATTGCTTGGTTCATACCGATAACGTAAGGAATGTGACAGGCAATTGCTTTTGCTTGCACTGCAGAATAGCAGCCATTGAGCACCACACATGCGATTTTATCGGCAAAAAGTTTAAGTAGGCCCGCCAGGGCATCTCCGTCTATGAGCTTACTATTACCAAGGTTGTCTTCAAAAATTAATCCCTGGTCTCCTCCCCCATGCCCAGAAAAGTGAATGATTTGAGGATCCACATCCAGGACAGCTCGTTGGATATCGTGGGGACGTACTGCTAAGCGCTGCTCTAAGTTAAACTGTTCTCGCTTTTGGGAACGTTGCAGTCCTTCTGAAATGTCTCTCAATTCCTGGTCAAGTCTCAAACGCCCGGTATCTTTGGGGTTAGCAGCAATGAATAAAATGGTTTGAGGTTTTGTGCTGGATGAAGACATAGCTTGCTTGGGCTAGTAAAAATTCATACTTTAGGTGAAGTTGTGCGGCGGCAGGTTATCTTGAACTCCTACAGATAATTTCTATTCCGTCCGCACCAACGAGGTGTCAGACAAGGTTACCCGTCACAGGCTAAATACGGTTTGCCTCTGACCAATTTTTTAGGGCTTCTAAAAAGTTCAGGGCTGTTTTACCAAAGTCAGTGATCTCGTAGGCCACAGCAATGGGACGATCGCTAATCACTTCCCGCTTGACCAAGCCTGCTGCTTCCATTTCTTGCAGACGCTGGCTCACCATTTTCTTACTCGCCCCACCCATTTGACGGGCCAAATCGTTAAAGCGTACCGGACCATCTTTAAGATGCCAGAGAATCGAGCCTTTCCATTTACCCCCTAACAAACGCATCCCTCGCTCAATCGGGCAAGGCTCTAGGCAAGGCTCGGCGACGACTTTGCGCCCCTTGTCGTCAGTGCTGATGTTGGTAATGGTGCCCATAGGGATTAGGTTACTAAAAGTATACTGGTTGACCTTAGTTACTAGCCTCACTATCTTAGGACATGTCGCTGAGCCATCACTAGACAGGTTACGAGCAGGCACGCGCACAATTCACCTCCTGTATTCAGTTTGCAGTTCCTTCACTGGCAGGTATTTTTATGGTCTCTCCCGATATTCATCTCTACACGGCTTCCACCATGAATGGGTGGAAGCCCGTCATTTTTCTCGAAGAAGCGGAGGTTGAGTACGACCTGACCTCTATCGACTTTGGGAAAAAAGAGCAAAAGTCCGACTGGTATGTGAAGCTTAACCCCAATGGCCGCATTCCCACTATTGTTGATCGCGGTAATGATGATTTTGTCGTTTTTGAATCCGGGGCAATTCTCTGGTACCTGGCCGAAAAATATCAGAAGTTTCTGCCTGTCGGTGACAAGACTCGGTCTGAAGCCTTGCAATGGCTGATGTTTCAGATGGCGGGTATTGGCCCCATGATGGGTCAGGCAATGTACTTCCAACGCATTGCGGCTCCCAAAGGCATTCAAGACGACTACGCCATCGACCGCTACGTGACTGAGTCTCGCCGCTTGCTCGAAGTCCTAGACAAGCAGTTGGCGAACAAACCGTATATTCTCGGCGACGAGTTTACCATCGTGGATATCGCCACCTACCCCTGGGCGCGGTCTTACCCCTGGGCCAACGTGTCCATTGAAGGGCTGGATAACTTCCAAGCTTGGTGCGATCGCATCGATGCCCGACCAGCGACCCAAAAAGCCGTCACTATTCCCAAGCCCTTCCCAGCTTTCTTCGATAAAGGCGACGAAGCCAAGTCGGTGGCCGAAAATGCGGCCCGTTTTTAAAAGCATCGTTCAGTGGCCTTCGTCCAGATCCGAAGATGGAGGATTAATCTCACCGCCTGCGGCCTCTCTCCTTGCCTTTCACATCTCAGGATTTTTTCAACTATGGCAAATGTCTTCATCATTAATACCCACGAAGAGTACCCCTTTTCCCCTGGCAAGCTGAATGCTGCCCTCGTCGAAAAGGCCCAAACGAATTTAACCGCAAAGGGCTGTCGAGTTTAATCCGCCACGTGATTTTGAATGACCTGCTCATAGGAGAGTTTCAATGGTTGGCGATCTCGGGCCTAACGTTGTTTTACCTGGGTAAACAAATCAGCTACTATCTTGCATTTCCAACAGTTCGAAAAATTAAGGGCATGGCCGCCATCTCATCGCTCAAGGCTTCCAGCGGGGGAGCGTGACCGTGCTGCCAGCGTTCCACATCACAGTTCCATCGCTCCATAGCTTTGTAACCACAGCGTTGGATCCATTGCCACAGGCTATCATCACTCACTCGAATGCCACTCAGTTGTTCCCCAGCCATTGAAATTAAAGTCGAGCCCTGCAATATTTCTTCGATCACGTTGGACAAAAACAAGTCCAGTGTCACGCATCCATAAATCATCTAGCGGCCAAATGACTAAGTTGACTGATAAACCACACTTTTGGGCAGCAAGGTCGTAGTCTGCCTCTCGAACCAGCATATACACAGGTTCATCAATATGTACCCGCAGAAGTAGCAGCAAATTGAAGCAATACTCGTCGTTTTATCGCGACCTCCTTCATAAAATTTGGCTAAAAAGGAATTTGCTGACTAAAGAATCTATGCAAGCCGTAAGAGAATAGAGCAACCAACCCAAACCCTCTCACACTAGGAGAATAGCATGAAGGTTCTAGCGTCGGCCTAGGCAAATTCAACTGTGTATCGTGTCTGCTGGACACCGAGAGTAAAAGGACCATACCCTACAGCCTGCTGGCTTTTAGAGCAATTTAAATTTTTTTCATCCAAATCGCCCCCTCGTTCGTATTGATAGTCAAGTAGGTAAATATTGATTGATATGAGGAGGTTCACCTTAGACGTCAAGGATTGGTGTATAGAGCGCTTGCTTTGTGGTGGTTTGTCTAATTTGGATACAAAACATTCGACAAGTGCTAAAAATTTAAATCATCCAGGTTTAACTATTATTCGTATCCATAGCTGACGATCAATTGTGTTCATATCCAGCTTTACGCATGCGTGAGGTTTTGGATTGCTACTGAAAGCAATTGTTTGTCTATTTTTTGTACTCTACCTAAAAAAGAATATTTGAAACAACACTTGTGCCCCTCTAATACAGGCGTTTAAGTGTGTCAATATCCTCTTGAAAATCTTGTTTTTGGTCTGCTTAGAAAGAAAGATCTACCGATTAAACCCTTCTCACCCTATATTCTAAAAACATTTTTTATAGTTTCTGGAATCCAAGCAACATAGATAGAAGTAATCTTCTGCGTGGCTCTTTGATGACCTGAATGTATCTAAAGAGCGCACCAATCTATTTGAACCAAACCCCATTTCAAGCCTGAGAGTTTTCTTCGGAGAAGACGCTGATTTTGATGTGGTTAAGGTTCAACTATTCATAGCTCACAACAATTCATAATAAAGAAACATGGCAGTTCAACCTCAATACCACTGGCAGTTTAATGAGAGACAAGAGACAACAACCGTAGATACGGTCAACAGTGCTCAATCAAGCCTTTTTAAGGCTGCATTGAAGGGACATGGCCGCATTGGCAATGCCATTCATTTACTCAGCAAAGACTCCCATGTCAATTTGGGTAAAGAGGTTGGTCAATTCGGGACCAGCGACTTTACTGTGGCATTTGGCATGAAGAATATCAGCAACCATGGCGATAATGAACTAGACATCATCGGTGACCAAACGATGAAAGGGCATGGTAATTTTTTCTCCGTGCGGCTATCTGATAGAAGAATATTTTTCCACGTCGATGAAAATAGCAAGGCCAAGCATTATGTTCGGGTCCAAACGAGTCGCCTACCGATGGTGTCTAATAGAACATGGTTTCATGTAGCCGTTGTTAGAAAAGGGCGCACAATAAAGATCTACATTGATGGAGTATTAGCAGCAGAAGCCGAATCGAAAACAGGTGTGGCCAACATTAACAACAACGTTGATGTGAAGCTGGGTCATTCAAGAAGGGGGACTCCAAACGCCCAATACGAAGACCTACGTATCTACCACACGGCCCTCAGCGCTGACGAGATCCAAGTCCTAGTGCCACCCGTGAATCGTCCCTTGCACCAAGGAGAAATTGAACTGGTGGCTGCCGATAACGCCGCAGTCATCCTCACACAAAATGTTGACGATCTATCTCGCTTTTCCAATAACTTTAAACAACTACGGGTCGCTAACAATACCGGTGTTACCCTTTATGCACAAAGTGATTTTGGTGGAGTTGCCCAAAAGTGCTACGCAGATCTACCGGATCTGCGGCTTTCACGGCTAAAGGCCTTTCCAAAATCGATGCGTATTTGGCCCACCGTCGGTGAACCATTCACCGGGAAGTGGATTATCAAAGCGCCTAATGGTCAGTATTTGAGCCTGGGTAAGTCCGCTCTTACCACAGCACCCCAGAAGTCATTTAAAGAGCTGTTCAAATTTCACCACAATCTACAACAGGCTCAGCTTCAGCTAATACCCGGTGCCGATCAAGAAAATGCATTCTTCAACCTATCCCCGATCGAGGCTCCCACATACCTGTATGTTGACGATTCAGAGAGTCTTCAAGATGAGTTTTCTATCATCAATCAGGCCAACAACGAGTGGTTAGAACTCGGCGCAGACAATACCTTTAGCTGGACTAGGAAAAAAGACAGTCGTGCCGTTTTTATCCGTGTAGCTAAAATGGCCGACAATGAAGGGCAGGTGGGCGAATTGGCACCGGGTGAAGTGGCCCTGTATGAGCATGTAGCTTATCACGGGAAAACCTGGATTTTATCTAATAGTGCTAAAGATGTTTCAGGTGAACATACACGCTTTGGAGACTTCCAAAATCTAAATGATCAAACCTCGTCCATTCGATTAGGACCCGATACAGGAGTGACCTTATTTAAACATTTTAACTTCCGTACTGAAGAAGATAAACGAGAAGAAGAAATCGAAGATATTGTCAAAAATGTACCCGATCTTCGAGAGGGTCAGATTGGCGACGACGCGCTTTCCTCCATCAAAATCTTTAGAACTATTGACCCTAAAGATGTGTTTACTTCTTACACTAGCAAACTGAGCCAGGACTATCGCATGGTGGGCAATCAGCTAGAAGAGTTTTCCTCCTATCGCACCATGCTACGGTTTGAACCCGGTGCTGGTGAAATAGAAGTTTCAGCCACCGATCTAACCCAGATTGAAGTGGAGGGCACCACCTACGACATCGATGAGGCGCGTTCAGTCACCATCAGCCCCAATGCAATGAACCGCATCATGATTACCTCTGAAGCTGATGGCATCAATACCCCTGGGCTAAAGATCCACACTAGTGAAATGGCGATCAATGAGCGGGTAGTTATTTTCCCCAACAAAGCAGCCCATCAGCAAATTGCTGAACTAGGGGATGACGCACTGTGGAATGCTACGGATGCCCAAGGCAACTTAATTGTTGACCGCAAGGCCCATACCAAAAAAGAAGTCGCCAGTGCCCAAAACACTATCAAGCGGGTGATGGCAACGGTAGCTTATGCCGACGATGAGCCCTCTGAAAGTAGTCCCGTTCAGTCATCGAATCGAGTCGTGTCTGGCGCGACTATCGACAACCCTTGGGAACTTAAACTTGGGCCTACTGAGGACAGTAACACGACTCCGCCAGATAGATTGGGACGGTCAAAGCCCCCCTCAAAGGTGATTATTCAAGAAAACAAGATTAGTTCGGATGAGTGGCAGCAACTGCTCGCTCAATCAACCAGCAGTGAGGAAATTCGTAGTCCACAAACTCGCAGTCTACAATCCAGCAGCAGTCTAGGAACCAGCAGGGCCTTCGCTACGAAACGTGTCTTTGGCCGCATCGGCAAAAAAATTAAAGATGCGATTAAAAAAGCCGCATCAGTGGTGATTGGTAAGGTCAAAGATGTTGTGCATGTGATTGTCAAAACCGCTGAAGGCATCATTGACTTTGTGGTAGACACCGCTGAAAAGGTGGCTGAATTTGTTGAAGCGGTCGTTGAAAAAGTTGTTAAAGGCATCAAAAAATTCATCGAGTTTCTACAGTTTTTGTTCGACTGGGACGATATTTTAGACACTCAGCGATATCTGAAACGGACGATCAATGCAGGATTAGAGTCTGCTAAGCAGCTAGCCGCAGATGCCAAACCCCATGTCACATCCTTCGTAGATGGTTTGCAAGAAGACGTAGAGGATGGCATGAACCAACTCGTTAAAAAATTGGGAGGTAAACCTTCGGAAGTAGAGGAGTCTGGATTTGAGATACCTGAAGCTCTGGAGTGGTTTCTCTCAAAGCTACTAGGGGGATCAAACCCATCAGATTCTGATACACCGAACTCCGAGAGTGGTGATTCGCCATTAGAAAGCTTCGTTAATAACCTATTTGAAGCATTCGAGAATGCCGTCGGGGCGGGGCTGCGGATCTCAGAAGGGGTGCTGGACAGTATTCAGGCACTGATTAAGAACCCACGTCAGCAAGAGGTTGCCCTGATCGTCATGATTGAGGCCTTTAGAGATGCGATCATTCAGTCATTGGAAGCGATCGAGAATGTGACACTGGGTCTGTTGGACATTGTTGGAGCTGCAATCGACCTCTTCCAGGAGTTGCTTAATGCAGAAATCAGAATTCCTTTTATTTCGGACCTGTTAGACTTCATCGGCGTCGGTAAGCTGACGGTGCTAAATCTGGCTACTATGGTTCTGGCCATTCCAGTCACGGTCACAGCAAAACTGGTGACAGGCCAAAACTTGTTTACTAATGGAACTCCTGTGCCGCTAGATTTGTCGAATCAGAAAGAGACCCTGGCATTGGCTAACCTAACGACTGGGGGTCCCGCGCTATCCAAGAGCGCAGATTTGTCTAATAAAGCCAACAGCGCAGACGAAACTGCTGCCCTCGAAAGCATCTCTGACTTACGTAAGTATCTAGCGTTCACGACCATTGTGACTCTAGCAGACACGGTTAATCACATCATCAATGGAATTCTGGATCTATTTGACGTACCCGGATTAAATGACCCCGGTTTTAGTCAAAGCAACGGGGTTGACCAGTTTCTTGGTCTTGTGTCAGGAAGGATTCCTGGACTTCTAGGGGGATTAGAGATAACAAGCGTTGTTCTGAGTCTCGCGAGTTGGATGTTTAGCTATCCTGCCCAATTCGAAGATTCTGATGAAATCAGTAAGGAAGATCGCAGAGAAATCATCTTGTGGAGTTACAGAGGGTGCACATTAGCCTTAGATGCCATATTACTAAAGGTAGGTGACTTTCAGCGAATGAGACGTAAAGAAAAGTTCTTCAACAGTTTGTGGGCTATATTAAACGCCATTGACATGATACTTTTTTCGCTTTATCTAGCGGCTGTAGAAGAAGAAAATCCTGCCATTAAGAGAGCTGATATCAGTAATGAGGTGTTCTCAGCGCTGCCTAATTTTGCTTGCTTTGTAAGATCGATTAAAGCTGATCCGTTCACTAAAATGGTACTTCATTTGGGACATGTAGGCACAGATGCTGTTGCCGCGATCGTAACGGCGACAACGGGCGGTATCCTGATCCGAGAAGCTAATAAAGCCTTGAAGGAGGCAAAGTCGGCGGCGTAGCGGCTGGAATACAGTAAAGGGATGCCTGGAAATACATTAGGCATCCCTTGCTGTAGATACAAGCAATGGCAGTATAGGCACTGCGACCGATCTAAACCCATAACTAGTCGGCTCAAATTAAGCCCCTCAAACAACTTCAAATCGCGCGGCTAACCAGGAATTTATGAGCAGGGCGCGGTTCCCAAAAATTATTGGTAGGACATTGAAGCTGCAGCAAGGACCGCCCCTTGCGCTTGCTGGCTTTTAGGTCAATTTGAATATTTTTCATCCAAATCAAACCCTCATTCGTATTGATAGTCAGGTAGGTAAATATTGATTGATATAAGGAGGTTCACGTTGAGCATCAAGGGTTGGTTTATGGAGCACTTGCTCTGTGGTGGTTTATCTAATCTAAATATAAAACATTCGACAAGTGCTAAAAATTAAAGTCATCCAAGTTTAACTATTATTCGTATCCATAACTGACAATCAATTGTGTTCATATCCAGCTTTATGCATGCGTGATTTTTTACGTATGGAATTGTTATGGAAAAGCAATTATTTGTCTTTTTTAGACTGCCCAGAAAAAAGATCTATCGATTAAATTCTTCTCATCCTAGATTCCAAAAACAATTTTTCCATAGTTTCTGGAATTCAAACAACATAACTGGAAGTAATCTTCTGCGTGGCTCTTTAAGGACCCAGATAAACCTTGTCTACGTCCAGAATTGAAGTTTTTCCATAGAGGAAACAACAGGTTCTAACTTGGACATGGTTTACATCTAAAGAGCGCACCCATTCATTTAAACCAAACTCAATTTCACTCCCGAGAGTTTTCTTTAGAGAAAACGCTGGTTTTGATGTGGTCAAGGTTCAAACATTTATAGCTTA
The DNA here is from genome assembly GCA_050043465.1 of Leptolyngbyaceae cyanobacterium. GTDB lineage: Bacteria > Cyanobacteriota > Cyanobacteriia > Phormidesmidales > Phormidesmidaceae > Leptothoe. Next base: position 44,938 of record JBHJIL010000012.1, read on the forward strand.
CAACAATTCACAACAGGAAAATCCCATGACAGTCAACGGTGTCGCCATTATCCCTACACAGGATGTTAAAAATCTATCTCGTCTCTCGAAACGTTTTCAACGGCTACGAATTGCTGGCAATACAGGTGTTAAGCGATGCCTGAGTTATTGCTTATCTTTAGCGAGTGTATTGGCCATTTCAGCTGAAGCAATCGCCACACCGGTTTCCGTCGATGAGATCGCTCAAACTCAGACTGATCAAGCCCAATCCGCCCAGTCCCCTACCCCAGAAGCAACCCCAACAGAGACAGGGGCTGCTGCGCTCCGTCTGCAACCCTTCTTAAATCTCAACTATAACGAAGGTGCTGGCTTTACAGGCTTTGGTAGCTTTGGTGGTTTTCTCCCTGTGTTTCAAACGCCGGGGCAAAACGTCACCTTTATTGATGGTCGTGTGAGTGTAGATAACACCGGCGACTTTGGCGGGGGCTTGCAAGCTGGCTACCGAGCCCTGCTAAACGACAGCACACTATGGGGTGCTTATGCTGGTCTAGATGCTCGCAGTACGGGCGATCGCACCTTTACCCAGGTAGGCATTGGCACTGAGCTACTAGGAGAGAACTGGGACTTAACCTTCAATGCCAACCTGCCTTTGGGTAATGCCCGTCAGGTCATTGCCACCGCGACCCAGGTCGTAAACCCTCAGTTTGTCGGTAATCAATTGGCGTTTAATGAGCAGCAAGTTGACCAGGTACAAGCTGCTGTGACCACCGTGTCACTTGACGGTGGCCTTGAGCTGTTTGAGTTAGGTGAAGAGAGCAGCCTGTGGGGGCGAAGCGGTGTGTATTATTTGGGGGGAGAAGCCTCTCAAAATAGTTTAGGTATTAGGGCTTCACTGGATTACCGCATTAAAAACAACTTGCGTGTCGGTCTAGGCGTTCAGAATGACGGCGTATTTGGCACGAATGCGGTCTTTTCAGTGAGTGCCTTATTAGGAGCCCCAGCAAAACGTCCATCTGATACGGAAGAGAATTCACAAACACGGCTATGGGCCAGAGCAGGAGAACCCATTGCGCGGACCAACACTGTTTTGGTAGAGGAACGAACGGATGTTTCGATTCTCGACGCCAGCATTGTGGCTATCAACCCAGATACAAACCAGGCGTTTGTTTTCCATCATGTTGACCCAACTACAGGAGTAGCCACCGCGACGGGCACCTTTGAAGCGCCGCTCGATACCATTACCAATGCCACGACTATTGCCACAGCCAACGCTGACAACATTATTTATGTGCAGGCGGGTGATGCAGGCGGTGCCTTTACACTGCCAGATGGGGTAGACGTGCGCTCAGTAGGGCCCACACAACTGTTAAATACTCAATTTGGGGAAGTGATACTGCCAGGCTCTGGCAGCGGCAACTTACCGACAGTCAGCGGCACTGCAACAGTCGGCAACAACACATTGGTCTCGGGTCTAGCGATTGATCCGGTGGGGGCAGATGGGATTGTGGCTAATGGTGAGGGGATTGCGATTGAAGACAACACAATTACCAATGCCAATGTCGGTATTAACCTGCCCGATATTGATGGCACGGTGGCGATTGTTCGCAATCAAATCTCGAATACAACTGATGATGGCATCTTCGTTGATGGCATTAACGGCATAGATAATGCCACAGTGACCGTTGCTGATAATACCTTGAACACAATTGGTGCAGCGGGCATTGAATTTGGCCTCATTGAGGGAGACGCCACTGCCAATATCACAGTGGCAAACAATCAAATTACGGATGCTCAACTCGACAGTATTTTCTTTGATGACATTGAGGTCA